>CAYVKA010000010.1:0-99346 GCA_964451925.1 uncultured Nevskia sp. | reverse complement strand
CTGCAGTGGAACGACTCCTACCAGGAGGGTGTGTACTGCTTCACCAACAACATCCCGCAGAAGGACGGCGGCACCCATCTGACCGGCTTCCGCAATGCGCTGACTCGCACCATCAACGAGTATCTTGAAAGCGAGGGCCTGGCCAAGAAGGAAAAGGTCGAGCCGATCGGCGACGACGCCCGAGAAGGCCTCACCGCGGTGTTGTCGGTCAAGGTGCGCGATCCGAAGTTCTCCTCACAGACCAAGGAAAAGCTGGTCTCGTCCGAAGTGAAGAGCGCGGTCGAATCGGTGCTGCTGGAAAAACTCAAGGAATTCCTGCTGGAGCGCCCGCGCGAAGCCAAGATCATCGGCGCCAAGGTGGTGGACGCGGCGCGCGCGCGCGAAGCCGCGCGCAAGGCCAAGGAGCTGAACCGGCGCAAGACCGTGCTGGATATCGCCGGCCTGCCGGGCAAGCTGGCCGACTGCCAGGAAAAGGACCCTGCGCAGTCCGAAATCTTCCTGGTTGAGGGCGATTCCGCCGGTGGCTCCGCCAAGCAGGGCCGCGACCGCCGCTTCCAGGCAATCCTGCCGCTGAAGGGCAAGATCCTCAACGTCGAGAAGGCGCGCCTGGAGAAGATGCTGTCCTCGCAGGAAGTCGGCAACCTGATCACCGCGCTGGGCTGTGGTATCGGCCGCGACGAGATGAAGCCGGAAAACCTGCGCTACCACCGCATCATCATCATGACCGACGCGGACGTGGACGGTGCCCACATCCGCACCCTGCTGCTGACCTTCTTCTACCGCCATATGTACAGCCTGGTCGAGCGCGGCCACGTCTACATCGCGCAGCCGCCGCTGTACAAGCTCAAGGCCGGCAAGCAGGAGAGCTATATCAAGGACGACCGCGAGATGGAGGAGTGGCAGCTGCGCGCGGCACTGGACGAGGCCGAGCTGCTGCCCGCCGCTGGCCAGCCGCCGGTGAGCAAGGCCACCTTGTCGCAACTGATGCGCGACCACTCGCACCTCAACGGTGTGGTGCAGCGCCTGTCGCGCCACTACGAATTCGACCTGCTGCAGCAGCTGCGCAAGATGCCGCCGCTGCCGGCGGAGGCCGCCGCGCTGGAAAGCTGGGCCGACGCGTTCAGCGCCGCGCTCAATGACGGCCATAGCGCCTCGCGCTACCAGGTCAAAGCCGTCATCGGCGACAGCGGGCCCTTGCTCGCCGTCGAGCGCAGACTGCACGGCCTGAGTCACCAGTACAGCTTCGGCGCCGACTTCTTCGCCGGCATCGACTACCAGCAGATGATGCGCTTCAACGAGCAGAGTGGCAGATTGCTCGGCGAAGGGGCCAGCATCCGCCGTGGTGAGCGCAGCCTGGCGGTGGGCAGCATCGAGCAGGCCTACGACTGGCTGATCAACGAGACGCGCCGCGGGCTGGTGATCCAGCGCTACAAGGGTCTGGGAGAAATGAACCCGGGCCAGTTGTGGGAAACCACGCTGGACCCGCAGGTGCGCCGGCTGGTACGGGTGCAGGTCGAGGACGTGGTGGCGGCGGACCAGATCTTCACCACGTTGATGGGCGAGGACGTGGAGCCGCGCCGCGACTTCATCGAACATCACGCCCTGCTGGTCAGCAACCTCGACGTCTGATTCCAGTAACTTATTGATTTAAAATAAAAATAAGTGTGCGCGTTGCGGCAATGCCAGGGCGCGGCCGCGGCGCCATCCTGGCGGCTTGTGCCAAGTCCGTGAAATTGTTCTAAATTCAGCGTATCGCTGATTTGGAAGTACCGATACGGATCGGCCGTGCAAGGTGCAGCAAAGCTGCACAAGGGGAGGCGCGCGCATGAAGACCCTGGCGGTCTACAACCTCAAGGGCGGCGTTGGCAAGACCGCCGCCGCGGTCAACCTGGCTTACCTGGCATCACAGTCCGGGTTGCGCACCTTGCTGTGGGATCTCGATCCACAGGGCGCCGCCAGCTGGTATCTGCAGGCCAATACCGAACAGGCGCCTGACAAGTCGCTGTGGCGGGCGGGTGCCGACATCGAGGGCCAGATCCAGAACACCGCCTACGACAAGCTTCATCTGCTGCCGGCCGACCTGCATTCGCGCCATCTCGACACCTGGCTGCGCAAGGACGGCGGCAACGATGCACTGCTGCAAAAGCTCAAGCCGGTCAACCGCCGCTACGACCTCGTGGTGCTGGACAGCCCGCCGAGCCTGTCGCATCTGGCCGACAACATCTTCACCGCGTCCGACCTGGTGCTGGTGCCGACGGTGCCGACGCATCTGTCGCTGCGCGCACTGAAGACGGTGATCGAGTACTTCGACGCCGAAGGCTATGCGCGCAGCGCGCTCAAACCATTCTTTTCGATGGCCGACCGCCGCCGCCTGCTGCACCGCATGCTGATCGAGCAGCCGCCCAAGCTGATCAAGGATGTGTGCAAGACGGTGATTCCCTATGCCTCCGCCGTGGAGCGCATGGGCGAGCATCGCGCGCCGCTGGAAGTGTTCGAGTCCTACGGCTACGCCGCCGAGGCGTACCGCGATCTGTGGAAGGAAGTGAACGCGACGCTGAAAAAACTCTGAGCCACGCGTCGGCTGCGAACGGGGCCGGCGTGCGCCATCACGCCGGCCCCGCTGTTTTCAGCGGTCGTGTTCGTGCTCGCCTTCCCGCTGCTGTGTGTGCGCCGGCGGCGGATTGGCGCGTTGCGCCTGTCCGGCGTTGTTGGCCGGCGGCGCCGGACGATTGACCTGCGGCGGCGGTTGCGGCTGACGCTGCTGCTGATATTGCGGCTGGCGGTACTGTTGTTGTTGCTGTTGTTGCTGTTGTTGCTGCTGGCGATATTGCTCCTCGCGCTGTTGCTGCAGCTGCTGGTTCTGCCGTTGCTGCGCCTGCTGCTGTTGCATCTGTTGCTGACGCTGCTGCGCTTGCTGTTGCTGCATGAGCTGCTGGCGCTGTTGTTCCTGCTGCATCTGCCGCTGCTGCTCGAACTGCTGCTGCCGTTGCTGTTCCTGCTGCCGCTGCTGCTCCTGTTGCTGCGACTGCCGCTGCTGTTCCAGCTGTCTTTGCTGTTCCTGCTGCTGCATCTGCTGCTGCCGCTGCTGTTCCTGTTCCTGCGACTGCCGCTGTTGTTCCTGCTGTCTTTGCTGCTCCTGTTGCTGCATCTGCTGCTGCCGCTGTTGGTCCAGCTGCCGCTGCTGCTCGAATGGCTGCTGCTGCGGACGCAGCGGTCCGCCGGGCTGAACCATGCTCCGCGTGCCGCCCGGCAGGTTGAACTGGCCCGCGCGCGGAGTCGCCGCCAGCTGCGGCTGGCCGCGGTTCTCCGACACGTACATGGCGTGATTGCCGCTGGCGACGTTCTGGTGCTGCATCTGCTCCGGCGTCGGCCGGAAATGCTGCTCGTTGCGGAACGCCATGTCCTGCTGCGTGGGCCGCGCGTTGGTGCCGCCCGCTCCGCCGTTGTAACTGACGTTGTTGACCGTGACGTTGTTGATCACGGTGGTGTTGTAGGTGTTGTGGATATTGGTGACGTTGACGTTGTTCACGGTGCGGTTGTAGTGGAACTCGCCGCCTTCCCAGCGGCCACCCTCGTAGCCGTAGCCGCCGTAACCATGGCCGTAGTTGATGCCGCCGTAATACCCGACGTGCGGGCCCCAGTAGCCCAGGTGGAAAATGAACACGTTGTTGCTCCAGCCCCAGTAGCCCGGCGTCCAGTAGACCTCCGGCCGTGGCGGCTGCACCCAGGTGCCCGGAACCCAGTAATAGCCGCCGTTGTAGGCCCAGTAACCCGGCGTCCAGACATAGCCCGGTCCGGGGCATTCCGGCTGCTCATAGACCGGCAGCGGCGGCGGCGGCTCGGGCGCGCTGACCGGGGCCTCGTAGGAGCCTTCCTGCGGATAGCTGTCCTGCGGCGGATACGAGGAGGCATCGGCTGGCGGCGCATAGGGCTGCTGCGGCGGCGCCTCCTGCGGATAGACCGGTTGCGGCGCAGGTTGCTGCTGGTACACCGGCTGCGGCTGTTCGTAGGTCTCGTCGGGCTCGACGCAGGCGGCGAGCGGCGCCGCCAGGCCCAGCGCCAGTGCCTGCAGCAGCAGTTTGCGGCCGAACTGCGGCAACAGCAGATATTGCGCCCGCGTGATGTTGAACATGGCCGGCTTTCTCCCTTGGATGAGCGGCTTGCGCCGTCTGGTCGGTTGACCCAGGGTGCCACCATAGGACAAGGCAGCTGAACCCGGGCTGAGCAGGACACAAGTTAGCGCATTCCGCGGCGCGCGGCCGCGATCCGCGTCGCAACTCAGTGATCGGGGTCGAGCAGGGCTTCGAGCTGCTGCAGCCGCGCCTGCAGGGTGGCGCCGTCGGCCGCCGTCACCGTGGCATGGCCGATCTTGCGCTGCGGCTTGGGCTGCTTGCCGTAGAGATGGATGTGCACGCCTTCCAGCGCTGCCAGCGCCGCCAGCGGCGGCGCGCTGCCGATGAAGTTGACCATCACCGATTCGCCGCGCAGCGCGGTGCAGCCCAGCGGCAGCCCGGCGATGGCGCGCAGGTGGTTCTCGAACTGCGAGCACTCCGCGCCCTCGATGCTCCAGTGGCCGGAATTGTGCACGCGCGGCGCGATCTCATTGGCCAGCAAGCCGCCGTCGGCGACGAAGAACTCGAAGGCCAGCACGCCGACATAATCCAGGTGCAGCAGCACGCGCCGGGCGTAGTCCTCGCCCAGCGCCTGCAGCGGATCGCCGGCCTGCGGCCGCGCGGTGCGCAGGATGCCGCTGCGGTGCACGTTCTGCACCAGCGGATAGAAGGCGATGGCGCCGTCGCGGCCGCGCACCGCCAGGCAGGAGACTTCGCGCTCGAACGGCACGAAGGCTTCCAGGATCAAGGGCTGCGTGCCGAGCTGCGCCCAGGCGGCGTCCAGATCGGCGCTGCTGCGCAGCACGAACTGGCCCTTGCCGTCGTAGCCCATGCGGCGGGTTTTCAGCACCGCCGGCAAGCCGGTGTGCTGCACCGCCGTTTCCAGCCCGGCGCGCGAGCTGACCGCGGCGAACTTCGGCACCGGGATGCCCAGTGTCACGAACATCTGCTTCTCGCTGAGGCGGTCCTGGCCGGCGGTCAGCGCGCGCGGCGACGGCAGCAGCGGCACACGCGCGGCGACGGCTTCGGCCGCCTGCTGCGGCACGTTCTCGAATTCGTAGGTGGCGAGGTCGACGCCGGCGCAGAATGCCGCCAGCGCTTCCTGGTCGAGGTAGTCGGCGCGCAGGTGACCGCCGAGCGGCGCGGCGCAGGCTTCCTGCGCCGGGTCGAGGAACGCGAATTCCAGGCCGAGCGGGTAGCCGGCCAGGGCCAGCATGCGGCCGAGCTGGCCGGCGCCAAGGATGCCAATCTTCACTTGGGGGTTCTCAGGCCGGCACGCTGGGATCGGGATGCTCAAGCACCTGCGCGGTCTGCCGGGCGCGGAAGTGATCGAGCCGTGCCGCCAGTTCCGCGTCGCCCAGCGCCAGGATGGAGCAGGCCAGCAGCGCCGCGTTGGTGGCGCCGGCGTTGCCGATGGCCAGGGTGCCGACCGGAATGCCCGCGGGCATCTGCACGATCGACAGCAACGAGTCCATGCCGTTCAGCGCCTTGGACTGCACCGGCACGCCCAGCACCGGCAGACGGGTTTTCGACGCCGCCATGCCGGGCAAGTGGGCGCTGCCGCCGGCGCCGGCGATGATGACGCGGATGCCGCGCCCGGCGGCGGAAGCGGCGTAGTCGAACAGCAGATCGGGAGTGCGGTGCGCCGAGACCACCCGCGTTTCGTAAGCGACGCCGAGGCTGTCGAGCGCGCGCGCGGCATGCGCCATCGTCTCCCAATCGGAGCGGGAGCCCATGATGATGCCGACCAAAGGTGGGGCCGGCGGCGGGTTCTGCGGCACTTTCTATCCCGTTGAGGGAGGAAAGTGCGGAATTATCCCATTAATCCGCAAACTTCGCACGCCGCCCCGCTTGCCGCGTTCAAGGTGCCAGCAGGTCGAATTCGGCGCTGACATTGGCGTTGACGCGGACCTGGCCGGCAGAGAAGCCCATCTCGTCGTTGCCGGACGGCGCCACCGCGGCCATCAGCACGCGCGGCTGCGGGCCGGGCGGGCGCGGCGCCACGGTGCTGGCGTTGAGGATGCGCACCGTGCCCAGCTTCACGCCGAGCGTGTCGGCCAGCAGCCGCGCCTTGGCCTGGGCGTTCTCGGTCGCCTTGACCAGGGCCTGGCGTTCCAGTTCCTCGGCATGCGAGGACTCCAGCTGCGGATCGGAGATGTTGTTGATGCCGGCTTCGGTGGCGCCCTGCAGGTAGTCGCCGATCCGGTCCAGATCGCGCACCACCACTTCGATGTTGCGCGTGACGTGGTAGCCGAGGAACTTGCGGCCGCCGCCGCTGCTGTTGTTGGAGTAGTCGTATTCGGAGCGGATGCTGAGGCCGGCGGTCGAAATATCCTCGTCGCGTGCGCCCAGCCCCCGCGCCTTGGCCAGATAGGCCCGCACCGCGGCGTTGACCCGGGCCTGCGCCGCCTTCAGGTCGGGATTGGTTTCCTCCACCGCCATGCTCAGGCGGGCGCGGTCGGGCGTGCCGCTGACCTCGCCCTCGCCGCTCACCGTCACCGAGCGCCGGTCCGGCTGCGCCGGCGGTGTGCCGTCGATCGGACGTGCCTGGGCGCCGGCGGCGCACAGCAGCCCTAGCGCCAGGGCGGATTTGAGCAGTGCTTGCATGGGTGCGGTCCTGTCCGTGGTGGAGCGCACATGCTGCATGGAACGCCCTGCATCCACAACCGCGCGCGGAAGGCGCTAAAATACCGGACCAGATTGGTCTTTAATCCGCGGCGCCCCGCCCCCAGTTCCCCAGCATGTCCTACGAAACCGTCACCCTCAGCCGCGATGTGGTCGGCGTGCTGATTCCCGCCGGCACCCGCGTCGAACTGCCCGAAGGCGCCGAGGCGAGCATTACCCAGGCGCTGGGCGGCAGCTACACCGTGCAGCTGCAGGGCCACCTGTTTCGCATCGAGGGCAAGGACGCCGACGCCATCGGCAAGACGCCGCAGGGCGTGCCGGACCTGGCCGCCGACGCCAGCGAGGCCGAAATCGAAAAAGCCGTGTGGCAGCAGATGAAGACCTGCTACGACCCGGAGATTCCCATCGACATCGTCGAGCTGGGTCTGATCTATGAGTGCCGCCTTGAGCCGCTGCCCGAAAGCGGCTGGCGCGCGCGCGTGGTGATGACGCTGACCGCGCCCGGCTGCGGCATGGGCGACGTGCTGGTGTCCGACGTCAAGAGCAAGGTGCAGCAGGTTCCGGGCGTGCGCGAGGCCGAGGTCGAGCTGGTGTTCGATCCGCCCTGGACGCGCGAGATGATGAGCGAGGCGGCGCAACTGCAGGCCGGCTTCATGTGAGCCGCCGCAAAGGACGACTCCGGTGAGCAATACCGTGACCCGTGGTGTGCGCATCGTGGTTGAGCCGCGCTATGTGCCGGACCAGTCCGACCCGGCCGGCCAGTCCTGGCTGTTCGCCTACCACGTCACCATCCGCAACGAGGGCGAGGTCGGCGTACAGCTGCGCTCGCGCCACTGGATCATCACCAGCGGCGAAGGCAAGACCGAGGAAGTGCGCGGCCCCGGCGTGGTTGGCTACCAGCCCACGCTGAAGCCCGGCGAGCAGTTCCAGTACACCAGCGGCTGTCCGCTGAACACGCCGGTTGGCACCATGCACGGCAGCTTCCAGATGGTCACCGAGGACGGCGAGACGTTCGACGCCATGATCGATCCGTTCCGCCTGGCGGTGCCGCGCGCCCTCAACTGAGCGCGGCGTCGCGCCGCCGCCGATCCCACCGGCCGGACCCAAACGCGGTAGCCTATGGGGCAACCGCGAATGGCTACGGGAGCTGTCAATGCAGGTCGGGCGATCAACCACTGTGCCGCTGCGCTTCCTCGCATTGCTGTGCCTGTGCGTTCTGGGACTGGCCGCCGCCGTACCGGCGCGGGCGCAGACGCCCAGTCCGCTGGGCGAATGGCAGTACTCGGCCGGCGTGGTGCTGAAGAAGCGCTTCGATCCCCACCCTCCCCACTGGGAAGAGCTGGTCGGCTTCGGCGGCGAGTTCCTGCCACGCTTCGAGGGCTCGGACAACTACTATTTCGAGCCCGGCCCGACCATCGACATCCGTTACCGCGATATTGCCTTCTTCTCCACCGGCGAGGGACTGGGCGTGAACCTGCTGCGCGGCACGAATTACCGCGCCGGCCTGGCCTTGACCTACGACCTGGGGCGCAACGAGGGCACCTACTACCGCCTGCGCGGACGCAGCAGCCTGTCGCCCTCCGCGGCGCCGAAGCTGTTCGCCGAATACGTGTTCTTCCCGGTGATCGTGCGCGGCGACGTGCGCCACAACCTCGGCGGCGTCGGCGGCTGGATCGGCGACGTCAGCGCCTACCTGCCGGTGATGGGCAACGACAAGTTCTTCGTCTTCGCCGGCGCCTCGGTGACCTTGGCCGACAAAAACTATCTCGACCACGATTTCGGCGTCGACCAGCAGGAAGCGCAAAACACCCATCTGCCGGTGTATTCGCCGGGCGGCGGCGTCAAGTCGGCCGGCGTCGGCACCAACATGACTTATATCTTCGGCGAGCACTGGTTCCTGGACGGCGTGTTCGCCGCCACTACCCTGCTCGGTCCGGCGGCCAGCAGCCCCACCGTCGACAACAAGTGGCAATACGCCGCCAGCATCAGCCTGGCCTACGACTTCCGCTGAGGCTTACCCGCCCTTCGTCGCTCCGAGTACCGCCGTCGCCCGGGGATGAACCCCGCGAGGCCGGTGCGATCGCCGCTCAGCGCGCCCGCCGCATGCGCCACGCCGTGCCGTACTCGTCCCACAGATAACGCAGGAAGGCGTTGAACACGCCGCGTTGCAGGGCCGGTTTCAGGCCGTCTGCGGCGCGCGCGATCTGCTGGTAATACCAGCCCTGCTGCCCGAGCAGGTTGACCAGCTTGAACAGGAACACTCCGCTGCTCGGCGCGAAGATGCCGGAGCCGAGCCTGAGGCTGTGCTCGTAACTGGGCAGCGGCTGGTCGTCGCCGGCCAGCAGGCGCGCGGGCACCGCACTGTCGGTGCACAGTGGCCGCGCCAGGCCGATCACATCCACCGAGCCCGCTGCCAGCGCCTGCTCCATGCCGGCGCGGCTGCGGAAGCCGCCGGTCACCATCAGCGGCATCCGCGCCACCTGACGGATCGCCGCCGCATAGTCGAGGAAGTAGGCTTCGCGCCGCTGCGTGCTGCTGCTCACCGGCGCCCGCGCCGCGTCGACCGCGGTGCCGGCCTCGCCGGTGTAGCCGAGCAGACGCGGCTGCTCGTAGGTGCCGCCGGAGATCTCCAGCAGGTCGATGCCGCAGTCGTTGAGCCAGCGCACCACCTGCAGGCATTCCTCGCTACTAAAGCCGCCCTTCTGGAAATCGGCCGAGTTCAGCTTCAGCGCCACCGGAAAATCCGCGCCGACGGCGGCGCGTGTCGCCTTCACCGCCTCGAGCAGGAAGCGTGCGCGGTTTTCCAGGCTGCCGCCCCAGGCGTCGCTGCGCCGGTTGGTCACCGGCGACAGGAACGAGCTGAGCAGATAGCCGTGCGCGCCGTGCACCTGCACGCCGGTGAAGCCGGCTTCGCGCGCGGTGCGCGCCACCCGGGCATAGCGCTGGATGAAGTCGAGGATCTCATCCTCGCGCAGCGCGCGCGGCCGGCGGTAGTTGGCCATCAGCCTGAGCTGCACCGCCGACGGCGCCAGCGGCTGTCCGGTGACGTACCAGGGCGACTGGCGGCCGGCGTGGCTGATCTGCATCCACAAATGATTGCCGTTGACGGTGCCGGCCCGTGCCCAGGCGCGCAGGCGCGCCATGGCCTCGGGGTCCGGCGGCGCCGGGTCGATCGCCACGTTGCCCGGCCGTTCCAGCACGCGGCGGTCGATCATCACGTTGCCGGTGATCAGCAGGCCGGCGCCGCCTTCCGACCAGGCGCGGTACAGGCGCACATGGCGTTCGGTGGCGCGCAGCTGTGCGTCGGCGATGCCCTCGGTCATCGCCGACTTGCAGATGCGGTTGGGCAGCGTGGCGCCGCAGGGCAGGCGCAGCGGCAGCGCCAGCGGATTGCTGATGGTCATCAATGTGTTCTCCCCAATGCCGACAGGCTAGCCGCAGACCGGCTGACGGGAAAGAGCGCCGCCGTCACCGCCCCGCCGGCAGCCTGGACTGCCGCGCCGCGCGCCCAGCCGCGGGCCTCAGGCGCTTCTGCGCAGCTGACCGGTTTTCTTCAGGTGCACCAGCAGCAGGGACACCGCCGCCGGCGTCACGCCGGAAATGCGCCCCGCCTGCGCCACCGTCTCCGGCCGGTGCATGGCCAGTTTCTGCCGCACCTCGTTGGACAGGCCGCTGACCGCGGCGTAGTCCAGATCCACCGGCAACGGCGCTTCCTCATAGCGCCGCGCCCGTTCGATCTCCGCCTGCTGGCGGTCGATGTAGCCGGCGTACTTGCAGCGGATCTCCACCTGCTCGGCCACCAGCGGGTCGATCTGCGCATCGGCCAGTCCCAGGCGCTGCAGGCCGGCGTAGTCGCCTTCCGGGCGGCGCAGCAGTTCCAGCGCCGACAGGCCGGTGCTTTCCTGGGCCGGGCCGAACACCTCGACGAAAGCCGGCTCGCCCAGCTGCGCCGGCTTCAGGCGCAGGCTGTCCAGGCGCGCCTGTTCGCGTTCGATGGCCTCGCGTTTGCGCGCGAATGCGGCCCAGCGCGCGTCGTCGACCAGGCCCAGCTCGCGGCCCACCGGGGTCAGGCGCAGGTCGGCGTTGTCCTCGCGCAGCAGCAGGCGGTGCTCGGCGCGCGAGGTGAACATGCGGTAAGGCTCGCTGGTGCCGCGGGTGATCAGGTCGTCGACCAGCACGCCGATATAGGCCTCGTGGCGCTGCGGCGTCCACGGCGCCTCGCCTGCCGCCAGGCGCGCGGCGTTGATGCCGGCGAGCAGCCCCTGCGCCGCGGCTTCCTCGTACCCGGTGGTCCCGTTGATCTGGCCGGCGAAGAACAGGCCGGCGACCGGCTTGGTCTCCAGGCTGCGCTTGAGGTCGCGCGGGTCGAAGTAGTCGTACTCGATGGCATAGCCGGGGCGCGTGATGCGCGCCTGGCCGAAGCCCTCGATGCTGCGCACGAACGCCTCCTGCACATCGTAAGGCAGGCTGGTGGAAATACCGTTGGGGTAGATTTCGCGCGTGTTGAGCCCTTCCGGCTCGATGAAGATCTGGTGCGAATCTTTGGCGGCGAAGCGGTTGACCTTGTCCTCCACGCTGGGGCAATAGCGCGGTCCCGTGCCCTCGATCACGCCGGTGAACATCGGGCTGCGGTCGAATGCCGCGCGGATGATGTCGTGGGTGCGCGGATTGGTGCGGGTGATCCAGCACGACACCTGGCGCGGATGTTCGGCTGCCGCCCCCATGAAGGAAAACACCGGCACCGGCGTGTCGCCGGGCTGCTCCAGCAGAGTGCTGAAATCGATGCTGCGGCCGTCGATGCGCGGCGGCGTTCCGGTCTTGAGGCGGCCGACGCGCAGAGGCAGCTCGCGCAGACGCGCCGCCAGCGGCAGCGAGGGCGCGTCGCCGGCGCGGCCGCCGGAATAGTGGTTGAGGCCGACATGGATCTTGCCGCCAAGGAAGGTGCCGACGGTCAGCACCACCGCCGACGCGGTGAAACGCAGGCCGAGCCGGCACACCACGCCGGTGACCCGATCGCCTTCGACCATCAGGTCCTCGGCTTCCTGCTGGAACAGCTCCAGGTTGGGCTGGTTTTCCAGCGCTTCGCGCACCGCCCACTTGTACAGCATGCGATCGGCCTGGGCGCGGGTGGCGCGCACCGCCGGCCCCTTGCTGGCGTTGAGGATGCGGAAATGGATGCCGGCGCGGTCCGCGGCGTGCGCCATCAGGCCGCCGAGGGCGTCGATCTCCTTGACCAGATGGCCCTTGCCGATACCGCCGATGGCCGGGTTGCACGACATCTGGCCCAGGGTCTCGATGTTCTGCGTCAGCAGCAGCGTGCGCCGGCCCATGCGCGCGGCCGCCAGCGCGGCCTCGGTGCCGGCGTGGCCGCCGCCGATGACGATCACATCAAAATGCTGCTGCTGGTGCATGGAATGAGCCCGCCGTCCGCCCTGACTGGCGCCTATGGGGTGGCGATTTTATCAGCAGCGGCGGAACCGGGTCGGGCGGCCCGCTTTCGCCATGGCGGATCAGCCATCAGCGGTTCAAACCCGCCCGGCCCGGGGATCAGGAGCCCTGCGGGCCTGCGGCCTGCACCCGGATCTGCTGGTTCATGCTCTGCACGCCGTTGCGCAAATCCGCGCAAGCCGGCGCCGGCCCCTGGCACAGCACGCCGGTTTCGACGCCGACGGCACCGTCGCGCACGGTGATGCGGCGCTCGACCACGGCAGGCGCGGCGAGATAGTTGTCGGGGGCGAAGCGCCAGGTGGCATGTTCGGCCGGCACCTCCACCACCAGCCAGCCGTCTTCGGTGCGGGTGTTGACGTCGCTGCGCGCGGTAAGCGCCCGGCGCGCGGCGGCGACGTCGGCATAGCCGATGTCGATGGTGGACAACTGCACCGCCGGTTCCGTCACCGGCTGCGGCGGGACGGCCGGCGCCGCGCAGGCGGCCACCAGGCCGCAAGCCAGCACCGAGGCCGGGAGGCGGAGCGCGCTCATAGCCTGATCTTGCCGCTCAGCATGTCCTTGTACATCACGAAGTCGCCGAGCAGGCTGTAGAACGGATACTTGAAAGTGGCCGGCCGGTTCTTCTCGAAATAGAAGTGCCCCACCCAGGCGAAGCCGTAGCCCAACACCGGCAGCAGCCACAGCAGGCGGAGGTGGCCGCTGGCCAGCGCCGACACCGCCACCAGGATCACCAGGCTGGTGCCGGTGAAATGCAGCCTGCGGCAGGTGCGGTCGGCGTGCTCGCTGAGATAGAACGGGTAGAACTCGTTGAACGAGGCAAAGCCGGCGGTCTTTTCCATGGCGACACTCCACGGGTGCTGGATTGCGGCGAGTATACGCCCGCGCTCCATCAGCGAGGTGCGCCATCCTGGTCCGGCAGCGCTTCAGGGGCTTCACGGACCTGCGCCGGCGGGCGGAGTGTCGTCCGGCGACGCGTTTTCAGGGCCAGGAAGGGGCGTTCTACCAGATGCCAGGACAGCGCGGCGGCGGCAAACGCCGCGGCGCTGGCGAGCAGCAGATTGAGCATGAACGAGCCTGGTCCGATCAGACTCACGACGGCTTGCTGGATCGGGAAAGCCCAGATGTATAACCCGTAGGAATAGTCATTGCGCTGGAAATGCGCGGTCCACCCGGGCGCAGGCTGCATTCCGATCCATATCGCGATGTACGGCAGCGCGAGGTTCCAGACGATGGCATCGATTCCCAATGCGTTGCGCAATATCAGCGCCGCGCAGCATAGCGCCACCAGGCTGCCGCGCAGTACGACGACCTCTCGGAAACACCAGATTGTGGCGCCGCCGAAGAAATAGGCGCCGAAATCCAGGGCATGTTCTTCAAGCTCCCGCAGTTGCGGAGGGGCTGACAGGAATTGCAGGTAGAAGATGCACCCCGTCACCATCAACATGTAGATGGCGAGGATCGCCCAGCGAAAGTGCCGGCCGGTGATCAGGCCGCAAGCTGCGAGCACCCCGTACATGGCAAATTCATAGGGGATGGTCCAGAGGGAGCCATTGAGCAGGCCGGAGTGAAGGTTTTCGGTGAACACCCCCGGCAGGCCGCGCTGATTGTCCAGGGCCGCCGACAGCAGATATCGGTAGGTGGCCGGATCATGGAAATAAGCGTTCAGCGGCAGCGTGGTGAACAGCGGCCCGAGGGCGAACGTGCTGACCAGCGTCACCACGGCCAGTCCAGGGAAAATGCGCAGTACCCGATTGCGGGCGAAAGTCGTGAAACTGCCGCTGCTGACCCAGCTCTTGGCCACCAGAAAGCCGCTGATGACAAAAAACAGCCTGACGGCGAAAAGGCCCAGCACGGCGGCGCCGAACGTCCCGCCGGTTCGTCCCGTGACCAGGAACACATGGCTGAACAGGACGCCGAAAGCCGCCAGCACACGTAGCAGGTCGAAGGTATGAAACTGCCCGCGGCCGACCATAGCAGCCAAGCGCACGTCCCACGAAATCATGATTCCCCCTTCGGACCACTCTGGCTGCAATCGCTGCGGCAGCCGCATTGCCGGTGCCCCGACGCTCAGGCGGACGGCAAGCTCTTGTTGAGCCAGTCGATCAGATCGATCAGGATGCGCCCGGACTGCTCGGCGGACGGCGTGTGCGTGGCGGTCGGCAGCTCCGGCGTGATCACAGGCAGCTTCAGGAACATACCGCCGTAGCCGCCCAGCGAGCCCGGGTAGGTGCCTAGCGGCGCCAGGCGCAGGTAGCCGAGCCTCGCCGGCGGCGTGTACGGCCCGTCGAAGTCGAGCACGTTCAGCGGCGCGTGGATCGAGATGATGGCATCCGGCCGGTAGCTTTCGATCTGCTCGATGACCCAGCGCGTCTCCGGCTCGGAAGCCGCCTGCCTGCCAGGGAAGCGGCGCGGATCGCTATGCGTCTTGTTCTTCCAGTAGCTGGCCGCCTGCGCGTTCCAGTCCGGCGTGGGGAAATTGCGGTTGAGGTCCACGCCGTGCGCGTTGGTGCGCCGTGCCGGCTGGGACAGCAGGCCATCCGGATTGACGCAGGGCAGGAAGCGCCACTGGAAGCGTTGGAAGCGGTCGCCGCGCAGGCGCTCGATCCACTGGAAAGCCACCACCACGGCGGAAAACTCATCGCCGTGAATGCCGCCCAGCACCAGGATCCGGCGCGGCGGCGCAGTGCCCGGCGCCGCCGGCGCCACGTCGCGCAGCAGCAGCGGCCGCCCCTGCACGCTGCTGGCCGCGGCGGGCCGCAGGCCGGCCAGGCGGCACTGGTCGGGGTCGAAGCCGCTGATGCGCGCCGCGAACTGCCGGCACAGGCCGTCCACCGCCGGCGGCGCGGCGCCGTTGTCCGCGCTGGCGCCGGCGGAACCGGCTGTCAGGATCAGTGCCGCCAGTACGCCGCCAAGCACCGGCACGGACATGGCGGAACCAGGCGCGGCGGCAACCGGACTACTTGCGTTCCTTGCGGACCTTGTCGATGACGAAATCGACCACTTTGAACATGTCGTTCTGCGCATCGACCACGTACTTGCCGCCGACCACGATAGTCGGGGTGCCGGTGATGCCGTAGGAAACCGCCAGCGAATCGGCGCGGCGGATATCGCCGTCCACCACGAAGCTGTTGGCGATGCCGTCGAAGTCCTGCGGCTTGATGCCGGCCTTCTCCACGTAGAGGTCGCGGATCGACTCCAGCGAGCTCATCGGGAAACCCTGGGCGTGGATCGCCGCGAACAACGGCTCGTGGGTCTTGTCCAGGATGTTCATCGTCTGCGCGATGTAGAAGGCACGCTGATGCAGCACGCCGATATCGCGGCCCAGGCTGTTGGGCACGCGCACGAAGTCAACGTCGGCCGGCTTGTGCTCCAGCCATTTGTTGATCTCCGGCTCGAGGTGGTAGCAGTGCGGGCAGCCGTACCAGAAGAACTCCTCGACCGTGATGCGCTTGGGGTTGTCCGGCTTCTGCACCTCGTTCGCCTGGCGGAACTGCTTGCCCAGCTGGTAGGCCGGACCGGAGTCCGCGGCGGAGCAGGCAACGGCGAACAGGCTGAAGAATGCCAGCAGCAGCCCTTGTTTCAGCAAACGCATCGTGAGTTCCTTTCTGGAGCGGCCCGCCTCCGCGCCCGCGGGCCCCGCTTGAAGACCTTTACTGCAGACCGGAGAGGTAGGACGACAGCGCCTGGATTTCCGGGTCGCTGAGCTTCGCGGCCACTGCCGCCATGATCTGACCCTTGCCCTGGGCGCCGCGTTCCCCGCTCCTGTAGCTCTTCAGCTGGTTGGCGGCATAGGCGGTGTTCTGGCCGCTGATGCGCGGGAACTGGGCGGCGGCGTTGCCGGCGCCGGTGGGGCCGTGGCAGGCCGAGCAGGCGGGCAGGCCGCGCGCGGCGTCGCCGGCGCGGTACAGCTTTTCGGCCACGGCGACGGCGTCCTTGCTGGCCACGCCCGGCACCGGCTTCTGCGCCGCGAAGTAGGCGCCGAGGTTGCGCATGTCATCGTCCGACAGCGCGGATGCCTGGCCCAGCATCACCGGGTTCTTGCGCTGCGCGCTCTTGAACGCGACCAGCTGCTCGACGATATAGGAGGAATGCTGGCCGGCCAGCTTGGGCCATTCCGGGTTGATGGCGCCATTGCCGCCGGGACCGTGGCAGGCGAAGCAGGTCGCGGCCTTGCCGGCGCCGGTGGTGGCGTCGCCCTGGGTGAAGGCGTCTTTGGTGGCAGCCTCGTCGGCCGCTGCGGCAAACAGGGGCGCACACAAAGCGAGGGCGATCAGGACGCGCTTCATTCGGAACTCCAATTGCGACTTGGCAGGGACTTGGCGCGCAAGCAGGTAAGATGCGCGTTTATTGGCTAAGTTCGGCCGAGAATATACACCATAGGCCGGGTGCTTGTGACTTCCCCAGACTCCCCCAATCCCCCTCCCAATCCGTTCGCCCAAGCGCGTTTCCTGCTGTCGGCGGCCAAGCTGTCGCAGCTGCCGCAGGACCTGCTGGCGGAAGCCGCATTCGTCGGCCGCTCCAACGCCGGCAAATCCAGCGCGCTCAATCTGATCTGCCAGCAGAGGCAGCTGGCCCGGGTCAGCAAGACCCCGGGGCGCACACAGCTGATCAATCTGTTCGACGTTCCGCTGAGCGCCGCGGCGACAGCCGCCGGCGCCGCGCCGGCTACGCTGCTCGGCCGCCTGGTGGACCTCCCGGGCTATGGCTTCGCCCAGGTGCCGCTGGAGATCCGCCGCAACTGGGGCGCGCTGGTCGGCGGCTTTGTCGAGAAGCGCCCCAACCTGCGCGGGCTGGTGGTGGTGATGGACATCCGCCACCCGATGACCGAACTGGACCGGCAGATGCTGGGCTGGTGCGAGAATCGCGGTCTGGCGGCCCATGTGCTGCTGACCAAGGCCGACAAGCTGGGCCACGGCGCGGCCAAGAACACCCTGTTGCAGGTGCAGCGCGAACTGCACGGCATCGACCCCGCCATCACCGCGCAGACGTTTTCGGCACCGGCGCAGACCGGCGCCGACACGGTGCGGGCGGTGCTGTTGGCCTGGCTGGGCGCGGCGGCCGGAGGTTGAGCGGCGCCACAAAAAAAGATGCCCGGTGAATCGGGGGAATTCACCGGGCAACGCGTTCCGGCTTGGGGGAACCGGAAAGATCCGTCTAGGGAGTGAAGACGGAGAACGGGAAAGGGAGTCACCGTTCGCAGAATTAGATGCGGCCATTGCGTAAAAGTTTCAAGTCCGATCGAATGATCTTGCCAACTCATTGAACTTGCTGATTAATAACCTGGTATCCGGATCGCGGGGGAAAGGAAAGGCAATGCGCAAGAAGGTGGGCACAGCGATGTGCCGGGTCCAGCCCCTGGCGTCGTCACGGCCGTGCGCCCGGTGAGCGCCGCCGGCGATAGCGGTGTGAGTGGGCGCGCCGACCCGCGGCGTGCCTGGGAGGTGTTGCGCGCTTCCCTGCTGCTCGGCCTGAGTTCCTTCGGTGGGCCGGTGGCGCATCTCGGTTACTTCGAGCGCAGTTATGTGCGGCAGCGGCAATGGCTGAGCGCCGAGGATTACGCCGGCCTCGTTGCCCTGTGCCAGATCCTTCCCGGCCCCGCCAGCAGCCAGGTGGGCTTCCTGGTGGGCTTGCGCCGCGCCGGCTGGCTGGGTGCTGTGGCGGCCTGGCTGGGCTTCACCTTGCCCTCGGCGTTGCTGCTGTACGGCTGCGCCCGGCTGTCGCCGCCGGCGTCGGGGCCGTTGATGCAGGCCGTGTTGCACGGCCTCAAGCTGATGGCGGTGGCGGTGGTCGCGCAGGCCGTTTGGAGCATGGCGCGCCGCCTGTGTCCGGACCGGACCACCACGGCGCTGGCCTTGCTGGCCGCCTGGCTGCTGCTGGTCGCCGGCGGCTCCGGCATGCAGTTGCTGGCGCTGGCAGGCGGCGCCCTCGGCGGCACGCTGCTGTGCCGGCCAGCGGTATCCCCCGCCGCGCCGCCGGATTTCCCGTTGCGGCCTGGCCTGGCCTGGGGGGCGCTGGCGCTGTTCGTGCTGCTGCTGCTGGGTCTGCCGCTGCTGGCCTGGCGCCAGCCGCACGGGCTGGCGGCGCTGGCCGATGTCTTCTACCGCTCCGGAGCGCTGGTGTTCGGCGGTGGTCATGTGGTGCTGCCGCTGTTGCGCGATGCGCTGGTGCCGGGCGGCTGGATCAGCGACGACCGCTTCCTTGCCGGCTACGGCCTGGCCCAGGCGGTGCCGGGCCCGTTGTTCACCGTGGCGGCCTACCTCGGCGCCGTCAGCGCCTACACGCCGTCGGCCGCCGCCGGCGCGGCGGTCGCGCTGCTGTTTATCTTCCTGCCGGGTCTGCTGCTGGCGGTCGCCGGGGCCGCCCTATGGAGCCGCCTGGCGCGCCGGCCGCTGGTCGGCGCCGCCCTGACCGGGGTCAACGCCACGGTGGTCGGCATACTCGGCGCGGCGCTGTATGACCCGGTCTGGACCGGCGGCGTGCACAGCGGCGGTGACGCCGCCATCGCCGTGGCCGGGCTGGCACTGCTCGAACGCTGGAAGGCCGCGCCGCTGGCGGTGTTGCTGTTCTGCCTGGCTGCGAGCGGCGCCGCCACGCTGATACCGTAACGAGCGGTACCACGGGGTTCGGCGCAAAAAAATGCCCGGCGGATCGGGGGAATCCGCCGGGCAATATGTTCCGGCTTGGGGGAACCGGAATGTCCGTCCAGGGAGTGAAGACGGAGAACGGGAAGGGAGTCACCGTTCGCAGAGTTAGATGCGGCTGCCCGCCCGAAGTTCAAGAGCAATCCGAGGCGAATTCGCAAGCCGCTGGATTGCTTCGGAAAATAGCGCAACAGGCGCGCCTGGTCGGTGATGCGGCGAAACCGCGGCCAAAAAAATTGCCCGGGGATCGGGGGAATCCGCCGGGCAATGTATTCCGGTCAGGGGAACCGGAAGATCCATCCAGGGATAGGGATGGAGAACGGGAAAGGGAGTCACCGTTCACAGGCTTAGATCAGGGCGCCGCGCGAAAAGTTCAAGAGTTCGACAAGAAAATCCGCTGGCCCAACGGCGCGGACCGCCGGCGCACAAAAAAATGCCCGGCGGATCGGGGGAATCCACCGGGCAACGAGCTCCGGCTTGGGGGAACCGGAATGTCCGTCTAGGGAGTGAAGACGGAGAACGGGAAAGGGAGTCACCGTTCGCAGGATTAGATGTGGCCGGAGGGCTGAAGTTCAAACGCGCTGCAACAAAATTTTGCAGCGCGCCAAAAACGTCAATCAAAAATGCGTAATCTGTTGAATAACAAATACTTATTCTCTGAGCGATGGAAGTGGCCGAGAATAGTGACCCCTGTTTTCTTCGGCAAACTTCGCGCAACGCCGTCGAAAGGCGCTCAAGGCGATGGGTGGGCGCTGCTCGCATGTCCCTGCGAACTGTGCGCTTCGTCCCAGTTGGCGCCCACGCCCCAGTCGGCCACCAGCGGCACCGCCAGCCGGGCGACACGGCACATGCGGCCAGCCAGCACCGGCGCCAGTTCGCGCAGCTGCGCCTGCGGCCCCTCGAACACCAGTTCGTCGTGCACCTGCATGATCATGCGCAGCCCGGACGCCTGCGCCGCGCTCCACGCCGCCAGGTCGATCATCGCCAGCTTGATCAGGTCCGCGGCGGTGCCCTGCAGCGGGGCGTTGATGGCGGTACGCTCGGCGTACTGCCGCTGCGCCGCGTTGCGCGACAGGATGTTGGGCAGGTACAGGCGTCGTCCGTACAGCGTCTCGACATAGCCCTGCGTCCTGGCCTGCTCGCGCGTGCTGTCCATGAAGCGCTTCACGCCGGGGTAGCGCGCGAAGAAGCGGTCGATATAGTCCTGCGCTTCGCCGCGGCCGATGGCCAGCTGCCGCGCCAGTCCGAACGCCGACATGCCGTAGATCAAGCCGAAGTTGATCGCCTTGGCGGCGCGGCGCTGCTCGCCGACTTGTTCGAGCGGGATGCCGAACACTTCGGCCGCCGTGGCCTGGTGGATGTCCAGGCCCTTGGCGAAGGCATCCTGCAGCCGCGCATCGCCGGAGAAGTGCGCCATCAGGCGCAGCTCGATCTGCGAGTAGTCGATCGACAGCACGGCGTTGCCGGGTTCGGCGATGAAGGCCTGGCGGATGCGGCGGCCCTCGGCGGTGCGCACCGGGATGTTCTGCAGGTTGGGGTCCTGCGAGGACAGCCGCCCGGTCGCCGCCACCGCCTGGTGATAGGAGGTGTGAATGCGGCCGGTGTGCGGGTTGATCTCGCGCGGCAGGTTCTCGGTGTAGGTGCTGCGCAGCTTCTGCATCGCGCGCCAGTCGAGGATCAGGCGCGGCAGCGCATGCTGCGCCGCCAGCTCCTCCAGCACGTCCTCGGCGGTGGAAGGCTCGCCCTTGGGCGTCTTGCCCAGCACCGGCAGCTGCAGCTTGTCGTACAGGATCGCCTGCAGCTGCTTGGGCGAGCCGAGGTTGAATTCGCCTTCCGCCAGCTGCCAGGCCTGCGCCTGCAGCTCATCCATGCGTTGCGCCAGCTCGGTGCTGATGCGCCCGAGCAGCGGCCCGTCCACCTTGACGCCGTTGCGCTCCACCAGCGCCAGCACCGGCACCAGCGGCATCTCGATGGTCTCGAACACCTTCTGCAGCGCCGGCACCTCGCACAGGCGCGGGTACAGCACCCGGTGCAGGCGCAGCGTGATGTCCGCGTCCTCCGCCGAGTAAGCCGAAGCGATGTCCAGCGACACCTGGTTGAAGCTGATCTGCGACTTGCCCTTGCCGGCGACCTCGGCGAAGGCGATGGTCTGATGATTGAGGTACTTCTCCGCCAGCGTGTCCATGTCATGGCGGTTGCCGGCGGCGTCGAGCACGTAGCTTTCCAGCATGGTGTCGAAGCGCACGCCGCGCACCTCGATGCCGTGGCGCGCCAGCACGTTGAGGTCGTACTTGATGTGCTGGCCCAGCTTGGGCTTGTCCGCATCCTCCAGGATCGGCTTGAGCCGCGTCAGCACCTCCTGCATCGGCAGCTGCGCCGGCGCGCCGAGATAGTTGTGCGCCACCGGCACATACCAGCCCTGGCCGGGCTCCACCGCGAAGGCCAGGCCGACTAGGCCGGACTGCATGGCGCTGAGGGCATCGGTCTCGGTGTCCAGGCAGATCACCTCGGCGGCGCGCAGGCGTTGCAGCATCGCGGCGAAGGCGGCCTCATCGAGCACCAGCTGGTCGCGTGTCTTCGGCGAAGGCGCCGGCGCCGTTGCGCTGCCGGCGCCATCAGCGGCGGTGACCGGCGCCGCAGCGGGCGGCGCGGGCTCGGCGGCCGGCGTGCTGCCGTCCAGTTCCTCCAGTAGCCGGCGGAATTCGAAGCGGCGGTACAGCGCCGCCAGCTGCCCGCTATCGGGCGCCGCCGGCTGCAGCTGGTCGAAGCGCAGGGGCAGCTCCACGTCGCAGCGGATGGTGGCCAGCCGGCGCGACAGCGGAATCTGCGCCAGCGAGGCGCGCAGGTTCTCGCCGGCCTTGCCCTTGATGTCGGCGGCATGCTCGATCAGCACGTCGAGCGAGCCGTGCTCGTTGAGCCACTTGGCCGCCGTCTTGGGGCCGACCAGGGGCACGCCGGGAATGTTGTCGCTGGTGTCGCCGACCAGCGCCAGGTACTCGATGATGCGCTCCGGCGGTACGCCGAATTTCTCCACCACGCCGGCCGGGTCCATGCGCCGGTTCTTCATGGTATCGAGCAGGCTGATGCGCGTGTTCACCAGCTGCGCCAGGTCCTTGTCGCTGCTGACGATCAGCACGTCCTTGCCGGCGGCCTCGGCCTGCCGCGCCAGCGTGCCGATGACGTCGTCCGCCTCCACCCCGGCGATGGCCAGCAGCGGCAGCCCCATGGCCCGCACCACTTCGGCGATCAGCGGGAACTGCGCGTTGAGATCCTCCGGCGTGGCGTCGCGGTTGGCCTTGTAGTCGCTGTAGATTTCGTCGCGGAAGGTCTTGCCCGGCGCGTCGAACACCACCGCGATCTCGTCCGGGGCGTAATCCTTGAACAGCTTGCGCAGCATGTTGGTGAAACCGAGCACCGCGCCGGTGTGCTCGCCCTTGGCGGTGGTCAGCGGCGGCAGCGCGTGGTAGGCGCGGAACAGCCAGCCGGAGGCGTCGATCAGGACCAGGGGCTGACTCATCGCGGCCGCCCGGCGCCTGCGGCCGCCGATTGCCGGTTGCCGCCGCTCATGGCAACAGGCTCTCGCCGCGCACCAGGTCCTCGAAGGTCTCGCGGGCGCGCGCCAGATACATCTGCGCGCCGTCCACCAGCACCTCGGCGGCTCGCGGCCGCGTGTTGTAGTTGGAGCTCATGGTGAAGCCGTAGGCGCCGGCGGTGCGGAATGCCAGCAGGTCGCCCTCGGCCAGGGCCAGCTGGCGCTCGCGCGCCAGCCAGTCGCCGCTTTCGCACACCGGGCCCACCAGATCCCAGGTCTGCAACGCCGACGGGCTGTGCTCGCGCACCGGCAGCACCGCATGCCAGGCATCGTAGAAGGAGGGACGGATCAGGTCGTTCATGGCGGCGTCGATCACCGCGAAATTCTTGTGCGCCGTCGGCTTGAGCAGCTCGACCCGGGTCAGCAGGATGCCGGCGTTGCCGGCAATGGCGCGGCCCGGCTCGGTCATCACGGTGAGGCCGCGGCCTTCCAGCTTCGGGCGCAGCGCCCGCGCCCACTGCGCCGGCTCGGGCGGCGTCTCGTCGTGGTAGCGCACGCCCAGGCCGCCGCCGACGTCGATGTGGCGCAGGCGGATGCCCGCAGCGCCAAGCCGGTCGATCAGCGCCAGCACCCGATCCAGCGCATCGAGGAACGGCGACAGCTGCAGCAGCTGCGAGCCGATATGGCAGGCCACGCCATGCACCTCGACGCCCGGCAGGCCCTGCGCCAGCGCATAGAGCCGCTCGGCCTCGCCGATGTCGACGCCGAACTTGTTCTCCTTCAGGCCGGTGGAGATGTAGGGATGGGTGTGCGCGTCCACGTCCGGATTGACGCGCAGCGCGATGCGCGCGCGCTGCCCGCGTTGCGCGGCGATGCCGCTTAGGCGCAGCAGTTCGGCCTCGGACTCGACATTGAAGCAGTAGATGCCCGCGTCCAGCGCCTGCACCATCTCGCCGGCGCTCTTGCCGACACCCGAGAACACCACCCGGTCGGCGGCGCCGCCGGCGCGCAACACCCGTTGCAGCTCGCCGCCGGAGACGATGTCGAAGCCGGCGCCGAGGCGCGCCAGCACCTGCAGCACAGCCAGCGTCGAGTTGGCCTTCACCGCGTAGCAGACGCGGTGGTCCAGCCCCGCCAGCGCCTCGTCGAAGGCGCGGTAGTGGCGGCTCAGCGTTGCGCGCGAATAGACGTAAGTCGGCGTGCCGTAGCGTGCGGCGATGGCGGACAGCGGCACATCCTCGGCGTGGAGTTCGCCGTTCCTGTAGTTGAAATGGTCCATTAGGGCTGCGGCGCCGGCGCGGCGGCCGGATCGGTGTTCGGTTGCGGGGCGGCGGAAGGATTCGGGGCGCCGGCTGCGGCCGGCACTGCGGGCACGGTGGACGGCGCGCCGTCGCTCTTGTGCTGCGGCTCCTTGTTCAGCGGATTGGCCTTGTGCCTGGGATGGTCCGGCAGGTACAGCGCGCCGGAGGCGCCGCAGGCGGACAGCAGCAGCGCGGCCAGGCAGAGGATACTGCGTTTCATCATCGCGTTCCGGTGGGGAGAGCGGCCGGGAAAACCGTCCGCCCAGTTTACCAGCGGTTGCCCCTGGCACTGCGGCGTCGGCACAATCGCCGGGCGAAACCACCTGGAACCCATGAAGACCATCGAATCGAGCGAAGCCGTGCGCCTGGAGCCGTCCGTCGCGGCCAATGCCAGCGTCATCTGGCTGCACGGCCTGGGCGCGGACGGACACGATTTCGCGCCGCTGGTGCCGGAGCTGCGCCTGCCCGCCGCCATCGCGGCGCGCTTCATCTTCCCGCATGCGCCGGTGCGGCCGATCACCATCAACGGCGGCATGCGCATGCGCGGCTGGTACGACATCGTCAGCCTGACGCGCAGCGACCAGCAGGACGGCGCCGGCATCCGCGCCTCGGCGGCGCTGGTGCAAGACCTGATCGAGCGCGAAGTGGCGGCCGGCATCGTGCGCCAGCGCATCGTGCTGGCCGGCTTTTCGCAGGGCGGCGCCATCGCGCTGCACGCCGGTCTGCGCCAGGCCGAGCCGCTGGCCGGCATCCTCGCCCTGTCCACCTACCTGCCGCTGCATACCAGCATCTTCACCGAGCTGACCGCCGCCGGCCGCGCCACGCCGATCCTGATGTGCCATGGGCTGTACGACAACGTCCTGCCGCTGGCGCTGGGCAGCAGCAGCCGCGACGGCCTGCGCCAGCTCGGCTGCCAGGTGGAATGGCACGACTACCCGATGCAGCATCAGGTCTGCGCCGAGGAAGTGGACCTGATCGCCAGCTGGATGCGCGCGCGCCTGGCCTGAGCGGCGCCGCCGCGCGAGGCGGAGTCAGGCGCCTTGCGGCGCGCTGCCGCCGGGTGCGCGCCGCGCCGGCAGCAGCAGCCCCGCCCCGGCCAGCGCACTGAGGCAGGGCGCGAGCAGGCTCAGCCACAGCGCCTGTGCCGGCACCGCCAGGCCCATGGCGGTGGCGGCATTGCCGGCCGCGTGACAGACGATGCACAGCAGGATGCTGCCGCTGCGCTGGTACACCCCGGCCAGCAGCAGCGCCGAGCCGAACACCCCGGCGGCGAAATGCGGGAAGCTGCCGCCGTATTGGCTGACGCCCGGAATGTGGAACAGCGGCAGATGCCACAAGGCCCACACCAGGCCCACCACAAGGGCGGCCGGCAGCGGCCCATGGCGGCGCGCCAGTTCCGGCTGGGCGATGCCGCGCCAGCCCAGCTCCTCGACGCCGCCGCCCACCAGCATCATGCCGAACAGCGGCAGGAACGCCGTCCAGGGTTTGACCGTGACCGCGGCCGACAGCGCGGGGTTCAGCTGCAGCGCGATGCCCAGCGCCATGGCCGCGATCGCCAGCGGCAGGCCGGGCGCGGCGGCATACAGCCACGGCGCCACGCGCCAGCGCAGCAGGCGCCGGTGATATTCGCCAAGCGGCCCCTGGCCGGGCGTCGCCAGCAGCGCGGCATAGGCGCCGATGGCGGGGCCGAAGCCGCCGAGGATGTACAGCGCCATGAACGGCGCCTGCCCGTAGCTCAGGGCGCCGCGCGCTGCCAGCACCGCCAGGCTGCCCCAGGCACCCCAGGTGACGGCGAACGTGCTCAGCAGGTAGACCAGCAGCCGTCGGCTCATGTTGTCCGCCCCCTTGGGTTCTTACTTGCCGCGCTCGAAGGTGTAGATCAGGTCGCCGCCGCTGGCCACGCCGGACTCGGTCTGCAGCTTGAAGCCGTGGCCGATGTCGTACAGCAGGCGGAAGGTCTGGCCCGGCTGGAACAGGCTGACGCCATAGCTGATGAACAGCTTGGGGGTGAGGTACTTGCCCAGCGTCAGCTGCGCCGCCTGCGAGGTGTAGGCGGTGGTGCTGCCGGCGTTCTGCGCCGCCTGCGAGCCCTGGATGGTGGTGGCGTCGGCGGCCACGTCGGAGCCGCCCACCGGCCCCTGGCCGATGGAAATCTGGTCCAGGCCGACGCTCTTGCCGATCTTCTGCGCCAGGTAGTCGCCGCCGGACAGGCCCAGCGACAGCGCCGCCTGCGACATGGCGCTGCGGTCGCTGGACGAGCTCTGGTCGAGCGAGCGGCCCAGCACCAGCCAGGACAGCTGCTGCTCGCGCGGCATGGCCGGTTCCGACTGCAGCGTCAGCAGCGGCTTGTCCAGCGTGCCGCGCACGCGCACGCCGACAGTGATGTCCGCCTGCGGATGGCGCGTGGCGTACAGGTCCACCGCCGGACTGGTCACCGGCCCGCCGTCGAAGATCAGGCGGCCGGTTTCGATGGTCAGGTCCTGGCCGTAGGCCTGATAGCGCCCGTTCACCAGGCGCAGCTCGCCGAAGCCGGTGGCGGCGTGCTGCGGCTCCTCGTTCACCGTCACCCCGCCTTCGAGCCGCGTGCTGAGGCCGAAGCCCTTGAAGTCCACCGCGTCGCCCAGCGTCACGGTGATGTTGCTGTACAGCAGCAGCGGCTGCTGCGCCGATGCCGGCTCGGCGCCGACAATGATTTGATCCTGGCTCACCGGCACGCCGTTGTTGCCCAGGCCCTGTGGCGTGATCTCGGCCTTGGGCACAATCAGCGTGCCGTCCAGGTGCATGCCGTCGGCGTCGCTCACCAGGTGCAGGTCCGGCGTCACCCAGATGCGCGCGTCGCTGTTGGCCAGCGCCTGGAAATCCTGGCCCTGCAGCCGCAGGTCGGCGCGCGGCGGCGCCACCGATGGGTCCAGTGTGCCGCTGATGGCCAGCTTGCCGCCGCCCGACTGCAGCGAGCCGTCCAGCGCCAGCGCGCCCTCGCCGGCGCCGGTCAGGCTGAGCTGGATCTGCTGCAGTTCGATGCCGGCCAGCGGCACCCGGGCGTGGCCGTCCCGCAGGGCGATCTGGCCGTGCACGCGCGGCAGGCCGATGCTGCCGCCCAGTTCCAGCGAGCCGTTGACCGAGCCGCCCACCGACTGCAGTTCCGGCACGAAGGACTGCACGAAGCCCAGGTCCGGAATCTGCGCATGCACCTGGCCGCCGAGCGGGCGCGCCTGGAAGTCGGCGCCGGGCGCGGCGCTGAGGTCGGCGCCGACCGAGCCTTGCGGCAGGTGCAGGTCGAGCACCGCGTGCAGCGTGCCGCCGTTGTCGTCGGCCTTGAGCGTGCTCGGCTGGATCTCCACCGGCGGAGCCTTGGGCGCCTGGATGTGCAGCGTGTCGGTATGCAGTTCGACATTGATCGCCGCGACGTCGCCATGCGCGATCTCGACGCTGCCGCCGCCGCTGAGCTGCCCGTCGACCTGGTACTGCGGCGGCAGCAGCGGCTTGAACGCAGCCAGCAGCAGCTTGTCGAGGTCGAGCGACAGGCGCAGGCCGGCGGCGGTCACATTCTGCTCCAGCCGCAGGCAGGCGCGGCCGCCGTCGCCGGAGAAGCAGGCCGGCTCCAGGCTCTGGCGCGAGGCGCCGAGCAGCAGGCCGGCGGCTTTCTCCAGGGTCCACGGCGGCAGATCGCTGGGCGCCACGCGGCCGGAGCTGATCTGGCCGCCCCACTCCTGCCGCCGCCGGTCGTAGCCGCCGTCTACCGCCACGTCGAGGTCGCCGCGCTCGCTGGCCACGTCAAGTTGCGCGTGATGGTAGACCTCCTGACCGCTCAGGTTCAGCCTGGCGCTGTGGATGAGGATGCCGGCATGCGCCTCGCCGGCGGTGATCTGCAGGTGCGAGGGCCTGGACGGATCGACATCGGCGTCCCAGTCCAGCCTGGCGACGCGGTAGGCCTGATAGCGCAGCGCCTGGGCGCTGCCCTTGCTGACCAGGTGCGGAGTGTCGAGCGGACCCTGCAGGCTGAAGTCGAACGCGGCGTGTCCGCCGAGATCCGGCATCAGCACGGAAAGGTCGGGGCTGTCGACCCGGCCCTTGAGGTCGAACGGCGGCGTGGCCTGGCCGCTGGCCTGCACGCGGGTGGCGCCAATGCTGAGCGCCAGCTGCTGCACCGCCACGCTGTCGTCGCTCAGATCGGCGTTGGCGTTGAGCGTCAGCGCGTTGCCGCGCAGCCGCGAGCGGTCGATGTTCACGGTGAAGCCGATGTCCGGCTTGCCGTCGCGCGTGCTGGTCTGTGTGACGATGCTGCCGTTGATCGAGCCGGGGAAGGCGGCGGCGAATTGCGCCGGGTCGAAGTTGGCCAGCTGCGCCTTGAGGTCGGCGCGCAGCGCCGGGTCCCAGCCCACCGCGCCATTGGCCGACAGGCTGCCCTTGCCGGACTGCAGCAGGAATTGCTTGAGCTGCACACTGCGTGTGTCGGTGTTGCCCTGCGCCGACAGGCTCAAGGCAATGCCGCGCAGCTGCGACTGCGCGATGTCGAGGCTGAACGCGATATCGGGCTGGTTGTTGCGCAGCGTGGTCTGCGTGTCGAAGCGGGCGTTGATCTGGCCCTTCCAGTCGGCGGCGAACAGCGCCGGGTCGAGCTTGCTGATGCTGCCCTTGAGATCGGCGCGCAATTGTGGCGCCCAGGCCAGCTTGCCCTGCACATGGGCCGAACCCTGGCCGGCATCGAGGCCCAGATCGGCGATCTGCACCTGCTGCAGGTCGCCGTCGCCGCTGGCGGCGAGCTTGAGCGGCAGCTTGCGCAGCACCGCGTCGGTGCCCAGCTGCAGATGGTAGCGATGCAGCGGGCCGGTCAGCCTGGCGCTGCCGTTGACGCCGCCGAGCAGGCGCTCCGCGGCCTCGCCGGTCAGCGGCCAGCGCAGCTCCTTCCAGCTCAGGCGCAGGTCGTTGGCAGACTGTTCCAGCGCCAGCGTGCCGCTGCCCTCGATCTCGCCCGGCCCTTTCAGGCTCAGCGCGTCGAACACGATGCGGTCGCCCGACATGTGCAGGCGGCTGCTGAGCAGCAGCGGCCCGGTTTGCCGCAGCTCGGCGCTGAGCCGCTGCAGCACGATGTCCTCGCCGATCCAGCTGCCCTGCAGCGCGGCGCTGCCGATGCGGAACGGCTCGGGCTCGCCCGGCTGGTGCAGCTGGAAATCGCGCAGGCTCAGCGCATCGACCACCAGGTCCAGCGGCAGGCGGCTGGGCAGCTGCAGCGGGCCGCTGGCCGCGGCCGGCTGTGACGGCGCCAGCCACAGCTGCAGGCCCTCCACCTCGGCCACCTGCAGGTGCAGCCGGCGCGACAGCAGCTCACGCGGCACCAGGCGCAGGTGCAGGCGGGCGATTTCGATCCGGGTGCCGTCGCTGCTGTGGAAGCGCAGGTCCTTGAGGATGAATTCGCCGAGCAGCTGCCCCTGGGTCACGCCCAGCTGCAGCGTGCCGCCGCTCAGGCGCTGCGCCAGCGCGGCAGCCTGGCGCAAGCCGCTGTCGCTGCGCAGCAGCCACCAGGCACCGCCGCCGAGCGCCACCAACAGCAGCAGCGCCGCCGCCACGCCCCACAGCAGCGCGCGGCGCATCACAGGCCCACCCGCACGCCCAGGTGCAGGCGCACCGCTTCGGCGCCGGTGTCGAACGGGTGCGCGATGTCCACGGCCACCGCGCCGAACGGCAGGCGGTAGCGCAGGCCGATGCCGGCGCCGTAGTGCAGCTGCACCTGCGGCACGTTGTCGGCGCCGCCGGCGTCGCCGAACAGCGCCAGGCCGTAGCTCTTGTACACGTCCCAGTTCAGCTCGACGCTGCCGGTGGTGAGGTAGCGGCCGCCGATCAGGTTGCCCTGGGCGTCGCGCGGCGCCAGCGAGTGGTAACTGTAGCCGCGCACGCTCTCGTCGCCGCCGGCGAAGAAGCGCTGCGACGGCGGCAGGTGGTCGAAGCCCGACACCAGCACCGCGCCTTCCTCCACCCGGCCCAGCAGGCGCACGCTGCGGCTCAACGGGTAGACGCCGCGCAGCCGCAGCAGGCCCTCGATGAAATCGGTGTCGGACAGCGCCGTCCTGGCGCCGCCATGCAGGTCGAGGAAGGCGAACCAGCCGCGGCGCGGAAAGATCGGGTCGTTGACCTGAGTGGTGCTGAGGGAGATGCCCGGCGTCAGCAGCTTGCTGGTCTCGCCGGCCTCGTTCTGCAGGTTGTATTCGTCGCTGGTGTAGCTCAGGTAGTAGCGCTTCTGCCAGTCGCCGTCCTGGCGGTTGTAGGCGGCCCCGACCGACCACAGGTTTTCGTGCACACCCTGGAAATCCTGCTTCAGCCCCTGGCCGGTGAAGCTGATGGCGTCACCCGGCACCTGGCCGTAGGGGATGCGGTATTCGGCGATGGCAGTGCTGATGTTCTGTGACGGCTGCAGCGTGATGCGCAGCTTGTGGCCTTCCTGGTTGAGGCGGCGGAATTCGATCGCGGCCAGCGCGCGCGGCCCGGTGTCGGTGCCGTAGCCGCCGCCGAACTTGTAGACGCGCGGCTGCTTGGAGGTGGTGTGGATCAGCACCGGGATGCGCCGGTCCGGCCCGGCCCTGCTCTTCTGCGGCTCCATCTCCACCAGCTTGAAGTAATCCAGGTCGCTCAGGTTGAACTGGGTGGCCAGCACCTTGGACGAATCGAAGGGCTCGCCCGGCACGATCTTGACGTAGCGGCGCAGCAGCTGGTCCTTGAGGCGGCCGTCCTGCTCGATAGTGACCTCGCCGAAGTACCAGCGGGGACCGGTATCCAGCGTCAGCAGCACCTCGGCGCTGTTGCTGTCCACGTCGACGCGCAGCTCGCGTTTGCTGAAGCTGGCGTCGATATAGCCGCCGGCGACGGCCGTCTGCAGCAGGCGCGTCTTCAGCGCCTCGTAGTCCTGGTGCTTGAGACGCTGGCCTACGCTCAGGCGCGGGCGCTGCACCACTTTCAGCAGCGGCGCATAGTCCTTGCCTTCGCCGTCGAGCTGGATGTCGATGCGGCCGATGTCGGTTTCGGGGCCGGAGTCGACCTCGTAGGTTGCGACCCAGTCCGGCGCCTGGCCCTCCAGCCTGGAGCTGATCACCGGGTTGTACCAGCCGAAAGGCTGCAGCGCCTTGCGGATGTCGTCCTCGCCCTGCCGGGTCAGGCGCTGCACCTCGGCCGGATCATATTGCAGCTTGTCGGGCGCCTTGCTGGCGTCCACGCCCTTGGCGTAGTCGAGCAGGCGCAGCTGGGCGTAGGCGTTGTCCTGCTCGTCGGAGCCGAGGCCGTGAATGCGCACGTCGACGCCGGCGAGCACGGGAGCGCTCACGCAGAGGGCGCAGCAGAGCAGGAGCAGGCGGATGCGGGGCATGCCCGCGCATGATACGTGAGGCCGGCGGCGGCGCCGGTGAATTCCCGGGGCGCGGCCTCTATCGGTGCAGCGCGGCGCTGAGCAGCGGCGGCCGGTTCATGGTCATCAGCTGCGACTCCACGGCCACATAAGGCCGCACCTTGTAGCCGCGGGCACGCAGCATGGCGACCACCCCGTCGGGCCCGACCAGATGGGCGGCGCCCACCACAACCAGCTGCGGCGCGCCGCTGTCGAGCAGACGCTTGAGCTGCGGCATCCAGGCGCGGTTGCGCTCGGTCAGCAGGCGCTCGTAGACGCCGGGGTAGCCGGCCTTGAGCTGCCGGTCGAGCGATTCGATGGCGCCGACGTCGTTGCTCTTCCAGGCATGCAGCAGCTCGGCCGGATCGTCGCCGCCGTCACCGGCGCTGTCGTCCATGGCCGAGGCCAGGAATTCGCGCGACAGCGCCGCGCTCATGCCGGTGAACAGGCCGATATGCGCCGTCGGCGGCTCCAGCCAGCGCAGCTCCTTGCCGTCCTCGCGGGCCCAGCCGTAAATCTGCTTGTCGATGCCGTTGTCGCCGCTGAAGCCGGCCTTGCGGTAGCTGAACACCTCGATGGTCATGGCGCAGAACCAGGGCCGGAACGGGTCGCAGGCCGACACCGGCATGCCGATGCGCGCCGCGTGGCGCACCAGCTGCGCGTACATCTGCTCGCCGATCTCCGCCTTCAGGCCCTGCTGCGAGCGCGCCGCCGCCAGCAGGGCGATCTGCACCTGCGGCTGCTCGATGGCGCCGATGTCGGTCTCGAACACCACGCCGTCGCTGGCGTCATAGGCGTCCTGGATGCCCGCCGGCAGCTCGTCCGCGCCCTGCGGCAGCAGGTGCACCGAGCCGAGCAGGTAATGCGTGGTCTTCGGGCCCTGCACCTGCCACAGGAACGGCGCATCGGCGTCTGCGCTGGCGCTGGCCACGGCAAATGTCGTACAAAACAGCAGCAGGCAGCACAGCAGACCGCGGCGACTCATCGCAAATCTCCGGCCCTCCGGGGGCCTGTCGGGAGCGCCATTCTATAGTTCGCGGCCGGATGGCGGGGCGGTGCCGCCATAGCCGCAAGGAATGCCCGACCCGAGCCCATGGACGCCGCAGCAGAACCGGTCCCCGCGCTGCAGTTGCTCAACCTGGACAAGCGCTTCGGCGAGAACCACGCGGTACAGGGGCTGAGCCTGAGCATCCGCCCGGGCGAGTTCTACGCGCTGCTCGGCCCCAATGGCGCCGGCAAGACCACCACGCTGCGCATGGTGGCCGGACTGCTGCGTCCGGACGCGGGCGCGGTGCGCATCCTGGGCGTGGACATGACAGCCGAGCCGGAGCGGGCCAAGCGCCCGCTGGCCTGGGTGCCGGACGAGCCGCTGCTGTATGACAAGCTGCGCGGCCTGGAATACCTGGAATTCGTCGCCGGGCTGTGGGGCATGGACGCCGCCGAGGCGCAGCACCGGGCGCAGCAGCTGCTGCAATGGCTGGGCCTGTGGCAGCAGCGCGGCGCCTACACCGAGACCTATTCCAAGGGCATGCGGCAGAAGCTGGCGCTGGCGGGCGCGCTGCTGCACCGGCCGCGCCTGCTGATCCTGGACGAGCCGCTGACCGGCCTCGACGCGGCGGCGGCGCGCCAGGTCAAGGATCTGCTCAAGGACATCGTGCGGCAGGGCGCCAGCGTGGTGCTGACCACGCATATCCTGGAAGTGGCGGAGCGGCTGGCCGAACGCATCGGCATCATCGCCGGCGGCCGGCTCATCGCCGAGGGCACCCTCGACCAGCTGCGCGCGCTGCGCGGCGACGGCGGCGGCACGCTGGAGGACGTGTTCCTCGACCTCACCGCCCGGCAGGACGGCTGATGCTGCGGCCGGGCAGCCTGGGCTGGCTGCTGCGCTGGGAACTGCGTCTGGCCTGGCGCGGCTACGCCGCGCGCTTCAGCCGCGGGCGTTCCATCGGCGCCGTGCGCATGGGCGTGAACCTGTTGCTGATGGGGGTGCTGCTGCATGGCATGGGCGGCAGCTTCGTCTACCTGGCGCGGGCCGCGCATCCCGGGCCGCCGATGCAGCTGCTGGCGCTGAGCCTGGTGCTGTGCGTCTCGCTACTCACCGCCGTCAGCGTGGCCCTGGCCACCGCTGTCAACCTGCTGTTCGTGCGCAGCGACCTCGACCTGCTGTGCGCCTCGCCGTTGCCGGTGCGCCGCGTGTTCACCGCGCGCTGCCTGAGCATCGCGGCGCAGGCCGTCGCCTTCCCGGCGATGCTGCTGCTGCCCGCCGCCGACGTCGCGGTGTTCCTCGACAGCCCGCGCTGGCTCGCCGCCTACCCGATGGCGCTGGCGCTGGGCCTGCTGGCCGCGGCCGCCGGCCTGGGCCTGACCATCCTGCTGGTGCGCGCTTTCGGCCCGCGCCGCGCGCGCACCGTGGCGCTGAGCCTGAGCCTGTTGTTCGGCATCGCCTTCCTGCTTGCGCTGCAAGGCCCCAGGCTGCTCGGCGAGGAGCGCAAGAATCAACTGAGCGGGGCGATCGGCCACTGGCTGGCGAGCGCGCCGCTGGCGGCGCCGGACAGCTGGCTCTGGTGGCCGGCCCGCGCCGCGCGCGGTGAGGCCGGCCCGCTGTGCCTGTGCCTGGCACTGGCCGGGCTGTGTTTCGCCCTTGCGGCGGTGCTGCTGCCGCGTGCGTTCGCCTATGCGCTGCGCCACGCGGCGGGCGTTGCCGGGAGCCGTGCCTCCGGCTTGAGCGCGCGGCCGTTCCGCACCGGCTTGTGGCGCGTGATGTTCGTCAAGGAGTGGCGCCTGGTGGTGCGCGATCCGCAGCTGCTGTCGACGCTGTTGCAGCAGCTGATCGGCTTCGTCCCGGCCTTCATCCTGCTCGGCCGCCGTGGCAACGGCTTGTCCGAGGCGGCGCGGCAGGGCTCACTGGCCGGCTTCGCCACCGTGCTCGCCGGCGTGGTGGCCGCCACGCTGGTGTGGCTGGCGGTGTGCGCGGAGGACATGCCCGAGCTGCTGGCCGGTGCGCCGCGGCCGCGCGGCGCGCTGCGGCGCATCAAGCTGGCGGTGATGCTGTTGCCGCTGTGGCTGACGGCGCTGGCGCTGGCCATCTGGTTCACCGGGTCGCGGCCCTGGTTGCTGCTGTCGCTGCTGCTGTGCATCGCCGGCAGCACGCTGAGCACCGGCGTGTTCCAGCTGTGGCTGCCGCTGCCCGGCTCGCGCAAGGACGTGCGCCACCGCATGCGCCGCGGCGACGTGCCGCTGGACCGCACGATGGCGGCGTTGTCGATCCAGGTCGGCTGGGGCGGACTGGCCTGGTGCCTGGCCAGTTACCACCTGCTGGCGGCATTCCTGCTGCTGCCAGTGGCGCTGGCCGGCCCGCTCTACGCCTGGCTGCGGCGCAACGCCGACGAGGCGCTCAGCTATTAGCCGGCGTCAGTGATCGCAGATCGAATCCACGCCCGGCGCCGGGTGGCAATAGCGGTAGGTGAAATGGCTGACCGGGTAATCCGCCGCGACGCCGTCGCGCAGCGCAGGCTCGAAGGTCCACTGCGCCGCCGCGAGCAGCAGATGGTCGCCGAAGTACTTGCCCGAAGCGCTCAGCAGCTTCAGGTCGTGCACCGCCCCGTCCCTGCCGATGACGAAGGTGATGGTGGCCAGGCCCTCGTCGCCGTTGAGGGCCGCTTCGATCGGGTAGACCGGCGCCGGCCCGGCAAGCAGGCTCGGCCCCCGCTCGTAGCCCGGTGCCGGCTTGAACCGGATGGTGCCGGCGCTCATGGCCTCGTTGCTGCGCTGCCGGTGTTCGTAGCTCGCGCCGGCGCAGCCGCCGAGCGCCGCCGTGGCGATCAGCAGCCAGGCAGCGCAGCCGCCGCGGCGTACCCTCCCTGAAGCCATCGCCAGCCCCTGCTGCGCTTATTCCGCCGCCGCCGGGTCTGTCGTCTCGCCGCGCATCAGCCAGTTGGCCGCGCTGCCGCCGCCATCGAGCCCGGCGAAGTCGAACAGCGTGGCGTCGGCCAGCTGCGACGGCGCCACGTTCTGCAGCGCGCCGAAGATGTTCTCCACCCGGCCCGGCTGCTGCTTCTCCCACTCGTCCAGCATGCGCCGCACCTGCTTGCGCTGCAGCTGCTCCTGCGAGCCGCACAGGTTGCAGGGAATGATCGGGAACTGGCGCAGCTGGGCGTAGGCCACGATGTCCTGTTCACGCACATAGGCCAGCGGCCGGATCACGATGTTGCGGCCGTCGTCGCTCTTCAGCTTGGGCGGCATCGCCTTGAGCTTGGAGCCGTGGAACAGGTTGAGGAAGAAGGTGGCGACGATGTCGTCGCGGTGATGACCCAGCGCGATCTTGTTGAAACCGTTCTCGGCGGCATAGGTGTACAGCGCGCCGCGCCGCAGGCGCGAGCACAGGCTGCACATGGTTTTGCCTTCGGGGATGACGCGTTTGACCACCGAGTAGGTGTCCTGCTCGATGATGTGGTACGGCACGCCGCGCGCCTTGAGGTAATCCGGCAGCACGTGCTCGGGGAAGTCCGGCTGCTTCTGGTCCAGGTTCACCGCCACCAGTTCGAACTGCACCGGCGCCGCCTCGCGCAGCTGCAGCAGGATATCCAGCATGGTGTAGGAATCCTTGCCGCCGGACAGGCACACCATGACCTTGTCGCCGTCGCGGATCATGGCGTAGTCCTGGATCGCCTGGCCGACCTGGCGGCGCAGGCGCTTGACCAGCTTGTTGGCTTCGCCGCGCTCCGGCGCCAGGCGGACCCTGCCCGGCGGGTTCATCGGTTCGATTACGGCCTCGTTCACGTTCCTGCCTATCGGTTGCTTACAGCGCGCCTTGCGCCGCATCGGCGACGGGATCGTCCTGGCGCACGTGGATTTTCTCACGGTACAGGCCGCTGACGAAAATGAAGATGAAGCCGGCCAGGCCGGCGGCGGCGGCGAAGAACAGGAAATACATGGCGCCGACCAGGCGATAGGTCGAAACCTTGCCGCTGGCCGGTTTGTATTCGCCGCTGCTGGCCAGCGGCTGGCGGTGCACCACGTCCATCAGCTTGACGCGCTTGCCGGCGGGGTCGATCTCGGCGATCAGGAAGGTGCCGTCGAGGCCGGTCGGCTTGCCGTCATCGCCGTTCATGCTCATGCCGGTATCGCCGTCGAAATCGATCTTCTGGCCGGTCTGCATGCCGGAGACGTCGCCCAGCGAAACCCAGGTTTCTGCGCCGGACTGCACCGCCGTGGCCTGCAGCGGCTTGATCATGCGGGTGTTGACCTCGACCGTGAAGGCCTGGCCGACGCTGACCGAGAACAGGTACATCGCCGCCATCATGAAGCTCTTCATCTTCAGCGGCGCCTGGCTGTAGGCGAATTCCAGCGCGGTGATCGAGATCAGCACCTCGGAGGCGCTGAGCACGCCGTAGGCCAGGATCTGCCACCAGGCGCTGACGCTGTGGCCATGGACGATCTGGTTTTCGATCCAGGCGATGATCAGGAACGACGTGGCGATGACGAACAGGCCGACGCAGATCTTGCGCAGCGCGGTGATCTTGAACAGGCGCTGCCACAGCGGAAACACCACGAAGGTGAAGATCGGGATCATCAGCAGGATGAACAGGCCGTTGACCACGGTGAGCTGCGCCGGCAGGATCTCGAAGCCGGACAGCGCGTCGAGCAGCGGTACGCCCTTGAGGAAGGAGAACAGGTGCTTCTCCATCAGGTCCGAGGTGGCCTGCAGCGTCCAGGTCTGGCCGTTGGACTGCTCCCACAACGACCAGAACATCGCGATGAACAGGTAGTAGATGAAGCCCAGCTTCAGCACCAGCTTGAGGCTGTCGCCGGTGAAGGACTGCTCCAGCCAAGCCACCAGCTCCGCCGGCAAAGCCCGGCGCAGGCCGGTTTTCAGGCACAGGTAGATCACCAGCGCCATCTGCGCCAGCAGGGCCAGCACCGCGTAGGCGGTGCTGCCGCTGGCGTGCCAGACCCACATGGTGATGCCCAGCACCGGCGCGAAGCACAGGGCGAAGGTCAGCGCGCCGCGGTTCTGCCGCTGTTTCATCGCCGGCGGGATCACCGTGAAGCGCGTGCGGCCGGCCCAGAACACCGCCGTGGCCAGCAGCATCATCGCCGCCGGTATGCCGAATGCCACCTTGGGGCCGTAGCTCTCCAGCCACACCGGGCACATGAAGATCGAGACCGAGGAGCCCAGGTTGATGGAGAAATAGAAATAGCTGAAGGCCTTGGAAATCAGGTGCTGGTTCTTTTCGGTGAACTGGTCGCCGACATTGGTCGAGACGCAGGACTTGATACCGGTGCCGAAGGCGGTCAGAAACAGGCCGAAGGCCAGCGCCGAAGGCCCGCTGACCAGGGCCACCACGGCGCAGCCGGCGCAGTAGAACAGCGCCAGGAACATGATGGTCTTGAACTTGCCCCAGAACACATCCGCCAGGATGGCGGCGAAGAACGGGAAGAAATAGGCGCCGAACTTGAACAGCGACTGCCAGATGGTGGCCTGCGCGTCGCCGAAGTGCAGGTGCTGCACCATGTACACGGTGAGGATCGAATTGATGCCGTAGTAGCAGAAGCGCTCGGCCAGTTCGTTGGCGATGATGAACGGGATGCCGGCCGGCATGCGCTCGGCGGACTGGGTGGTGGAGGTCATGAAAAATGGTTCTGTGGTGGGCGGCGTGGCCGCCCTGATGGCTAAATAATGCTCGATTGGGAAGCGGGAGGCGAGAGGCGGGAGGCGCAAAAGCGAAAAAAGGCCGTTTCGGGCCGCGTGGGCGGCATGAACGGCAAGCAAGCTTCAGACCTGCCGCGGCGCCGTTGCGCTTCCCGCCTCTCGCCCCTCACCTCCCGTTTCCAGCCAGAAGGTCACCGGGCCGTCATTCACCAGGCTGACCTGCATATCGGCGCCGAACACCCCGCTGCCGCTGTCCGGCCATTCCTGGCGGGCTTGCGCCACCAGTGCTTCAAACAGCGCTCTGGCGCGGGCCGGTTCGGCGGCGCTGGCGAAGCTGGGCCGCGCCCCCTTGGCGGTGTCCGCCGCCAGGGTGAACTGCGGCACCAGCAGCAGGCCGCCGCCGGTGTCGCGCAGGCTCAGGTTCATGCGGCCCCCGGTGTCCGGAAACACGCGGTAGCCGAGCAGGCGTTCGAGCAGCCGCCGCCCTTGGGCCTCGCCATCCTCGCGCTGCACCCCGACCAGTACCAGCAGGCCCGGGCCGATGGCGGCGACGGTCTCGCCGGCCACTTCCACCGCAGCCCGCCGCACCCTTTGCAGTAGCCCGATCACTTTGTTGCGGGAATAGGGAATGGAGAATGGGGAATCGTAGCAGCCAAATCCCTTGCGCTCCCGGGTTTCTTCGATTCCCGAATCCCCATTCCCCATTCCCGATTCCCGATTCCCGATTCCCGCCTGAGGGATAATTACCGGATGACGACTTTACTGCGCTGGACGCTGATCGTCCTCGGCCAGCTGCCGTTGCCGCTGCTGCACGGCCTCGGCTGGCTGCTGGGCAGCGTGCTGTGGCTGGCGCCCAACGGCCTGCGCGCGGTGACGCGGCGCCATCTCGACCTGTGCTTCCCGGAGCGCTCGCCGGCGGAGCGCGCCCGCATTGGCCGGCGCAGCATGATCGAGAGCGGCAAGGCGGTGTGCGAGGCGCCGGCGCTGTGGTTCGGCAGCGAGCGGCGGCTGCGCCGCTGGATCGGCGACACCGCGGCCTTGCGCGCGCTGCATACCGCGGTGGCGGGCGGCAAGGGTGCCATCATGCTGACGCCGCACCTCGGCGCCTGGGAGATCGCCAGCTTCTTCTGCTCGCAGGCCGGGCCGATCACGGTGCTGTACAAGCCGCAGAAGGGCGTGTCCGACGCGGTGATTCTGCAGGGGCGCAGCCGGCTGCCGGCGGTCAGGCCGGTGCCGACCAGCGGCGGCGGCGTCAAGGCCCTGCTCGGCGCGCTCCGGCGCGGCGAGCTGGTCGGCATCCTGCCCGACCACGACCCGCCGGACGAGTCCGGCACCCGGTTCGCGCCGCTGTTCGGTGTGCCGGCCAACACCATGGACCTGGTCGGCAAGCTGGCGGCGCGCAGCGGCGCGCCGGTGTGGTTCATCAGCGCCGAGCGCCTGTCCTGGGGCCGCGGCTTCCGCTTCCACCTGGAACGCGCGCCCGCCGGCATCGACGATCCCGAGCAGGGCCCGGCCGCGCTCAACCAGGGCGTGGAAGCCTGCGTGGCGCGGCTGCCGGAACAATATTGGTGGAGCTACAAGCGCTACCGGCGGCGCCCGCCGGGCGAGGCCGATCCGTATGTCAATCTTCCGTAAAACGCCGGGATACGGGAACGGGGAATGTGGAATCGGCTGCTGCGATTCCCCATTCCCCATTCCCGCATCCCGGCTTGTATAGTACGGCGCGCCCCGGGAACTCCGGGCCGGCGGTGCCGGTCACAGGCCCGCCGCATCCTCCAAGACCTACAAACCATCCACTCATGGAAAACCAGATCCTCATCGAGGCCCGCGAGCTGTCGCGGCGCTACGGCGCGACGACGGCGGTCAGCGGCCTCGACCTGACCCTGCGCAAGGGTGAAATCCTCGGCCTGCTCGGCCCCAACGGCGCCGGCAAGTCCACCACGATGAAGATGCTCGCCGGCTGCCTGGCGCCCAGCGGCGGCACGGTGAAGATCAACGGCATCGACCTGACGCAGGATCCCAAGGCGGCCAAGGCCAGCCTCGGCTACCTGCCGGAACAGCCGCCGCTGTACCCGGAACTGACGGTCAACGAATACCTGCGCTTCTGCGCCGGCCTGCACGGCATCCCCGGCGGCGAGCGCGAGGCGGCGGTGATCCGTGCCAAGCAGGCCTGCGGCCTGGTGGATGTGGCCGAGCGCCTGATCCACAACCTGTCCAAAGGCTACCAGCAGCGCGTCGGCCTGGCCCAGGCCATCATCCACCGCCCGCCGGTGATCATCCTCGACGAACCCACCGTGGGCCTGGACCCGATCCAGATACGCGAGATCCGGGCGCTGATCAAACAGCTCGGCGAGAGCCACAGCGTGATCCTGTCCAGCCACATCCTGCCGGAGATCCAGGCGGTGTGCAGCCGCGTGATGATCGTCAACAAGGGCCGTTCGGTGTACTCGGAGTCGATCGAGAACACGGCGCAGCACCGTGTCGAAACCGTGATCGCCGGCCTGCGCCGGCCGCCCTCGCTGGAAACCCTGAAGGGCCTGCCGGGCGTGAACCACGCCGAGGCGCTGGACGGCGGCCTGTTCCGCCTGGCCGTGGACGCGGGCGCCGATCCGCGCGAAGTCCTGGCCGAAACGGCGGCGAAGAACGGCTGGGGCCTGTTCGAGCTGCGCTCGCAGGCCAAGACGCTGGAAGAGGTGTTCGTCGAACTGACCTCCGGCGACATCACCATCCACGAAACGCAGAAGGAGGCCGCGTGAGCACCGTCGTCCTGACCATCGCGCGCAACGAGGCGCGCCGCATCTTTGTTTCACCGCTGGCCTGGGCGGTGCTGTTCGTGCTGCAGATGATCCTCGGCTTCATCTTCGCCACGCTGCTGTTCGGCTATGCGCAGAACGCGCAGATGGCCGACCAGTTCCAGGGCGTGGCCGACTTCATCGGCGGCGGCCTGTTCGGCTTCGCCACGGTGCTGCTGCTGCTGGTGATGCCGCTGATGACCATGCGGCTGTTCGCCGAGGAGCGCAAGAGCGGCAGCATCACGCTGCTGCTGTCGGCGCCGGCCTCGCTGATCGAGATCGTGCTGGGCAAGTTCCTCGGCCTGGTCAGCTTCATGCTGGCGACGCTGCTGCTGCTGGCGATCATGCCGCTGACTCTGCTGTCCGGCACCCATCTGGACCTGGGCTTCATCGGCGCCGGCCTGCTCGGCCTGTTCCTGATGATGCTGGCGTTCGGCGCGGCCGGGCTGTTCGTCTCCACCCTGACGCGCGAGCCGACCATCGCCGCGGTGCTGAGCTTCGGCCTGCTGCTGCTGGTGTGGCTGATCCAGATCGTCGCCAACCAGCAGATCCCCTTTGCCCAGGTGTTCGGCTACCTGTCGCTGATCGGCCACTTCGAGAGCCTGCGCAGGGGAATTTTCAACACCGCGGACGTCATCTACTACGTGCTGTTCACCGTGTTCTTCCTGTGGCTGGCCGTGCTGCGGCTGGATATCGAGCGTAACTGAAGCGATCCGCGCACCCGCAAACGCCTTATGAACTCCAAGAACTCCAAACTGCTGCAACAACTGCTCAACGGCCTGCTCATTGCCGTGGTCATCGGCCTGGCCGGCTTCCTGTCGGTGCGTTACAAGCTGCAGGCCGACTGGACCGCGGGCGGCCGCAACACCCTGACCGCCGCCAGCCAGAAGCTGCTCAAGCAGATGCCGGACCCGGTCAGCTTCACCGGCTTCCTTTACCCGGATTCCGAGAACCGCCGCGACATCGAGATGTGGATCGCCCGCTACCAGCGGGTCAAGCCCAACATCTCGGTCAACTTCGTCGATCCGTCCAAGGACCCGGTCAAGGTCAAGGACTACAAGATCGACCAGCCGGGCGAAGTGGTGGTCGAGTACCAGGGCCGGCGCGAAACGCTGCGCGTGCTGTCTGAGTCCGCCGTCACTGGCGCGCTGCAGCGCCTGACCGACTCGGGCGAGCATTACGTGGTGTTCCTCGAAGGCCACGGCGAGCGCAGCCTCAACCCGAGCGGGGCCGACGAGGAAGGCGCTTCGCAGAACGGCTACGTGCAGCTGGCCCAGGCCCTGCGCGACAAGGGCCTCAAGGTGCAGGGCCTCAACCTGGTGAAAACGCCGAAGGTTCCCGACAACACTTCGGTGCTGGTCATCGCCAGCCCGACGCAGAAGCTGCTCGACGGCGAGATCAAGATCATCGACGACTACGTCAAGGGCGGCGGCAATCTGCTGTGGCTCAACGACCCGGCGCAGCCCGCCGGCCTCGAAGCCGTGGCCAAGACTCTCGGCATCACCTGGGAAAACGGCTTCGCCGTGTTCCCTGACTACGAAGCGCTCGGTACCGGCAGCCCCGCCGTGTATCTGGCCACCGACTATCCGCCCAACCCGGTGACGCGCGATTTCGTCGATGACACCGCGTTTCCGCTGGTGCGTCCGCTGAGCTTCGACCAGGACGCCGATCGCGCCGCCGGCTGGGATGTGCTGCCGCTGCTGCAGACCAGCGAGCGCTCCTGGCTGGAGACTGGCCCGATGCAGGGTCCGATCACGTTCGATCCCAAGACCGGCGACAAGCCAGGACCGCTCACCATCGGACTGACGCTGTCGCGCGCGGTGCCCGCCGCTGGCGCGCCGGCGGCGACGCCGGAAGCCAAGACCGGCGAGGACAAGCCCGGCACGCGGCAGCAGCGCGTGGCGGTGGTCGGCGATTCCGATTTCCTCACCGATGCCAACTTGGCCCAGCTCGGCAACAAGCAGCTCGGGCTGAACCTGTTCCAGTGGCTGGCTTCGCGCGATGCGCTGCTCAACATCGACGTGCCCAAGGCGCCGGACACCTCGCTGTACCTGCCCGGCTGGGCCACCTGGCTGGTGGTGGTCGGCTACACGCTGGTGTTGCCGGTGCTGCTGCTCGGCTACGGCATCACCCGCTGGGTGCGCCGCCGCCGCAAGTAAGGCCCGGAGAGCGAACGTGAAGCAGCTGCGACTCAACCTGATCCTGATGGCCATCGTGCTGGTGCTGGCCGCCGTGCTGTACTTCGGCCAGAAGAAGGAGGCGCCGAAAGGCCAGCCCCTGACCGCGCTGAAGGTCGAGGCCATCGACAAGATCACGCTGCACCACGCCAATACGCCGGACATCGTGCTGCAGAAGAAGGACGGCAAGTGGGCGCTGACCGCGCCGGTGCAGGTGGCGGCCGATCCCTACGAGCTGAACTCGCTGCTCAACGTGGCGACGGCGGAAACCAAGTCCAGCATCGACCCGAAGGACGTCAAGCTGGCCGACCTGGGCCTGGACCCCCCGGGCTTCAGCCTGACGCTGAACGACACGCGGGTGGACTTCGGCGGCACCGAGCCGCTGAACTACCGCCGCTACGTCATGGCGGCGGCGGGCCCGGGCGGCGGCAGGATCGGCTTGATCGACGATCCGCCCGCCTCGGCGTTGGATGCGGACTATTCCGACCTGGTGGCCAAGACCCTGCTGCCCGAGGGCGCGCGCATCGCCAGCATCAGCGTGCCCGGGTTCAAGGTGTTGCGCTCGGCCGATGGCAAGTCCTGGGTGGCCGATCCGGCCGACCCCAAGGCCGGCAGCGACGAGCTGCAGAAGTTCGTCGACACCTGGGCCGGCGCCCGCGCGCTATGGAATGCGGCCAGCCCGGCCGATGCCAAGCCGCCGGTCGCGCCACCGCAGGGCGCTGTGGTCACGCTGCAGGACGGCAGCAGCCTGAGCTTCACCATCGCCGGCCGCGAGCCGCAGCTGGTGCTGGAGCGCGGCGACCTCAAGGTGCAGTACGACCTGGCCAAGAGCGACGCCGACAAGCTGCTCAAGCTGCCGCAACCGTCGCCGCCTCCGGCCGCGGAGTAGAAAGTCCCGGCCGACTCCGGCAAGAAAGTGGACGCGGCGCCGGCTGCCGCGCCCGCCAGGCCCTAGGGAGTCTCTGATCCATTCATCACCCCCGCGTAGGCGGGGGGTCCAGTCTTCCCGCCTACGCGGGAATGACGATCATTCAATTGATCAGACGGCTTGATCGATCCATCAGGCAGAAACGCTCAGGCCTATTGGCGCGTTTTCCCGAATAGCGGACACTCGCCGCCATGCCCGAGCTTCCCGAAGTCGAGACCATCCGCCGCGGCGTCGAGCCGCATGTCGTCGGCCGCACCATCCGCGAAGTCACCGTGCGCGACCCGCGCCTGCGCTGGCCGATCCCGGCTGAATTCGCCGCGTTCGCGCGCGGCAGGAAGATCCGCGCCGTCGGCCGGCGCGGCAAATACCTGATCTTCGACCTGGGCGGCGACCGCCTCATCGTGCACCTGGGCATGACCGGCCGCTTGCTGGTGCTCGATCCCGCCGCGCCGCTGAAGAAGCACGACCATGTCGACCTGCTGCTCTCCGGCAAGGTCCTGCTGCGCTTCCACGACCCGCGCCGCTTCGGCGCGGTGCTGCCCTGGCCGGCCGCCGAGGCGCAGCACGCGCTGCTCGCCGGCATGGGACCGGAGCCGTTTTCCGCCGAATTCTCCGGCGACTACCTGTACCAGCGCTCGCGCGGGCGCCGCGCCGCGGTCAAGCTGTTCATCATGGACGGGCGCATGGTCGTCGGCGTCGGCAATATCTACGCCTCCGAAGCGTTGTTCCACGCCGGGATCCGGCCCGGGACGGCGGCCGGCAAGGTCACCCGCGCCCAGTACGCGCGCCTGGCCGAAGCCATCCTCCAGGTGCTGCGCGTAGCCATCGAGCACGGCGGCACCACCCTGCGCGACTTCCGCGGTAGCGACGGTTCCAACGGCTATTTCCAGCAGGAGCTGCGCGTCTACGACCGCGAGCACCGGCCCTGCTATGTCTGCGCCACGCCGATCAAGCGCCTGGTGCTGGGGCAGCGCTCCAGCTTTTATTGCCCGAGCTGCCAGCGTTGAGCCTACGCGCATGAAAGCACCCCCGAAACGCGGCGGCGGGCGCACCCGGGCCAGGCAGCCGGCCGCCGCCCCGCCGCGCGGGCCGGCGAGCGACCCGACGCTGGACCGGCGCATCGCCGACGCCATCATGCGTGACATCATCGCCTGGCGCCTGCCGCCCGGCAGCTGGATCCGCGAGCGCGAGGTGGTCGAGCGCTTCGACGTATCGCACAGCCCGGTGCGCGAGGCCTTCCGCCACCTGGCGCGCGAGGGCTTCGTCGAGATCGTGCCCTGGCGCGGTGCCCGCGTCATCGAGCTCGACCTGCAGCGCCTGCACGACGCGCTGGAAATGCAGAAGGTGCTGTTCGGCACGGTGTGCCGGCTGGCGGCGGAGCGCTTCCGCGGCGAGGACGGCCCCGGTCTGCTGGCCCTGGTGCAGCGCTACGAGGCCTGCGTGCGCCAGACCACCGACACGGTCGAGCACAACCGCGTGGCGATGATCCTCGGCGGCTATATCTGCGAACGCTGCGGCAATCCGCTGGCGGTGGAGTTGCTGACGCGGGTGGCGCGGCTGGAGCGCTGGCAGCACCACCTGATGCGCCATGAGCTGCTGGTCCATCTGCAACCCGACCTGGGCGTGCTGTCGGCGGCGCAGTTCCGCAAGACCTGCGAGGCGATCATCGCGCGCGACGGCTACGAAGCCGAGAACGCGGCCCAGGAGATGATCGCCGCCACCCAGTTCTACATGGACATGGTGATCGAGGCGCACCGCGCGGCCAAGCCCCCGGTGCTGCAGCGGCGCCGGCGCGCGGCGGCGAAGAAGGCTTGAGCCCTGCCTTGCCGCGTCCTCTCCCGCAGCGGGGAGAGGGCGCGGCCGGGAACATGGCCGGGAGCGGCGTTACTGCAGATGCGCTTCCAGGAACCACAGGCTCTTGTCGAGCCCGCGCGACACCCCGGTGAACAGGTCGGAGGTATCGGCGTCGCCGAGCGAAGCGGCCGTCTCGATCGCCTTGCGGGTGCTGCTGGCGAGGATCGAATAACGCTCCACCAGGGCTTCGACCGCGGTCTTGCCGTGCACGCCTTCCAGCGGGAATTCCGGCAGGCGCGACACCTTGCCGGCGGCCCGCGCCGTGCCGACCGCCACGCCGCCCAGGGCGGTGGCGCGCTCGGCGATGTCGTCGACGTAGTCCTCGGTCTCTTCAGCCAGCTTGTCGAACAGCTCGTGCAGGGCGATGAAATGCATGCCCTTCACATTCCAGTGCGCCTGCTTGATCTGGCTGAACAGGTCGAAAGTGTCGGCCAGCTGCTGGTTGAGCAGCGCGATGACCTTGTCGCGGGTGGCGGCGGGGATGTCGATCTTGGTGGCGTAGGCGGACATAAGGCACTCCTGTTGAACCGCAATGATGTTTTCAGGGAGCTCAGTCTAGCGGCCACCGCACGATAATCAAAATCAAATATAACTGTCCAGTCAATTAATTGTGACTATTATCTCACGGCCTTGGCCGCCAGCTTCTGCTTACGGTAGTAACTGAAGATGTCGTTGAGGTTGCGCTTCGGCTTCCAGCCGAAAGTATCGCGGAACAGCTTGCCGTCGAGGATCACCGGATACTTGAAGTAGTTGACCAGGTACGGCGGGAAGAACGCGTTCCAGTTGAGCGCGCTGCTGATGCTGCGCGGCAGCAGCGGCGGAATCGACGGGATCGGCAGTTTGCGGCAGCCGCATTCGGTCACCGCCTGCTGATAGGGCACGTAATCCTCCGGCGCGACGTTGTAGATGCCCGGCTTGTTCTTCTCGAACGCCAGCACCATCGCCTCGGCCATGTCCTCCACGTGCAGGAACTGCATCATCGGCGAGAAGCCCACCAGCACCGGCACCAGCGGCCGGGCCAGCAGGATCGACATGGTGTTGCGCACCCCCGGCCCCAGCACATTGCAGGGGCGCAGGATGGTGATGTTGAGATCCGGATGTTTCCACAGGTAGATGGTGGCCAGGCTCTCCACCTCGACCGAGTCCACCAGGTCCTGCGTCACCTCGCTGGCCTTGAGCGGCGCCTCCTCGTCGATCAGCGCCGGGTTGTAGGCCGAGGCGCCGTAGACGAAGTAAGTGCTGTGGATGATCACCTGCTTGACGCCGTACTTGCGCGACAGATCGAGCAGCCGCTTGCTGCCCAGCACGTTGGCGTTGTAGCGCTGCAGGCGGTCGCGCTCGTGCGCGAACATGCGGCCGATGTGGATCACCGCGTCGATCTGGTGCTCGGCGAAGATGTCCTCGAAGCCGCGCTTGTGCAGCTCTACCAGGTAGCTGGGGATGCCGGCGTCGGTTTCCACCTTGCGGCGGAAGTCGACCGCGATGACATGGTACTTGCCATGCAGCCGGGCGATGACGCGCTTGGCCAGAGAGCCGGCGGCGCCGGTGACGAGGACGGTTTTCTTGGTATCGGCCATACGCTCAGAAGGCTGTGTTAGCGGTAGATGCTGGTGCGTTCCTGCAATCCCTGCTCGATCAGCTGGCGCAACTCGGCCTTCACCTGTTCCACCCGCTCGGTCACTTCGGCCTCGTTGCCGCAGGGGGAGAAATGCATCGGCTTGCCGAAATTCAGGTACACGCGCGCCGGCAGCGGCACCAGCGAAGGCACCAGCGGCAGGTAGGGAATGCCCAGCAGTTTGGCCAGCGGCGCCAGGTTGGCCACCGCCGGCATGGTTTCCTCGCAGCCGACGATGCCCACCGGCACGATCGGCGTGTGATGGTTCATCGCCAGGTGCATGAAGCCGTTGCCGAAGCGCTGCAGCTGGTAACGCTGCTTGTACAGCTTGCCCGAGCCGCGCACTCCCTCGGGGAAAACGATGATCGCTTCCTCCATCTCCAGCATCTTGCTGCAGTTCACCGGATCGCCGATGACGCCGCCGAGGGCGTTGAGGTAGTTGCCGAGCCAGGGCACGGTGGGGAAGAAGCGCTCGATCATGGCCCGCGCCAGGCGCGGGCCGTGCGGATTGGTGGCGGCGGCCACGCCGACCAGCACACCGTCCATCGGCAGCTGGCCGCTGTGGTTGCCGATGATCAGCGTCCGGCCGCTGCTGGGGATGTTCTCCAGGCCGTGGGCGGTGACACGGAAGTACTTCTCGTAGAGCCACTTGCAGAAGCCGAGAGCGACCTTGAAGCGGTCCTCGTTATAGCCCCAGGGGTCATAGCCGAAGCTGCCCACCGGCTTGGGAATGCTGGCGACGAGATGCTCGATCTCGGGCGTCACCAGGTGCGCCAGCGCCTTGTCCTTCAGGTCCAGCCTGCCAAAACTGAGCATTGTTTTTTTCACCCCGGGATGTTCCGAGGTTCTCTCCTATCGCCCGGACAAGTTAGACCAAAAATCCGGACGGTGGAAGGCGCCGCGCGAGATTATTTTCTGGCGCCGGCGTCAGCCACCCCGGGCCGGGTCAGGAGGCCAGTACGGTTTCCCTCGGCGCGGCTTGCCCCGCCGCGGCCTGCTGCGTCTGCTCGCGCTGATGCGCCCACAGCCTGGCGTAAGCGCCGTCCTGCGCCAGCAGCCCGCTATGGGTGCCGCGCTCGACCACGCGCCCGCGGTCCAGTACCACGATCTCGTCGGCGTCGGTGATGGTCGACAGGCGATGGGCGATGACCAGCGTGGTGCGCCGCTCGGTGGCCTCGCGCAGCGCGCCGAGGATCGCCTGCTCGGCGGCCGAGTCGAGCGAGGAGGTGGCCTCGTCGAGGATCAGGATCGGCGGGTTCTTGAGCAGGGCGCGGGCGATGGCGATGCGCTGCTTCTCGCCGCCGGAAACCTTCAGGCCGCGCTCGCCGACCAGGGTGTCGTAACCCTCCGGCAGCTGGGCGATGAAGTGGTCCAGGTGCGCCTGCCGCGCCGCGCGCTCCACCTCGGCCCGGCTGGCGCCGGGACGGCCGTAGGCGATGTTGTATTCGATGGTGTCGTTGAACAGCACCGTGTCCTGCGGCACCACGCCGATCAGCGCGCGCACGCTGTCCTGGCCCAGCTCGCGCAGGTCGCGGCCGTTGATGCGGATGTGCCCGGCGTCCGGGTCGTAGAAGCGGAACAGCAGCCGCGCCAGCGTCGACTTGCCGGCGCCGCTGGCGCCGACTACCGCCAGCTTCTTCCCCTCCGGGATGTCGAAGCTGACACCATCGAGGATGCGCCGCGCCGGGCTGTAGCCGAAGCTGACCCGCTCGAAGCTGACCCGCGCCCGCTGCGCCGCGATGGCCGGCGCTCCGGGCGCGTCCTGCACCTTCGAGTGCTGACCGAGCAGGTTGAACATCTTCTGCATGTCGGTCAGCGCGCGGCGGATCTCGCGGTAAATGAAGCCGAGGAAATTGAGCGGCACGAACAGCTGCACCATGTAAGCGTTGACGGCGACGAAGTCGCCGACATTCATGCGCCCCAGCACCACGTCCTGCGCCGCCAGCCACATCATCGCGGTGATGGCGCCGGCGACGATCAGCGACTGGCCGCTGTTGAGCGAGGACAGCGACAGGCGGTTGCGCCCGGCGGCGCGCTCCCAGGCGGCCATGCTGTCGTCGTAGCGCTGCGCCTCCCAGCGCTCGTTGCCGAAATATTTCACCGTCTCGTAGTTGAGCAGGCTGTCGATGGCGCGGCTGTTGGCCTTGGCGTCCATGGCGTTGGCCTCGCGCACCAGCGCCGTGCGCCATTCCGTCACCCATACCGAGAAGCCGATGTAGACCACCACCGAAACCAGCGCGATGCCGGCGAAGCGGATGTCGTACTGCTTCCACAGGATGGCCGCCACCAGGGCGATTTCGAGCAGCGTCGGCAGGATGTTGAACAGGGAAAAGCGCAGCAGGAAACTGATGCCGTCGACCCCCTTCTCGATCTCGCGCGCCAGGCCGCCGGTGCGCCGCGACAGGTGGAAGTCCAGGTCCAGCCGGTGCAGGTGCTCGAACACGCGCAGCGCCGCGCGCCGCTGTGCCCGCTCCGCCACCTTGCCGAACACCACGTCGCGCAATTCGCCGAATGCCACGTTGAGGAAGCGCACCAGGCCATAGGCCAGCAGCAGGCTGCCCGGCACCGCCAGCACCGCGCCGGCGCTCGCCGGGCCCTGGGCCGACAAGGCGTTGACCAGGTGCTTGAGCAGCTGCGGCAGCCACACCCCGGCCAGCTTGGCGCCGACCAGCAGCAGCATCGCCAGCACCACCCGCGCCGGGAATTCGGTCATGTAGGGCCACAGCGTGGCCAGCGTGCGGCGCACCGTCAGCGGCTCTTCCTGCGGGGTGCCGGTATCGGGCGTGCTGCGGCGGTGGGTGCGCAAGGGTGGTTGCCGGTGGGAGGGTTTTCCCTATTTTGCGCCTTTGCGGGGAAAATCAAGCGCAACAGCGCGTTTCGGGGTCCGGCAAGCGGCCTGCGGCGGTGCGGCCAAGCCCGCTTTGGGTCTTTTCCGCACCCTGCTCGCAGCCGCCTGGAAACGGCGACTAAAGAGTCCGGTTCTCTTCCCGCACGATCTTCCACACGCCGTCCGCGCCGCGCCGCCAGTACTGCTCCTTGCGCGTGCTGGTGGCGTAGTTATCGCTGCGGTACTCCTGGGTGAACTCGGCCAGCACCAGGTTCTGTTCACCGGGGTAGCTGAACAGGTCGAGGTCGCGCAGCTGCACGTCGATATGGTGCTTGTCCTGGTTGACGCGGCGCTTGTAGATCACGAACTGCGCCTTGTTCATGCCGTCGTCGGAATGGAAATCGTCGCCGTAGAACGACAGGTAGGCCTCGGTGTTGAGGCTGGACCACTTGCTGCGCCAGCTCTCGATGCGCTTGATCAGCTCCTCGCGCTGCTGTTCCACCGCGTTGGCCGGCAGCCAGTCCACCTTGTCGCTCAGCACCACCGGCGTCATGCCCGGCACGATCAACGATTTCAGGTCGGTGAGGTCGGCGTTGGCCAGCACCACGCAGCCTTCGCTGGCGCGCGGCGGGCGCACGTAGGTGGTGCTGGGCACGCCGTGCAGCCAGATGCCGGAGCCGGTGCGGCCGTGCACGCGGTCCCAGGCATTGGGGTAGTTCAGCGGGTAGGCGCCGGCGCCGTAGAACGGCGGCAGCTTGCCGCCCGGCGTGAAGCCGGTGACGCGGTAGATGCCGACTGGGGTGCGCAGGTCGCCGGAGTTCTGCTTGCCGTAGCCGTTGCGCGCGATCGAGGCGTAGTAGTCGCGCACCTGGCTGAGCTTGCCGTTGAGATTCTGCAGCACGTAGACGCGCGAGCGCGGCAGGTCGGCGACGATGGCGAACCGGTGGTCGGGCGACAGGCGCAGGATCGAGCTGGGCAGGGTGCCGGCACGCGGACCGTTCTGCGCCTCGGCGACGCGCGCGTGGTATTCGTCGAGCAGCTCGCGCACGTGCGGATCCTGGTCGTCGGCCAGCGGCGACACCAGGCCGCTGGCGCCGGAGCGCTGCGCCAGCACCTGGCCGTAGAGCAGCTGCGCCAGGCGGAAGTTCGGTTCACGCTGCACCAGCAGCTGCAGCCGGCGCAGCGCCGTGGCCGAGTCGCCGCCGCGCAGGGCATCCACCGCCTCCAGCAGCTGGTCCTCCGGCCGGGTGGCGCCGGCGGGCATCTCCACCGCGCCGCTGGCCAGGGGCAGGCCCAGGGCCAGCGCCGCCGCCGCACAGCGGCGCCCGAGCCGTCGCAGAAGTCGCCCGGCGGGGAAAACGGGAGTACGCATCAGCGGATGGATTCGCGGATGATTTTCCAGCTGCCGCTGCTGTCGCTCAACTCCACCGTCTTCCTGACCTTGTCATTGATGGTGTCGGAGACGTAGTCCTGGGTGAAGTTGACCCGCACATGGTGCGCGTCGACACGGCTGAGCTGTGGCGCCAGCACGCGCACGCTGATGTGCGAGGGCTTGACCACGCGCTCGCGGCGCTGCGCCTCCCACTGCGCCCGGCTGCCGCTTTCCGGCTGGAAGTCGGCGGCGTAGTAGGAGAGGTAGCCGTCCGCGTCCTTGGCCGACCAGGCCTTGGCCCAGGCGTTGAGGGTATCGGTGACCGCGCCGCTGTCGGCTGCGGCCGCCGTGGGGGCCGCGGCGGGCGCCGCGGCAGGGGCTGGAGCCGGAGCCGCCGGCGGCTGCACCGCGCCGATGGTCTCGGATTTCGGATTGCCGGCCGGCACGCTGGTGGTGCCGGCGGGGGCGTAGCCGCCCGGGCCGTTGCCGAGCTGGTTGATCAGCGACAGCTTGTAGCGTACCGCCTGGTTGCCCTGGTCCAGCTGCAGCGCCCGGTTGTAGGCGGCGCCGGCCAGCGCGGAATAGATGTCGCCGAGATTTTCGTGCGCGGTGGCATAGGCCGGGTGTGTGGCCAGCGCCGCTTCGAGCGCGTCGCGCGCCTTCTCGTAGTCGCCCTTCTGCGCGTACAGCACGGCCAGGTTGTTGTAAGGCTCGGGCAGCTGCGGATAATCGCGGGTCAGGTCGGCGAAGACCTTGATCGCCTCGTCGGTGCGGTTCAGCTTGACCAGCACCAGGCCGCGGCTGAAACGCCCTTCGGCGTCCTGCGGCGAGCTGGCCAGATAACGGTCGAGGCGATCCAGCGCGCCCTTGTAGTCGCCCTGCGACATCAGGGTCTGCGCTTCCTGCACGGCGGGGGCGGCGGCCAGCACGGGCAAGGCGGCCCCGGCCAGCAAGAGCATGATGGCCGCGGAGCGGCGTGCATTCCGTTTCACTCAGATCCCTCGGGGTTCACGTTAACGTTTCCACTCGGAACTAATATATCAGCAAGTACCCCCGGCGGCGGAGTCGGCGCCGCCTGAAAAACCGTGACTATCGCCGCCCAAGCCGCGCCTGGAGCCGACACTTTGCAGCAGCCGTCCTCGATTCTGATCGTCAAGACCTCATCCCTGGGGGACGTGGTTCACACTCTGCCCGCGCTCAGCGACGCCGTCCGCGCCCGCCCCGGCCTGCGCTGCGACTGGCTGGTCGAGCGCGCCTTCGCCGAAATCCCGGCCTGGCATCCGGCGGTGCGGCGGATCGTGCAGTGTGACCTGCGCGGCTGGCGCAGGCATCTGGGGAGAACCCTGTTCGGCGGCGACTGGGCGCGCTTCCGCGCCGAGCTGCGCCGTGACCCGTACGACCTGGTGATCGACGCCCAGGGCCTGGTGAAGAGCGCCTGGCTGGCGCGCCAGGCGCGCGGCCCGCTGGCCGGCCCGGACCGCACCAGCGCCCGCGAGCCGCTGGCCGCGCGCTTCTACCGGCATGCCTACGCGGTGCCGCGGCATGACGCCGCGCACGCCGTCGAACGCGCGCGGCGTCTGTTCGCCCTGGCGCTGGACTACCCCATGCCCGGCACCGCGCCGGATGCCGGGCTGGACCGCGCGGGCTTTGCCGCGCCCGAACTGGCGCAACCCTACGCGGTGTTCCTGCACGGCACCACCTGGAGCAGCAAGCGCTGGCCGCCGGCGCAATGGCGCGAACTCGGCGCCTGGGTTGCCGCGCGCGGCCTGCGCGTGGTGCTGCCCTGGGGCAGCGCGGCCGAGCGCACGGACGCCGAAGCCATCGCCGCCGGCTGCGGCGGCCTGGTGCTGCCGCGGCTGGGCTTGACCGAACTGGCCGGCTGGCTGGCCCATGCGCGCCTCTGCGTCGGCGTGGATACCGGCTTGGCGCACCTGGCTGCAGCCCTGGGCACGCCGCAGCTGACCCTGTACGGGCCGACGCTGCCGCAGCTGACCGGCGCGGTTGGAGCCAACCAGGTATGGCTGACTTCGGGCCAGGACCGGACCATCGACCGCGAGCGGCCCAATACGGTCAGCCAGGAGCGGGTGCGGCAGGCGCTGCTGGCACAGCCTTTCTGCCTGCCGTCCTAGTAGCGCTTGGCCTTGCCGTTGTAGTAGCTCAGGTCCGGGTCGTTCAGCAGGCGCTGCATGTGAGGCCCGGCGCGCAGCGCGGGGAAGCTGCGCAGCGTTTCGCGCTTGCCGGGCAGGCCGTAGTGCGAGCCCGGGTCGACGCGCTGGCCCGGCTGCGGATTCGGCACCACCGTGGGCCAGTGCTGCGAGTACAGCGACAGGGCTTCGCAGATATAGCGGTGATAAGGCCGCACCGGTTCGCGCTCGCGCATGCCGATGATCGATTGCGGGCCGAAATCGCGCTGCAGCACGCGGTGGAAGGCGTTTTCCAGGATGAAGCCTTCATCGGCCTGCAGCGCATCGATGGCGGCGGCGAAGCGGGCGTCGTTCCTGGCGATGAAGAACTGCGTCGACAGCGTATCGGTCTCGCGCAGGCCGTAGGGGATGCCCATGGCGCGCAGCAGGCGCGAGGCGTAGTACTTGGGCTTGTGCCAGGGCCGGGCGCGCCACAGCAGCGACTGGTCCAGGCTCCACGACGAGGCCGCGACCAGCGCCGCCGGCTGCGCCTGCAGCAGGCCGATGTAGCGGTTGATCACCCCCTGGTCGAGAATCCAGGTGTCCGCCTCGAGGTGGACGATGTAGTCCGGCCGGAATTTTTCGTTGGCCAGGCGGATGGATTGCTTGAGCAGGTTGAGCGCGCCGCCGGTCAGCCCCAAAGGTTCACAGCGTACCAGCTCGTCCTCCAGGTACTTGCCGTACGCCGCGTCGGAGCAGGCGTGCACGATGACCCAGGGCTCGGCGTAGTTGAGCCGCATGATCTCCATGTTGATGCGGGCGCAGTCGACACGATCGTGCGTGGTGATGCAGACCGCGACCTTGCGGCCGGCCGAAGTGACATCAGGCATGGAGGGTGGTCCCGGGAGGCTGGGTCATTGTATGGCGCGTCGCGCGCGGTCCCGCCGCGAGCCGCCGCTCAGGCCGCCTGGCCGCCGCCGTGCTGGCGGCTGAAGCCGAGCACCGCGCGGGTGCGCGCGGCCTTCAGCACCTCCTCCAGGCGCTGTTCGTTGGCGCTGAGGCCCTGGCGTGGCGCCGCGGCGTGCCACAGGTGCAGCACCGAGGCGGCGAAACGCCCTTCCTTGCGCCGCACGCCGCTGCGGATCAGGCGCACCGCCAGGTCGGCGTCCTCGTGGCCCCAGCCGACGTAGCTCTCGTCGAAGCCGTCGACGCGCAGGAAGTCCTCGCGCCACACTGCCAGATTGCAGGTCTTGGCGCCGCGCCATTCGCGCGGCTTGTGCTTGCGCTGCCAGCCGGCGGGCAGGCGCATCATCGGCGCCAGGCGGTTGACGTCGCCGCGCAGCCGCGCGCCGATCCAGCCGCCCAGCGGCCGCGACACCCAGTCGGCCGCCGCCTCGGGCGTCTGCAGCAGCACCTTGCTGAAGGACTCGGAAAGCAGGGCGCGGTTGCCGGCGACGAACCAGCCGCTTTCCGCCAGGGCGCGGTGCGCGGCGAGGAAGTCGGGCCGCGCCAGGCAGTCGCCGTCGAGGAAGATCAGGTAGTCGCCGTGACTCGCCGCCACCGCGCGGTTGCGCGACTCGGCGGCACGGAAGCCCTGGTGCGGCTGCCAGATATGGCGCAGCGGCACCGGGCTGGTCCGCTGCATGGCCGCCACCAGCTCCGCCGTGGCCGGGCCGGAGCCGTCGTCGGCGACCACGATCTCGAACGACGCGTCACGCTGCCGGCCCAGGCATTCGAGCACGCGGCGCAGCGCCTGCGGCCACTCGTAGGTGGTGACGATGAGGGAGATCAGGCCGGGTTGATTCATCGCGGATTCCGTCGGCCCAGGGCGGGCCATGCGCGGAATTTTGCCCGCTTTTGCAGGCGCGCGGCGCGCACCTCGGCGCCGCTGAAGCCGCGCGCCTGATCCATCGTCGCCGGTTGCAGCCGTGCCAGCAGCTGCCGCAGCGCGGTGTTTTCACCGTCCTCGGAATACTGCTGCTGCAGGCGGGCGATGCCCGGCTCCAGCGCCGCGGTGGAGGGCTGTGCCCCGATCGCGGCAACGCGCGCCAGCACCTTGTCGACGAACTCCACCACCTGGCCCACTTCCACCGTCTCGAAGTTCGGCGGCTGCCAGTACTCGAGCCCGCCGCCGCCGTGGTAGCCCAGCACGTAGTTGCCGCACAGCGCGGCCTCGATCGGCGGCAGGCCCAGGCCTTCCAGGTCGGAGAACGACAGGAAGATGCGCGACCGGCCCAGCAGCTGCGCCACCTGCGCCTCGGGCAGGCGTTCGATGGCCTGCACCCGCCAGGACGGGGGCAGGCGCTTGCCCAGGGCATAGACCACCGCGGCCGCATGCTCGGCGTTCTTGCGCGGCATGTAGGTGATCAGCTCCGACTTTTCCGGCGCGGCGCGGAACAGCGCCGGATCGACCGAGCAGACCATGCGCACGATGCGCTGCGCCACCTGCGGATAGTGCAGGGCGATCAGCGCCGAGGTGCTGTCGGAAATCGACAGCACCAGTTCCGCGCCCAGGTAGGCGCGGTCGATGTCCTCGTCGCGCAGCTTGCCGTGGCGCTCGCGCAGATAGTGGCCGTTCTGCACGAAGATCGAATACTTCAGGCCCAGCGGCGCCAGCTTGCCGGCCACCTCGGCGGCGTTGACCTCGGGGATGATCAGGTGGTCGGCCGGATGCAGCGCCTCCGCGGTGATGGCCGGCGCCCCGCCGGAGATCCAGCGGCAGCCACCGCCCTTGCGCTCGTGCAGCAGGTAGGAAGCCACGCCCATGCGGTTGAGCAGGCGGCAGTGGGCGTAGATCACCTTGATGCCGCCTTTGGGGCATTCCGCTTCAGGGCAGTAATAGATGATCCGCATCGTTGTATAGGGGCTCGCGCTTCGCCGGTGGTCTGCAAGGGTGCAATGCTATCAAGTCCGCCGCCGCCGCAATTCCGCCAGGCCGGCCGGGTTCGCGGCGAAAGCCTTGAGGTAACATGCGCGTTTCCCATCCGCTTGCGCCGCGCCTGCCGGCCGCATCCCAAACGTGAAAATCCTGTTCTTCTCCCACGACGGCAAGCTCGGCGACGCGGTGGTCAACACGGCCTTTGTCGACGGCGCGCGCCAGCTCGACCCCGGGGTCGAGCTGCAGGTGCTGGCCTCCGGCTCCACCGAGGGCTTCTGGGCCATGGACCGCCGCATCAGCAAGGTCTGGCGCTATGAGAACCCGCCCCTGGGCGAAGCGCTGAAGACCTCGCTGGCCCTGCGCCGCGAGCATTTCGACTACGTCGTCACCTGGAAGGAACGCTTCCGCAGCGAGAAGACGCGCCTGATGCTGTTCCTGTCGGCGCCGCGCCGGGCCATCCTCTACGAGGAAGGCCGCCTGCCCGGCAGCGATGTGCACGCGGTGCGCAAGTGCCAGGAGTCGCTGCGCCTGATCTACGGCGAGCGGGCGCGGGCGCTGCACACCCGCTACAGCTTCGATATGGAGCTGGACGACCCGGCCAGCTTCGCCCGGCAACTGCCGCCGGGCAAAGAAGTGATCCTGTTCAACATGTTTTCCGCGGTGCCGGCCAAGGTCATCGGCGTGGCGGAAGGCGCGGCGCTGATCGCCGGCCTGGCCGCCCTGGCGCCGCAGGCCACGCTGTGCCTGAGCTGCACCGATGCCACCGAGGCCGCAGCGCGCCAGGCGGCGGCGCTGGCCGGCGCGGAGTGCCGCCTGGTCAACACCGAAGGCAATCTGCGCCGCCTGATCGCACTGTGCGCGCGCGTCGATCTGATCGTCAGCACCGACACCTCGCTGATCCACATCGCCTCGGCGCTGGACAAGCCGATACTGGGCATCTATCTCAACGATCCGCCCAAGGTGGCCGAGTGGGCGCCGGTGGCCAGCCATGCCGAGGTGGTGGTGTCGCCGCGCGCGGACAGCGTCAACGGCTTCGCGCTGGGCGAGGTGCTGGACAAGGTGCGGCGCCTGCGCCAGCCGGCTTCCCTGCAGCCGGCCGGCTGAGCAGGACGGGCCTGGTCCAGCCTACGGCTTCGACAGCCGGCCGCTGCGCTCGGCCAGCTTGAGGTACTTGTAGTAGGCACCCTCGGCATTGGACACCGCCAGCACGAAGCCGAGCCGGCCGTCGAGGAAACCGGCGCGCAGCACATAGGTGCGCAGGAAGGCGAAGAAGCCGTGCAGCACCGCGCTGCCGAGGCCGGCGCTGCGGCCGCGCTCGGCCATCGATGCGGCGGCGGCGCTCGAGTAGGAATCCATCTTGCCGATCACCTGTTCCAGGCGGCGGAACGAATGGTGCACCAGGTGCTGGCTCAGGCGGCCGGTGCGGCCCTGCACCAGCAGCGTCTCGTGGACGCGGGCGTCGCTGAAGCGCGCGGCGCCGCGGCGGAACAGCCGCGTGACATGATCCGGCCACCAGCCGCCATGCCGCATCGGCTGGCCGAGGTAGCTGGACAGGCGCGGCATCTCATAGGCGTCGGCGTCCGGCGCGGCCAGCACCCGCTGGATCTCGGCGCGCAGCGCCGCGGTGACGCGCTCGTCGGCGTCGATCGACAGCACCCATTCGCCCGTGGCCTGTTGCAGCGCGCGATTCTTCTGCGGGCCGAAGCCGGGCCAGTCGGTGATGCTGATGTGCGGCGTGTAGCGGCGGCAGATGGCCGGCGTTTCGTCGCTGCTGCCGGAATCCAGCACGATGATCTCGTCCGCCCAGGCCACCGACTCCAGGCAGGCGGCGATGTTCTCGGCTTCGTTGCGGGTGATGAGGATGACGGACAGCTTGGGCAGCCGGGGTGCGGCGCTGCTGTTGGCGGGCGTAGCGCTCATCGCGGAAGGATAGCAAATGCCCGGCTGCCGCTCCTTCCGGGGCGGGCGGATGGTGCATCGTCCTGCGCCGATTTGCCGTGACATACTATGCGCATCGACAGACACCGGCCTGCGCAGACCGCCGCAGGCGGACGCCGAAACCGCCACTCCATGGACCTGACCAACAGCGGCCCGACCAGCATGCCGCCGCGCCCCGGCCTTCGCTACCGCCGGGCCCGGCCGGACTTCGTGCAGCGCACGGCGCAGGCGCGCAAGGTCCTGGTGCTGCTGTTCGGCGGCCTCGGCGATGTGGTGCACAGCTTTCCGGCGCTGTGGTCGATCCGCTGCGCCTACCCCAAGGCGCAGCTCGACGTGCTCACCGCGCGCAACTACACGCCGCTGCTCGGCCTGCTGCCGTGGATCGACGGGCGCCTGTCCTACGCCACGCGCAAGTCCGGCCTGACCATGAACGAGCTGCGCCACATCGGCGCGCTGCGCCGCAGCGGCTACGACGTTTCCATCAACCTCACCGGCAACAACCACGGCAGCGTGCTGGCCTGGGCCGCCGGCGCGCGCCAGCGCCTGGGCCGCCGCCCGTTCTGGGACAACAAGGTGGGCTGGCGCTGGCTGCAAAGCGAAGTGATGGATTTCCGCTACGAGCAGGAGCCGATGTACCGGCAGTGGCTGGAGTGCCTGGCGCAGGCCGGCTTCGCCCGCGACAGCGGCTTCCACATCGAGTTGCCCGCCAATGCGCTGGAAGGCACCGGCGTCGGCGCGGCGGACCGGGGCACCTATCTGCACATCAGCCCCAACACCACCGACGATGCGCGCCAGCTGCCGGAAGCGCAGATGGCCGGGCTGCTGGGGGAGCTGCATCAGCGGCTGCCACAATACCGCATGGTACTGACCGCGATGGGCTCGGAGCGCGAGCGCGCGCGCGTCGAGGCCATCCTCGGCCGCCTCAGCTTCCGCCCCTGGCAGGTCCATGTCGGTACGCTCGACGTGGTGCAGCTCAGCGCGCTGATCCGCGGCGCGGCGCTGCACCTGTCCGGGGACACCGGGCCGCTGCACCTGGCCTGGATGGTGGATACGCCCTCGGTCAGCTGGTTCCGCGTCAAGCACGACAACCTGGAATACCTGCCGCCGCCGCCGCGGCACCGCGCGGTGCTGGGCGAGAGCGACAGCCCCACGGCGCTGAACGGCATCGACAACGGCGCGCTGCTCGACGCGGCGCTGGCCCTGCTCGACCGCACGGCCGCCACCTGATGGCGCGCTCCGCTGCGGACGCCGCCGAGGGCCCCTGCGCCGTCTACATCTCCGGCAACATCGGCGATTCGGTGCTGCACCTGGGCTTCATGCGCGCGCTGGCGCAGCAACTGGGGCGGCCGCTGATCCTGCTCAACCCCTTGCCGCCGGCGGTGAACCGGCTGTTCGAGGCGCAGCCCTATATCGACAAGGTGGTCGGCATCGGCGACATCGAGTGCGATCCCGACAAGCGCGCGCGCCGCCGCCGCATGGCGCAGCTGCTGCGCTCGCTCGGCCTGCACACCTTGTTCTTCTTCAACTTCAAGACCTATGCCGCCCTGGCCGCGCTGAGCGCGCGGGTGCCGCGGCGTGTCGGCTTCGTGCGCCGTCACCAGTTCCACAATGCGCTGCTGTTCACGCACTCCGTGCTGGTGCAGAAGCGCGGCACGCCGCACCCCGACACGCACACCTGGCTGCCGCGCCTGCTGGCGCGCCACGGCTACACGGCGGAGGCGCTTTATCCCTCGCTGTTCGACAGCGCCGCGGTGCAGGCGCAGGCGGCGCAACTGGCGCAGGATCATCCGCGCCTGATCGCCCTGGGTCTGGGCGCTTCGGTTGCGGCGCGGCGCTATCCGGCGGCGCTGTGCGCCGAGCTGATCGGGCGGCTGCGGGCCGCCGATCCCGGTTACTCCTTCGTGTTGTTCGGCGCCGCCGACGTGGCCGACCTCGCCGCCGAGATCCAGCGTCTTTGCGCGGGGCCGGCGCGGCTGCTCGACATCACCGGCATGGATCTGGACTTGCGCGTGGGCAGCGCACTGATGGCGCGCTGCCTGGGCTGCGTCAGCAACGACAGCCTGGCGCTTCACCTGGCAGTGGCGCACCGCGTGCCCACGGTCGGGCTGTTCGGCATTTCACCGCCGATGCACTACGTGCCCTGGCTGCGTCCGCTGCAAGCGGACAGTCCGGGCGGCATGAGCGGAATTTCCAGCGCCCGCATCGCCGGCGCCTTGATGGAACAGATGGCGGCGTTTCCGCGCCAAGCGGATCAGCCCGGCTGAATCTGCTGGTACAGCGCCGCGAAACGGCGCGCCTGTCCCTCGCGTGTGTACTCGTTGGCGATGAGGAACTCGCGCGCCGCGGTGCCCGCGCGCCGGCGCATCTCCGGGTTCTCGGCGAACAGCTTCATCGCCGCGTACAGCTCGTCGACGCTGCGCGGCTGCACCAGCCGGCCGTGGTCGGGGTCGATGAAGGTCTCCGGAATGCCGCCCAGGCGCGAGGCGATCACCGGCTTGGCCGCCGCCATCGCCTCCCAGATGACCAGGCCCAGGGCCTCGGTGCCCACCGCCGGATGCACCAGCACGTCGATCATGGCGGCGATGCGCTCCACATTCTGGGTGAAGCCGACGCACAGGATGGACTGCTGCAGGCCGAGTTCGGCGATGCGCTGCTCCAGCACCGGGATCAGATCGCCCTCGCCCACGATCATCAGCCGCACATCCGGGTACTCGCGGATCAGCCGCGCGCCGGCCTCGACAAACTCGCGCTGGCCCTTGCCATCGGGCAGGCCGGCGCCGCCGACCACGGCAAACACCAGTTGCGTCTCGTCCCAGCCGTGCAGCGCGCGGCCTTGGTTGCGCAGTGCCGTGTCCGGCCTGAAATGCTGCACATCGACGCCGGAGTAGACCAGGTGCAGGCGGCGCTGGTCGCCTTTCAGTTCGCGCAAGAGGTTCTGCTGCACCGCCCTGGATACCGCGGTGACATGCCCCAGCCACAGCAGGTAGCGCGCGCTGGTCGAGCTGAGCGGCGTCATCAGGTGCCGTGTCAGCACCACCTGCGGCTTGTTCGCGGCGAGCTTGCCGGCCAGGCCGGTGGTCCAGTAGTCGCGGCCGTGGTGGGCGTGCAGCACCTGCGCCTGGAATTGCTCCGCCAGGCGCCGCAGGCGCAGGCCCCAGTGCAGCTTGCCGCCGTCGACGATCTCGATGCGCAGGCCCGGCAGCGCACGCGCCCGCGGCTCCCAGCGGCCGCCCGGATTGAGCGCCAGCATCACTTCGTGGCCCTGCGCCAGCAGGCCGGCGCACAGCTCCAGCGTCTGCGTGTCGACGCCGCCGCCGTGGAAATGGGAGTTGACCTGGATGATGCGCATGGGAACCTATAGCAGAATAATCGCGCCTTCAGCGCGCGTAAGGATCGCGCCGGCCCGGCGGGCCGTCCTTGAAGCGGCGGTGCACCCAGAAATACTGCTCCGGCACCGCGCGGATGGCGTCCTCCAGCAACCGGTTGACGCGCGCCGCATCGGCCGCATCGTCGCCGCCCGGAAAATGCTCCAGTGCCGGCTTGAATACCACCTTGTAGCGGCCGCCGCGCCGCTGCGGGAAATACGGCACCACCTTGGCCCGCCCCATCTCGGCCAGCCGCGAGGTGGCGGTGAGCGTCAGCACCGGCTCGCCGAAGAACGGCACGAACACCGCGTTGGCCGCCTCGATGGTCTGGTCCGGGCCGTACCAGACGCGTCCGCCCCGCCGCAGCAGCCTGACGATGCGCTTGAGGTCTTCCTTGGGCACCATCGGCAGGCCCAGCCGCGCCTCGCGCAGGCGGCACATCCAGTAGTCGGCGAACGGATTGTCGGCGCGCCGGTACATGCCATGGAAGGGGAAGCCCGCCAGGTGCACCAGCCGGCAGCCCAGTTCCATGGTGGTGAAGTGGCCGGTCAGCAACAGCACGCCGCTGCCATCCGCCTGCGCCTGGCGCAGATGCTCTGCGCCCTCGAATTCGACACAGCGCAGCAGGCGCCGGTCGGAGGCGAACCAGGCCAGCGGGATCTCCAGGAAGCCGGCGCCGAGCGCGCGGAAGTGCGCACGCGCCATGCGCCGCCGTGCCGCCTCGTCCAGCTCGGGGAAGCACAGCCGCAGATTGATGCGCACGATGCGCCGCCGGCTCGGCACCAGCAGGTGGAACAGCTCGCCCAGGCCGGCGCCGATCAGCCGCAGCAGCGGCATCGGCAGGAACGCCAGCAGCCACAGCAGGCCCAGTCCCAGCCAGGCCGGCCAGTAGCGGGGCGCCCACAGCTCTCGCGGCACCGGTTGGGGAGGAAGGGAATCCATCGCCCGCATTTTACCCGCTACTCCATTTTCAATAGTCTTCGCCGATGCGCGCGCTCTATACCCTGCTGCTGTACCTCATCACCCCCCTGGTGCTGCTGCGCCTGCTGTGGAAGAGCCGCCTGCAACCCGAATACCGCCGCCGCATCGGCGAGCGCTTCGGCCTGGTGGTGCCCGCGGCGCAAGGCGTGGCGGTGTGGGTGCACGCGGTGTCGGTGGGCGAGAGCCTGGCGGCGCTGCCGCTGATCGAGGCGCTGATCCGCCGCCACGGCGAGGGTCGCGTCTGGGTCACCACCACCACCCCCACCGGATCGGAGCGGGTCAGCGCCGCGCTCGGCGCGCGCGTGCGTCACAGCTACGCGCCCTATGACCTGCCCGGCGCGGTGGCGCGCTTCCTGGCACGCGCCCAGCCGCGCCAGGTGGTGATCATGGAGACCGAGCTGTGGCCCAACCTGTTCCGCGCCATCCGCCGCCGCGGCCTGCCGCTGCTGGTGGCCAATGCGCGGCTCTCGCCACGCTCGTTCCGCGGCTACTCGCGTCTGCGCCGCTCCATTGGCGGGGTGCTGGCCGACTGCACCGAGGTGGCGGCGCAGAGCGAGGCCGACGCCGGGCGCTTCCGCAGCCTCGGCGCGCCGAGGGTCAGCGTCATGGGCAACATCAAGTTCGATATGAGCGTACCCGAGCCGCAATTGCGCCTCGGACACCGCATGCGTGAAGCCCTGGGGACGCAGCGGCCGGTATGGATCGCCGCCAGCACCCACGAAGGCGAGGAATCGGCCGCGCTGGAAGCGCATCGGCAACTGCTGCAACAGCTGCCGGACGCGGCCCTGATCCTGGTGCCGCGCCACCCGCAGCGCTTCGCCGACGCCGCCAGGCTGCTGAATCATTCCGGCCTGCGCTGGCTGCAACGCAGCGAGCGCATGCCGGAGGCGCTGACCCAGGTGTACCTCGGCGACAGCATGGGCGAGATGTTCGCCTACTTCGCCGCCGCCGATCTTGCTTTCGTCGGCGGCAGCCTGGCGCCGGTGGGCGGGCACAACGTGCTGGAGCCGGCGGCGCTGGGCCTGCCGGTGCTGTTCGGGCCGCACATGCACAACTTCATCGCCGCGCGCGACCTGCTGCTGGAGCGGCAGTCTGCCATTGCGGTTGCCGATGCCGCCGAGCTGGCGCGTCAGCTCGGTCTCCTGTTCGGCGACGCGGCGCGGCGTGCGCGGATGGGCGAAGCCGGCCGGGCCGCGGTCGAGGCCAATCGCGGCGCGTTGAAGCGGCTGCTCAGCCTGCTCGGGATTGCCGAGGGGTGAAGCCCATGCCCCGCTCATTCTCCACAGCGCCCGGCGGCGGCAGGGGCGGTGCGGGGATGGCGCTTCTTATTCGGTCTCGGCCGGCGCCGGTGCCGCCATCGAAGACACCCCCGCCAGCGGCCCGCGCCGCCGCGAACGCCACAGCCCGTCGGCGGCGTAGATCGCCAGGGCCGCCCAGATCAGGCTGAAGCCCAGCGCCTGCACCCGCGTGAACGGCTCATTGAACAGGAACACGCCGGTCAGCAGCTGCAGTGTCGGGCCGACGTACTGGATGATCCCGACCAGGGAGTAGGAGATGCGCCGCGCGCCGTAAGCGAACCAGATCAGCGGCACCGCGGTCATCGCCCCGCCGGCCACCAGCATCAGGTTCTGGTACGGCGGCAGGTGGCCGAACGCGCCCTGGCCCTGCTGGTGGGTCCATAGCAGGAACAGCAGCGCCGGCAGGAACAGGAACACGCTCTCCACGCCCAGGCCGGGCACCGCTTCCACGGCCGCGATCTTGCGGATCAGGCCATAGCTGCCGAACGACAGCGCCAGGGCCAGGGCGATCCACGGCAGCGAGCCCAGCTGCCAGGTCAGCCAGGCCACGCCGGCGGCGGCGCAGGCCACGGCCACGCGCTGCGCGGTGTTGAGGCGCTCATGCAGCAGCAGCACGCCGAGCAGCACGTTGACCAGGGGGTTGATGAAATAGCCCAGGCTGGATTCGACCACATGGCCGTTGTTCACCGCCCAGATATACAGCCCCCAGTTGATGCTGATCAGCATGCTGCTGGCGGCCAGCATCAGCGGCACCCGCGGCCGCCGCAGCGCCTCGCGCAGCCAGCCGCTGCCGTGGCGCAGCAGCAGGTAACCGACCACGAACACGCCACACCAGACCACCCGGTGCGCAACGATCTGCATCGACGGCACCTGCCGCAGCTGGTGCCAGTACAGCGGAAACAGGCCCCAGATGACGAAGGCGCCGAATACCGCCCAGAAACCCCTGAAGAAACTCCGATCCATTGCCGCATTCCGGGCCGGCATGACCGGCGCGCAAGAGGGCGCGCATGATACCGCAGGCGCGCCCGTCCCCCGGTATACAGCTGCGCTGGCGGGCGGCCAGTTGCCCGGTGCGCCCCACCCGCTCTCGCCGGTGCCCGCCCGCCGGTTCTGAAAGCGGTGCTTTTCCCAAGGGCCGGGCGGGATTTCATTGTCCGCAGTGCGGTTCGCAGGTATCCTTGCGCGGCAAAAGAAAAGCGCCCGTAGCTCAGCTGGATAGAGTACTGCCCTCCGAAGGCAGGGGTCACTGGTTCGAATCCAGTCGGGCGCACCATAATATGGTTTTAGATGAAGGGCTTATAAGCACTTCACGCCGCTTCAATAAGGTTCGGAGTTGTGCGCAGCGGTTACAGCCTGCGCCGGGCGGCCGCATCCTCGTTCTTCAAGTCCTTGAACGCGTCGCGGATCATGGCCCGGAAGGTCGGCTTGGTGTGCCGGGCCAGGTTCGGCGGGATGCCCCGGGCGAAGCGCGCGGTGGCAAGCGCCAGCTGCGTGATCAGCGCGCAGCCGGCGACCAGGCGCTCGGGGCTGACATGGGGCAGGAACCGGCTGTAGATGCTCTGCAAATAGCGTCCGTTCTGCAGGCTGTCCTCGATATCGAGGCGCTGCAGTTCGGCGTCGGTCTGCACGATCGACCAGATGGCGTTGAACAGCGGATCCTGCTGATGCAGGACGAAGTACTTCTCGAACGCCTGCTCCATCGCCTGCTCGAACTGATCAACAGTCTGCACCTGGGAGGCGTGGTCGTACAGCATCTGCCGCACCTCGGTCTGGTGCTGCAGCAGGATGGCACGATGGATTTCCGACTTGTCCGAGAAGTACTGGTAGAGGGAGCCGATCACCAGGTCGGCGCGCTTCGCGATCTCCGTCATGGTGACGTCTGCGCCCTTCTCGATCATCAGCGCCGTGGCGGCATTCAAAATCCGCTGAACTGTCAGCTTTGATCGTGCCTGAACGGCCCGCCGCCGCACGGGCTCTTTCTTCGGCCTGGGGTTGCGCTTTCGTTCCAACGTATAAGCTCTTTATTTAGCTGGCTATTCCGCGACTGTATTGTAACTCGCAACCGGCCCTGTTGCTTTTTTGGCTTGAACACAAATATGATTACTTATCACATTTGTGTTTAAACACCATCGTCAGGAGAGCCGGGCGTGTCCAATATCGCAGTCATCACCGGGGGCGCCGGCGGCATCGGCTTGTCGCTGGCTGCCAAGCTCCGGCAACGGGGCTACGAGCTGGTGCTGGTCGACATCGACGAGTCCAGGCTGGCCCAGGCCGCGGCCCGGCTCGGGCCGGGCACCCGCACCTTGCAGGCCGACCTGGGCTCGAACCAGGGCCTGTCGCTGGTCGCGGACTTCGTCGCCGGCGACAGCCGCATCGGCCTGCTGGTCAATGGCGCCGGCATCATCCGGCCGGGCACGGTGCTGGAAATGAGCTACGAGGAGATGGAGCGCCATGTCGCGATCAACCTGCTGGCGCCGATGCGCTTGTCGCAGGCTGCGGCCAGGGCGTTTGCCGCGCGCCGCTCCGGCTGCATCCTCAACCTGGTGTCCGCCGCAGGGCTGGTGGCCCTGCCGGGCAGCGCCGCCTACAGCGCCTCGAAGTTCGGCCTGCGCGGCTTTCTCATCGCCCTGAACCAGGAGCTGGCCGGCACCGGCGTCAAGGTGCGCGGCGTGTTCCCCGGTGCGGTGGACACGCCGATGCTGCGCTACGAGGCGACGCACGGCGGCTCGGTTCTCAATTTCCTCAACAAGGATGTGCTCAGCGCCGACCAAGTGGCGGAAGCCTGCCTGCGTGCCATCGACGGCAAACGTCTGGAGACGCATCTGCCGGTGGGGGACAGCATCTCGGCGCGCATCCTCTGCGCCCTGCCGGGCCTGATGCCCAGGGTGCTGCCGTATTTCCAGAAGCAGGGCGAAGCCGGCCTGCAGCGCTTTCTCAAATCGCGAGGCTTGAACACCGCCCTGCCTGGCTCCTCTTCCCGCTGAGCCGCTGACACCTTGCGGCGCCTGTTCGCGCCGCCGACTGATTGGAGAGCATTCGATGGACGAGTCACTGCGCGCCACGGCCCGCAAGTTCGAGACGGGCCAGCGCCGCCAGGCGTTGAGCACGCGGCGCATCATCTTCCTGGTGGTGGCGGCCGCCGCGCCGCTGGCGGCGATGATCGGCAACCTGCCGATCGCGCTCGGCCGCGGCAACGGCGCCGGCACGCCGGCGAGCTTCCTGTTCGCCGGCGTGGTCCTGCTGCTGTTCGCCGTCGGCTATGCGGCGATGGGCCGCAGGGTGGTCAACACCGGCGCGTTCTACACCTTCGTCGCCCAGGGCCTGGGCAAGGCGGCGGGTGTCGGCGCCGCCTTCATCGCGATGCCGGCGTATATCAGCTTCACTTTCGGCATGGCGGCGTTCTTCGGCTACTTCGCCGACGTCATGCTCTCCTCGATGGGCATCCATCACTCCTGGCTGATCTACACGGCGGCCGGCGTCGCCGCCATCGCCTTCCTCGGCTACCGCTCGGTCGACCTGTCCTCGAAGATCCTCGGCGCGCTGATGATCGCGGAGATCGTGGTGCTGGCGGTGTTCGATGTCGGCGTGCTGATCGCGCAGGGCGCCGCGGCCCTGCCGCTGCAGTCCTTCAGCCCGGCGGCGGCGCTCGGGCCGGGGTTGGGCGTGTCGCTGATGTTCGCCTTCACTTCCTTCATCGGCTTCGAGTCGGCGGCGCTGTACGGCGAGGAGGCGGAAAACCCCCGGCGCAGCATTCCCGCCGCCACCTATGCCGCGGTGTTGCTGATCGGCAGCTTCTACCTGCTCACCGCCTGGATCACGGTCGGCGCCATCCCCTTCGGCCAGGTGGCCGCACAGGCCGGCGCCGATGGCGGCCTGCTGATGTTCAAGCTGTTCAGCCGCTACTGCGGCGACGCCATGGCCGCGGTTTCGGCTGTGCTGGTCTGCACCTCGATCCTGGCCTCGTACCTGGCCATTCACAACGCGGCGACGCGCTACCTTTTCGCGCTGAGCCGCGAGAAGTTGCTGCCCGCCTATCTGGGGCGCTTCCATCCGGCACGATACGCGCCGTCCAACGCCAGCGTCACGGTCAGCGGCCTTACGGCGCTTTGCATCCTGGCCATCGGCGCCACCGACCTGGACCCCTACAAGGCCGGCGTGCCGGTGCTGATCGGCTTCGGCACGCTCGGCATCATCGTGCTGCAGAGCCTGGCGGCGCTCGCCATCCTGGTTTACTTCCTGCGCCGCCGTGCCCAGGCCAGCAACTGGACCTTGGTCGCCTCCGCGCTCGGCGCCCTGGGGCTGGGCGCCGCTTCGGTGCTGGTCACGCTGAACTTCAAGCTGCTGACCACCAGCGAAGCAGAGGCGGTCGGCTGGTTGCCGCTGGCCTATCCGCTCGCCGTCGCGGCCGGCCTGGCGGTGGCGGCGTGGATGCGGCAGTACCGGCCCAGGGCTTACGCCTCCCTGGCGCAGAGCCAGTTGCGCGCGAACAGCGGTCGCGGCCAGCCGGCGCCGGTGCGGTACGAGGGGCGCTACTGCATCGTCGGCGCCGGCCCTTGCGGCCTGCTGGCGGCGCGCGCCTTCAAGCTCGCCGGCATTCCCTACGACCAGTTCGAGCGTCACACCGACGTCGGCGGCATCTGGGACATCGACAATCCCGGCTCCTCGATGTATGAGTCGGCGCACTTCATCTCCTCGAAGTACACCTCCGGCTTCCTCGGGTTCCCGATGCCGGAGCACTATCCGGACTACCCGAGCTACCGGCAGATTCACGACTACATCCGCGCCTTCGCCGACGCTTTTGGCCTGCGGCCGGCCATCCGCTTCGGGGTTGGCGTGCAGTCCGCGGTGCCGCTGGGCAAGGACGCCGCCGACGGCTGGCAGGTCACCCTTTCCACCGGCGAGGTCCGCACCTACAAGGGCCTGATCTGCGCCAATGGCGTCACCTGGCATCCGAACATGCCCAGCTACCCGGGCCTCGATCAGTTCCGCGGCGAGGTGATGCATACGGTGGCGTACCGCAGCCCTGAGTCGCTGAAGGGGCGCAGGGTGCTGATCGTCGGCGCCGGCAACTCGGGCGTGGACATCGCCTGCGACGCGGCGCGTCACGCGGCCGCGGCCACCATCAGCCTGCGCCGCGGCTACCACTTCGTGCCCAAGCACATCTTCGGAGTGCCGACCGATGTGTTCCTCGGCGGCGGTGTACACCCGCCCAAGGGCGTGGTGATCCCGGACGACCCGAGCCGGATGATGGCGGCCCTGGTCGGCGATCTCACCCGTTACGGCCTGCCGCGGCCCGATCACCAGGTGCTGGAGTCGCACCCGATCATGAACTCGCAGATCCTGCACTGCCTGGCGCACGGAGACCTGCGCGCCAAGGGCGAGATCAAGGCGTTCAAGCGGGACGGCGTGGTGTTCGCCGACGGCTCCGAGGAGAGCATCGACCTGGTGCTGTTCGCCACCGGCTACGAGTACCGCATTCCATACCTGGATGAAAAGCTCTTCACCTGGAAGCAGGGCCACCCGGAGCTCTACCTCAACATCTTCCATCGCCGGCTCAGGGGCCTGGCCGTGGTCGGCTTCGTCGAATTCGCCAGCGCCGGCTACCAGCGCTTCGACGAGATGGCGCAAATGGCGGCCATGGATGCGTACATCGAGCAGTCCGGCGCGGGGCGGACGGAGTGGCAGGCGATGAAAGCCGACGACCGTCCGAACCTGCGCGGCGGAGCCCGCTACATCGATTCGCCGCGGCATGCCAACTACGTCGAGGTCGGCACCTATCGGCGGCTGCTGTCCGAAATCCGCGAGAGATTCGGCTGGCCGGACCCCGATCCGAATCTGTATGAGCGGCTGCGGCAGCACCCGGAGCGGCAGGCCGGAATTTCCCGCGACGGCGCGATGGGGCGTCGCGCGGCCTGAGCGGTCATTCCCTGCTCACCGCGGCCTACGAAAAAAGTTGAGGATTTTCGACGTGGCACGCACAGACACCGGTGGTGCGCGAAGGCCGTCGCGCGGCGGAGAACGCGCGCCGGCCGATCACATGGAAATCCTGCGACTCAGCCGGTCGCTGATCATCCATCGCCTCGGCCAGCGCTCGAACTCGATCAAGCAGGTGGCGCAGGCGGTCGGTTTCTCGGAACGCACCCTCCAGCGACGCCTGAACCGGTGCGGATGGGTGTTCGCCGACCTGGTTGAAGCGGTCCGCAGGAGCCACGCGGAAAATCTATTGCAGGACGGCGCGATGCCGCTCGCCGACGTGGCGCTGAGCCTGGGCTATTCCGAGCAGTCGGCCTTTACCCGCGCGTTCAAGCGCTGGACCTGCTTGACCCCCACTGCCTACCGAAAACAGCGGCTGGGCCATGAGGGTCGCAAATGCCGTCGATTGTTCGACTAACGCGGGAACGCTTAGGGCTATGTGACCCCCACGCTGAGGTAGGCCGCCCGTCATGGTCGTGTCCGGAATGCGGCGAAACCGCGGAAGGGGCAGCGCTCTTCTTTATAACTATTGGTTACAACGGTCTTATTGTTTAGTACTTCTCTGCCAGGGGCGGCGCCTATAGTCTGGGCCGCAAGGGAATCGTGTTGCCGCTCGAGCGGTCTGGGTACACCAGGAAGCGACTCGTACGGGCAACGCTCCATTCGCAGTGCAGGAGGTACGCAAAATGTCCGATGACACATTCGAAGCCGGCCCGGTCTCCGCAGACGAGCAGCAGGCGTCGCACGAAGACGGTGTTGCGGTCGACGTCGCCGAGGTGCTGGCCCAGGCTCGCGCCCGCGCCGCCGCCGATGGCCTCGGCTATGGCGGCGGCATCGCTCCGAAGCAGGCATGGACTCTGGTTGCCCACGGCGCGGCCACTTTGCTTGATGTGCGCAGCGCGGAGGAGCGCAAGTTTGTCGGGCATGTCCCGGGCAGCCAGCATGTGGCCTGGGCAACCGGTACCGCGCTGACGCGCAATCCCCGCTTCGTTCGGGAAGTGGAAGCCAAGGTGAAGGACAAGAACGCGCTGCTGCTGCTGCTGTGCCGCAGCGGCAAGCGTTCCGCCGCAGCCGCCGAAGCGCTGAGCAAGGCAGGCTACAGCAACGTGTTCAACGTCCTTGAGGGCTTCGAAGGCGAGATCGACCAGCAGCAGCAGCGTGGCAAGGCCGATGGCTGGCGCTATCACGGCTTGCCGTGGATCCAGGATTGAGCCGGATGGCGCGGGGCAAAGGGAAACCGCGCGAACGCTCGGCTAGTCCGGAGACGTAGTCGAAAGCTGTTTGGCTATAACGAAATAATATTTTCTTCTTGTCTGCGGGGGTCCGATACTGCGAACAGTCCCGCCCATGGAAGTGCGCGTGCCGGTTGTATGGAGAAGTATTGCCGCATGAAAGATGCCGACATCGCTTCTCCCGCCGGCGCCGTGGCGCCGGTACGCTGGGATCTCGAGGACATCGTCGCCGGCCTGCGTGAAGTCCGTGCGCAGTGGCGCGCGGCCCAACACCGCACCCTGGAGCCGGGTGGCCGCGAGTTTCCTTCGCGCGATGCGCTGATCGCCATCTCCGCGTCATTGCGCGGCGCCTTGTTCCCCCTGCGCCTGGGTCCTTCGCAGGTGCGCCAGGAAAGCGAAGACCACTACGTCGGCTATACCCTGGACACCACGCTCAACGCCCTGCTCGAGCAGGTGCGTCTGGAACTGCGCTACACCGCCCGCCATGACGGCCTGACCGCGACCCAGGTGGAGGAGCGCGCGGTGCAGATCGTGCGCGACTTTGCCGCGTCGCTGCCCGGCCTGCGCGCCCTGCTGGACTCCGATGTGGTGGCCGCGTTCCGCGGCGACCCGGCGGCGCGCAGCGTCGATGAAGTGCTGCTGTGCTATCCAGGCATCCTGGCGATGATCAACCACCGCATCGCCCACAAGCTGTACCAGCTGGAACTGCCGCTGCTGGCGCGCATCATCGCCGAGATTGCCCACAGCGAAACCGGCATCGACATTCATCCGGGCGCCACCATCGGGCCGAGCTTCTTTATCGACCACGGCACCGGGGTGGTGATCGGCGAGACCACGGTGATCGGCGAGCGCGTGCGCCTTTACCAGGCCGTGACGCTGGGCGCCAAGCGCTTTCCCGGTGACGGCAGCGGTGGTCTGCAGAAGGGCTTGCCGCGCCATCCGGTGGTGGAGGACGACGTCGTCATCTACGCCGGCGCCACCATACTCGGCCGCGTCACCATCGGCCGTGGCTCGACCATCGGCGGCAACGTCTGGCTGACGCGCAGCGTGCCGCCCGGCAGCAACGTGACACAGGCCAGTTCGCAGAACGAAATTCCCGATCGGGAGCCGGGCCGCTGAAGGCCCTGATTCCCGGACAACCAGGCTTTAGTCCCCCGCACACCGTCTGCAACAGGAGCGCAGCAAGATGGCCGACGATCAAAAACCGCAACTCGCCCTGGGCGATGCCGCCGCGCGGCAACTTGCCAATGCCACCAAGACCCCCGCGCAACTCCCTCTGCTGTCGCCGCGATGGCTGGTGCACCTGCTGCAGTGGCTGCCGGTGGAGGCCGGCATCTACCGGGTCAACAAGGTAACCAACGCCAGCAAGGTGCAGATCGCCTGCTCGCAGCACAAGGAATCCAGCCTGCCGCACAGCGACGAGTCCGAGCTGCCGCAGAGCTTCGTCGACTACGATGAGCATCCGCGCGAGTACTACCTCAACTCGGTGACCACCGTGCTCGACGTGCACACCAGGGTGGCCGACCTTTACAGCAGCCCGCACGACCAGACCCGCGAACAGCTGCGCCTGGCCATCGAGATCGTCAAGGAGCGGCAGGAAAGCGAGCTGATCAACAATCCGGACTACGGCCTGCTGGCCAACGTCCACGACGAGCAGCGCATCAGCACCCTCAGCGGCGCGCCGACCCCGGACGACTTCGACGACCTCATCACCAAGGTGTGGAAGGAGCCGGCCTTCTTCCTGACCCACCCGCTGGCCATCGCCGCCTTCGGCCGCGAGTGCACCCGCCGTGGTGTTCCGCCGCCGACGGTGAGCCTGTTCGGCGCCCAGTTCCTGACCTGGCGCGGCCTGCCCCTGATCCCGTCGGACAAGGTGCCGTTGTCCGACGGCAAAACCAAGGTGCTGCTGATGCGCGTCGGCGAGAAGCGCCAGGGCGTGGTCGGCTTGTTCCAGCCGGGGCTCGCCGGCGAGCAGGCGCCGGGCCTGTCGGTGCGTTTCATGGGCATCAACCGCAGCGCCATCGGCTCCTACCTGATCTCGCTGTACTGCTCGCTGGCGGTGCTGACCGACGACGCGCTGGCGGTGCTCGATGACGTGGAAGTCGGCAAGTACCATGAATACGCCGACACCTACAAGTAACGACCAAGGTGTGCCGGCGTTGACGCCGCCGCCAGGCCTCCCCGATACCGCAGCGCTGGCGCGGCTGGCCGCCGATTTCTTCGCCGCCCTGCCGGGTTCGGCTTCGCTGGGACTGCCGCTGTCCGGCTATAGTCCGCAGGCCACGCCGCCGTCTTCTCCGCAAGCGGCAGCCTCGCAGGTGCCGGGAGAAGGTGCGCGTCCGTCCGTTTCCACCGCGGCGTCCGGTCCGCCGCGGCTGCCCTACAGCGAGGCCCCGGCGGTGCCGCAGGCCTTCGGCGCCGCGGTCCCCCATCCCGGTCCGCAGCCGCCCGATCCGCCGGCGGTGCCGCTGGGCGAACCGCAGCCCCCGCAGAGCTTCGAGCCGGGCCTGACTTCCACGCTGGCGGCCGCGCAAGGCCCGCAGGCCAAGCCCCCCTCATCGCCTCTGGCGGGCGCGGCACAGGCAGCGCCCGCCACGGCAACGCCGTCCGCACCTGCCGCGGGCACCGACGTGGCGGCTCCGCGCGTGCCGTTCAGCGAGTCGATCAGCCGGCCTCCGGCGTATGGCACTGAGGTGCCGAAGCTCGGGCCGCAGATGGCGCCCTCGCAGCCGGAGTTGCCGTCGACGCCGGTTTCGCTGCCGAGCACCCCCTACTACTTCCTCGGCGAAGCCAGCGGCTATCCCGCCTCCTCGCGTCAGTTGCCGGGCGCGCAGGAGGATCTGATCCTGCCGCAGTCCTACGCCCTGCCGGGCGAAGTGGAAGTGCTGCAGCTGCTGCGTGGCCTCGCGGGCGATAACCGCTCCGCTGCCTCGCCCGGCACGTCAACCGCCGCCGCCCCCGCCGGCCGGTACTACTTCGTGGAAACGGCCGCGCCGCCGGTTGCCGCCGATGCGGTACCCGGAATTCCTCCTTCCGCGCATCCGCCGTTCGACGTGCACGCGGTGCGGCGCGATTTCCCGATCCTGTCCGAGCGCGTCAACGGCCGTCCGCTGGTGTGGCTGGACAATGCCGCCACCACGCACAAGCCGCAGGCGGTGATCGACCGGCTGGCGTATTTCTACGCGCACGAGAACTCCAACATCCATCGCGCCGCGCATGAGCTGGCGGCGCGTTCGACCGACGCTTACGAAGGCGCTCGCAGCAAGGTGGCACGCTTTCTCGGCGCGGCTTCGGCCGAAGAGATCGTCTTCGTGCGCGGCGCCACCGAGGCGATCAACCTGGTGGCCAAGAGCTGGGGCAAGCAGAACCTGCTGCCCGGCGACGAGATTGTCGTCACCTGGCTGGAACATCACGCCAACATCGTGCCCTGGCAGCAGATCGCCGCCGAGACCGGGGCCAGGCTGCGCGTGGCGCCGGTGGACAACGATGGCCAGGTGCTGCTGGAGGAATACACCCGGCTGCTCAACGACCGCACCAAGATCGTCGCCTTCACCCAGGTCTCCAATGCCCTGGGCACCATCACCCCGGTCAAGGAGATGATCGAGCTGGCGCACCGGGCGGGCGCCAAGGTGCTGGTCGACGGCGCCCAGGCGGTGTCCCACCTGCGCGTCAACGTGCAGGCGCTGGACGCGGACTTCTATGTCTTCTCCGGCCACAAGGTGTTCGCCCCCACCGGCATCGGCGTGGTCTACGGCAAGTCCGAACTGCTCAACGCCATGCCGCCCTGGCAGGGCGGCGGCAACATGATCAGCGACGTCACTTTCGAGAAGACGCTGTACCACAAGGCGCCGGCGCGCTTCGAAGCCGGTACCGGCAACATCGCCGACGCCGTCGGCCTGGGCGCGGCCATCGACTACGTCGAGCGGGTCGGCATGGAGAACATCGCGCACTACGAGCACGGCCTGCTGGTCTACGCCACGCAGGGCATGAAGACCGTCCCCGGCCTGCGCCTGATCGGCACCGCGCCCGACAAGGCCAGCGTGCTGTCCTTTGTGCTGGAGGGCTACCGCCCCGAGGATGTCGGCACCGCGCTCAACCGCGAGGGTATCGCGGTGCGCGCCGGCCATCACTGCGCCCAGCCGATCCTGCGCCGCTTCGGGCTGGAAGCGACGGTGCGTCCTTCGCTGGCCTTCTACAACACCTGCGAGGAAGTGGACCTGCTGGTGGCCACCCTGCACCGGCTGGCACGCGCCAACCGGCGCTGATCCTTTCGGGGCGGAGGCGCCGGACTGCACGGGCACGGCGGATTTTTCGTGCCTTCGATCCGTTCCCGCGCCGGGCCTCAAGCGGTTAGCGCAGCGTCTGCACCACCTGCAGCGTCCTTTCCACATTCTCCGCCGGAGCCAGGCCGCCGAGCACCGCGGCGATCTTTCCCTGTGGACCGATCACAAACGTGGTGCGCTCGGCAAAGCCATGATCGATTTCCTGGCCGCGCGTGTCCTTCTTGCCGGGCACGGCATCGCGGATGCTCAGTGCGTAGGACCGCGCGATCGCGCCCCCCGGGTCCGAGGCCACCGGGATCTTGCCGGCGCAGTAGTTCGGATCGGCGGAGAAGTCGTCGAGCCGGCCAATGCTGTCGAGCGATACGCCGACGATGCTGGCGCCGGCGGCGGTGAACCGGTCCTGATTGAGGGCGAAGGTATGGGCCTGGATGTTGCAGCCTCCGGTGAAAGCGGAAGGGTAGAAATACACCACCACCGGGCCGTGCTGCAGCGCGGCCTTGAGCGAGTAGGAGAATTCCTTCCCGGCGAGCGCCGCCGGAGCGGTGAAGTCCGGCGCCGTGTCGCCGGGGTTGAGCGCGGCCAGGCTGGGGGCGGATAGGGCGCCAAGCAGGCTGGCGAGGGTCAAGGGAAGCGCGAATCGGGTCATGTTCTCTCCAGTGAACGGTTACTTGGTGAGCGGTTTGTAGACGTCGTGGCAGTTTTTGCAGGTGTGGGCCACATCGCGCGCCGCGCCGGCGGCGGAGTCGAAGTCGGCGGCGGCCAGGAACCTGTCGACCTGGGCCAGCAGGTCCTGTTCCTTGCGGGCGATCTTCACCGCGTCGTCCGCACCCCCCTTCCTGGCGAAGTAGTCCTCGGTCTCCCTGAATCCGCTCCGCAGCACCTGGGCGTCGGCGCCGGCATTTGCGGCATTGTGCGCCGCAATTACCGGCTCCAGATCTTTGATGGCGTCATCCATGTCGCGCATCATGTCGTCGTTGAAGTCGCTCAGGTCGATCGCGGCCCAGGCCAGGCCGGTGGACAGGGCCGCGGCGGCGGCGAGCGTGAGGGCAAGTTTGCGCATCGCGGGTCGACTCAGAAGGTGAGCTGGAAGGCGAAGCCGTAGGTGCGCGGCGCACCCAGGCTGACGCTCTGCGGGGCGGTCGCGGTGACGTTGGATTCGGCGGTGATGAATTTCTTGTCGAAGATGTTCTTGCCATAGAAGCTCAGGCTGGCCGAACCGTCGCGGCGACGGATTCCGAAGCCGGCGTTGGTCAGGGCGTAAGCCGGCTGGCCGAAATAGGTGGGCTGATAGGGGTTGGAGTAGCGCGTGCGGCCGGTGCCGGACTCGTTGAGATAACCGAACGCCTCGATCGGCCTGCTCTGGAATTGCCCCGCGGCGCGGGCGTAGTCGAGTCCGAAATTGGCGCTCCACGGCGGGATGCTGGCGATCGAATTGCCGGACAGGCCCAGCACCGCCGGTCCGCCGGAATATTGATACTCGGTCGGCGAGCCGGCATTGTCGTAGTGCACGTACTTGGCGCCGGTCAGCGCGCCGTTGAGGTAGACGTTGAGCCCCTGTGCGATGGCCCAGGCGCTGTCCAGCTCGATGCCGCTCAGGCGCACTTCACCGATGTTGCTCAGGTAGGTTTTCGGAGCCACGCTGCCGTCGGCGTTATGGTACGAAGTGGTGTCGGTGATCGAGCCCTGGTACTGGTGGATGTTGTCCCAGTACAGGTCGACGTTGAGGGTCAGGCGCTTGTCGAGGAAGCTGTTCTTCAATCCCAGTTCGAAGTCACGTGACACCTCCGGCTCGGTGATCACCGGCTGGTTGCCGGCGATGACGCCGCTGACGTAGATCGGAGCCGCGCCGGTATTGATGGCGCCGGACTTTTCGCCGCGGGCGACCAGGGCATAGAGCAGCGTGTTGTCATTGACTTTGTAGGAGGGGTTGATCAGCCATGCCACCGAGTTGTTGCCGGCGGTGCCGGAAAGGTTGAAGTAGCCGCCGTAGCTGAGGATCTGCTTGTTCTGCGCCGCCAGGTCGGACGCCGAGAGGTTGCTGGCGCCGCCGAAGGAAAAGGAGTGGTCCGAGCCCTCGCGTGCTTCGTGGGTGAAGCGCAGGCCGGCGGTCAGGTCCAGGGCGTCGCTGATGTGCCAGGTGCCCTGGCCGAACGGCGCCAGGCTCTTGGTCTTGCCGCGCCCGTACTGGTCGTATTCCAGGCCGTTGAACTGCGCCGGATTGGCGGAGGCGGAGTTGTCGAAGAACGCCGCGGCGTTCTGGCCAAAGAGATAGCGGTAGTTGGAATCCAGGTTCTCGGCCAGGGCATAGACGCCGACCTGGTAGTCGAAGGCCGAGCCCAGCGCCGAGGCCAGGCGGATTTCCTCCGACAGCTGTTGCGCAACCACGTCGTAGCCGGTGCTGTTGATATACAGGCCGTAGTAGCCCTGGGTGTTGCGCGGCCATAGCTGGAAGCGCCGCCAGGCTGTGACCGAAGTCAGGGTGTAGTCGCCCAAGCCCCAGGTGAGTTCATCCGAAAGACCATCGGTGTAGGACTTCAGCGGCGAAGGATTGGTGGCGGTGCCGACGTAGGGATTGAAGGCCGGACTGGTGACGCCGAACAGGTTGGCGATCTTGTTGTAATAGCTGTTGAAGGCGGCGCCGTTGGCGTATTGCGTAATGGTCGGCGCCACCGTGCCGGAGTAGTTGTTGTATTCCGCCGAATCGAAGTGCTCCGCGATCAGGCGTGATTTGATCGAGTCAGTCGGTTTCCACAGCAGCTGGAAGCGCAACGCCCAGCGGTTGGCGTTGAGCAAGCGGATGCTGTCGCGATAATTGTCGGCGATGCGGGTGTTGACCTGCGAGTAGGCGGGGTTTGGAACCCAGCCGTCGTCGTGATCGCTGTAATAGCTGAGGCGATAGGCAAGCTTGTCGTCGATCAGGGCGCCGGTGCTGTGCGCTTTCACCACCACCGAGCCGTAGTTCCCGGCGTCGACTTCGGCCGAATTCTCGGCCTTGAAGCTCGGCTGATAGGTGTTGACCAATACCGCGCCGACGGTGGTGTTCTTGCCCAGCAGGGTGCCCTGCGGGCCGCGCGCCACTTCGAGATCCTGCACGTCGAACAGGCCGCCCCAGGCAAAGCCGACATGGGTATAGAACACGTCGTCGACGATCAGGCCGACGCCGGACTCGGAGCCGTCGCTGCCGCCGATGACGCCCCCGGCGCCGCGGATCGACAGCGAGGAGGTGCGCGGGTTGCTGGTATTGGGCTGGAAATTCGGCAGCTTCTGCTGGAAGTCCTGCAACTTGTCCAGGTGCTGTGTGGCCTGGGTCTGACCGTCCACCGCGGAAATCGACAGCGGCACATTTTCGAGCAACTCGGCGCGCTTGCGCGCGTGCACCAGGATCTTCCCCAACTGCTCGGCGTTGCTGCTGCTGTCGCCGCCGTTGTCATCGCCGCTGGCGACGGGGGCCACCGCGGCGGCATCGACCTGGGCGGTGGAGTCTGCCGGCGGTGCCGGAGCGGGGGCATTCTGCTGGGCTTGCAGCTGAGCCGTCGCGAGCAGCAGGCTGCCGCCGATTACGGCGGAAGAACGGCGCAGGCGGGGCCGGGTGCCGGACGCGGCGCCGGGAGCAATGGGGGAAGCGTGTTCGGTATCCATCATCAAAGTCCTTGAGGTTAGGGGACTGGTGGAGTGCGCCGGCAACGCGGACGCAAGCTCCCCCGGCCCCTGGCGGTTCCAGAAGCAAAATCGGGTGCGGCAGAAGTGTTGTCCGGCTAGGCCGATGGCCAGCCGGTCAGGGCGGGGCGAAGGGTCAACAAGTGATGTGCAGCATCGTCAACAGGCCCCCGGCAGTCAGGTCAAATAGGTGTCGCCTTCGGTTCTCGGTCACGCAGCTGCGGCGACATGGCAGGCGGCGCGGACCAGGAGGAGCGCAACTTCCGTACCACGCATTTTCCCTGTAAAAACGCGGCGTTTCGCCATCTTTGTGTTGGCTTTCCAGCAGCGCCGAAGGCGCCGCTGCTGCGATTGGAACAATCGGCCCGATGCAGCCGTCGTGCGCTGAACTGCCCGCCATCGCTTCGTCCCGGCGGCCGTGCTGCCGGTTGGAGTACTGCCGGGTTCTGCTGGCTCCGGAACACCTTGCCCGGCCGGGTTGCTGCAAATCCAGCAGGCCCATCGTCGCGGCGATCACGGAACCTCGTCGTGATGTCCGCCGAATTCGCTTCTGCATCAGCGCCTTGAATCGCCGGCGGCGCTTGCGGTCCGGCACGGCATGATCGGTGCAATCAGCCTCGCGGACGTCACGGGGCGGCAGGCCGTGATCGAGCACTTCACTTGACGAGACAGTAAGGACCGATGAAATCACGGCAGCGGAACAACCCCCGACGCTACATCCATTTTGCCTGCGGTGCCCTGCTGCTGGCATTCGGCTGCAGCCTGACCGCGGCGGCGCAGACCACCGCTGCGGCCACAGGCTCTGCCGGCGGCCCGCCAACGCCAGCCAGGCAGGCGATCGAGTACCGCAAGGCGGTGTTCACGCTGATCGGTGGCAACTTTCGTCCGCTCGGCGAGGTGCTGCAGGGCAAGTCGGCGTATGACGCCGCGGATGCCGGGAAGCGCGCGGCGCGGCTGCAATTCCTGGCCGGGCTGCTCGATGAGTCGTTCCCCGACATCTCCAGCAGCGGCGATACGCGCGCCAGGGCGGAGATCTGGAGCAACCGTGCCGACTTCAATTCAAAGCTCAAGGACTTCCAGAACCATATCGCAGCCTTGACCCAGGTTGCCCAGCGCGACAAGAGCACGGCCGACGAGTTCAAGGCGGCGGCCGGCGCGGTCGGGCAGGACTGCAAGAGCTGCCACGAGAGCTACCGGACCAAGTAGGGACGCCGCGATGGCTTCGAGTACAAGGATCGCTCTGCGCCCCGGCGTCCGTATCGACGCCGCGGTGCCAACGGCACAGCGCCTGGTGTGGGATCTGCCGGTGCGGATCACCCACTGGCTGCTGGTGCTGGCGGTGCTGGGCAGCTACGTCAGTTACAAGCTGGGGCTGGCGTACTTCAAGTACCACGTCTGGTGCGGCTATGCCGTGCTGGTGCTGGCGGCCTTCCGCATCCTGTGGGGCGTGGTCGGCACGCGCCATGCGCGCTTCGCCAGCTTCGTGCGCCCGCCGGCGGCCACGCTGCGCCATGCGGCGCAACTGGCGCGCGGCAAAGCGCGGCGCTACGCCGGGCACAATCCGCTCGGCGCCTGGATGGTGCTGGCGCTGCTCGGCATGCTGCTGGCACAGGGGCTGAGCGGACTGTTCAGCAACGACGAAATCGCCAGCACCGGGCCGCTCTACGCCTATGTGAGCAACGCCTCGAGCCTGAAGCTGACGTCGTTGCACCGCCTGTTGTTCGACGGCATCGCCATCGCCATCGGGCTGCACGTGGCGGCGGTTCTGGCTTACCAGCTACTGAAGAAGGACCAGCTGATCCGCGCCATGTTCACCGGACACAAGCCGGCGGCCGAGGTGGCGGCGGAGGATGGCATCGGCTCGTCGCGGCTGTGGCTGGCCGCGGCGCTATCGGCGTTGTTGATCGCGGTTCTGGTCCTGGTGGTGCTGCACGCCCCTGCCGCCGGGCCCTCGTACGACTGAGCCAGTCGCTCAGGACATTCACCATCGGGAGAATTGCTGTGTTGAAGAACATTTCAGGTACGGCGCCGCTGCTGGCGGCGGTGTGGCTGCTGGCGGCGCCGGTGCGGGCCGACGATGTGGCCCAGGCGGCGCTGCGCAACGCCTCGAAGGTGCTGGGGGCCGATGCGCTGCAGTCGATCGAGTTCTCCGGCTCGGGCGCCGACTACGCCCTGGGCCAGGCGCCCAACGTCGACTCGGCCTGGCCCAAGTTCAACGACAAGAGCTACGACCGGGTGGTGAACTTCAATCCCTGGGCCACGCGCCTGCAGCGCGTGCGTACCCAGGCGGAGAATCCACCGCGTGGAGGTGGTGGCCAGCCCATCGTCGGCGAGCAGAGCCAGACGCAGACGGTGACGGTGGCGAGCCCCAACGCGCTGTCGTTGCAGAACGAACTGGCGGTGACCCTGCCGCAGGCCTTCCTCAAGGCCGCGGCGGCGGCCGGCGACCTGTCGGCGCGCGAGCTGCGCCAGGGCCGGGCGCGGTTCACGCTGCTGAGCTTCACCGCGCTGAACAAGGCCAGGACCAGCGGCTGGATCAACGCCCAGGGCGAGGTGACGCGGGTCGAGACCCGGATCGACAATCCGGTGCTCGGCGATACCGTGTACCGGGCAGACTTCAGCGACTACCGCGACTTCAACGGTGTCCGCTTCCCCGCGCATATCGTGCAGCAGGGCGGTGGCTATCCGGTGCTAGATCTGCAGGTTGCGGAGGTCAAGCCGAATGTATCGGCGGACATCCCCGAGGCCCCGGCGCCCGCGCCGGCAGCGCTGAGCTCCGAGCAGCTCGGTGACGGCGTCTACCTGATCGGTGGTGGCTATGCCGCGGTGGCGGTCGGCTTCAAGGACCACATCGTCATCATCGAGGGCGGCCAGAACGATCAGCGCTCGGCGGCGGTGATCGCCGAGGCCAAGCGGCTGATCCCGGGCAAGCCGGTCACCGCGGTGGTCAACACCCACGCGCACTTCGACCACGCCGGCGGCCTGCGCGCCTACGTCGCGGAAGGCGCGACGGTGATCACCCAGGAAAGCAACAAGGCTTATTTCCAGAAGGTCTGGGCCCGGCCGCATACGCTGGCGCCGGACGCGCTGGCGCTGCATCCGCGGCCGGCGAAGTTCGAGCTGGTAAAGGATCACTTGCGTTTGAGCGACGGCGAGCAAGTCGTCGAGCTGTACCACCTGCAGGGGTTTGGGCACAACGACGCCGCGCTGGTGGCGTACCTGCCGCAGGAGAAGGTGCTGGTCGAGGCCGACGCCTTCAATCCACCGCCGACGCCGATCACGCAGACGCCGGCGGCCATCAATCCGATCCAGCAGAGCCTGGCGGCGAACATCGATCGCCTGCACCTCGACGTGGAGCGCATCGTGCCGATCCACCTGCCTGCGGACAATCGCAAGGTGACGCTCGATGAGCTGAACAAGGCCATCGGCAAAGGCTGAGACGACGCTGTCGGCTTTGCAGCAGGCTGTCGCCCGGCCTGCTGCAAAGTCCACAACCCAGGGGCTGCGCGCCGCGAGCAACATCCATCAAAACAATCACTTGGACGCCACAAGCGGATGGCTCGGCGATTGCAACAGGGCTCGGGCGGCGCGAGTGCAACGCTTTTCGATCTGAATCTAGGGAAACATCGATGAGGAAGAAGCAGGCAGTACTGACTTTCTGGCTCGGCCTGGGGCTGACGCTCAGCGCAGGCGTGCCGGCCGAGGATGCAGCGCCGGCGGCTGCAGCGGTTGCGGCGGGCCCCGCTCCGGCGCAGCCGGCGGCGGAGGTGGCAGCTCCGAAGTCGAGGAGGTGGTGGTCGTACCAGCCGGTCCAGGAACAGGCCGTGCCCGTGGTGAAGGACACGGACTGGGTGCGTACGCCAATCGACGCTTTCGTGCTGGCCAGGCTGGAAGCCCAGGACATCAAGCCCTCGCGCGCCGCCGGGCGCGCCGCTTACATCCGCCGCGCCACGCTGGACGTGTGGGGTGTGATACCGACCCCCGAGCAGGTGCAGGCTTTCGTCGACGATGATTCGCCGGATGCCTACGAGAAGCTGGCGGACCGCCTGCTGTCGTCGCCCCACTACGGCGAACGCCAGGCGCGCCGCTGGCTGGACCTGGCGCGCTATGCGGACAGCACCGGCTTTCAGAACGACACCACCCGGCCGAACGCCTGGCGCTATCGCGACTACGTGATCACCGCTTTCAACCAGAACAAGCCCTACGATCAATTCGTCAAGGAGCAGATCGCCGGTGACGAAATCGATCATTCCAGCACCGATGACCTCATCGCCACCGGGTTCCTGGCCAACTACCCGGACAACTACAACGCACGCGACCTGACACAGCGCAAGTATCAGATCACCACGGACATGGCGGACACGGTTGGCACCGTATTCCTGGCGCAGTCGGTGCAATGCGCGCGTTGCCATGATCACAAGTTCGACCGGATCTCCCAGAAGGACTACTTCCAGTTCCAGGCATTCTTCGCCAATACCAGCGAGGAGATGCACGTCGCCGCGCCGGATTCGGCCCAGGTGCAGGCCTACAAGGAGGCCAAGGCCAGATACGAAGCGGAGACCAAGTCGGTCCACGATCAGCTCAAAGCGGTTCTGGCGCCGGTGCACGAAGCGGCGATCAAGTATCAGAAAGAGCGCTATCTGACGGACAGCCGCGAGGCGATCTTCAAGCCCGAGAGCCAGTGGAATGCGTTGGATCGCTGGATCAACCACCGCTGGTCCAATGTCAGCGAGGGCGAAGCCGATGAGATCGCCTACCTCCGATACACCGGCGAGAACAAGGACGATCCGTCCTACACCGCCGAGAACGGCGAGCGCTGGGAGAAGGTCAAGGCGCTGCAGGAGCAGCTGAAGGCGTCAGCAAAGCTCAAGCCCGCCTACGAGCTTGGCGGAGACCAGATCACGGCGATGGACGAACTGGGCCACCCCGATGCGCCGGCGACGTTCAGGCTGTTCGGCGGCGCCCAGGATCGTCCGCTGGAAGAAGTGCAGCCTGCGTTCCCGGAAGCCATCGCCGGCGAGGTGAAGCCGGACATCCAGCCCACGGCGACCTCCTCGGGCCGCCGCCTGGCGCTGGCCAGGTGGATCGCCAGCGCCGACAACCCGCTGACCGCCCGGGTGTTCGTCAATCGCGTGTGGGCGCAGTACTTCGGCACTGGCATCGTCCCCACGGTGAGCGATTTCGGCCGCGCCGGCCAGAAGCCGAGCAGCCCCGAGCTGCTGGACTACCTGGCCTACAGCTTCGAGCAAAGCGGCTGGGACGTGAAGAAGCTGCACCGCCAGATCCTGCTGTCCAGCGTCTACCGCCAGTCCTCGGACTACCGTGAGGACGTGGCCAAGGCGGACCCCGAGAACAAGCTGCTGGCCGTCTTCCCGCGCCGTCGCCTGGACGCCGAGGAAATCCGCGATTCCCTGTTGCTGGCTTCCGGCCGGCTCAACGAGAAGGTGGGCGGCCCCAGTGTATTGCCGCCGCTGCCCAAGGGTCTGGCTTCGGGCAAGGATTTCGGCGGCAGCACGCTATGGACGGTATCCAAGGACCAGGACGACTGGAACCGGCGCAGCCTCTACATCTTCACGCGCCGCAGCGTGGCCTACCCGATGCTGGCGACCTTTGACATGGCCGATCCCTCGCTGGCGCACAGCAAGCGCAACGTGACCACTACGCCGCTTCAGGCGCTGACCTTGTACAACGACGAGTTCGTCTATCAGTGGTCGCAGGATCTGGCCGGCGAGGTTCTGCGCAAGGCGGGTGACGGGGAATCCGATCAGGTGGCGCTGCTTTACCAGGTGCTGTTCGCGCGCAAGCCGGACAGAACCGAGAGGGCCACGATCCACCAGTATCTGCAGGAACACCAGAAGGTCATTGCCCAGAAGGCCGGCGACGGCAAGCTGGTTCTCGGCTTGCCGGTGGCCTACAGGCCCGGCGAGAAGCCGCAGCCGGTGCTGGCCATCACCGACCCGATCCGCCAGGCGGCGTTCGTCGATCTGGTGCACACCGTCGTCAACTCCAATGAGTTTGTCTACAAATTCTGATCCCAAAAACGCCACTGAAGGAATACACATGAGCATCAAATCCACGCGTCGTGATCTGCTGATCAAGGGCGGCTTGGGACTGGGCGGCCTGGTGGTCGGCTCGGTGCTGCCGGGCTTCATCGGCGTTGCCCGCGCCGCCGATCTGCTGGATCCCCTGGCGCCCAAACCCACGCATTTTCCCGCCAAGGCCAAGACCATCATCTGGCTGCACCAGAACGGCGCCCCCAGCACGCTAGACCTGTATGACTACAAGCCGGAGCTGATCAAGCTGTCCGGCCAGGAAGTGCCGGCGTCCTTCCTCAAGGGGATCAAGACCAGCACCCAGGGCGGGGTGGGCAAGCTGTACACCTCGAACCGCAGCTGGAAGCAGTATGGCCAGAGCGGGGCCTGGTTCTCCGATCTGCTGCCCAATCTGGCGCAGCACGCCGACAAGCTGTGCTTCGTCAAGTCCAGCACCACCATCGGCGCTACTCACGACATCTCCATCCTCAAGCTCAACACCGGCGACCTCAATCCGGGGCGTCCGACGCTGGGCGCCTGGGTCACCTACGCCCTGGGGGCAGCCAATCCAGACCTGCCGCCCTACGTGGTGCTGTACGGCGGCACCAAGGAACCGAGCGCCGGTCCGGTCAACTGGAGCGCGGGCTTCCTGCCGGCTGTGTACCAGGGAACGCCGTTCCGTCCGGGCCCTTCGCCGATCGTCGACCTGGCCCGACCCGAGCTCGACTCCGAGCAGCAGCAGCGTGACAACCTGGATCTGCTCCGGGCGCTGAACCAACACAATGCTTCGCGCTACCCGGAGGACTCCGAGTTGCAGGCGCGCATCAACTCCTACGAACTGGCTTACCGCATGCAAGGTTCGGCGCCGGAAGCGGTGGACATCAGCAAGGAGTCGGACGCCACCAGGGAACTGTACGGGCTGAACGATTCCGATCCGAACACCAAGGACTACGGCGCGGTGCTGCTCAAGGCCCGCCGCCTGGCCGAGCGTGGCGTGCGCTTCATCCAGGTGGTGACCGGGCCGGTGAATGTTCAGGGCGAGGAAATCTCCTGGGACGCGCACAAGGAGCTGGAGAAGAACCACGGCGCCAACGCGCACATGGTGGACAAGCCGATCGCCGGCCTGCTCGCCGATCTCAAGTCGCGCGGCATGCTCGACACCACGCTGGTGGTGTGGACCTCGGAGTTCGGCCGCACCTCCTACGGCGAGAGCGGCAACGGCCGCGACCACAATCCCTGGGGTTACACCCAGTGGCTGGCAGGTGGCGGCTCCAACGCCGGCTTCACCTACGGCCAGACCGACGAGATCGGCCTGAAGTCGGTGGGCGCGTCGGTTGACACCTACGACCTGCACGCCACCGTGCTCAACCTGATGGGCCTGGATCACCTCAAGGTGACCTATCTCAACAACGGCCGCTCCGAGCGCCCGACCGTGGTCTACGGCTCGGTGGTGAAGGAACTCATCACCTGAGCCGCTTCGTCAACAACCCAAATCGAGGAAACACAACATGAAGCATGGATTTGCGAAGGTGGGAACGGCTTCCGCCGCGGCGTTGCTGATGGCGCTGGCATCAGCCAATGCCGCGGCAAGCGCGGTGCAGCTCAGCGGAACCCTGGAGACGCCGGCGGTCGAGACCGCCGCCAGCGGCAGCGGCGACATCACGGTCGGCGCGGACCACACGGTGAGCGGCAGCATTGCCACCCAGGGCATCACCGGCACCGTGGCGCACATTCACTCCGGTGCGCCGGGCCAGAAAGGGCCGCCGGTGATCACCCTGACCAAGGTGTCCGACAGCCAGTGGGCCGTGCCGCCCGGATCGAAGTTCAGCGACGAGGACTATGCCGCGTATCAGGCCGGCAATCTCTACGTGAACGTGCACAGCGCCGATCACAAGGGCGGCGAGATCCGCGGCCAACTCAAGCCCTGAGAGCCAGGCTCCGCCGGGTGCCGCAGCCCGGCGGAGCGCAGTGACCATCCCCCAACAGCGGAGTTTGCCCGATGGATCTCGCTTCCCTTCAGTATCAGCTGTCCCAGGAAAGCCCGCTCGTCCAGGTCGTGCTGTCGGCCTCGGCCCTGCTGCTGATCCTGCTTTCAACCTGGTTCTGGTCGGTGACCCTGGATCGGCTGTTCGACTTCATCGGTGAACGCTTGCTCAAGAACCGCGCCGCGTCGCCTGCCGGAGGGCGGTCATGAGCAGCATCGCCAACGTTGATAACGGTGTGCTGCACGGCCGACCACCCCAGCGCAAGCCAGGACGGCCGCCGCTCAACGTCGGTGTGGTGTTCTCCATCGCATTCCATGCGGTGCTGGCCCTGTACCTGTTGCACATGGTGCGGCCCGGGTTGGGTGTCCTGCCGGAGAAACACCGTCTGACGGTGGTTGAATTGGCCCCGCCTCCCCCGCCGCCGCCCCCTCCGCCGCCGCCGAAGCAGCAAGTCCTGCGCCCTCAACCCCATCCACATCCGCTGGCGCCGCCGCCGCCACAGCAGATTGTCAGCCAGGCCCCGGCGCCGCCGGTGGACGTGCCGGCCACACCTCCGCCCGCGCCGGTGCCGGTGGAGCCGCCGACGCCAGCGCCGCCGGCGGTGCGCACCGTCGGCACCAGCGTGCCAAGCGACTACTACAACGCATTGCAAGCACTGATTCAGAAGTCAGTGCAGTATCCCGTCCGCTCGCAGCGCAATTCCGAGGAGGGCACGTGCAAGGTGCGTGTGACCTTCAGCCGGGAAGGCGCGATCGAGGGCGCCGAGCTGGTCAAGAAATCGGGCTTCGGCGCACTCGACGGCGAATGCCGCGAGGTATTCAGGCGCATCGGCCGGTTTCCGGCGATACCGGCCGCAGCGCATCCGGACGCGACCGACTTTGCCATCGAGCTGCCGATCAATTTCTCGCTGGGCTGAGCGCGGGCGGCTGCGCGGGAAGTGTGAGGATTTCTATCGTTAGAACGGCCGGGCTGGGGCGGATGGCATGTTTTTTCGCCCCGCCGCACGCGCACTGCCGTGGTGCGCCGCGCTGCTGGGTACTGCACAGTGTTCTGTTGACACGGCGTGATTGTTGTTGAAAACGGGCCAGTCGGGGCGGCGCTTCATTGAAACGCAAGCCGCCGCCGCGCGCCCGTGCCCGACACTATCAATAGTAATAGTAAATATTAGGGGATTGCTGCGCGGCAACATACAGTGCTCGCGGAAATTGCGATGGGGTATCGCAAAAGTCGGGAGCACGCAATGCGCGAGTCTTTGTACCGGGATTCCCCGGTATTGCAGCTTCATGGGGCGAACGCGGAAGCGGTGACCATCCGTGCCAAGGCGCTGGTGTTCGTCGATCCGGTCTCGCAGGAAATCCAGCGCTATCTGGAAAACGTCGCGCCCAGCGATGCGCCCGTGCTGATCATCGGCGAGACCGGCACCGGCAAGGAGCTGCTGGCGCGGCACATCCACGTTCGCAGCGGCCGCAAAGGGCCGTTTATCGCGGTGAACTGCGGCGCGATCAGCGAGCAACTGGCCGAGAGCGAGCTGTTCGGCCATGAGCAGGGCGCCTTCACCGGCGCCACCACCCGCCGCGAGGGCTGGTTTGAATCGGCCCACGGCGGCACGCTGTTCCTGGACGAGATCGGTGACCTGCCGCTGAATCTCCAGGTCAAGTTGCTGCGCGTGCTGCAGGAGCGCGAGGTGGTCCGGCTGGGCTCGCGCAAGTCGATCCCGGTCGATATCCGCCTGGTGGCGGCAACCAACGTCGATCTCAACGAAGCCGTCTCCGCCGGCCTGTTCCGTCTCGACCTGATGTACCGGCTCAATATCGCGCAGCTGCGTTTGCCGCCGTTGCGTGAGCGCCCGGGTGATGTCCTGCCGCTCGCGCTGCATTTTCTGGGTGTCTACAGCCAGCGCCTGAAGCGGCCGCCGCCGCGGCTCAGCAATGCGGCGCGCGAGGTGCTGGAGCGCTACAGCTGGCCGGGCAACATCCGCGAGGTCGAGAATGTCATGCACTTCGCGCTGCTGGTCGCGCGTGAGCAGGAAATCCGGCCGGAGCATCTCAAGCTCAATGGGCCGGCCGCGCTCGGTGCGGCGAGCGGCGTATCCAAGGCAACACCGCGCGAGCAGATCGCCACGGCGGTACAGGCCCTGCTCGGCGCGCCGGGGGAGAACCTGTTCAACGATCTGGAGAAACTCATTGTCGACGAGGCCTTCCGCCATAGCCGCTACAACCAGGTGCGCGCTTCGTCGGCGCTCGGCATCTCGCGCAACGTGTTGCGCACCCTTCTGAAAAAGCACGGGCACCTCGGAGACAAACCGGCTGACAGCGCCGAGCCGGGCGATGAAACGGCTGCTGCGAACCCAGCAGGCCGCGTGCAGCCTGCTGCGGAGCGCGCAGCGCCGCCGTCCGCGCCCCATCCCGCCGATGTTGGCAATTTCAACCGTTTACAAGTACTTACCTGATCGCCCAAGCGCTGGCACGGCAGCTGCAATGGAGGGCGCAACCGTAAACAACAGGAAGCGAATAGCGTGAAGACTTTCAAGATCGCGGTCATCGTGGCAGCGCTGGCATTCTCGCCCATGACGTTCGCCCAGAAGTCCGGTGCCGCCGGCCCGGCGCCGGCGCCCGCGGCGTACACGGCCAAAACCCCCAAGCTTGGCCGCGCCCAGATCGACGCCCTATTGCAGCATCCGGAAACCCTGGTGATCATCGACGTCAGGCGGCCGGACGAGTTGACCACGATCGGCGGCTTTCCGGCCTACTTGAGCATTCAGGCCGGCGACCTCGAGAAATATCTGGCCTACATTCCGAAGGACCGCACCATCGTCACCGTGTCCAACCATGCCGCCCGCGCCGGCGTCGCCGCGGACCTGTTGGCCGCCAAGGGCTTCAAGGTTGCCGGGACCATCGGCGTGGAGAATTACCAGGAGGAGGGCGGCACGCTGACCAAAATCACGGCGCCTCCGCCCAAGCCCGCCGCCACCCCACAAGAGGGGCGCTAAGCGCGCTCAGGTTCCGCGCCCGTTGCTTGGGCCGGCGGCCGGCGGTCACACGACGGTGTATCGCCGGCCCGCGCAGCGGCTCATTGGCAATGCCGCTGCACTTGCAATCCGTACGTGCGCGTACCCGTGGCGACACAGTGCCGCCATCCGCGATGAAATCGACGGAATTGGAATGATGGTCGCCGCCGATCGGCGGCACCGATAAAACCGGCCCTCCGGCCGCACGGAGGGACTTGCGTACCTCCCCCCGCCCTCCAGTTCACGTACCGCCATTCCGCGCGCGGGCGGATGGCGGCTGCCGTCCAGCCAGAATGCGCTGATCAGCGTATGCGGCGCGTTTTCTCCCGAGGTGGATGCGTAGGTCATTTTTACTACCTGCATGGCGGCTGCTGTCAACGGCGCGCAGGCACTGGCCACTCAGACTCAAACCGAGACGATGGCCGTGGGCCTGCGCGCCCGCACGTAGCCGGTCGTCCGCATGGCTCTCGGGGAAAGTATCGATGCGCAGCTGGATGTGGCTACAGCGACGGATGGGCGCGGCCCGCGGCGGCATGGTGTTCGCCTCGGGGCTTTGCGGCGCGGCCTGCGCATGGCTGGCGGCTTGCGGTTCCGGAAGCACGGCGCCATCGCCGGGTGCCGCTGCGGCGTGCCAGTCCGCTCACCAATCCGCTCACTGGGTCGGCGCCTGGGCCTCCCCGCCGCAGGCGACCACGCTGCTCAGCCTCTCCGGCACGGCCGGCGCCGAACTCGAAGCGGACCTGCTGGCGGCTCAGGATATTGTTCCAAACCTGGCGCTGGCACAGGTGTTCAACGACCAGAGCCTGCGGATGATCGTGGCGCCGCACCTGGGCGGCCAGTCGTTGCGCCTGCACCTGGGCAACCGGTTCCAGAAGAGCAGCCTGACCTTGGACGGCGTCTACGTCGGGCAGACCGGGATCGGGGCCGCCCTGGTGCCGGGCACCAATCATCCGGTCACCTTCAACGGCAAATCACAGGTGACCATCGCCGGCGGCGCGGAGGCGGTGAGCGACGCCGTGGCGATCACCGTCCAGCCATTCGAGGATCTTTCGATCAGCTTTCATATCCAGGGCCTGCTGGTGCCGGTGGACTACCATCTGACGGCACAGCAGATATCGTATTTGAGCGACGTACCGGGCTCCTACGGGGCCAACGAGAGCGCATCGGCGTTCAGCAACACCATTTCCTCCTGGTACGTGCTCAACGCCGTTGACGTGCTGGCGCCGGCCTCGACGGGCGCCGTCGTGGCGTTCGGCGATTCCATCACTGACGGCTATCTGTCCCGATACAACCAGAACGGGCGCTGGCCGGATGACCTTGCCCGGCGCTTTCTCGCCGATCCGGCGAAGCCGGGAATGTCGGTGATGGACGCTGGAATATCCGGCAACTACGTCGCCTCGGACAACTACGTCTTCGGCCCCAGCGGCGTTTCGCGTTTTGCCGACGACGCGGTGTCCAAGGCGGGTGTCACCGACGTCATTCTGCTGGAGGGCATCAACGACATCAGCGGTGCACCCAACGCGGCCGCGACGGCGGATGCCATCATGGCGGCCGATCGGCAGATCATTCTCCAGGCGCATGCCGCGGGCCTGAAGATACTCGGCGCCACCCTCACTCCCGCTGCAGGCGCCAAGCTCGCCGGAGCCGGCGGAACGGGAGAGCCGCAGGCGCTGCGGCAGACCATCAACACCTGGATCCGCACCGGCGGCGCCTTCGACGGCGTCGTTGACTTCGACGCAGCGGTGCGCGACCCGGATCATCCGGACCAGATCGCAGCGCAGTACGACGGCGGCGATCACCTGCATTTCAACGACGCCGGATACCAGGCGATGGCCAATGCGGTCGATCTCGGTGCTTTCCAGGGTACGGGCTGCCGGTAAATGTTTTCATTCAAGTTCGGGGACTTTGCGATGTTCAATCCCAGATGCCTGCCTTTCGCCTGGAGCGGCGCCGCGCTGTGCCTGCTGCTCGCGGGCTGCGGCGGTTCGTCGCCGGTATCGGTCGGTGGCGGCTCATCACAGGCGCAACTGCCGCCCGGCGCGATGTGCGTGCTCAACAGCCCCTACCGGCGGATCGGCGCCAGCACCACGCTGACCATCGACGGCATCACCTATACCTACAGCCACCAGCCGGACGCGCCCAGCCCGATCGAACTGCCGATCGCCAACCCGGGGCCACAGCCGGCCGGGGCCTGCCAGGGCAACAGCGGGTACCGCTTCGGCAGCGGCCTTTACGACACCGCCGGCCCGCTCGGCGGAGACCCCACCGGCCATGCCGACTTCTTCGGCGAAGTGCTGCCGCCGCAGGTGCCGAACGGCATCCACACGCGGCCGTTCGCGCGCGCCTTCGCAATCGACTCGCCGTGCAACGGCAAGCGGGTGGTGTTCGTCTCCCTCGACGCCATGGGCGTGTCGGCGCTGGAACACCAGGAAGTGCTGAAGCGCATTGCCGCGGACCCGCTGCTGAGCCAGTACTACAACGTCGACAACGTGATGCTCTCCGGCACGCACAGCCACGAGATCGGCGGCGGCTTCGGTCTGGTGGTGCTGCCGGACCTGTCGTCCGATGTGCCGGCCCTGGTCAACGACATCCTGGTCTACGTGGAAAGCGCGGTGATCAGCAACCCGGACTACGACAACGACAACTTCAACGCCATCGTCGGCGGCATCGTCCAGGCCATTCGCCGCGCCCACGCCAACCTGGAAGCGCACACCGACAGCAGCGGCATCGGCCTGTCCGTCGGCCAGCTGCTCAACGCCAACGTCAACCGCGACCCGCTCGGCTACGAGCAGGACCCCCCGTCGGAGCGGGCCCGGTACCTGGACCAGAACGGCCATGAGGTGAATGTCGACAAGCGTTTCCTGCAGCTCAACCTGGTGCGCGGCAACGGGTCCGCCGTCGGTGTGCTCAACTGGTTCGGCGTGCATCCGACCTCGATGGGCAATCACGACCTGCTGATGTCCAGCGACAACAAGGGCTATGCCTCGCTCGGATTCGAGCGGCTGATGGGCACGCAGTATGTGCCGGACGCCAACGGCCAGGCTTCCGGCGCGGACAACTTCGTCGCCGCCTTCGCCCAGACCGACGAGGGCGACACGGTGCCGGACCTGTTCGTGTTCGACAAGGACGTCAACGGCGGCAACGGCCCCGGCCAGGGCGTGCCCTACCAGTTCCGCGGCGGCACCGACGATCCCTACAACTTCAACCAGCCGGGTTACCAGCTCGGCGAGCCCAAGGCCAATGCGGTCAGCGGCACCAAGCAGCTGGCGCAGGCGCTGACGCAGTTCACCCAGGGCAGCGCACTCAGCGGCCCGGTGGACTATCGCTTCTTCTACGCCGACCTGAGCACGGTTACCATCACCGACCCCGCCGTCCTCGCCGGCCTGAGCTACGCCGACGAGCCGGCGGACCTGTACACGCCGGCCAAGACCACCTGCACCTCGGCCTACGGCATCAGCCAGTTTGCCGGCGGCGCCAACGCGCCGGATTTCGGCGCCGCCGGCTACGCCTGCGCAGCCGACGCGCCGGTGCCGTACTTCAGCCAGGCGCGCAACGGCTACAACGGCATCTACAACGGCACCGGCTACATCGCGCTGGAGAAGAATGACCAGCCGCTGCAGATTCCCTTCAGCGGCCCGCTGGTCTACGACGTGCTGACGCCGCTGCTGTGCGCCGCCGCCAAGCTGCAGACGCAGTACAGCTGCCAGGGCGAGAAGCCCACCACGCTGGGCGCCAGCACCAACCCGGTGCCGTTGCAGATCTTCCGTGTCGGCAACCTGGCCATCCTCGGCGTGCCGCTGGAAGTGACCACCATGTCGGCGCGCCGCCTGCGCAAAACCGTACTCGACGCACTCAGCCCGGTAGGCGTGGATACGGTGGTGATCGCCGGCCTGTCCAACGACTACCACGAGTACATGGCCACGCGCGAGGAATACACCGCGCAGATGTACGAGGGCGCCTCCACCATTTTCGGGCCGTGGCAGCTTGCTGCGATCCAGCAGGAATCGCGCAAGCTGGCCCTGACCATGGCCGCGGGTCAGCCGGCACCGGCCGGCGTGGCCGCGGCGGTGCTGCCCACCGGCCCGGCCTCGCCGATCACGGTCGATCCCCAATCCGATTTCGGCAAGCTCGTCACCGACGCCAAGGCCTCCTACAGCCAGGGCGATACGGTGGACGTGAGCTGGGTCTCCGGCTATCCGGGCAACGATCTCAAGACCATGTCGTCCTACCTGTTCGCCGAGCGGCAGAATGCGCAGGGTGGCTGGGATGCCGTGGCGCGGAACGGAGAAGACCCGGAGCTGATTTTCCTGTGGCACTCCACGCCCAGCCTGATCAACACCGAACTGAACCAGGCCGGGCCTTCGACTGCCGAAGCGCAGTGGCAGATTCCGCTGAATACGCCGGCCGGCACCTACCGCATCCGCCACGAAGGCGTATACCGCCTCTCTGCCAGCCAGGCGCCGGTGCCGTATCAAGGCGTCAGCAGCAGCTTCCAGATCACCGGTACGCCGGCCGCTTGTCCCTGAATGCAGGCAGCTCGGCACAGCCGGTGATCCGGTCGCACAAGTCCGGCACTAGAGCGGCTGCGCCGCAGGCCGCGAGCAGGCGGAACTCGTCAATCAGGTTCGTCTTCGCGCCGTTCCATATACATAGTCCTGTCATGATCGAAGAAGACCTCCTCAGCGCGCTCGATCAACTCATCTCGCCACTTTCTCACCAAATTGCGGTGCACCCCGAAGTCGTCTGACAGCTGTTGGGTGGTGCGGCCCGCTTGCACAGCCGCAATCGCCACCTCGGCCTTGAAGTGCGGTGGGTGGGCGCGCCTGCTTCGTTTTCCGCGCTTTGCTCGATCCGGCATCTATCGATGCCGTACCTGGATGGAGGAGCAAAAGAGGTGCCGGGATGCCCCCGGCACCAAGCACTCGGCGGGTAGGAAGCTCAGGGGTGGCTCCCGCACGAGAGTGACAGCGGTGCCGCGAGCTCTGGTGCTGCATGGTGGCAGCGGCCAGCCCTCGATTTCGGTTCCGTTCGCGTCGACACGATCAATTGACGTGAAGCGTTCCGAACCAATCGCTTTGTGTGAAAACGCTGAAAGCTCACGGAACGGCCATCGTCCACCCGCTTCGCCTCCCTGGTGAAACAGGCGAGCCAAGCGGTCCGATCGCCACGCGCAGATTCTCCCGGTAATACCGGATCACCCCCAGGGACACCGTGATCTCCCGGCCGCCTCCTGGCTCAATCTTTATTTAGTCGTGTAACCGCCGTTGATCAGGAGGGTCTGGCCGGTCACCCACCAGCCGTCGCTGACCAGATGGCGGATAAAAGGTACGACGTCCTGGATGTCGGTCAGGCCGGTTTTGGAAAACGACGACAGCGCGGCCGCCGTCTTGTGGTACGCGACGGCGTCGGCCCCTTCGGCCGGGTAGAAGAACGGAGTGTCCATCGGGCCGGGACCAACGGCCGTGACGGAAATGCCGCGGGCACCGAATTCCTTGGCGGCGGCGCGTGTGAAGTGCTCGACCGGGGCCTTGGTCCCGGCGTAGGCGGCGTACAACGGGGTGAAGGCGCCGAGCAGCGAAGTGACCAGGGTGCAGATCTTGCCGTGATCATTGACCTGCTTGCCTGCCTCCCTGAGAAAGAAGAAGGCAGACTTGCTGTTGACCGCGCTCATCTCGTCGTATTCGGCTTCGCTGATTTCGACGAAGGGTTTCTTAAGAACTTTGCCGACGGTGTTGATGGCGATATCGGGACGGCCGACGGCCGCGATGGCATCGGCGAAGAGCTTCTCCACCGCAGCGGCTCCGGTGAGGTCGGCCTGGAAAGCGACGGCCTGCGCTCCCGCAGCCTTGACTGCGGCAACGGTGGCTTCGGCGTCGTTGCGCGAAGCGGCGCTGTTGTAGTGGACGGCGACGGCCTTTGCGCCATGCGCCGCGAGATCGCGGGCAATGAGACCGCCGAGATTCTTGACGCCGCCGGCGATGAGCACGGTCTTGCCTTTGATGCTGTGATCAACCATGGTTGCTTCTCCTTGTTGGGAGCGCCCAGGCACGATCACCGGGCTGGGAGATACGGTATATATCCGCCGCATGCTCATAAAGCGGGCAGATCTGGCAAATGCCGCCAGGATTTTCGAACAATCGAGGGAAGGACTTGGATCGCATCGAGCTCTTCAAGATATTCGTCAGGGTCGTGGACTCGGCCAATTTCACCCGCGCTGCGGACGTACTGGGGGTGCCGCGCTCGTCTGTTTCGGCGGCCGTTCAGGAGCTTGAAACGCGTGTCGGGGCGCGCTTACTGCATCGGACCACGCGAAAGGTTTCGCCCACCCGCGAGGGGTTGGCACTTTACGAGCGCTGCCTGCAGGTGATCGCCCATGTCGAAGAAACCGAAGGCCTGTTCCGCGCCACATCAGTCCAGCCGCGAGGGACGCTGCGGCTCGACGTGCCGAGCCGTATTGGCCGCCTGATCATCGCGCCCGCGCTTCCGGATTTCCTGGACCGCTACCCGGAGGTCGAAGTGTTTCTCGGAGTTTCGGACCGGGCAGTCAATCTGATCGAGGAAGACGTCGACTGTGTGGTCCGGGTAGGGCATGTCAACCGGCCCGGGCTGTTCGTGCGGAATCTGGGCGATCTGCCGATCATGAACGTCGCAAGCCCCGCCTACCTGAAGAAGCACGGTACGCCTCGAAGCCCGTCCGAGCTGAAAGACCATTTCACCGTCCGTTATGGGTCTCCGGCGACGGGCGAGATCGAAGACTGGGAGTGGGTTGAAGACGGAAGGCTTCGTTCCTCGCCGATACGGGGCCGGGCGACGGTGAACAATGCCGAGGCTTACATTGCCTGCTGTCTGGCGGGTCTGGGGCTGATTCAGGTGCCGGCCTACGACGTCGCCGGACATCTAGCCGCAGGCGATTTGGTGGAGGTCATGCCCGGTCATCGTGCCGCGTCGATGCCGATTTCACTGATTTATCCGCGGCGCGAATATTTGTCGCAGAGACTCCATGTGCTGGCGGATTGGCTGGAGTCGGTGCTGGCCAGAGGAATCCACAAACGGCCCAATGATCGGTGATCTGGTCTTGCCTGACTCGTGTCGAAACAGAAATGTTGCCGTAACATCGAAACGATACGCTTGAGTATTGATCGCCTTATTGATGCCAGAACGTAAGGCTGCGTACAACGCCAATTCGCTCAGGGGTGGACATGCGTCGTTTTCTGATGGCCGGATGGACCGTTGCGGCATTTTGTTTGTTGTCCGGCTGCTCGTCGTCGTCCGATTCCGCGACCGGAAGCAGCGCCGGCAGTTCGGGTTCCAGCAGCTCTAGTTCGGGTTCCAGTTCCAGCAGTTCCAGTTCGAGTAGTTCGAGCTCCAGCGGTTCGAGCTCGGGCAGTTCCTCTTCGGGGTCTTCCGGCGGCGCTGGATCCGGCAGTTCCGGTTCTTCCGGAAGCTCTGGTTCCGGCAGCGCCAGCTCGCCTGCGGACCTGCTGGTCAAGGAGCTCGATCTGGCGGCGCTCGCAAGCCTGATCTATGGCCATTCCGACTATCTTGTCGCTGCCAGCCAGACTTTCCAGAACGTGCTGCACCCCTATTTCGCGGCGGCAAGTGATCAGGATCGCGCCGCCATCCTGAAAAGAATTGCCTTCAGCTGCAACGAAGACCTGAGCGATCCCACCGCCAGCGGCAAGTCGCTGGCGTTCCCGGTGCAGCTGCAGCCGGCAACCGCGGGCGCCGTCGTGTGGCACCGCTATGCTTGCGTGCTCACCATCAACTACCGGGGCACCTTGGGGCAGACCATCAATTACACCAGCCCGCGATATGCGGTCAACCAGCTCGACGTGAGCTATGGCACCGTGAATGTCGAGCCCGCCGTCGCCTTCCAGAACTACAACCTGGGCAGCCTTGGCGCCCCGAGCTATTCCTGGCTGGGGCGCTACGTCCAGCCGCTCAATCTGATGCTGCGTGACAAGGCCGACGCCATGCCGGCAAACGCCATCGCCGGCGTCAATGGCGGCTATGACTACCGGGTCGACGCCTGGGCGCAGAACTTTCCGCACGACAATATCTGCCTGCCGCGCTACTCCACCGCCGGCGACAAGTACAAGTTCTACAACCATCCGCCTCCGGTGCAATGCCCGATGGCGGCCGATGGCCTGCCGTCCTGTGCGCAGGGCGGGAACCTGCCCTGGACCGACGACATGGGCGACACGCTGATTTACCTGACACAGAGCCAGCGCGCCAAGTCCTGGCGCACCACGCCGTTCCAATCCTACAGCTGCGGTGGCGTCAACGAGGCCAATGATCGCGGCGCGCTGATCCTTTATCCGTCCGGCGCCGATGCCAGGCGCACCTCGCCCGGCAAGGACGATGTCGGCCAGCTTCAGTCCGTGGCTGCAGAAGCGGCCGACTCGGCGCTCGGGGCCGGCCCTCTGCTGATCCAGGACGGACATTTCGTCTACGACCAGGTGCAATCCGAAGAAGGCATGCCGCTCGACAACTATGAGATCGGCGGCGCCACCGGCGCCGGCTTCCAGAGGAATTCCAACGGGACGCTGACGCTGCATATCGTCAACATCGACGGCCAGGACAACCAGGTGGGCCTGCACGACTGGATGCTGGGCCTGTATTTCCTGAGTCCCTATGCGGCATCCACCGGGGCGGTGGCGCTGGGCAATGGGGGTGACGCAACGTTATGGGTCAACCCGCAGGCCCCGGAGGTGCAGGCCGTGCTCGGCGATTCGGGCAACCCCAACAATGCTTATTTCAAAGCCTTATTCGTCAACAACAGCCATGCCGGTGTGGTGTCGAACTGTTCCGGGTTCACCGCGCCACCGATCAGTTGCAGCGCACGCCCGGTGCACAACGGCTTGTTCGTCTATTCACATTGATCATCATGCACGGGCCGGATTTCTCCGGGGACGTCCTGATCTGGTGCGTGCATATTTGAGCGCGGCGACGCGCGCGTTCCACCCTGATGCCGGCTCCATCGCCGCTGGCGCCGAATGTCAAGAATGCCCGTCGCGGTCCGGCTGACAATCGGGCGCGTAATAAAACCGTACCGGATGGTTCCATAGATGCCGGAGTTGTAGACAGTTCTCGAAATGCTGTAACAAGCGCGTAGCAAGATCGCCATCTGCAAATGACGTTTTAGAGTTCCGAGGCACAGGGAAATCAAGTCAAGTACCCGGTCGTTCCGGGTTATCTCGTGGCCGTGGACTATTGCGCTGCAACAAAGTTGGACCCGTGGGAACGGGCACTGCGCGAGCGCCGCGGGGCAGTCGCGCCGCTCCGGCCCCGCGGGATGGCAGCCTGGGCTATCAACTGCTTCATTGAACCGGACGAGGGTGCGTTG
>CAYVKA010000009.1:0-101766 GCA_964451925.1 uncultured Nevskia sp. | reverse complement strand
CTGGTGCCGGCCGGCGGGGACGGCGCCGCCGGCCTGCTGGCCGAAGCGCGCTTCGCCGCGCCGCGCGGGCAGCGCGTGCTGATCGTGACCGGCGACAACACCCTGCCGCAGCTCGCCGACGGCCTGCGCGGGCGCGGCGCCCGGGTCGAAGTACTGGCGTCATACCGGCGCGTGCCGCTGCAGCACCCGCCTCAGGCGGTGGCGGATGCGCTCGCCGCCTGCCAGGTGGCGATCGTTTCCAGCGGCGAGGCGTTGGACCAGCTGCTGCAGCTGACGCCCGCGGCGGCCCGGCCCCGGCTGCTGGCCTTGCAACTGGCCCTGCCCTCGGCGCGCGTGGTGGAAGCCGCGCGCACGGCGGGGTTCACGCAGACGCCGCTGCTGCCGGCGCGCGTCTCCGACGCGGCCTATGTGGAGCTGCTGGAACAGTGGCAGGCGCGGCGATCCGCGCCATGACGCACCGCGCCCGCGCTCGCCGTGGCTAGCACTGTGCAAAAATTACCCCGCCGCCGCCACCCCATACCCGTGAACAGGCCCTAATGACGGATAACGAAGTGCAGGTCCCGCCGCCGCGGCGCTCCTCCCGGGGCCTGCTGGCCGTGCTGTTGCTGCTGCTGCTGGCCCTGGCCGGCGGTGGTTACGGCGGCTGGCGCGTGTGGCACGCCAACCACGAGACCGAGGGGACCGTCGCGGCGCAGGAAGCCCTGCTGATCCGCATGAGCCACCAGCTGAGCGAGGCGCAGGCGAGCATCGAGCAGTTGCGCGAGCGGCAGTCGGACCTGACCGACGCCCTGCACCAGAACGCCGACGACGTGGCCAAGCTGCAGAGTCACGACGCCGACCTGGAACAGTCGCTGCAGCACCTGTCGGCCGATCTCAAGGGCGGACGCACCCGCGCCCAGCTGATCGCGGTGGAACAGCTGCTGCTGCTGGCCAACGACCGCGCCCAGCTGGCGCACGACGGGCGCGGCGCCGTGGCCGCGCTGCAGCTGGCCGAAGAGCGCCTGTCGGCGCTGGCCGAGCCGCGCCTGTTCGAGGTGCGCAAGGCGGTGGCCGACGAGCGCGCCGCGCTGCTGGCGCTGCCGCTGGCGGATCGCGGCAGCGCCGCCCTCAGCCTGGCGGGGCTGATCGGCCGCACCGACGCCTTTCCCCTGCGCGACCATCCGCAGGCCCGGCCGGCGGCGGGCGAGCCGGCGGAAGCGCCGCGCAGCTTCGACGAGAGCTGGAGCGCGCGCGGCTGGGCCTCGCTGCGCCAGCTGTGGCGCGAGGTGTTCATCCTGCACCGCACCGACAAGCCGGTGGACCGCCTGCTGCCGCCGGAACAGGACGCCGTGGTCAGGCAGCTGCTGGCGTTGAAGCTGGAGTCGGCGCGCGCCGCGCTGCTGATGGGCGACACCGCCAGCTACCGCAGCGCGCTGGACGGCGCGGTGCAATGGTTGGGCGATTACTACCGCGCCGAGGACCCGGCGGTCAGCGCCGCCCGCGCCGAGCTGGAGCGCCTGCGCGGCCTGGAGCTGGACCCGCCGTTACCGGACCTGGGCCGCAGCGTCGGCCTGCTGCGCGCCTACCTCGACGCCATGCCGCGTTAGCCCGCCATGATCCTGGTTCTGCTGATCCTGCTGTTCCTGGTCGCTGGCGTCGTCGCCGTGCTGCTGCTGAATCCGGACGCCGGCTACGTGCTGATCAACTACGGTCCCTGGGTGCTGGAGACCACGCTGGCGGTGCTGGTGCTGGGCGTGGTGTTCTGGTTCGTGCTGGTCTACCTGCTGCTCAAGCTCGGCGGCCTGGCCATCCGCCTGCCCGGCAACGTGCGCCAGGCCATCGACCGGCGCCGCCAGGACCGCGCGCGCGAATCGTTCGAGGCCGGCCTGCTGCACCTGTTTGAAGGCAACTGGCAGCGCGCCGAGGTGGAGCTGGTGCGGCGCGCCGCCGACCATCACGCCACCCATCTCAACTATCTGGCGGCGGCGCGCGCCGCGCAGCGCCAGGGCGCCATCGACCGTCGCGACCAGTACCTGCGCCTGGCGGCGCTGAACAAGCCCGAGCACGAGCTGGCCACGCTGCTGGCGGCCGGCGATCTGCAGCGCAAGCGCGGCGAATACGCCTCCGCGCGCGACACCGCGCTGCGCCTGCGCGAACGCGATCCCAACCAGCCCTTCGCCATCGAGCTGCTGGCCGAAAGCTACCATGCGCTGGGCGAGTGGGAGCCGTTGCGCGCGCTGCTGGCCGAGCCGGCGGCGCGCAGCGCGCTCGACCCGCCGCGCTACGACGCGCTGCTGATCCGTTGCCTGCGCGAGCTGATGCAGGCGGCGGTGGCCGAGGCAAGGCTTGACCGGCTCAAGGCGCTGTGGGACGGCGCTCTCAGCTACCAGGACCACCCCGACCTGCGGCGGGCCTACCTGCACGGCCTGGCGCGGCTCAATGCCGACGCCGAGGCGCTGGCGCTGATCGCCCAGATCCTGCCGCGCAGCTGGGACGCCGACCTGGCCCTGCTCTACGGCAAGCTGCACGCCACCGATCCGGTCGCCCAGCTGGCCACCGTCGAGCAGTGGCTGGTGCAGCACGGCGACAAGCCCGAGCTGCTGCTGCTGGCCGGCCGTGTCTGCCTGGCCAACAAGCTGTGGGGCAAGGCGCGCAGCTACCTGGAAGCCGGTGTGCGCGCGGCGCCGACGCCGCAGGGTTATCTCGATCTGGCGCGGCTGTGCCAGGACACCCAGCTCCCCGACGAGGCCGCGGGCTACTACCGCCAGGGTCTGGAGCTGGCGGCGGAAGTTCGTTGACAGCGGCCGCTGGCTAGGTCAATTTTGCCCGGGAACGCTTTGTTCCACCAACAGATTCGTGGCACCAACAGGGAGTAGCAAGCATGAGCATGCTGAAGGAGTTCAGGGAATTCGCCATGAAGGGCAACGTCGTCGATCTCGCCGTGGGCGTGATCATCGGCGGCGCCTTCGGCAAGATCGTGTCTTCGCTGGTCGGCGACATCTTCATGCCGCTGCTGGGGCTGATCACCGGCGGCATCAATTTCTCCGACATGGCCATCACCCTGCGCGCCGCCTCGGCGGACGGCAAGACGCCGGCGGTGCTGCTGGCTTACGGCAAGTTCATCCAGAACACCTTCGACTTCATCATCCTGGCCTTCGTCATCTTCCTGTTCATCAAGGCCATCAACCGCTTCAAGTCCAAGCTCGACGCCGCGCCGGCCGGCCCGCCGGCGCAGGAAGTGCTGCTGCGCGAGATCCGCGACCTGCTCAAGCAGAAGCCGTAAATCCGGGAATCGGCAACAGAGCATCGGGAATCGGCGACACTCGTCGCCGTTGAGCTTCTACAATTCCCGATTCCCCTATCCCGATTCCCGGCGTCACGTAAATGAGCCAGATCGAAACCCTCGACGTCGCCGACTGGGCGCCGCAGCCGGATGAGGCCGGGTCGCGCCGCCTGGCGGCGGCGCTGGAAGCGGGCAAGGTGCTGTTCCTGCCGCGGCTGCGTTTCGAGCTGCAGCCGCAGGAAAAGCGCTTTCTCGATCCGCGCTGGTCCGACCGCAAGGCCAAGAACATCAGCTACGACCCGGCCAGCACCGCGATCAAGGGGGCGCACGGCAATGCCTCCGACCTGGAGGACCTGCGCCTGCTGATCGAGCGCTTCCACCATCGCGCGGTGGGGCTGATCCAGCACCTGCTGCCGCACTACACCGCGCAGCTGCGCTTGGCCCGCGCCAGCTTCCGGCCGATGCCGGTGGCCGGCCGCGCCAGCTCCTGGCGCAAGGACGACAGCCGCCTGCACGTCGACGCCTTTCCCTCGCGCCCCAACCGCGGCGAGCGCATCCTGCGCGTGTTCGCCAACGTCAATCCTCGCGGCGAGCCGCGCTTGTGGCGCGTGGGCGAGCCGTTTGCCGACATGGCGCGCCGCTTCCTGCCGAAAATCCGGCCGCAGCCGCCGGGCTCGGCCGCGCTGCTCAGCGCGCTGCGCATCACCAAGTCGCCGCGCAGCGAATACGATCACATCATGCTGCAGCTGCACGACCGCATGAAGGCCGATCCGCAGTACCAGCGAAATGCGCCGCAACAAACCGTGCCGTTTCCGCCGGACAGCGTGTGGGTCTGCTTCTCCGACCAGACCTCGCACGCCGCGATGGGCGGGCAGTACCTGTTCGAGCAGACCCTGCACCTGCCGGTGGCGGGGCTCTACGACCCGCAGAGCGCGCCGCTGCGGGTGCTGGAGAAGCTGACGGGGCGCGCGCTGGCCTGAAACCGATTCACCGCCCGGAGGACCGCCGATGCGCCCGCTGACCAAGTTCGCCCTCGTCGCCTGCGTGCTGCTTGGCGCCTGCTCCGACCCCGCCGCGCAGCAGTCGGCGGAAGCGCAACGGCTGCTGCAGACTGACCGCGCCTTTGCCGCCGCCTCGATGGAGCAGGGCACGGCGGCGGCGTTCTTCGCCAACATGAGCGAGGACGCCATGGAACTGCCGGCCAACGCCGCGCCGGTGATCGGGCGCCGGCAGGTGCGCGACCGGCTCGGCGAACTCGGCGCGCAGGCGCTGGACTGGACGCCGCAGCGCGCCGAGGTGTCGCGCGGGCTGGACCTGGGCTGGACCTGGGGCGAATGGCGCCTGTACCGCTCCGCGGCGTCGAAAAGCATCATCGCCCACGGCAAGTACCTGAATATCTGGAAGCGCGGCGCGGACGGCGCGTGGAAACTGGCGGTGGACATCGGCAACCAGGCCGACGAGACCCCCGCGCCGGGCCCGCCGGCATCCTGAAACCCTTGTGACGGAAGGGATTTTGACCGCCGCCAAAGCTAGGGAAGTTTTACCCACTGCCGGCGCGCGGATTTGGCCACTACCGTATGCCGAACCTGTGGCAGGAGCGGCCGGAAAAACGGTCGCCGCCACCCGTTCCGGGCGTGACCATGATGACTCTCACCGCAGTCGAAAGCAGCGACACGATGTACCGCCTGGCGCTGAAGGTCAGTTCCAAGCGCGATCTTGAGCGCTTTCTCGAGCAGCTCGCCGAAGATTATGAGATCAACCGTGAAGTCTGGGAAAACCGCTCGGTACCCGACTTCCTGACCGCGCTGGCGGATTGCTCGCGGCGCTCCGGCGAGGCTGCGGGCGCCAGCCCGGCGTCGCACTCCGGCCCGGAAATCTGGCAATACCTGGCGCGGCTGCTGCTGGGCGCCAGCGTGGTGCGCTGAAGGCGCCGGCCCGGCGGGTTTGCTGACGTTGCCGGCAGCATTGCCGGATCGGCGCTGAGGGCGTAGCGCCACCGTCCGCGGGTGACCCCTCAGCCGTGACTCTGCCCGCCGGGGAACACCATGCAGGTGGTGGTGGCGTGCGCATACAGGCGCCCCTGCCCGTCGAGCACCCGCCCTTCCGCCGTGGCCATGCGCGCCCCCAGGTGCAGCACCGTGCCCTCGGCCCGCACCTGTCCGGTCTCCAGCGTGATGGCGCGCACGTAGTGGGTGTGCAGGTCCAGCGTGGTATAGGCCTGCCCTTGCGGCAGGCGGCTGTGGATGGCGCAGGCCATGGCCGAATCGAGCAGCGTGGCGGCGAAGCCGCCGTGGACCAGGCCGATGGGATTGTAGTGGCACTCCAGCGGCTGGGCGATGAACACCATGCGGCCCTCCTCCACCTCGGCGCCGACCACGTTCATCAGCATCAAGATCGGCGGCATCGGCAAGTCGCCCTTGGCCATCTTGCGCAGATACTCCAGCCCGCTCAGGCCCAGGCCGGCGGCGGCCGCGGTGAAGGGGTCCTGCCAGGTGAACGTGTGGCTGCGGGTGGCTGCTTTCATCGTCTCTCCCTCCAGCTTTAGTTCTATGGACGCTAGTTCTGTGGACGCTGTGACGCTCAGGATGCGGCGGGCGCGGTGCAGGGCATGCCGACAAAGCCCGGCAGGGCGGCGAAGCGGTCGAGCCAGGCGCGCAGCGCCGGATAGGCATCCAGATGGTAACCGCCTTCATGGGCGACATGGGTATAGGCGTACAGCGCGACATCGGCCAGCGTCGGCGCCGCGCCCACCAGGAACGGGGTCTGCGCCAGCTGCTGTTCCATCACGCCCAGCGCGGCGTAGCCCCGCACCATGGTGGAAGCGATCTTTTCACCCCATTCCACCGCCTTGTCCAGATAGGCCACCCAGAAGCGCACCGTGGCCACCGCCGGTTCGTGGCTGTACTGCTCGAAGAACAGCCATTCGTAGACCTTGGCGCGGTCATACGCGTCCTGCGGCAGCCACGGGCTGCCTTCACCCAGGTGCAGCAGCATGGCGTTGGACTCGGCCAGCAGGCGGCCGTCCGGCAGCTGCAGCAGCGGCACCCGTCCGTTGGGGTTCATGGCCAGGAATTCCGCGCTGCGGCTGGCGCCCCGCAGGATGTCGATTTCGACCCAGCGGAACGGCAGGCCGCGCTGGCGCAGCATGAAGGCCGGCTTCCAGCAGTTGCCGGAAATGGCGTTGCCGTAAAGGATGTGCATGGGCTGTTCCCGCAGGTCCATGGCCGGCAGTATGACGCAGCGCGGCGTCCAAAAATACCGACCTGACGCTCGCTTCATGCCGGAATCCCGGCCGCCGCGCCGCTTGGCGCATCTGACAAGCCGTTCATCTGAAGCGTCGTCAACTTGCGCTTTCCCTGCTGTGGGATAAGCCTTAACCTGAACACCCGGCCGGACTGGTCTGGGGTTCAGGGGGCGGCGTGCGGCGCAGCCTGGTGTGAATGTCCAAGGCGCCCCATCGGGGGCGGCCGGATCGCGGTTGCGGAATCGGAAGGGAGCTCGGGCAAATGCAGAACAAGCGATCGAATCAAAAAATGGCGGCGCGTGCGCCGCGCCAGCCGGCACCGGGGCGCCAGCGCGGCGCCGCCGCGGTGTTCGGCGCGGTGGCCCTGCTCGCCGGCGTCATCGCGATGCTGCTGTCGATCAACATCGGCATCCTCTATTTCGCCCAGCGCGATCTGCAGCGCCTGGCGGTGCTGGGCGCCATGGCCGGGGTTCAAACCGCCAGCGGCTGCCTCAACGGCGGCGGCGCCTCCGATACCACCTCGGTCACCACCCGGGTCAAGACCGCCCTGTCCAGCAACCTGCCGACCGGCAGCGACCCGGCCAAGCTGCTCAACGCCATCGGCGGCGTGCCGGCGGTGCAGCTGGGCATGGTCACCACCGGCAAGCCGGGCGCCACCACCAACGACGGCCTGCGCCACTTCAGCTCGCTCAGCGACCATGACGTCAGGATCAACGCCGTGGTGGTGAACCTGACCGAGCCGCAGCCGGCAATCCTCGGCGCTTCCCTGTTCAACGCCACGCCGGGAACGCTGTACGCATCCGCCACCGCGATGCAGCAGCCGCTGGCGGGCTTCAAGATCGGCTCGACGCTGGTCAGCCTCAACGGCGGGCTGCTCAACGCCTTGCTGAGTGCCCTGCTCGGCAGCTCGATCAGCCTCAGCGCCGTCGACTACAACAACCTGGCCAGTACCCAGATTTCCCTGGCCGGGCTGGAACTCGCGGCGGGAGTCAACGACCTCAGCAGCCTGCTGTCGCTGACCACCAATGTCGCCGGCCTGCAGCAGATCCTGGTGACGGCGACCAACACCGTCAATCCCTCGGTGGCCAACCTGCTCCAGGGCCTGACGCTGGGCAACGCCGTGGCCAACCAGAACGTGCCCTTGGCCTCGCTGCTCGGCGGCGTCGGCAACGGCCTCAACCCCACGGTCACCGACGCCGCTTCGCTGGTGCCGTCACTCGACCTGTTGGACCTGCTGACCCAGATCGGCCAGGCCGCCGCGGGGCAGAGTTCGAACCATTTCCTGCAGCTGCAGATCACGCCCAGCATTCCCGGGCTGCTCAATACCTTCATCTTCCTGTCGGTGGAGGAGCCGATGCAGCAGGGCTTCGGCCCGGTCGGCACCACCGCCCAGACGGCGCAGATCAGGCTGCAGCTCCGGCTCAATGTCGATACCAGCCTGGTGAACGGCATCTTCAGCCTGCTGCAGACGCTGAGCGTAGGCCTCCTCAGCTTCACGGTGCAGCCGATCAATCTCGGAGTGGATGTCTACGTCGCCAAAGCCGTGGGCACGCTCGATTCCCTCTACTGCCCGGCCGAAGCCTCCAACTCGACCGCAGGCAGCGGCATGCCGAGCGCGCAAGTCGGTGTGAACGCCAACGTGGCCACGGTCAAGGTGGGTACTTTCAGTGGCAGCGCGCAGTCGAATCCAGGCATCACTTTCGGAAACCTGCTGTCGATCAACGGCACCCTGCTGGGTATCCCGACGGTGGGTTTGACCGTCGCCATCAACAATCCGCTGCCGCAGCCTTTGCTGGTCGGCAACACCAACGGTGCCCAGGCGGGGCCTTTCACTATCTACCAGATTCCCTCGGGCCCGATATCGACCACGGCACCACACAGTTATAACTATCTGGCCTGCAATAATCTTGTAGCGCTCAATCCCTGCACTTCCAGCAGTGATCCGAACAATCCCTACGCGCCGATTCCCTCCACCAACCTGCTCGCAGGCATCAGCACCTATATCGGCCAGCTGGTGAATCAGAACGAACTGACCATCACGCCCACTGTGTTGGGCGTGAGTATCCCGGTGGGGGCGCTGCTTGATCCCCTGCTGAGCGCAATCAACTCCCTGCTGCTCGCTCCGCTTACCAACCTGCTCGACCTGCTGCTCAATCCGCTGCTGCAGCTGCTCGGCCTGCAGGTGGGATCGGCCACGGTGCTGATGAGCAATGTGGTGACCGGCCCGCCGGTGCTGGTCAACACCGCCCTGCCCGGAACCGCCAATTTCTAAGGAACTCCGCGCGCCAGCTTGACCCGCCCGCCTTTTCGCCCGAACCTCTGCGCCACAAGCGAAAGGATTCGGAGGGCGCGCATGAGATCGCTGGCGGACAAGCTGGCCTGGACGGCGGTTGCGATATGCGGCGCCGCCTGCCTGGCGGTGGTGGCGCTGCACCGCGGCGAAACCATCAATGCGCTGTGGCTGGTGGCGGCCGCGCTGGGCGTGTTCGCGGTCGGCTATCGCTTCTACAGCCGCTATATCGCGGTGCATGCGCTGGGCCTGGATGCCACGCGCGCCACGCCGGCGCAGCGGCGCAACGACGGTCTGGACTATGTGCCGACCGACCGCACCATCCTGTTCGGCCATCACTTCGCCGCCATCGCCGGCGCCGGGCCGCTGGTGGGGCCGGTGCTGGCGGCGCAGATGGGCTACCTGCCCGGCACGCTGTGGATCCTGGCCGGGGCGATCTTCGCCGGCGCGGTGCAGGATTTCGTCATCCTGTTCCTGTCGGTGCGGCGCGACGCGCGCTCGCTCGGCGACATGATCCGCGGCGAGATCGGCAGCGCCGCCGGCTGGGTGGCGATGGTCGGCACGCTGGCCATCATGCTGATCCTGCTGGCGGTGCTGGCGCTGATCGTGGTCAAGGCGCTGGCGGTCAGCCCCTGGGGCACGTTCACCGTGGGCGCCACGCTGCCCATCGCGCTGTTGATGGGCATCTACGTGCGCTTCCTGCGCCCCGGCCGCGTGCTGGAAGTGTCGGCCATCGGCTTCGCGCTGCTGCTGCTGTCGATCGGGCTGGGCGGCATGGTGGCGGCCGATGCGCGGTGGGCCGCCTGGTTCACCTTCAGCGGCGTGCAGCTGGCCTGGATGCTGATCGGCTACGGCTTCGTCGCCTCGGTGCTGCCGGTGTGGCTGCTGCTCGCGCCGCGCGATTACCTCTCCACCTTCCTCAAGATCGGCACCATCGCGCTGCTGGCGCTGGCCATCCTCCTGGTGCGGCCGGAACTGAAGCTGCCGGCACTGACGCGCTTCGTCGACGGCAGCGGCCCGGTGTTCGCCGGCAGCCTGTTCCCGTTCCTGTTCATCACCATCGCCTGCGGCGCGGTGTCCGGGTTCCACGCGCTGGTGTCTTCGGGTACCACGCCGAAGATGCTGGCCGGCGAAGGCGACGCGCGCTTCATCGGTTACGGCGGCATGCTGGTGGAGAGCGTCGTCGCCATCATGGCGCTGGTGGCGGCGGGCGTGCTTGAACCCGGGGTGTATTTCTCGATGAACAGCCCGGCCGCGGCCATCGGCGGCAGCGTCGAGTCGGCGGCGCAGACCATTTCCGGCTGGGGCTTCAGCGTGACGCCGGAGATGCTGACCCAGACCGCCCGCGACATCGGCGAGGGCTCCATCCTGTCGCGCGCCGGCGGCGCGCCGACGCTGGCGGTGGGCATGGCGCAGATCCTGCGCCAGCTGCTGCCCGGCGAGGGCATGATGGCCTTCTGGTACCACTTCGCCATCCTGTTCGAGGCGCTGTTCATCCTCACCACCATCGACGCCGGCACGCGCATCGGCCGCTTCATGATCCAGGATCTCGTCGGCGCGGCGTACCCGCCGTTCCGCCGCACCGAATCCTGGGGCGCCAACCTGGCCGCCACCGCGCTGTGCGTGGCCGGCTGGGGTTACTTCCTGTATCAGGGAGTGGTCGATCCGCTGGGCGGCGTCAATACGCTGTGGCCCCTGTTCGGCATCTCCAACCAGATGCTCGCCGGCCTGGCGTTGATCTTCGCCAGCGTGGTGCTGGTGAAGATGAAGCGCGAGCGTTACCTGTGGGTCACCGCGCTGCCGATGGCGTGGCTGCTGGTGTGCACGCTCAGCGCCGGCTGGCAGAAGGTTTTCTCGGCCGATGCCAAGGTCGGCTTCCTGGCCCATGCCCGCAAGTTCGGCGCCGCGCTGGGCCAGGGGCAGGTGCTGGCGCCGGCCAAGTCCATCGCCGAGATGCAGCGTATCGTGCGCAACGACACGGTCGATGCCGCGCTGGCGCTGCTGTTCATGGTGGTGGTCGCGCTGACGCTGTTGCTCGGCGCGCGGGCGGCCTGGCGCGCCCGGCGCGCGCCGCAGGCCACCGCGGTGGAATCGCCCTATGTCGCCGCGACCGTCCGCTGACTCCGGCGCCGGCCGCGGCGCGCTGGGCGGCCGCCTGCGGCTGCTTGCGCGCAAGCTGGGCCAGGCGGCGCGCCTCGCTGTCGGCGTGCCGGACTACGAGGGCTATGTGGCGCACCGGCGCGCGCACCATCCGGGCGAGCCGCTGATGAGCTACGAGGAGTTCTTCCGCGAGCGGCTGGCCTCGCGCTACCGGCGCGGCAGCAGCCGCTGCTGTTGAGTCCGCCGCCTACAGCGGCGCGGCGTGCTCGCGGTGGTGTTCGAGGATGCGGCGGTACTGCGCCGGGTCCTTGACGTGCACCAGGTCGCCCTCGCGCGGGAAGGTCCAGTCGTACAGGCGCGACAGGTAGAAGCGGAAGGCGGCGGCGCGCAGCACCAGCGGCCAGGCGGCGCGCTCGGCGGCGTCCGGCTCGCGCCGTGCCAGGTAAGCTTCGAGCAGGGCATGGGCGCGGGCCTGGTTGAGATGGCCGTCCGGCTCGGTGCACCAGTCGTTGAGCGTGATGGCCAGGTCGTAGAGCAGGGCATCGTTGCAGGCGTAGTAGAAATCGATCACGCCGCTGAGCCGGTCCTCGACGAACAGCACATTGTCCTTGAACAGGTCGGCATGGATCACGCCCTGCGGCAGCGCGGCCAGGTCCAGCGCGGCCTGTGCCTGCAACTCGCTGGCGATCAGCGCATGCGCTTGCGCGTCCACGCTGGGCAGCAGCGTTTCGGCGGTGCGGCGGCGCCAGTCGGTGCCGCGATCGTTGCGGCAGCGGCCGGCGTAGCTCTGCCCCAGCACGTGCAGATCGCCCAGCACCCGGCCGACCGCGGCGCACTGCGCCAGGTTGGGGAACAGCACGCTCTGGCCGCTGAGGCGCATCACCAGCGCGGCCGGCTTGCCGTGCAACATGCCGAGGCTGCGCCCCTGGTTATCCGGCACCGGCATGGCGCTGGGAAAGCCGCGGTGCGCCAGATGCTCCATCAGGCCGAGGAAGAACGGCAGGTCGTCGTAGTTGAGCCGCTCGAACAGCGTCAGCACCCAGCGCCCCTCGCTGGTGTCGACGAAGTAGTTGGTGTTCTCCACCCCCTCGCCGATGCCCTGGTAGCCGATCAGCTCGCCCAGTGGGAAGCGCTTGAGGAATTCCTGCAACTCGGCGTGGCTGACTTTGGTGAAGACGCTCATAAGTTATTTATCTGATTGTTTTTTCAATAAAAACAAAATTAAATTTTGCAGCAATACCCGCTTAAATACCCCATTCATGCAGAAGCAGCTTTCATCGCCAATTTGCCCGGAGCGCATTTTTACGGGAACCGGCGCCGACACGCCAATAGAGCTAGTCCTCTACCGCGCGAACCGACTGGAAAACTGCTGAAGCGTCTCCTCCGGAACGAATACTGCGCGGCATTTGCCAGCCGTCAGCACTGAATCCGACGCGGACCCCCGAAGAAAAGCCTCGGGGGCTCCCTTTTCCAAGAATCATGTAAGAGCAACGTGAGCCAGGCTCCTTAAATCACCGGCGTGGTAGGCGGCGGGACGATGGGCCGCGGAATCGCTCAGCTTTTTGCCGAGTCCGGATGTATCGTTCGTCTCTTCGATTCTTTGGAGGGTGCCGCAGCAAAGGGTATCCACAAAGCGCCCAAGATGGATTCGATGTACCGATCCGAATTCAGGGCTGGGAGAGAGACTCTGCTGCCTGGCGTTGTACCAAGCTCCCGCAAACCTCAGGCAAGTCGAGATACGCGATTGAAAAGGTCATCGAAGGTGCGGCTTCGCGATCCAAAGGTGGTGGCAATTGAATGCGGCTTGTGCCGCCAGGCTCGATGAAGGCCCTGGGTCAGGTACGAACGCATACGCTGATCTCCTCCGCTAGGTTTCTGGATGAAAGCGGTTCGCGTGTGCCCGCGACCGCGCCGAGGGTCGTCGCCGAAATCGATGTAGAGCGGGCACTTGGCTTCGAGCCACGTGTGGCGTGGCCGCACCCAGTCGTTCTGATGGTGGCCACGGTAGCTCGTATTTACCGCGTCTTCGATCTCGCCGATGCCATGAATTTCAACTGTGGACCTAGACCCTGGTTCGACCACCGGTTGTTGGCGTGCCCACGGCGATGTTAACACCGCTGTTCGTCATCGCCCGCACCTCGGACTGGTCGGCGCACATCGTCGAGCAGCGCATCGACGGCAAGATCATCCTTCCCTCGGCCAATTGCACCGGACCGGAAGACCTGAAGTTCGTGCCGATCGGCGAGCGCAGATAATCCGGGGCGGGCGATACTTCGGGCCGCGTATCAATCATTGATGAAATGCAGGCCGTTTTTCTCAATGGTTGATACGCGGCGATTGCTTTAGCCAATGGCGCGCCCAGCGTAATGCCTTGAGAAACAAAAGAATTATTGAATGAGCCCAGCTGCGGCGGCGTTGGCACAATTGTAGCGAAAGACATATCCGCGATGCTGCAGGGGCCGGCGGCGTTCAGCCAAACAAAAAACAAATCTTCAAGCGCGAGCCGCCCGTTTTCGAGAGCGGCAAATTCATCAGCCCGACAAGGAGGAGGGCATTCGTGAGCCGATGGCCAGGACATCCGCTGTACTGCCGCGTCTAGCGCACCGCCCGTAAACCACGCAGGCGCCCTATCAGGCGTCTCGTAACACTGTGCGGAGGGATTCGATTGTAGCGATCCTACCCCCTTCGTGCTCAGGAAACAGTCCATTCGAGCCCCTCCCATGTACGCCTCGTCCTTGCGTAGAACCTTGTACCTGCTGTGCATCGGTCTTTTATGGGCGGCAGGCCCGAGCCAGGCGGGCGGCGGCTACTTCGTGCTTGGCTACGGCCCTTACGCTCATCAGACGGCGGGAACGGCCACGGCCATCGGCTTCGACGGCTTCGCCGGCGCATCCAACCCCGGCAAGCTGTCGGCGGCAAGCGACCGCGTCGACGCCGGCGTCCTGGTCTTCATGCCCTATCGGCGCATCGAGCGCACCGGGGCCGAAAACCCGATCTACAACTTCAGCACTACCTCCGACAATGGCATCTTCTTCCTGCCGGAGTTCGGCATCGCGCGCCATCTCAACGATCGCCTCAGTTGGGGCGTCGCACTGTACGGCAATGGCGGGCTCAACACCGCCTACCGCGGTACCACCGGCGTCAGCGGCAGCAGCGCCAATCCGGCGGCATGCGGGCAGCAGCCGGGTAATTTTCTCTACGGCTGCGGCGAGCTCGGTGTGGATCTGTCCCAGGTACTGCTTGCGCCGACGCTGGCCTGGCGGTTCGCGCCGAAGCAGAGCATCGGCATCGCGCCGCTGATCGCTTATCAGCGCCTGCGGATATACGGCCTGCAGGCGCTGGAGCCCCTTTCCGAGCATCCGGACGACGTCACCAATCGCGGTTACGACCAGGCATTCGGCGGTGGCGTGCGGCTGGGCTGGTGGGGCACGATAGCCCCCGGGCTGAGTGCCGGTGCCGCTTATGCCACGCGGGTATACATGCAGAAACTCCGGCGGTACCAGGGCCTATTCGCCGATGGCGGCTCGTTCGACATCCCGGAAAACTACAGCATCGGCCTGGGCTGGACGCCGGCGCCCCGCTGGCTGTTCGGGCTGGATGTGCAGCGCATCAGCTATCACGAAGTGGCCGCCCTGGGTAACGGCCTGCTCAACTCCTTGCAGAACCCGCAGGCCAAGCCGCTGGGCAGCGCGGACGGCAGCGGCTTCAACTGGCGCAACCAGATCAATTACCGCGCCGGCATCGAATACGCGGCGCGCCCCGGGCTGAAGCTGCGCGCGGGCTTTGCCTACGGGCGACGCCCGAACGATGAGAGTGCCGATTCGGTGTCGCTCAACCTGCTGACGCCGAATCCGATCGAGAATCTCACCGCCGGGTTCAGCTGGATGCCGAAGGGCATGAGCGGCGAGTTTCATTTTGCGTATGGCCGATACCTTTCCGCCACCTACAGGGGCCCTTCAGCGATCGCCGGGGCGCAGGCGACCGAGTCGGTCACTGCGTTCGTCAATACTTTCTGGCTTGGTTACAGCTGGCACCTGTGAGGCTTCCATACATGAAAGATTCCAGAAGCGCCGAGGCCCCGCGATGAAGACGATACGTTACGACCGCGGCTACTCGCGCCGGAAGTTCCTGGGTGACGCGGCACGCGGGGTGTTGAGTTGCGGCGTGCTGATGCCGCTGGCCAAGGCCATCGCGGCGACTGGTGACGTGGCCAAGGCGTATCCCGACGAGCTTCTGTCGATCGAGGCGTACACCAAGGGCAAGATCAAGACTGGAGATTTCATCGACGCCTCCAACGTCGAGGCGGTGAAGGATCTGCTCGAGCCGGTGCGCTACGAGCAGATTCGCACCATGGGCCGCAAGCTCAAGGTGGTCAAGACCACCACCGACGTGATGCGGCTGTCTCCCTGGGAATACATCGAAGCCACCCTGCGCAACAGCGGCAAGGCCGGCTACGACGCCCGCGGCAACGTCGTCAACAAGTCCGACGGCAAGCCCTGGATCGGCGGCAACCCCTTTCCCGATCCCAAGACCGGCGTGGACCTGTTCGCCGCACAGACCATGAGCTGGGGCCGGCATGACGCCTCGTTCTACGCCGCCAAGATGTACACCACCGACGCCAGCTCCGGCGAGGTCAAGTTCACCTACAGCGGCGGCTGGGCCGAGTTGTCCCCCGTCGCCCGCGTCGCGATGGACCCCAAGCCCTACTGGCCGGGGCACGAGGACAAGCTGCGCTACCAGTCGATCTTCTTCCTCACCCCTCAGAACTACCGCGGCACCTCCTTCCTCAACGTCTGGGACTACGACTCCAGCGCCTTCCCCGCGCTGTATGGCTACGTCCCAGAGTTCCGCCGCGTGCGGCAGTTTCCCTCCGAGCAGCGCTTCGAGCCGCTGCTGCCCGGCCTGACCCTGTTCCTGTCCGACGCCTGGGCGGCCGGCGATCCCCTCTACACCTGGGGCAACTACAAGATCGTCGGCCGCGGCCCCTTCCTGGCCGGCCTGTCGGAAAGCTGGAACGCCGCGCACCCGAACTGGGAGCACACCACCCATGGCGGCTCCAAGGGCAAGACTTTCTGGGACGCCACCGTGGAGTTGGTCCCCGAAGCCATCATTGTCGAAGCCGAGCCGATCAAGTTCCCGCGCGCCCCGGTCTCCAAGAAGCGGGTCTGGTTCGACGCCCGCAACCAGGCCGTGGTGGGCATGGTGACCTTTGACCGCAACGGCCAGCCGTACCGCTCGTTCGACGGTGCCTACAGTCTGTACGAGGCCGGCGACAAGAAATTCATGGATGGCCAGCATTCCTACTGGAGCTGGGCCCACGTCACCTCCTCGGACATCCAGACCGGTAGCGTCAGCCGCCTGGAGCAAGTGCGCCAGGTCGAGAACAGCCACTTCAGCGGCGCCAATGACCCCAAGATATACGACAAGTACCTCACCCAGAACGCGATCATGCGTCTCGGGACGGAGTAGGGCGCCGAGCGACAGATTCTGAAGCGCTGGAACCTTGAATGGAGAGCAAAGCCATGAGAGCTGTACAGATTCCCAAAGCAGGCGTGGCATTCAAACTGGTGGAGCGCGCGGTTCCGACGCCCAGCGCAGGCGAAGTGCGGGTCAGGGTCCAGGCCTGCGGCATCTGCCACAGCGACGTCTTTCCCAAGGAAGGCCTGTTTCCCGGCCTCGTCTATCCCATCGTGCCCGGGCACGAGGTGGTCGGATTGATCGACGCGGTCGGTCTCGGCGTGACCCACTGGAACATCGGGCAGAGGGTCGGCATCGGCTGGCATGGCGGCCACTGTGGAACCTGCGTCCATTGCCGCGGCGGCGATTTCATCCTGTGCGACGCCGGCGCGATTCCCGGGCTCACCTACGACGGCGGCTATGCCGACTACATGGTGGCCCCGGTCGAGGCGCTTGCCGCCGTGCCGGAGTCCCTGAGCAGCGTCGAAGCCGCGCCGCTCCTCTGCGCCGGCATCACCACCTTCAACTCCCTAGCTCACAGCGGCGCGAAACCGGGCGAGCGCGTCGCGGTGCTCGGCCTCGGCGGGCTGGGCCATCTGGGAGTCCAGTACGCCGCGAAGATGGGGTACGAGGTCATCGCCATTGCCCGCGGCTCCGACAAGGCGCCATTTGCCCGCCAGCTTGGTGCGAAGCACTACATCGATGCCTCGCACGAGAACGTCTCCCAGGCGCTGAATCGCCTGGGCGGGGCCAAGGTGGTGCTTTCGACCGTGACCGATTCGGACGCGATGAGCGCGACCATCGACGGCCTGAGCAAGAACGGCACCTTGCTGGTCGTCGGGGCCTCGGGCGAGCCGATCAAGGTCTCGCCGTTTCAACTGATCATGGGGCGGAAGACGATCAAGGGCTGGCCGAGCGGCACCGCCGCCGATTCCGAGGCGACGATGAACTTCAGCGCCCTGACTGGCGTGCTTCCCCTGATCGAGCGCTACCCGCTGGAGCGGGCCGCCGAAGCCTACGACCGCATGATCAGCGGCAAGGCCAGGTTCAGGGTGGTCTTGGAAACCGGGGCTTGAATGGCCGCGGCGCCCGGCACATGACGCGGCTAAAGCATCTGGGCCGGCTGCGCCCGGCCTGGCGCAATCGCGCCAGGCCGGGCGCAGCTCCTTCAGCGCGGCTCTGCGGTGAGGTGCGGCAAGGCCATCGCTCGCAATGCCATTATGCGTCTGCGGGCGCGGCAGGGCATCCCCCGCAAGGCATTTGACCATGTACCCCCTCCGTGTGAGATTCGCACGCTGGACCCTGGCGCACCGCAAGGCGGCACTGGGGGTGTTCAGCCTGCTCACCCTGTTCTTCGCCGCCGGCCTGCCCCGGGTCCAGCTGAAGACGATCTTCTCCGACCTGCTGCCGCAGGACGACCCCTTCGTCCAGGTCTACAAGGACCATTCCTCATTCGGCAGCCCCCTGACGGTGCTGACCATGATCCGCCGCCGCGACGGCGATATCTTCGACGCTGCAACCCTGGCCAAGGTCTGGGACTACACCCGCGCCATCGACAAGGCGCCGGCAGTCGATCACGAGCAGATCCTCTCGGTGACCACGGAAAAGGCCCGCTATGCCGAGGCCACGCCCGAGGGCATCGACATGCGCCCGCTGATGGGTGATCACCCCCCGGCCACGCCGTCCGAGGTCGCCGGTTTCCGCGCGCACGTCGACGAGGCCCCGAATGTCCGCGAATTCCTCATCTCGCGCGACAACCGCTCGGCGCTGGTCCTGGCCACCTTCATCGAGCGCAAGCTCGACTACGGGCAGGTGTTCGGGTTCGTCGAGCGGCTAGCCGGCCAGGCCGCGGACGCGGGCCACCAGGTCTACATCGCCGGCATGCCGATCCTGATCGGTACCGTCTATCGCTACGAGCGGCAGATGGTTGTGATCTCCGCCGTCACCGTCGGTGTGATCGTGCTGGCCCTGCTGTTCTACATGCGCAACCTGGTCGGCGTCCTGACCCCGGTCCTGACCAGCGCCACGGCGGCGATCTGGGCCTTCGGCTTCGTCGGCTGGCTCGGCATCTCCATCGAGCCGCTGCTGATGGTGGTGCCGCTGCTGCTCACTGCCCGCTCGTTCTCGCACAGCGTGCAGTTCACCGCGCGCTACTTCGAGGTCTATCCCGAGGTGGTGGACCGCCGGCGCGCAGCGGAGCTGACCATGAGCGTGATGATGATCCCCTCGGTGCTGGGAATCATGACTGACATCCTCGGCATCGTCGTCGTCATCGCCGCGCCGATCCCGGCCATGGTGCGGCACGCCATCTTCTGCGGCATGTGGGCGGTGTGGCTGATCCCCACTGGCTGCGTGCTGATCTCCCTGCTGCTGGCCAGCCTGCCGCCGCCGCGCAACCTGCACCGCTTCAGGGAAAAGAGCGCGGCGCAGGGGCGCCGCGGCATCCTCGCCTGGCTGCTCGGCGGCGCCGCCGCGCTGGTCACCGGCCGGCGCGCGCGCCTCACCACCGCCGTCGCGCTGGCTGCCTCCGCTACGGCGGTCTACATCGCCTCGCAAATCCAGATCGGCAACCCGGTCGAAGGCACCAACCTGCTGCGCTACGACTCGGACTTCAACACCGCCGTGAGGGCCATCAACGGCAGCTTCCCGGGCGTCAACACCCTGGAAATCGTGCTGGAGGCGAAAGACCAGAACGCGCCTGTCGCCACCTCGCAGAGCCAGGACGCCGTCTTCACCGAGCTCGCGCTGCAGCGGGCCCTCGAAGCCGGGGACAACCCGCCGCGGGCGACCCTGTCCTTCGCCGATTACCTGATGGAGGCCAACCGGCTGTTCAACGGCGGCAATCCCAAGTGGGCGCCACTGGACCACCGCGACCGTTCGGTCCAGGCCGCCGCGGTGGGCGCGATGATGGGGTCCAGCGCCAAGAGTTTCAGCCATGTCCTGGACCCGGGCATGCAGAACTCCACGGTGTCGCTCTGGTACAAGGACAACAAGCAGGAAACGGTCGACCATGCCCTGGCGGCGGCGCAGGCCGCCGTCGCAGCGGTCGGCGTCGACCACCCCGATTTCCGTATCCGCCTCGGCACCGGTACCATCGCGCTGCAGGAAGCGGTGAACCGGGTCATCGCCCGCTATCAGTGGGTCATCATCGGCGGGGTGAACCTGTTCATCTTTCTGCTGTGCGCCGGCGCCTACCGCTCGATCACCGCCGGCGTAATGCTGCTGATCCCGGTCAACCTGGCCAACGAGGGCCTGCTGGCGGCGATGCACCTGCTTGGCGTCGGCCTGGACGTGAACTCGCTCATCGTCGCCGCCATCGGCGTGGGCGTGGGCATCGACTACGGCATCTACCTGCTCTCCCGGATCTGCGAGGAGCTGCAGAGGCAGCACGGCAGCGCCGACCTGCGCTGGGCAGCGGCTATCCGCGGCGCGCTTGCCACCACCGGACGGGCGATCCTGTTCACCGCCTCCATCATGATCCTGGGCATCGCGCCCTGGTACCTCATGTCCGACCTGAAGTTCGTCGCCGACATGGGGCTGCTGCTGATCGCCATCATGGCGATCAACATGGTCCTGTCACTCATCGTGCTGCCGCTGCTTGCCTGGTGGATCAGGCCAGCCTTCGCGGAAAAGCACAACAGCGAAACGATGACCCTGATCTATAAGTCGACACAGGAGGAGATGGCATGTTGAGCGGAAGCTTCAGCCTCTGGCACTGGATGATCATCCCGGCCCTGGTGATCACGGTATTCGGCACCAGGAAGCTCAGGAACGCCGGCGGAGACCTCGGCACCGCGGTCCGCAACTTCAGGTCCGCGATGCGGGAGGGTGAGGCAGAGGCGCACCAGCTCCCCGCAGCTCCGCCCGAAGCGGCGGGGCGTCCGGACCGCGTGGCCTGATCCAGAACAACATCATCCGCCGGCGCGCTCGGGGAACGACAAGTGACGCCTGCGTGTGACCGATCTTTGCCGCTCGACGCAGCGGAAGGATGCCACCATGATCGAGAAGGCTGTAATCGCCCTGCTGGGCGTCATGGCATTTGCCGTGCTTGCGGATCAATACCAGCCGCTGCTGGTGGTGGATGCCGCATCCCCGCCTGATGCGGTGGCGGAATTCCAGAACCTCAAGTACCAGGTGCTGCAAGCGCAGGCCGGCGTCGAGCTGACGCGCCCCAAGGCCAACGGAAGCGTGACCTTCTACGTCGGCAACATGGCAAGCCCGCTCAAGCTGACGGGCGTCACCGCCTCGCTGGATGGTCAGCAGATCGCCAGCGAGGAAGTCGATGACACCGCGTTTCACTCCCTGGGCGCCAGCGACCGGCTGATCCGCCTCGGCGATGCCGTGCTCGCCGAGGGGGCGCACGCGATCCATGCCGAGTTCCGCGTCGTCGATGCCTCCACGCCGGATCTGGCGGAGCAGATCGTGACCCTGGACGATTCGGTGGAGGTGGGACGCAGCGTCAAGGCCATTTCGCTGCGGCTGGAGCCGTCCCGCGTCGTCATGCCGCTGCGCATCGTCATGCAGCGCAATCGCACGGAACCGCCGGGCGAGGGCTGGGCTCTGAGAACCCTCCACGAAATGGGGCGCCTTGGCGGAGTCGACGGTCGCTACATCCCGGGCGAAGCGGGAGACCCGGCCGTCGCCTACGCCGAGTACCTGCGCAATTCCGGCCAGGCCGAGCGGGCGGCGGTGGAACTGCTGAAGCTTCCGGCCGGCGGTGGCGACACGTTGCCACCCGCGTATTGGCTGCGCATCGCGGCGGTGCTTCGCGAAGTCGGCCTCTGGGACTATTCGCGGGCAATCTGCGAGCGGCTCGACGCGCAGCATCAGCAGCCCCAGGCCGTCGCAACGGAACGCCTGAACGTCGCCCTGCAGGACTACGACGTCGGCAGGGTCGCCCAGGCCGAGGCCGCGCTGCAGGCGATCGGGAGCCGCGTTCCCGAGGACCGGGTGCAGGACTGGCAGCTGGGCTATGCGCAAATCCTCTTCCTCCATGACCGCTACCGGGAAGCCGAGGCGGTGCTGCAGGACCGCGACACGGAGGGCACAGAGGCCTACCGCTACGCCACCCAGTCGCAGGGCGCCATCCTCACCACGGCCTTCAGGCGTTACAACCTGGCGGTGGCCATGGTCCACAACGGCGAGGAGAAGAAGGGCCTGAGCCTGCTCGACCTGATCGGGCGCATGAAGGCCCTGGACAAGGACCTCGTCGCCGTACGCGACCAGGCCAATCTCGCGCTCGGCTGGCACTTCCTGCGCAAGAAGCAGGGCATCACCGCCATGGGCGTGCTCGGCAGGGTCAGCATGGAAGGGCGCTGGTCCGAGCCGGCCCTGCTCGGCATGGGTTGGGCGCAACTGGCTCCCGCTGGCGGGAAGATTCCGCGCGTGCGCCTCGACCGCGAAGCCAGCGGCGGCCAGGCCATGCTGCCCGCGCCGCTCAAGCACTCCCTGACCGAGCTGGGCGTGTTCGATCCGGAGCTGGACGAGAGCGGCGGCCCCGCCGCGTTCGCGCGCGGCGATCCGCCCTCGGACCGTACCGAAGGGCTGAAGCGGGCGCTGCTGTTCTGGCAGGTGCTGGCCGCGCGGGACCCGGGAAATGCCGCGGTGCAGGAGGGCCTGCTCGCCATCGCCTACGCCTACGAATGCCTGGATGCCAACGCCGCCGCGCGCAAAGCCTACGAATCGGCCATCGGCATCTTCGAAGCCGGGAAGAAGGGCTTGCGCGGCGAGGCCGGGGTGATCCGGGCCACGGGGCTCGCCGCGCTGGTCGACCAGGCGCGCGATTCGCAGAACAAGGCCGCGCTGCTTGGCGCGGGATATCTGAAGCCGACGGAGCACAACCGCACGGTCTTCGGCGCGGCGGAGCGATACCGGGAACTGTTCGCACTGGAGCACGAGGCCCACGAGCTGGCGCAACACGCGCCGGCCGAGACTGCTCCGGACTTCGCCGGCGCCGCGTCGCGGGGGCAAATGCTCGATCTGGAACAGCGGCTCTCGGCGCTGCGCGCCCGCGCGTTGAAGGACGCCGAATCGCTCGCTGCGCAGGATCTGGATCGGCAGGCCGGAATAACCGACCAGTACCTCCAGGCCGCTTACTTCGCCGCGGCCCGCGCCTCCGACCGGACCGTGGCCTACGAACCGCGCTAGCCTTGACGCCGGCCACGGTAAGCTTGCGCCGATCCGTTTCAATGTTCCCATATCACCGCGTGGAATCACAAAAAAGGACGGTGATCCGCCTCCGCCGCACGAATACTGGGCTTGCAAATATTAGCCGGCGCTTCGATTGCTTAAATCCGCGGGCCGCGCCGGACGAGGGGCGGAGAAAGCCTCTGCGGTTGTCTCGGCTGCAAGCAAGTTCATCAATATTTAATCACAAATATGTCGAATCACCTTAAAGATTGATCTTCCAGAGCTGCCAAGTCGTTCCAAAGGGAATTTATATCTATCTGTATATAAAGGAGAAAAAATTTAGACTTCGGCTGCGGCCATTGGCACGAATATGGCGTTAAGGGAATGAAGAGGTTGCAAAGGTTTTACCTGCCGATAGACCCCGCCGCAGCCGCCATAAAACAGTAGTACTCAAAACAGGAGGAGTTCGTTCGAACGAAATATTTATTTTGTGGGCTGACTTTTGCCTAACGTACACAAAAGCCGCCTTGCAAAAAGTAAATTCCTTTCGAATTGCGAGTTCATATGCATATTGATCTGAAAACCGTCAAGATCAACCCCCTGCGGCAGACGTTCGCCAATGTGGCGGACCGGCTCGGCGGCGACAAGCCGGCTTCGCGTTACCAGGAAGCCACCCTGGGCCTGCAGCCGGAGGCCAATTTCCACTATCGGCCCACCTGGGATCCGGGGCATGAGCTGTTCGATCCTTCGCGCACCGCGATCCAGATGAAGGACTGGTACGCCCTCAAGGATCCGCGGCAGCTGTACTACGGCAACTGGACCATGATGCGCGCCCGCCAGCAGGACGCGATGGAGTCCAATTTCGATTTCGTCGAGACGCGAGGGCTTGCCACGACCCTGTCGGCGGAGCTGAAGAGCATGGCTCTGCACCTGCTGCTGCCGCTGCGGCATGTCGCGTGGGGTGCGAACATGAACAACTTCTCGATCTGCGCGTACGGCTACGGCACGGCTATCACCGCGCCGTCCAGCTTCCATGCCATGGATCAACTCGGCATCGCGCAATACCTCACGCGCCTGGGCCTGCTGCTGGCGGGCCCGGAGTCGCTCGACATCGCCAAGCAGGCGTGGCTGAAGCAGCCCGAATGGCAGGGCTTGCGGCACTACGTCGAGGACAGCTTCGTCCTGAGCGACTGGTTCATGCTCTACGTCGTCCAGAACTTCGCCCTCGACGGTCTGCTGTACCCGCTGGTGTACGACCGCATCGTCGACGACCACCTGGCCATGCGCAATGGAAGCGCCGTCGCCATGCTGACCGCGTTCATGACGGAGTGGTATGGGGAGTCCGCCAAGTGGGTCGATGCTCAGATCAAGATCGCGGCGGCGGAATCGTCCGCCAACCGCGAGCTGCTGTCGGAGTGGACGCGCACCTGGCGCGACCGCGCGCTGTCCGCCCTGGTTCCGGTCGCCGCGATGGCCCTGGGCGAGCAGGCGCAGGCGGCGGCCGACGAGGTGCTCGGCCAGTTCAACAGCCGCGCCGCCAAGCTCGGCCTGAGCGTCTAGGGGAAGACATGTCCAACGTATTCATCGCATTCCAGGCCAACGAGGATAGCCGGCCGGTGATCGAGGCGATCCTCGAGGACAACCCCAATGCCGTCAGCAGCGCCTCCCCGGCGATGGTGAAGATCGACTGCAAGGACCGGCTGGTGATCCGCCGCGAGTCGATCGAATCGCGGATAGGCCGCTCGTTCGACCTGCAGGAGATTCAGCTGAGCCTCATCACCCTCACGGGTCATCTGGATGAGGACGACGACCAATTGACGCTGAGCTGGAAACAGTAGGCGGCCGAGGAGATATCGATCATGGATATGGAAGCAAGCAAGAAGAAGCTGGGGCTCAAGGAGCGCTACAACCACCTGACCCGCGGCTTGGACTGGGAAACGACCTACCAGCCCAAGGAAAAGGTATTCCCCTACACCCGTTACGAGGGGATCAAGATCCATGACTGGGACAAGTGGGAAGATCCATTCCGCCTGACCATGGATGCGTACTGGAAATACCAGGGCGAAAAGGAGAAGAAGCTCTACGCGATCATCGACGCCTTCGCCCAGAACAACGGCCACCTGGGCGTGTCCGACGCGCGCTACATCAACGCTCTCAAGCTGTTCATCCAGGGCGTCAGCCCGCTCGAATACATGGCGCACCGCGGCTTCGCGCACGTCGGCCGCCAGTTCGACGGCGTCAGCGCCCGCATCGCCTGCCAGATGCAGTCGGTCGACGAGCTGCGCCACGCGCAGACGCAGATGCACACCGTTTCCAACTACAACAAGTACTACAACGGCATGCACTCGTGGCGCCACTGGCACGACCGAGTGTGGTACCTGTCGGTGCCCAAGTCGTTCTTCGACGACGCCATGTCCGGCGGCCCGTTCGAGTTCGTCGTCGCCATCAGCTTCGCTTTCGAGTACGTCCTGACCAATCTTCTGTTCGTGCCGTTCATGTCCGGCGCCGCCTACAACGGCGACATGGGCACTGTCACCTTCGGCTTCTCGGCGCAGTCGGACGAGTCGCGCCACATGACGCTGGGGCTGGAGATCATCAAGTTCATCCTCGAGCAGGACCCGGCCAACGTGCCGATCGTCCAGCGCTGGATGGACAAGTGGTTCTGGCGTGGCTACAAGGTCCTCACGCTGGTGTCGATGATGATGGACTACATGCTTCCCAAGAAGGTGATGAGCTGGAAGGAAGCATGGGAAATCTACGGCGAGCAAAACGGCGGCGCGCTGTTCAACGATCTGGCGCGCTACGGCATCCGCAAGCCCAAGGGCTGGGAGCAGGCATCGATCGAGAAGGAGCATCTCAGCCACCAGGCCTGGGCCGTGTTTTACAACTACGGCGCGGCCGCGCTGTTCCACACCTGGACGCCGACCGAGGAGGACAAGGACTGGCTCTCGGCGAAGTACCCGGACACCTTCGACCGGATGTACCGCCCGCGGTTCGAGTACTGGGAGCAGCAGGCCAAGGAGGGCAAGCGCTTCTACAACGGCACCTTGCCGATGCTGTGCACGACCTGCCAGATCCCGATGTTCTTCACCGAGCCCACGGACCCGACGAAGATCTGCTACCGCGAATCGGATTACCAGGGTGACAAGTATCACTTCTGCTCCGATCACTGCAAGGACATTTTCGACTACGAGCCGGAGAAGTACGTCCAGTCGTGGCTGCCGGTGCACCAGATCTACCAGGGCAACTGTTTCAACCCGGGCGTGGATCCCACGGCGCCGGGCTTCGACCCTTTGCGCGCGGTGCTGGACTTCTACCACCTGAACTTCGGCCGGGACAATCTCGATTTCGAAGGCTCGGAGGACCAGAAGAACTTCGCACAATGGAACGGCCACGGCGCCGCCGGCGCGTGACGGTGATCGCGCGGCGCCCACCCCCCGTTCGGAAGCGCCAGCGCGGCATTTCTACTGATTGAGAGGACGATTCCACAATGGCTGTCACCGCCATCGGTACCTACGCCTTCGAGCCCAAGGACAAGGTCGAGAATTTTCATGGAGCCCAGCTGCTGTATATCGGCTGGGAGGACCACCTGATGTATTGCGCGCCGCTGGCATTTCCCTTCCCGGGGGCGATGCCGTTCAAGGCGATCCTGGAGCAGGTGCTGCCGGGGTGCTACGGCGCTCACCCGGACTTCGCCAAGGTCGACTGGTCGCAGGTCGAGTGGTTCAAGTCCGGCAAGCCCTGGCGCCCGGACTACGCCAGGTCGATTGCCGAAAACGGGCTGCGGCACAAGGACGTCATCCGCTTCCGCTCGCCGGGGCTGCGCGGCATCAAGGATACCTGCAGTTGAGCGTAGCTGCGCCTGCCGGGAATCAGACACCACAAGGATCATTGAACGTAGCATGGCTTACCGACTCACCATCGAACCGCTGGGAGAGACCCTCGAAGTCGACGATGGCCAGACCATCCTCGACGCGGCGCTGCGCAAGGGCATCTATCTGCCCCACGCCTGCTGCCACGGTCTGTGCGCCACCTGCAAGATTGACGTCCTTGAAGGCGAAATCGATCACGGCGATGCGTCGTCGTTCGCCCTCATGGATTTCGAGCGTGACGAGGGCAAGGCGCTGGCCTGCTGCGCCACCCTGCAGAGCGACGTGGCGATCTCGGCGGAGCTGGAAGCCGATCCGGACGCGCTGTCGATCCCGGTGCGGGATTTCGTCGGCAAAGTCAGCCGGTTGGAAAGCCTCACCCCCACCATCAAGGGCGTGTTCATCGAATTGGACCAGCCGCTACGCTTCCAGGCCGGCCAATACGTCAATCTGATGATCCCCGGCGAGCGCTTCGCGCGCCCGTTTTCGCTGGCCAACGTGCCGGGCGGCAATTCCATCGAGCTGAACGTGCGCATCGTGCCGGGCGGGGTGGGGACCGGCTACGTCCACCAGAAGCTCAAGGTGGGCGACACGGTGCGGCTGTCCGGCCCCTACGGGCGCTTCTTCGTGCGCCGCTCGGCCCGCGTGCCGATGATCTTCATGGCGGGGGGGTCCGGCCTGTCCAGCCCGCGCTCGATGATTCTGGAGCTGCTCGGCGAAGGCTGCCCGTTTCCCATCACCCTGGTATACGGGCAGCGCACGCGCGACGAGCTCTACTACCACGACGAGTTCCTGGAACTGGCGGCGCAGCACGCCGGCTTCAGCTACGTCCCCGCGCTGTCGCACGAGCCGCAGGACAGCGATTGGAGCGGCTTCCGCGGCTTCGTCCATCAGGCGGCCCAGGCGCACTTCGGCGGCGACTTCCGCGGCCACAAGGCCTACCTGTGCGGGCCGCCGCTGATGATCGATGCCTGCATCACCACCCTGATGCAGGGCCGCCTGTTCGAGCGGGACATCTATACCGAGAAATTCATCTCATCCGCCGATGCGCAGCAGGCCCGCAGCCCGCTGTTCAAGAACGTATGAACCCAGGCGCGCCAATACCCGGACCGGCGGCCGGCCGCACGGCGCCCCGCTGCAGCGTGAAGCTGCGTCAGACCGGCGAAAGCTACGCCTGCGCGGCCGGGGAGACCCTGCTGCAAGGGATGCTCAAGCTGGGGCGCCGCGGCATCCCGGTGGGCTGCGTCAACGGTGGCTGCGGCGTCTGCAAGGTCAGGGTCACCCACGGCCGTTGCCTGGAAGCCGGCGCCGTCAGTCGCCAGCACGTCACGCCGGAGGAAGCGGCCAGCGGCTTCACCCTGGCTTGCCGCGCCGTGCCGCAGACCGATGTCGAGGTCGAAGTCGTCGGCAAGATGCGCCGCGGCTTCGTCAACATGATCGTGAGTTCCGGCTCAGCCTCGGGCTGGCCGGTCTCGTCGCCATAATCTAACTAGTAGGAAGGAGGAGCTTGCAATGGGTGTCATGAGAATTGGCCACGCCAACATCAAGGTGATGGACATGGCGGCGGCGGTGAAGCACTACGAGAACGTCATCGGCATGAAGGTGGTCCACACCGATGCTCAGGGCAACGTCTACCTCAAGTGCTGGGACGAGTGGGACAAGTTTTCGCTGATCCTCACTCAGTCCGACCGCGCCGGCCTCAACCACGTCGCCTACAAGGTCGAGCACGACGCCGACCTCGACGTCCTCAAGCACCGCATCGAGGCCTACGGCATCAAGGCCGAGATGCTGACCGCTGCGGCGCTGCCCTTCGTCGGGCGCATGCTCAAGTTCAACCTGCCCAGCGGCCACGAGATGCGCCTGTTCCAGCACAAGGACATGGTCGGTACCGACGTCGGCTCGACCAACCCGGATCCCTGGCCAGATGGGCTCAAGGGCGCCGGCGCCCACTGGTTGGATCACTGCCTGCTGATGTGCCCGCTCGACCCGGAGAAGGGCATCAACACCGTGGCCGAAAACTGCAAGTTCATGAAGGAAGTTCTGGGGTTTTACCTGTCCGAGCAGGCCGTTGCCGGCCCGGGCGGATCGGTTCAGGTCGCCGCGTTCCTGTTCTGCACCACCAAGCCCCACGACATCGCCTTCGTCGGCGCCCCGACGATGGGGCTGCACCACGTCTCGTTCTTCCTCGACAGCTGGGCGGACATCCTCAAGGCCGGCGATGTCATGGCCAAGAATCGCGTCAAGATCGACGTGACGCCGACCCGCCACGGCATCACGCGCGGCGAGACCATCTACTTCTTTGATCCGAGCGGCAACCGCAACGAGACCTTCTCCGGTCTCGGCTACATGGCGCAGCCGGATCGTCCCGTGACCACCTGGACGGAAGAGAGCATCGCCCGCGGCATCTTCTACCACGCCGGCGAAGGCATTGACTCCTTCACCACGGTCTACACCTGAGCGCGGCGGCCGCCCACGCCACGCGCCCCGAAGCCTCATGGATCAGATCAGCACGCAGCGCAGCCTCATCGACTGGAGCGGCGCTCACGCCGTTCTCGGCGCGGCAGCGCGCGCCGCCGCCGATGCCGGCGTGCTCGTCAACATCGCCGTGGTCGACGGCGGCGGCCTGCTCGCGGGCTTCGTGCGGATGGCCGGCGCGCCGCTGCATTCGGTGGAGATCGCCATCGACAAGGCCTACACCGCCGCCAGCTTCGAGCTGCCCACGGCGCGCTGGAATGAGGTCCTGCGCGGCCATTCCGACGCGGTGCGCGATGGCCTGGTGCGGCGGCCGCGCTTTGTCGCGTTCGGCGGCGGCCTGCCGATCCGGCTGAGTGGCGAGATGATCGGCGCCATCGGGGTCTCGGGTGCCACCGAGGAGCAGGACACCATGATCGCCCGGGCCGGGCTCGCCGCAATTGGCGCGGAGTAGGGCGGCAATCAACCAGCCAATCAACCAGAACATGCAGATGAAAAACATTCTCAATTTTATCGGCGGCGGCTTCGTCTCGACCGGCAAGACGTTCGAGAAGCGCTCACCGCTGGACAACAACGTCATCGCCACCGTGCACGAGGCCGGCAAGGCCGAGGTCGACGCGGCGGTGGCCGCGGCCCGCGCCGCGCTGGACGGCCCCTGGGGCAAGCTGGCGGTGGCCGAGCGCGTCGACCTGCTCTACGGCGTCGCCAACGAGATCAACCGCCGCTTCGACGAATTCCTGGACGCCGAGTGCGCCGACACCGGCAAGCCCAAGAGCCTGGCGCGCCACATCGACATCCCGCGCGGCGCGGCCAATTTCAAGATCTTCGCCGACGTGGTCAAGAACGTCCCCACCGAGTGCTTCGAGATGGCCACCCCGGACGGGCGCGGCGCGCTCAACTACTCGGTGCGGCGCCCGGTGGGCGTGGTCGGCGTGATCTGCCCGTGGAACCTGCCGCTGCTGCTGATGACCTGGAAGGTGGGACCGGCGCTGGCCTGCGGCAACACGGTGGTGGTGAAGCCTTCGGAGGAGACCCCGCAGACCGCCACCCTGCTCGGCGAGGTGATGAACGCGGTCGGCGTGCCCAAGGGCGTCTACAACGTCGTGCACGGCTTCGGCCCGGATTCGGCGGGCGAGTTCGTCACCAGCCACCGCGGCGTCAACGCCATTACCTTCACCGGCGAGACGCGCACCGGCGCGGCGATCATGAAGGCGGCGGCGGATGGGGCGCGCCCGGTCTCGCTGGAAATGGGCGGCAAGAACGCGGGCATTGTGTTCGCCGACTGCGACTTCGACGCGGCGATCGAAGGTACCTTGCGCTCCTGCTTCGCCAACTGCGGCCAGGTTTGCCTGGGCACGGAGCGCGTCTACGTCGAGAGAAGCCTGTTCGATCGCTTCGTCGGCGCGCTGAAGAGCGGCGCCGAGGCCCTCAAGCTGGGCCTGCCGTGGGACGCCGCCACCAACATGGGGCCGCTGATCTCACAGGAACACCGGGAGAAGGTCCTCTCCTACTACCGCAAGGCGGTGGAGGAGGGCGCCATGGTGGTCACCGGCGGCTCCGTTCCCGCCATGCCACGGGAGCTGGCGGGCGGCGCCTGGGTGCAGCCCACCATCTGGACCGGCCTGGGCGACGAGTCCACCGTGGCCCGCGAGGAGATCTTCGGGCCCTGCGTATTGGTGATGCCGTTCGACGGCGAGGACGAGGTGGTGCGCCGTGCCAACGCCACCAGCTACGGCCTCTGCGCTTCGGTGTGGACGCGCGACCTGGCGCGCGCGCATCGCGTATCGGGGCGGCTGGAGGTGGGCTTGGTATGGGTCAACAGCTGGTTCCTGCGCGACCTGCGCACCCCGTTCGGCGGCGCCAAGCAGTCCGGCATCGGCCGTGAAGGCGGCGTTCATTCGCTCGAGTTCTACACCGAGCTGAAGAACGTCTGCATCAAGCTCTAGGAACGGCGATGGACGAAAAACTCATAACCCGGCTCGGCGACGAACTCCACGAGGCGCTGTGCGCGCGCAAGACGCTAGCGCCGCTGACCAGCCGCCATCCCGAAATCACCATCGAGGATGCCTACCGGGTGCAGCAGCAGATGATTTCGCGCCGGCTTGCGGGAGGCGCGCGGGTGGTCGGCAAGAAGATCGGCGTGACCAGCAAGGCGGTGATGAACATGCTCGGCGTCGGCCAGCCGGACTTCGGCTACGTGCTCGACGACATGATCTATAGCGAAGGCCAGTCGATCCCGATGGCCTCGCTGATCCAGCCGCGCGCGGAGGGCGAGATCGCCTTCATCCTGAAGAAGGACCTGGCCGGCCCCGGCGTCACCACGGCCGCGGTGCTGGCGGCGACCGAAGGCGTGATGGCCTGCTTCGAGATCGTCGACTCGCGTATCCACGACTGGAAGGTGAAGATCCAGGACACCGTCGCCGACAATGCCTCCTGCGGCGTCATGGTGCTGGGCGACCGGCTGGTCGATCCGCGCCGGGTCGACCTGAACACCTGCGGCATGGTGATCGAGAAGAACGGCGAGGTCATCGCCACCGGCTCCGGCGCCGCGACGCTGGGCTCGCCGGTGAGCGCCGTCGCCTGGTTGGCGAACACCCTAGGACGGCTCGGCATCGGCCTGCGCGCCGGCGAGGTGATCCTGTCCGGCTCGCTGGCGGCCCTGCTGCCGGTCACCGCGGGCGACAACCTCCGCGCCACCGTGGGAGGAATCGGCGACTGCTGCGTGCGCTTCGTCTAGGCGTAAAGGCCTCCCTGCCACCAGCGAAGGCAACCCATACATTGATGCATGAAGGATCGGATTATGAAGAAAGTTCGTTGCGCCCTGATCGGCTCCGGCAACATCGGCACCGACCTGCTGTACAAGCTCAAGCGCAGCCCGGTGCTGGAGCCGGTGTGGATGGTCGGCATCGACCCCGAGTCGGAGGGCCTGGCGCGGGCTCGCGAGCTCGGCCTAAAGACCACGGCGGAAGGGGTTGACGGCCTGCTGCCGCACGTCCGCGAGGACCAGGTGCAGATTGCCTTCGATGCCACCAGCGCCTACGTCCACGCCGAGAACAGCCGCAAGCTCAACGCCCTGGGCGTGATGATGATCGACCTCACGCCGGCGGCCATCGGCCCCTACTGCGTGCCGCCGGTTAACCTCAGGCAGCATGTCGGCAGCCGTCGCATGAACGTCAACATGGTCACCTGCGGCGGCCAGGCCACCATCCCGATGGTCTATGCCATCTCGCGGGTGCAGCCGGTGCGCTACGCCGAGATCGTCGCCACGGTGGCGTCGAAGAGTGCCGGCCCCGGCACGCGCAAGAACATCGACGAGTTCACCCGCACCACCGCCGGCGCAGTGGCCAAGGTGGGTGGCGCGCGCGAGGGCAAGGCCATCATCATCCTCAACCCGGCCGACCCGCCGCTGATCATGCGCGACACCGTGCACTGCCTGACCGAGACGGCGCCCAAGGTCGCCGAGATCGAGGCCTCGGTGCATGCCATGATCAAGGAGGTGCAGAAGTACGTGCCCGGCTATAACCTCGTCAATGGCCCGGTTGTCGATGGCGATCGCGTGTCGGTCTTCATGGAAGTCAGCGGGCTCGGCGACTACCTGCCGAAATATGCCGGCAACCTCGACGTGATGACCGCTGCGGCGGCGCGCACGGCCGAGATGTTCGCCGAGGAAATCCTCAGCGGCGCGCTGAAGCTGGAAGCCGTGCCCGATCTGGCCGCAGCCTAAAAGGAGCAATTCGCATGAATCTGAAGGGAAAGAAGATCCGCGTGCATGACATGACCCTGCGCGACGGCATGCACCCCAAGCGCCACCAGATGACCTTGGAGCAGATGAGGTCCATCGCCAGCGGCCTGGACCAGGCCGGCGTACCCCTGATCGAAGTCACCCACGGCGACGGCCTGGGTGGCTCCTCGGTGAACTACGGCTTCCCGGCCCACACCGACCAGGAGTACCTGTCCGCAGTGATCCCGCTGATGAAGCAGGCCAAGGTTTCGGCCCTTCTGCTGCCGGGTATCGGCACCGTCGACCACCTGAAGATGGCGCTGGAGTTGGGCGTGCACACCATCCGCGTGGCCACGCACTGCACCGAGGCCGACGTCTCGGAGCAGCATATCAAGTGCGCGCGCGAGCTGGACATGGACACTGTCGGCTTCTTGATGATGGCGCACATGAACAGCCCTGAAGGCTTGGTCGCCCAAGCCAGGCTGATGGAGAGCTACGGCGCTAACTGTGTTTACATTACCGATTCTGCCGGCTACATGCTGCCGGAAGACGTGGAGTGCCGCATCCGCGCGGTGCGCGATGCCCTCAAGCCGGAAACCGAAGTGGGCTTCCACGGCCATCACAACTTGGCCATGGGCGTCGCCAATTCGCTCGCCGCGGTCGCCTGCGGCGCCACCCGCATCGACGCCGCGGCCGCGGGGCTGGGCGCCGGCGCCGGCAACACACCGATGGAAGTCTTTGTCGCGGTGTGCAGCCGCATGGGCATCGAGACCGGCGTGGACGTGTTCAAGATTCAGGACGTTGCGGAAGACCTGGTGGTGCCGATGATGGATCACATCATCCGCATCGACCGCGATTCTCTGACGCTGGGCTATGCCGGCGTCTATTCTTCGTTCCTGCTGTTCGCCAAGCGTGCCGAGCAGAAGTACGGCATCCCCGCGCGCGAGCTGCTGCTGGAGCTCGGCCGCCGCAATATGATCGGAGGCCAGGAAGACATGATCGAGGACACCGCCATCACCCTGGCCCGCGCCCGGCAGACGCGCCCGGCCAAGGCGGCATGAGGCGCCCATGAAGCTCGATCAGAATACTGTGGCGCGCCTGGCGGAACACCTGGAGACCTGCGAGCTGCAGGCGCGGGATACCCTCAAGATCACCGACGAGCATTCGTCGATGGACTGGGACGACGCCTACGCCATCCAAGACGAGATCCGCCGCAGCAAGCTGCGCCGCGGTGACCGCCTCGTCGGCTTCAAGGCCGGCCTGACTTCTCATGCCAAGATGAAGCAGATGGGCGTGACCATCCCGGTGTTCGGCTTCTTGGTCGACGCCTTCGCCGTGGCCGAAGGCGGAGAGGTTGCGGTGAAGAGCCTGATCCACCCGAAGGTCGAACCCGAAGTCGTGTTCGTCACCAAGGCGCCGCTGCGCGGCCCCGGCTGCCATGTCGGCACCGTGCTGGCGGCGACCGACTTCGTCATGCCCGGCATCGAGGTGATCGACTCGCGCTACCGCGACTTCAAGTTCGACTTGAAGAGCGTCATCGCCGACAACACGTCCGCTGCGCGATTCGTCGTCGGCGGCCGCGCCCGGCCGGCGGCCGATCTGGATTTGCGTACCCTCGGCCTGGTGCTGGAGCGCAACGGCGAGCCGGTGTCGTTCGGCGCCGGCGCCGCAGTGCTCGGACACCCTGCGGCTGCAGTGGCCATGCTCGCCAACCACCTCGGCGCCCGCGGCGAGGAAATCCCGGCCGGCAGCATCATCCTGTCGGGCGGCATCACCGAGGCCGTGGCGGTGGCGGCGGGCGACCACGTCACCCTGCGCATGCAGCACCTGGGCAGCGTCTCGCTGCGCTTCAACTGAGCAGGGCCGCCCACATGCCACTGGCGCACATCTATCTGATCGAAGGCCGCGGCGAGGAGGCCAAACGGGCCGTCATCGACAAGGTGACGCAGGCGCTGCACGAGGCGCTTGGCGCGCCGAAGGAAAACGTGCGGGTAGTGATCCAGGACATACCCAAGGCCAACTGGGGCATCGGCGGCAAGTCGGCCAAGGATCTGGGCCGTTGAGATTGAGGGATTCCGGGCATCCGGAGTTGCGAGGCTCACCTGAGCCATCGGGAAATGTTTGAGGAGGAAGACGCTATGGCTACATTGCAGAGAATGGATTGGTACGACCTTGCGCGTACCACGAACTGGACCCCGAAATACGTACAGGAGGACGAACTGTTTCCGCCAGAGCTTTCTGGAACGATGGGTATTCCCTTGGAAAAGTGGGAGTCGTACGACGAGCCGTTCAAGCAGTCCTACCCCGAGTATGTGAAGGTACAGCGCGAAAAAGATGCTGGAGCCTACTCGGTCAAGGCGGCGTTGGAGCGGTCCAAGATCTACGAGACTGCGGACCCGGGCTGGATCAGCGTGCTGAAGGCGCATTACGGTGCCATCGCGCGGGAGGAATATCACGCATCGCAGTCGGAAGCCCGCATGGCGCGTTTCGGCAAGGCGCCGGGCCAGCGCAACATGGCGACGCTCGGCATGATGGACGAGATCCGCCACGGCCAGATCCAGCTGTTCTTCCCGCATGAGCACGTGTCCAAGGACCGCCAGTTTGACTGGGCGCACAAGGCGATGGACACCAACGAGTGGGCCGCGATCGCCGCGCGTCACATGTTTGACGACATCTTCGCCGCGCGTAACGCGACCGAAATCGGACTGATGCTCACGTTTGCGTTCGAGACCGGCTTTACCAACATGCAGTTCCTCGGTCTCGCAGCCGATGCCGCCGAGGCCGGCGACTGGACCTTCTCGAGCCTGATCTCGAGCATCCAGACCGACGAATCACGCCATGCCCAGATCGGTGGTCCGCTGATCCCGATTCTCGTCGCCAACGGCAAGAAGGCCGAGGCGCAGAAGCTGATCGACATTGCCCTTTGGCGCAGTTGGAAGCTGTTTTCAGTGCTGACGGGTCCGATCATGGACTACTACACGCCGCTCGAAGACCGCAAGCTGTCATTCAAGGAGTTTATGCACGAATGGATCGTCACCCAGTTCGAGCGCTCGCTGATTGACGTGGGTCTCGAGAGGCCCTGGTACTGGGATCAGCTGCTCGACGAGATTGAATGGCAGCATCACGGCATGCATATCGGCGTCTGGTTCTGGCGCCCCACCGTCTGGTGGAATCCCGCGGCCGGCGCCTCGCCCGAGGAGCGGGCCTGGCTGGAAGAGAAGTATCCGGGTTGGAATGCGACCTTTGGGACGGTCTGGGACGTTATCACCGAGAACGTTGTAAAAGGCGATATGGCGCAGACCTATCCGGAGACGCTGCCGGTGATCTGCAACATGTGCCAGCTGCCTGTTAACGCCACGCCGGGCCCTGCCTGGCGCGTCCGCGACGTCCCGCATATGCATAAAGGGCGTCTTTATCATTTCTGTTCGGAAGGCTGCAAGTGGGTATTCGAACAGGAGCCGTCGCGCTACGAAGGGCACCTGACGCTCGTCGATCGCTTCCTCGCAGGCCACATTCAGCCGATGGATCTCGGGGGGGCGCTGAAATACATGGGCCTTGCACCGGGCGAAATCGGTGACGATGCGCACAACTACGCGTGGGCGCACGCGGCCCATGCCGAGCGTTTGAAGAAGGCCAGCTGAAATCTGCAAGCGCGAAGAGCCCGGGGCCCGAAGTCGAGGCCCCGGGTCCATATAACGAATCGAGAGGAGAGCCGACCATGGCACTTTTTCCGTTGACATCGAATTTTGAAGGGGATTTCGTCCTCCAGCTGGTTGCGGTGGACACTGATAACACGATGGATGAAGTCGCCTCGGCGGCGGCCCATCATTCGGTGAACAGGCGCGTTGCCGATCGCCCGGGACATGGCCTTCGCGTGCGCCGCCAGGGCGTGAAGGAACCGTTTCCGCGGACCCTGAAAGTCGGTGAATCCGGCCTGCACCCCATGGAGTGCATCGAAGTGATCTGGGAAGCCCCGGCATCTTCCCGCTGAATCCATTTCGGAAATGACCAATGGCGTTCGTGAAGCTTTGCAAACTGGAAGACCTCTGGGAAGGCGAGATGGAGTCCTTCGAGGTGGACGGCGTGGAGATCCTGGTGGTGTGGCCGACCGATGGCGAGATCGTCGCTTTTCAGGCCGTGTGCCCGCACCAGGATATCCCGCTGGTGGAGGGCAAGTTCGACGGCAAAGTGATCATTTGCCGTGCTCACCAGTGGACATTCAACTGCGCTACCGGCGCGGGCATCAATCCAGCCGATTGCCGCCTTGCCAAATATCCGATCAAGGTCGAGGGAGACGAGGTGTTGGTGGATACCCAAGGAGTCCAGACCCTGTTTGCGCATACCTAGTGCCAAACGAACGTCTTCATCGCCACCGCTACGGACTAGCACCGCAGCAGACAACAGAAAAGAGAGCATATGAGCCAAACAAGCGTCAGCAATATGGTGGGTCCGATCATGCGCCAGGGCGCTCTCGCCAAAGCGGTGTTGGAAGCCGCCGAGATCGACAATCCAGGCAAGAAGATTCTGGTGGAGGACAAAGTTGCTTACGTCCGGATCCAGACCGATGACGAGATGATCCTCCGGCAGGAGACGATCGAGGAGATGCTCGGCAAGCCTTTCAAGATCAACCAGCTCGAGATCGACATGGCTTCGTTCGCGGGGCGCATCGAAACCAATGCCGATCACGTTCGCTTCTACTACATAAAGCACCTCTGAGTCATGCGGGGCGCAGCAGGAGAAAAACCATGAGCAACACCGAAGTCCTGAAGCCGTTGAAGACCTGGAGTCATCTCGCCGCGCGTCGGCGCAAGCCCAGCGAATACGAGATTGTCTCTACCAATCTGCATATCAGCACGCGTCCGGGCGCCGAGCCGTTCGAGCTGGATCCCAACGTTTTCATGAACCGCTGGTACAAGGAAAAGCGCAACGCCAGTCCGCTGAAACATCCGGATTGGAACGCCTTCCGCGATCCGGACGAACTGATCTACCGGACGTACAACATCATGCAGGACGGTGCCGAAACCTACGTGACGGGGCTGTTCGACCAGTTCAACGAGCGCGAACACGACAAGGGCATCAGTGCGAATTGGGCGGGTACGTTGGCCCGTCTCTACACCCCGGCCCGCTACCTTTTCCATACGCTCCAGATCGGTTCGGCCTATCTCGCCCAGATGGGACCGGCCAGTACGATCTCGATCTGCGCCGCCTTCCAGGGCGCGGATTCGTTGCGCTGGCTCAGCCATACGGCGTACCGGGCAAAGGAACTGTCCCTGACTTTCCCGGACAAGGGCTTCGCCCGCGACGAGCGCCGGTACTGGGAGGAGGACGCGGCTTGGCAGGGCTTCCGCGAGTTGATGGAAAAGGTTCTGATCGCCTATGACTGGGGCGAAGCCTTCGTCGCTCTCGATCTTGTGGCCAAGCCTGCGGTCGAAGAAGCGGTGTTGCGCAAGTTCGGCGAGGCGGCCCGCCAGAACGGTGACACCCTGCTCGGCCTGGTGATCGACGCCGAGTTGGTCGATAGCGCCCGCCATCGCCGCTGGTCTTCGGCGCTGGTCAAGCTGGCGACCGCCGAGCCAGACAATGTCGACGTGATCAAGGGCTGGATCGCCAAGTGGGAGCCGCTGGCCGACCGCGCCATAGAAACATTCTGCGCGGGCCTGCCGGATCTCCCGGACGCGGCCGCCGCCGCCAAGGAAGCGACACGTTCGTTCCGCCGTTCCTTGCCCGGCCTCTAAGCCGCGCCGGCGAGTATGAGCGCGGCAGTGGAAGAGATCGAAGCAGCGCAGCGGCGGCATCTGCTGCCGCCTTCACCGGATATGGGCAACATGAAGCAGTACAGCATCGCGATCGAAGGCGTGGAGGGCGGCGGCTTCACCCAGGGCGGGGAAGACACCGTGCTGCGCGCGGCGCTGCGCGCCGGCATCGGCTTTCCCTACGAGTGCAACTCGGGCGGATGTGGCAGCTGCAAGTTCGAAATTGCCTCCGGAGAAGTGGAGAATCTGTGGCCCGAGGCGCCGGCAATCACCGAGCGGGACCGACGCAAGGGGCGCCTGCTGGCGTGCCAGTGCCGGGCCAGCTCGGACCTGCGCATCCGCATGCGGCCGCAGGCCGAGGCCAGGCCGCTGATCCCGCCCCGGCGCATGCGCGCCCGCCTGACGGAAGTGCGCGAGATCACCCACGACCTGCGCGAGTTCCGCTTCCGCACGGCCGAGTTGGCGGCTTTCCTGCCGGGGCAGTACGCGATGCTCTCCATCCCGGGAGTGTCGTCGCCGCGTGCTTACTCGATGTCGAACATCGCCAATGCCGGCGCCGACGGAGGCGGGGACTGGCATCTGCAGATCCGCCGCGTCCCGCACGGCAAGGCCACCGATGTGCTGTTCCACCACCTGCATCCGGGCGATGAGGTGGAGCTCGACGGTCCCTACGGGCTGGCTTACCTGCGCCAGGACGCCCCTCGCGATATCGTCTGCGTCGCCGGCGGCTCGGGCCTGGCGCCGATGGTCTCCATCGCCCGCGGCGCCGCGCAGGCCGGGATGCTATGCCAGCGCCAGCTGCATTTCTTCTACGGTGCGCGAACGGTCCGCGACGTCTGCGGCGAGTCGTTCCTGCGCGAGCTGCCGGAGTTCGGCGAGCGCATCCACTATCACCCCGTCGTCTCCATGCCGGCCGACGATTCGTCGCCATGGAACGGCGAAACCGGGTTTGTCCACGAATTGGTCCGGCGCAAGCTGGCGGACAGGATCACCGGGTTCGAGTTCTACTTCGCCGGGCCGCCGCCGATGACCAATGCGCTGCACGAAATGCTGATGGTCGGCCACCGGGTTCCGTTCGAGCAAATCCATTTCGATCGCTTTTTCTGACCGGAGGCCTGTTGTAGAAGCGGATCGCCGATTAGGGAATGCGCCGAAAACGCAAGTTCAGGGGAATTTTGCCATGCCGCGTTACCACCTTTACTACTCTCCGGGTGCCTGCTCCCTGGCGCCCCATATCGCACTGGAAGAGCTGGGCATCGCCTACGAAACGACGCGCGTCACCATCGCCGAAGGGCTGAACACGCGGCCCGAATATCTGGCGGTCAATCCGCGCGGCAGGGTGCCGGCGCTGGCGATCTCCGACGTTGACGGCGGCAAGGCGCTCACGGAAGCGATGGCGATCATGATCCTGCTGGCGCGCCGCTTCCCGCAGGCGCAGCTGCTGCCGGAGGAGACGGTCCAGTTCGCGCGGGCCGTCGAATGGATGGGCTGGCTCGGCTCGACCCTCCACCAGACCGGCGTGCGCACGGTATTCCGCCCCGAGCGCTTCGTCTCCGATCCCGCTGTCGCCGACAAGGTGGCGGAAAAGGGCCGCGAGATGGTGCGCAGCGGCATGGCCGACATCGACAGCCGCCTGGCGGGCAAGGCCTGGGCCCTGGGCGAGCGCTACTCCCTGGTCGACGCTTACCTGCTGGTGTTCTTCCGCTGGGGCAATCGCATCGGCCTGCCGATGCGCAGCCAGTTCCCCGAGTTCACCCGGGTGATGGATGCGGTGCGGGCGCGGTCGGCGGTGCAGCGGGCGGTGGAGCAGGAAGGCATACAGATCGAATAGCGCCCTGTTGCCGCGGGCAGTCCTTTCATAAGAAGAACATCGAAGGAGCGAGGAGAGGATCAGATGAAAGCAGCCGTCTACTACGCACCGGAAAACATCCGCTGCACCGACATTCCGGACGCGGCCCTGCGGGCCGACCACGAGATGCTGGTCAAGGTCGTCGCCACCTCCATTTGCGGCTCCGACCTGCACCTGTACCGCGGCGCGCTCGACCCGATCATGGAGAAGGGCAAGTCGCAGACCGGCCATGAGCTGATCGGCGAGGTGTTGGAAACCGGCCGTGCGGTCGCCCGCTTCAAGCCGGGGGACCGGGTCAGCATGGGCTACTCGGTGTCCTGCGGCGACTGCCCGATGTGCCAGGTCGGCCAGACCGCCCATTGCGAAACCACCGCCAAGGCGGTCTACGGCTTCGGCGTGCCGTTCGGCAGCATGAACGGCACCCACGCCGAGGCCATGGTCATCCCCCATGCCGACCAGCACGCCCTCAAGGTGCCGAGGGCTATTCCGGACGAGGCGGCGGTGACGCTGTCGTGCAACCTGCCCACCGCGATCATCGCCAACCGCCTGGCCGACATACGCATCGGCGAGAGGGTCGCCGTCATCGGCTGCGGTCCCACCGGGATGATGGCGCTGGACCTCGCCCTGCAACGCGGGGCGGCGCCGCTGGTGGCCATCGACCGCATCGAGAGGCGCCTGGAGACGGCCCGCGGCAAGGGGGCGGTTGGCATCAACAGCGCCCGCGAGGGCTGGAAGGAGCTGGCGTTGGCCGAAACCGGCGGCCGCGGCTTCGACAAGGTGATCGAGGTGGTGGGATATCCGGAGTCGCTGCAGATGAGCCTCGACCTGGTGCGCCCCGGCGGCGTCATCGCGGCCGTCGGCGTGTTCTGCGACAGCACCTTCAACCTCAATCTGGCCGACGTGTTCCTGCGCAACATCAGCCTGCACATGAACGGCTTCGCCAACGCGACGCCGTACATGCGGGAGGCGATCCAGCTGCTGGAGCGCGGGGTGATCCATCCCGAGGAGTACTTCTCGCACAGCTTCGCACTGGAGGACATCGACCAAGCGTTTGCGACATTCCACCGCAAGACCGACAACGCGATGAAGGTCCTGATCCGGCCCTGATCGCGGCACGGCAGCCTAGCGCACGATTTCCATCGCGGGAGCACAAATGTTCGACTCCAATCCAGAAATGGGCAAGCTGGTCCGGGCCGCCGGCCTGCAGACCAACGTCCACGACGTCGGCGCGGGCTATCCGGTGGTGTTCATCCATGGCTCCGGGCCCGGGGTCAGCGCCTACGCCAACTGGCGCCTGACCATGCCGGTGCTGTCGGCCGGATTCCGCGTCGTGGCGCCGGACCTGGTGGGCTTCGGCTTCACCGAGCGGCCCAGGGGCTTCGTCTACGGCATGGACGGCTGGGTGGCGCACCTGGTCGGTGTGATGGACGCGCTCGGCATCGAGCGCGCCCATCTCGTCGGCAACTCCTTCGGCGGCGCCCTGGCCCTGGCCCTGGCCATCCGCCATCCACAGCGGGTCAACCGGCTGGTGCTGATGGGCAGCGTCGGCGTGCCGTTCCAGATCACCCCGGGGCTCGATGCGGTGTGGGGTTACCAGCCCTCGCTCGAAGCGATGCGCCGCCTGATCGGCATGTTCTCCAGTGACAGCCGCCGCGTCGACGACGAGCTGGCCAGGATCCGCTACGAGGCCAGCATCCGCCCCGGCTTCCAGGAGTCCTACGAAGCGATGTTTCCGGCGCCGCGGCAGCGTTGGGTCGACGCCATGGCCAGCCCGGAGCAGGCGATCCGGGCGCTCCCGCACGAGACGCTGGTCATTCACGGGCGCGACGATCGGGTCATCCCCCTATCCAACGCCTACAAGCTGCTCGAACTGATTCCCCATTCGCAGCTGCACGTTTTCAGCCGTTGCGGGCACTGGACGCAGATCGAACAGGCCGCGCGCTTCACCCGCCTGCTGATGGACTTTTTCGCGGAAGCGGACGGCAAGCAGGCCTAGGCGGCGGCGCCAGCGACCATGTCCAAGCGCCCGTACATCGAGAGAGGTGAGGTGGAATGAAGCAGTTCATGCCTCCAAAGCCGGCGCAACGTGGAGCCGGCGAAGCCTCCGAGCGGATGCAGCACCTGCAGCGCGAAGACCTGCTGTCGCGTCTCCGGTTTGCCCCAGAGGCAGGCCACATCTGGCTCGACAGCAAGCGCATGTTCTTGCTCCACACTGGCGCCTTCGGCACGCTGCGACAGGAATTGATCGAGACGGTGGGAATCGCCGAGGCGCGCGGAATCCTGACGCGCATGGGCTACCAGTCCGGCGCCCGGGATGCCGAGCTCGCGAAGAAGGTTCGCGCCGACCTGAGCTACTTCGAGCGGTTCTGCGTCGGCCCCCAGCTGCACGCGCTCGAGGGCATCGTGTTGGTGGAGGCGGTGAAGGTGGAGGTCGACGTCGAGCGCGGCCACCACTACGGCGAGTTCATCTGGCACGAATCGATCGAAGACGAAGCCCACATCATGGCCTACGGCGTCGGTTCCGAGGCGGTGTGCTGGATGCAGATCGGCTACGCCAGCGGCTACTCCAGCGCCTTCATGGGACGCTCGATCCTCTATCGGGAAGTCTCCTGCCGGGCCACAGGAGACTCCACCTGCCGCATCATCGGCAAGCCCCTGGAAGAATGGGAAGACGCCGACGAGGACGTCTCCTATTTCCGGGCGCAGGGTTTCGTCAACCGCACCATCGTCGATTTCGGCGCCTCCAAAGCCCGCGACAGCTCGGCGCGCGGCGAGCGCGGGGCTGCTGCTGGGGCGGGGCGCTATCACGACGCCCGCATGCTGGTTGGAGCATCCGCCGGCTTCAACATCGTCTGCCACGCCATCAAGCGGGTGGCGCCGACTGATGCCCCGGTCCTGATCCTGGGCGAAAGCGGTGTCGGCAAGGAAATGTTCGCGCGCGCGCTCCACGGCGAGAGTTCGCGCTCGGACAAGCCGTTCATCGCGGTCAACTGTGCTGCCATTCCAGAGCAGCTGATCGAGGCTGAGTTGTTCGGGGTGGAAAAGGGCGCGTTCACAGGCGCGGTCAGCAGCAGGCCCGGCCGCTTCGAACGGGCCAACGGCGGCACGCTGTTCCTCGACGAGCTTGGCTGCCTGAGCCTGCCGGCCCAGAGCAAGCTGCTCCGCGCGGTGCAGGAAGGCGAGATCGAGCGGGTCGGCGACAGCAAGCAGCGGCTGGTGGACGTGCGCATCGTCGCGGCCACCAACGAGGATTTGCGGGACGCCGTGGAGCGCAAGACGTTCCGCGAAGACCTGTTCTACCGTTTGAACGTCTATCCGGTCCAGATTCCACCCTTGCGCGAGAGGATCGAGGATATTTCGCTGCTAATGGAATATTTCCTTGATCGCCTGACTGCGCGTCACCACCGTGACGTGTCCGGCTTCACCGGGCGCGCAATCGATGCGCTGCTTGCGCATGACTGGCCTGGCAACGTGCGCGAGCTGGAGAACGTGATCGAACGTGCCGTAATCCTGGCGACGGATGGTGGCTCCATCGACGTTTGCCATCTTCCCGAGATCGTGGCGCGAAGCAAGCGCCGAGGCTTGATGAATCCCTCGGCATCGGGGCAACTGGTCGATTGCGATGAAGAACCCAACATGGAGCGCTCCATCGCCTCGGGCATTCCATCGGCGGCGTCCGCGTACGATCCTTTCGCGCTCGACTTGGTCCCGGCCGACCGGCTCCGCACTGCGCTCGAGCGGCACCGGGGAAACTTGTCGGCGGCCGCCCGGGATCTTGGGCTGACGCGGGCGCAGATCGCCTACCGTGCTCAAAAGCTGGGCTTCTCGGGCTTGTTCCGCCGTCGATCCTGAGCCTGAAGCATCGAAGATTGTCGTCGACCGCAGCTGGGATTCATGGCGCGAAGCGGATCGTCCACCAATTTAGGTCTCGATGTTCGGCAGGAAAAGATGACGCGTAGTCCATCAATGTGCGCGCGCCGAAAGAGGCGGTAATTCAGTTTCTTAATGATTGATCAAAGCATTAAACAAAGACTCATCAAAGATTAAGAGTTTTCTTAAAAAATCGAGCTTCGCCCCGATCGTCTTCTGATAATAATAACAACAATTTCAATTACTTGTGAAGACGTATGTCGATGTTGCGCAGTTGGCACGCTTATCGCTTTTAGAGCAATTCATAACAAGTCAATCGCATGGAGGAAGACACGATTGAAAGGCAAGAGCGAAGCGCCGAACCTTCGGCCGATATCGCACGCAGGCTCGTGCGCATCACGCAGCGGCGAAGGGATGGCTATGTCGAGTTTCAGTTCTCGATCCATCACCCGGAGCTCTTTGTCGAGTTGATCCTGCCCGAGCACGCGTTCGAAGAGTTTTGTACGCGAAATCGAGTGATGTTCCTGGACCCGCTCTAGACGGGCCAGTGAAGTCTGGAAAGTTTTTATAAAGAGTAGTCGCTGGCTGGACATCGGCCAAGCGACACAACGTGGAGGAGAAGATGTACCAAATGATCCGCTCAGAGTTGGCGCGTTCGCTGTTTCATGCGATCGCTTCGCCGTGCTCGTCGATAGTGTGCCCGCCACAGAAAGCGGGGCAGTGCCATGGCGAAGCAAGCTTCACGACTGCCAATCGTTCCCTGCGCGATTCCCAGGCCCCGGCGTTTGGGAGCCGCGGTCAAGCAGCACTAGCTAGAGGCGTTCAGCACTAATGGATACGTTCCGCTTCCGGGTTGCGGCCTGGGTTGTTGCGCACCGCCGTTCGGTCGGTATCTTCTTCGCTTTCGTCACGCTGTTCTTCGCCGCGGGCCTGCCGCGGCTGGACATCCGCACGATCTTCGCCGACCTGCTGCCCACCGATGATCCCTTCGTGCAGGCGTACCACGATCATCCCAACTTCGGTGATCCGCTGACCGTCACCATCATGCTGAAGCGCACCGACGGCCAGAAGATCTACAACGCCGACACGATGGAGAAGATCTGGAAGCTCACCCGTGACGTCGACCTGATCCCCGGTGTGGACCACGATCGAATTCTGTCCATCACGACCGAGAAGGCGACCTATGCCGAGGCCACCGCCGACGGCATTCAGATGAACCCGCTGATGGGCAACCACGTGCCGACCGATCCCAAGGATCTGGCGGACCTCGAGCGCAAGGTCGAGCGCTCGCCGATCGCTCGCACCTATCTGGTCTCGGCCGATCAGACCGCGACCCTGCTGCGCCTGTCGTTCCGCGAGGATCAGCTCGACTATGGCAAGGTTTTCGCCGCCATCAACGACCTGACCCGTGCCGCGACCGACAGCAATCACTCGTTCAGCGTGGTCGGCCAACCCATCCTCACCGGCTGGGTCTACAAGCTGCAGAAGCAGACCTACACAATCTTCGCCGTCACGCTGATCCTGCTGGTCTCGGCGCTGGCCTTCTACATGCGCAACGTCACCGGCATCGTGGTGCCGGTGGTGTGTAGCCTGGTCGCCGCGGTGTGGGGCTTCGGCATGGTCGGCTGGATCCATTCTCCGATCGAGCCGCTGCTGATGGTGGTGCCGCTGTTGCTGGTTGCGCGCTCCTTCTCGCACTGCATCCAGTACACCGAGCGCTACTACGAGGTCTATGCCCATCTGCGCGACCGGCTGAAAGCCTGCGAGGCGACCCTGGGCGTGATGATGGCCCCCAGCATCCTCGGCATCATGACCGACGTGATCGCCATCTTCGTGATCGGCGTGACGCCGATCCCGGCGATGCGCCGCTTCGCCCTGTTCTGCGGCATGTGGGCGGTGTACCTGATCCCCACCGGCGTCATGCTGATCGCCATCCTGCTGTCCTATCTGCCGGCGCCGAGCAACATCGATGCCATCGTCGGAGGCGAGCGCGAAAGGGGTATCCACAAGCTGCAGAAGAATGCCTTGCGCGGCATCGCCTTGGTGACCTTCGGCAGCCGGGCACAGCTGACCCTGGTTGTGATGAGCGCGCTGACCATCGCCGCGGTCTTGTTCGGCAGCCACATCGCCATCGGCAACCCGGTGGAGGGCACAAACCTACTTTGGCAGAAGTCCGAGTTCAATACCGCGGTGCGCGACATCAACAACCATTTCCCCGGCGTCAACTCCCTGGAAATCATCCTCGAGTCGAAGGACCCGAACGACAACAAGCTGCGTGCCGCCCGCACACTGGAGGCGTATCAGCTGTCCAAGGCGATCCAGAAGGCCGCCGAGCTCGGGCCGATGCCGGCACGCGTGACCCGCTCGTTCTCCGACGTCATCGACGAAGGCAACCGCCTCTACTCCGGTGGCCATCCGGACTGGCTGTCGATCGATCCGACCGACCGGGCCGTCGGCGCTGCGGCGACCGCGGTGGCGTTCGGCCAGAACCCGCTGAACTTCGCCGACATGGTCGACTTCCACTACCAGAACTCCACGGTCTCGCTCTTCTATCGCGACAACAAGCAGGCCACGGTGGACGGCGCGCTGGCGACAGCGCGCAAGGCGGTCGAGGCGTTAGGGGTGGATCACCAGCATATCCGCATCCGTCTTGCCTCCGGCACCATCGCGCTGCAGCAGGCGATGAACAGCGTGGTCGAGCGCTATCACTGGATCCTGGTCGGCTTGTGCTGCGCGGCGATCTTCATCATTGCAACCTACGCCTATCGTTCGCCGGTTGCGGCAGTGATCCTGCTGATCCCGACCCTGCTGTCCAACTACTACCTGCTGGCGACGATGCACCTGATGGGCATCGGCCTGGACATCAACTCGGTGCTGGTCACCGTGCTCGGTGTCGGTGTCGGCATCGACTACGGCATCTACCTGCTGTCGCGCATCTGCGAGGAATACCACACGCAGGGCGAGGACTGGGGGCGTGCGATCACCATGTCGATGACCACCACCGGCAAGGCGATCATGTTCACCGCCTCGATCATGCTGATCGGCATCCTGCCCTGGTACTTCCTTTCCGACCTGAAGTTCATGGCCGACATGGGCCTGCTGCTGGCGGCGATCATGCTGATCAACATGGTGCTATCGCTGGTGGTGCTGCCGCTGCTGGTCTGGCTAATCAAGCCGAAGTTTGCGACGCGCACGGACCTGATGGTCGGCGAGGGTATCGATCTCGACAAATTCGCATCGAGGGAAAGCAATAGTTCTGTACGGTCACAGCGTGTTGCCGAAGCAGATGACTCGGTCGCGCTGACGAGCAAATAAGAAGGGCACGTTTGATCATCATCCGACATTGAGTTGGATGTTTTTAACGGATGCGAGGCGCGTGAGCGCAATCAGGAGGGGTTTGCGATGAGAATCAGGAAATACGACATCAACTACGGGCGCCGCAAAATGATGCAGTCGGTTGCCTACGGGCTGGGCGCAGGCGTGCTGATGCCCTGGGACAAGCTGCTCGCCAAGGACCTGGACAACATCCAGAAAGCCTACCCGGATGAGTTGCTGTCGGTCGAGGCGCAGACCAAAGGCAAAGTGAAGGTGGGCGACTACATCGACAAGAACAACGTCGAATACGTCAAGCATCTGCTCGATCCGGGCACCTATGAGCAGATCAGCGGTGTGGAGGGGCGCAGGATCTACATCAAGGCCCCGACCCTGAACCCGCGCGACCTGGTGAGCGCCGCCTACTACGACGCCACGCTCGAGGACATCCACAGCGGCCACCACGGCACCTTCGACGCCAACGGCAACGTGGCCGACGAGAACGGCAAGAAATGGCAGGGCGGCCTGCCGTTCGTCAACCCGACGGATGGCAAGCAGGTCTGGGCCAATATGTGCATGAACATCGGCCGTGCCGACAACGCCTGCTACGTCATCGAGCAGAAGGACTACGGCGGCGACGGCAAGCAGGAGTACCACTACAACTTCCAGTGGGTCGAGCTGAACAGCACCGCCCGTACCGACCGCAAGGTCTTCAAGGGCCTGGAAAACGAGCTGCGCCGGCAAAGCGTGTTCTTCGCCGCCTCGCCCGACGTGCGCGGCACGTCCTTCCTCAGCGTGTGGGACTACGACATGCGCAAGATCCCGGACCTCTACGGCTACCTGCCGGAGTTCCGCCGCGTGCGCCAGTTTCCCTCCAATCAGCGCTTCGAACCGCTGGTGCCGGGCGCGGTGTGGTTCCTCAGCGACCCCTGGGCCGCCGGCGACCCGTTCCTCACCTGGGGCAACCACCAGATCGTCGAGCGCAAGCCGATGCTCGGCCCTTGGGCGGCCGACTTCTCGCGGCACGACGACAACTGGGAGCCGCCCCGCCAAAAGGACAACCCCAAGTTCTTCGACATCCCCTACGAGATGTCGCCCGAGGTCATCGTCACCAGCTGCGAGCCCACCGGCTACCCGCGCTCGCCGGTGTCGAAGCGCGTCGCCTACGTCGACGCCCGCAACAGCATGGCGGCCAGCAACATCCGCTACGACCGCCAGGGCAAGATCTGGTCGAACTTCGAGATGGCGCACGGCCAGTTCAAGGGCGGCGGCAAGGACGGCAAGCGCCTGATCCTCAGCGCCGACGGCAAGAATCCGGCCTGGTCGTGGATCTATGTGCACATCTACGACTTCCAGAACCGGCGCATGTCGCTGTGCAACCACTCCAAGGGTGCCGCGGGCGTCGAGGCGCGCTTCCAGGCCGATCCGGAGTGGCTGTTCAACACCTACTGCACCGCACAGGCGCTGCAGGCCCTGGGTCGTGCCTGATCGGCGTCCGCTCAAGGTAGTTCCCGTGGCGGCCGGCTGAACCCGGCCGCCACTCCCCAATCCCAAAAACCGGTGGCGTAAGTCATGAAGCCCTTTGTGCGCCTGAAATCTGTCAAAACGCTCGTTTTACTGCTCGTGGCCGGCGTTTGCGGCGCGGCATTCGCCGACGCTGACAGCCATGCCGTCGTGCAGTACACCCCGCACGACCGTCTCTTCTCGATCGCCTTCAGTGGCGATTTCGGCGAAGCGGTGGGCGAGGGCGGCCTGGTGTTGCAGAGCTCCGACGGAGGCCGGAGCTGGCAGCACGAAGTCAAAGCGCCGACCAACCTGGCGATATTCAGCGTCGCCATCTGCGGGACGCGCTCGATTGCCGTTGGGCAGGAAGGGCTGATCCTGGTCCGCGACGGCCGTAAGGCTTGGCACAAGGTCGAGCCGGTGACCGAGCAGCGCCTGCTGCGGGTCAGCCTGAACAAGAGCGGCCTGGCGGTGGCCGTCGGGGCCTTCGGCACCCTGCTGAAATCGACCGATAACGGCCAGAGCTGGAGCGAGCTCAAGCCCGACTGGACGACGCTCTATAAGACCGATAGCACCAGCGACTTCGTCGCCGCACGCGACGAGCCAACGCTGTACGTGGTCAAAGTCTTTGACGACGGCTCGATCCTGATCGGCGGTGAATACGGCCAGCTCAACCGTTCGACGGACGGTGGCAATACTTGGACGCCGGTGTTCAAGGCACCCACCGGCTCGACGGGCCTGACGCCGCCATCACTCTTCGGCATGCACTTCCGCGACGATGGCACGGGCTACGCCTCCGGGCAGGATGGCATGGTTGTGATGACCGCCGATAGCGGCAAGAGCTGGAGCGCGCTCGACACGCAGACCCAGGCCAGCCTGTTCGATGTCGAGTCGACGCCGGACGGCCACGTATTCGCCGTCGGCATGCGGAGCGGACTGATCAGTGCGGATGGGGGCAAGAGTTGGCGGCCGCTTAAAGCGCTTGATCTGAATCTCAATTGGTACAGCGGACTTGCCCGTAGCGCCAGCGCGGCGGACGACTCAATGATTGCTGTTGGCCACAGCGGCCGGGTGCTGCAACTGATGGCCCGCGGCGATTGATTCAAACGCAGACAAACAAATACGCAGGGAGAGAAAGCAATATGCACTCAGCTTATAACACGCGCCGCGCGATCTGCGTCGGCATTGCGATGATGTCCGCTTCAGCAGCGGCCCTGGCCGACGGCGACGGCATCCTGTCCGATCTCTGGGGCAAGACGACCTTCGTCGGCACCTTCCGCAGCGACACCGCATTCCATACCGACGGAATACAGAACTACGACAACCAGGGCAACATGCCCTTCCAGCACTCTGCGGTGCCGCGGCAGGCTTATGTGCCGCCGACCCTGATCGCCGGCCTAGTGCCAACCTGGACGCTGCCGATCCCCAATTCCCTGGGCCTCATCCACACCAGCGACACGGTGCGCCGCGACAGCTACATCCCTAGCTCGAACACCAAGTTCGATTACCAGGAGCTGCGTTTCTTCGGCGAAATGAACATGGCGCTGACCGATGCCCTGCGCCTCAACGTGCAGGCCCGCGCCACCTACGACCCGGACCTGTACAAGCTCTTCGACGCCCGCAGCGTGGAAAACGTCCAGGGCGGCATCCCGGCCGGCGGTGGCGACCGCTACGCCGATACTGGTGCGCCGAACTTTTTTGAATCCAAGGGGCGCAACGGCGGCAAGCTGAACCCGACTGAGTTCGCAGGAAGCAACTACATGATCGACTTCCCCACAGCCCTGCTCGAATACAAGCGCGACGCCTACAACGTCCGCTTTGGACTGCAGCAGATCGCATGGGGCCAGTCGATCTTCTTTCAGACCTTCGACATGCCCGATGGCCTGGACCTCCGCCGCCACCTGGTCCTGGACCGCGCGATCGAGGAATTCTCCGACAAACGCGTGCCGGCGCTGGCTCTACGTGGGACGGTCCAAGCATCGGATGCCATGCTCGTCGACGCCTACGTAGAAAAGTTCCAGCCCTCGGACATTCCAAACCCTAATACGCCGTACAATGTTGCACCGGCGCAGTTCTATAAGCCGCTCGACAATTATTACACGGGCAACTACGACAACAAGCTCAGCGCCGGCATCCGCTTGAAAGCCGACTACGGCAACTGGGGCTTTTCGGCGATGTTTGTCAGCCGCCTGAACCCTCTCGGCGTCTTTAGCTGGACCGAGAGTGGCATCAACAAGGGCTTGACCGGCACCAACCCCAACGGTACCGCTTGGGGTAACGACCTCGGTGCTCTCGTGCAGACCGCCTATTTGGCTAAGGCCCCAGTGGGCAGCGCTTTGTGTCCGGTTTACAACCCCACCACCTGCCGCATGTACGGCAGCGTGGGCGAGGCCCTGTCGCACTCGCCGTTGACTATTGCGCCGGGCGGCGTCTACAGCAACAAGGAGTGGTTCGCGGCCGCCGGCGGTATTCGTTTGGATGGCGTAAAGCTGGTGAACACCATCATCGACGAGTACCCGGCACTGCGAGATGTCTATGCGTCACCGGTCGACAATGTTCAAGAGACTAGCAATCTGCTGAACACCTTCTTCATCGCATCCGACGGCAGCATCCGTGGCAACCTCCAGCGCGACTACTACCGTGAAAACATCGTCGGCCTGGGGGGTGTCTATGTCACCGAGACCGAGGACCCGGCGTCGTTCTGGAACCAGTTCATTATCAACTTCGAAGGCCAGTACACGCCCTCCCGCCGCCTTACCGACGTGGGTCTGGCCCATGGCGGCTACAAGACTGATGAATACATCCTAACCCTGGTGGGCGAGAAGTGGTACCGTTACACGGAGGCTTTTCCGGCAGCCTACCTGGCGTTCGAATTCCAGCACCGCAGCGCCAGCGACTTGGTCGGCCTGAGCCTAAAGGGCTATGGCGGTAACAGTGGAACTTACGGAGTAAACGACCCTGTCGCCGGTCAGGGCAACGACTATTCGGGGATCAAGACGCCCGGCGGCATCTCGAGTGCCAACTACCTAGCTTTCGCAGGCTTCCAGCCCTGGCCAAACCGCAAGTACGTGGCCGAGTGGGCGATCCTGTACGACGTCCGCGGCGGCCTGCTGGCGCAGCCCATGATCAAGTGGAACCCCGGCCACAGCATCAGCGTGGATCTGTTCTACAACTACGTGAACGGCCACCTTTACGGCAACCCCACCGACAACCTGATCCGTGCAATCGATTTCGGCAACGAGATCAATTTGCGCTTGACGTATCAGCTGTAAAGGTCGGGGGCCCGACCAAGCTCACGGACCATGGCTTCGCACCAGGCTCAGATTGCGAGGTATGGCTTTTCCCAAGACTGGCACGCCACCTCCTCCGGGCGAGGGAGGCGCCGTGGCGTGCCGATGGAGCAAGCGAGGAGCTCCACCAGCGGATGTTTGTCTGCACTGGCTTTACCTAGTAGTCGGCATTTGCTCCCCCTCAGCTGCTAGGTACCTACCCCGGCGGCACGATCTGTTGCCGCCGGGGCTTTTTCGCGACCTTTGAGGTGCAGGGCTCGGTCATGAACATATGCCGGTACGACGGAGGGCAGGCAGGTCGCCACGATGCCCAGGACAACGCCCGAGGCTCGGCGCAGTTGACCTCCCGCCAGATCGCGGTATTGCAGTGCGTGAGGGAAGGCTTAACGAACACGGAAACGGCCGCCCGGCTAGGCGTGTCCTCGAACACCATCAAATGGCACCTCAAGGGCCTGTCGCGGGTCCTGGGCGCAAAGAACCGCTGTGCTGCCGTACACCGGGCTCAATTGCGCGGCTTCATATGAGTGCCATCGACTTGTGCGGCGTCACTAGAAAACGAAGGCTCAGGATTGAGATGAAAAGACCATTATTGAGTTCTATGCTGGTGGGATCGTTCGTGTTCGGCACGTTCGCGGCCTCTGCGGACGATAGCGACCTGTTCGACGATCGGTACTATGTCGCCCCCATGGGCTCCCTCACCGGCAATCGCAGGGATCCGAACTACGACGACGGCTGGGGTGGGGCGCTGGCCATCGGCAAATCGGTGGCGCCGCACCTCGGGTTGGAGCTCGTCGGCGACTACCTGCGCTACCGCGGCAAGACCGTCACCACCCCGACCACCGGGCTACTCTGTGGAATCCTCACCTCCTGCCCGAACCAGGTCGGCGAGATTCCCAGCCAGAGCCTGTATGGCGGCGGCATCGGCGTGAACTACTACGTCTCCCCCGGGAATTCCGGCGTGTTCGTCCATGCCAATATCGAAGGGGGGGATCGGCTCATGTACAACGCCGGACTGGGCTTCGACCAGCCCTTCCTCGACCGTGCGCTGTACCTCCGTGCGGAACTCCTCTATCACAAGGAGACGAACTACGCCGCGCAGCCGCTGTTCCATCTCGGCGTGCGGATTCCGCTGGGCGCCATGCCCCAGCCCGAGCAGCCCGCGCCGCCGCCTCCGGTCGAGGTCGTGCCGGTCGAGCAAGCTGCTCCGGCACCCGAGCCCGCCGCGCCGCCGGCACCTCCGCCTCCGCCCCCGTGCCAGCCTCCGGTTCCCGGCCAGCCGGTAAGCTTCGAGGGCTGCAAGGTCGGCGACACCATCGTGCTCCACGGCGTCAATTTCGACTTCAACAAGGCCAGCCTCACGGTCAACGCCAAGACCCTGCTCGACCAGGTGGCGGATGCGCTGCTGGCGAGGAAGGACATCAAGGTCGAGATCGACGGTCACACCGACGGCAAGGGTTCCGTGCCGTACAACCAGAAGCTGTCCGAGGCGCGCGCGCTGAGCGTGATGAAATACCTCGCCGGCCGCGGCATCGAGCGCAGCCGCATGAGCAGCAAGGGCTTCGGCAAATCCAGGCCGATCGCCAACAACTCGACCGACGAAGGGCGTGAGCTGAATCGCCGCGTCGAGCTGAAGGTGACCGAATCCGCGGCGGGCTTCGCCCAGCCGGCGGACGCGGCGCCGGCCGCTTCGCCCGAGGCCGCGCCGCCGGCCGAAGCTCCCGTGGCGCCTGCTGGAGAAGGCGCGCCGGCGGAAGGCGCTCAGGCGCCCGCTGGAGAAGCCGCGGCTCCTGCCGCCGCGGTGGGCGAGGCCGCTCCGGCCGCCGAAGCGGCCCCCGCACCCGCGCGCAAGCAGGCAAGGCATCACCACAAGACGGCACCGGCTGAAAGTGCGGCGCCTGCCGAAGCGCCGCCCGCTCAACCCGAGGCGCCGCCGGCCCCACCGGAAGCCGCGCCGGCCCCGGCGGCAGCTGAGCCCGCTCCGGCTGCGGGCGCCGCACCCAGCGAGCCTGCGCCCGCGGATCAGTCCACTGCGCCGCCGCCCTCGGCTCCGGCTCCCGGGTCGGCGGACGACTCGGTTGCGCCGACCGAGCCGGCTCCGGCCCCACCCGCTCCTGCCTCGCCGCAGGCCGATAAGCCGCAGTAAGCGCCCACACCCCGCCGGCCTTATCATCCGGCGGGGTAGTGGTGCCGGTTCTCCATCCAGGCGGGGGAAGAGACAATCGAAGGAGGGCGGAAATGATCTCCACGGCATCCAGGCTGGCCTCGATATGCGTCTGCATCGGCGTCCTCGTCCTGCAGCTCGCCTCCCCGCCGGCCGCGGCCCAGGATACCTTCCCCGATACCACCTCCAAGGAATTCCTGGCGAATTGCCGCAGCAAGTTCGCCGAGGTCGATGCGGCCATTTCCCATGCCGGGGCGGGCTATGCCGGCTATCACCGCATCAAGGGCTTTCCCTACCTGCGCAGCGATCGCATGCTGGCTGCGTTCGGCGACAAGGTGAGCTCGTTCGAGGCCTTCGATATCTGGACCTACGAGCTGCGCGAGAACGACGGCTTCGCGCGCAGCGTGGAGCTTGCCAACATGGGCATGCCGGATGTCGAGCGCTCCACCCTGCTGACCGACCTGCGCCTGTGCGCCGTCTGGCTGTCGAACCAGGAGCTGGCGGACAGCGACACCCTGCAGAAGGTCTATCAGGAAGCGCAGCTGCCCAGCCGCACCCCGCCTCCGGACCTGGCCAGGATGCGCGCGCTGGACCGGGCCATCCAGCGCCAGCAGGCCGCGATCAAGTCCGACCTCTCCCGCGATGGCAAGCCGGCCACGACGAAAGTCGCCGCCTGGGTTCCCAGACAGGTCACCCACTCAATGGAACCCCCGCGGCTACTGCAGGACCCCTTGGGGCGGATCGGCTACACCCCCACCGACTGGCAGGAGATGGCCGAGCAACTCGCGCCGCGCTGGCTGATCGAGACGGCGGGCACCTTCGACTCGATCGGCGCTCCAGCCTGGTCCGCCGATGGCAAGGCCATCATCGATCCACGCAGGCACCTGGTCTACTACATGCCTTCCTATGCCCGCGTCCAGGGCCGGACGCTGGTGCAAATCGTCTACTTCGTCTGGTTCAGCGAGCGCGTATCCACCTCGCACATGCCCGATCTGCTCGCCGGAAAAATCGACGGGCTAATGTGGCGGGTCACGCTCGACCCCTCGGGCCATCCCTTGCTGTTCGATTCGATGCACATGAGCGGGTTCGACCAGATCTGGTTCGTCCCCGACTCCGTAACGAGAAAGAACACCACGAGCCGGGACGAGGACCCGCTGCTGGTCGTGCCGGTGGTGAGCCCCGAGCCGCATATGGCGGTCAGAGTCCACTCGGGTTCCCATAGCCCCTGGCGCATCGTGGAAGAATCCACTGCGCCGGAGCCCGCCGATATCCAGGAATACGAGCTCGTCCGCTACGACGACCTCATGACCCTGCCCATCGGCGGCAACAGGACGAAGAGCTTCTTCGACGCGCGCGGGATTGTCCCCGGCTCCGAGCGCACCAGCCCGATCCCAAGCGCTGGGATGGCGAACGCCGGTGCCATTCGCGAGTGGGGCAATCATCCGACTGCGATCACCGGGCGGCACTATTTCGACGATCCGGGATTGATCGAGCACTTCTTCGTGCTGCCGATCGGAGCACAGGAACAGAATCAAACAGACCAGCCAGCAGAGCCTGAGCCGATGATCATCAGGTCCGGCGGAGCGCAGGATATGGATCTTCCGGCCTTCCTGAATTGGGATCCGCGCCGCAGCCCCCCTCCTGTGGACCATTGAGCGCAGCTGGCCAGCAGGCGCGCGCCGCGCGGGACCACCGCCGGACAGAATCCTAGGAACGGCGGCGAAACAAGTCCGCAAGGCCGAGCTTGTTCGCGCGATAGGCGATTTGCGCACGGGTGATGCCGAGTTCGTGGGCCGCCGCGGTGAGGTTGCCGTGATGTCGCTCGATCGCCACGCGAATTGAAGCCGTTTGCAGTTCCACATCCTCCTGCGCGTCGCCGTCCCCCGAGCTCGAGTCCTCGTTGGCGAGAGAGCTCTTGAGCTCGACCGATGCCGGCTCCGGTTTTGCACCCTCTTCGTCGCTATGCTTGACCAAATGTCCCGATGCGCAAGGCTTCATCGTTCGTGCGTTGCGCCTATGAACATGGAGGTCAGGCAGATGGCAGGCATCCAGCGGCTCGCCGTCCTGAGCCAGTATGACCGCGCGCTCGATCACGTTCTCCAGTTCGCGCACATTCCCCGGCCAGTGGTGAGTCAGCAGCATGTCGATCGCTCGATCCGTGAATCCCGGCACGTTCCTCCGATGGCGCGTGCACATCCGCTCGAGAAAATAGGTCATGAGCAGCGACACATCGTCCTGCCGCTCGCGCAGCGGCGGAATGTGGATTGGGTACACGTTCAGGCGGTAATACAGATCTTCTCGGAAGGTCTTCTGCGTGACGGCGCTGCGCAGATCCTCGTTGGTAGCCGCGATGATCCGCACGTCGACCATGCGTTGCTTGCTGTCGCCGACGCGCTCGATCTCTCCTTCCTGCACGGCCCGGAGAAGCTTGCTTTGCGCCGATAGGCTGAGGCAGCCGAGTTCGTCCAGAAACAAGGTGCCGCCATCGGCTCGTTCAAAGCGTCCCGGGCGGCTGCACGTAGCCCCGGTGAATGCGCCTTTTTCCACACCGAACAACTCGGCCTCGATCAGTTGCTCTGGAATCGCCGCGCAATTGACTGCGATGAACGGCTTATCCGACCGAGGGCTTTCTCCATGCAGGGCTCGCGCGAACATCTCTTTGCCGACGCCGCTTTCTCCAAGGATCAACACCGGAGCATCGGTCGGGGCCACTCGCTTGATTGTGTGACAGACGATGTTGAAGCCCGCAGATGCTCCCACCAGCGTCCGCGACTGGTTGCGCCTACTCTCGGAGCAGGCCTCGACTTTCGGCGCATGGTGGCGGATGCTCCTGCTTGCTCCGAAGTCGCCGACCGGCTTGTTGACGAATGATTGAGCGCGGATGTATTGCAGGTCGCATTCCGCGTCATTCCATTCCTCGACCGGCTTTCCCACGATACGGCATACCGCGTAGCCTTGCGCCTTGCATTCGACCTCACGATAGAGGATCGCACGTCCCATGAAGGCGCTTGCATAGCCGCAGGCGTAGCCGATCTGCATCCAGCACACAGCTTCAGGCCCCATGCCATAGGCCACCATGTGTGCTTCCGCTTCGATGGAATCTCGCCACAGGAACTCGCCGTAATGATGGCCGCGTTCCACGTCGATCTCCACCCGGACCGGCTCAACCGTGACGATGCCCTCCAGGGCATGCAGTTGCGGACCGACCGAATACCTCTCGAAGTAGGTCATGTCCGCGCGGATCTTCTTGGCCAGCTCCGCATCGCGGCTGCCCGATTGATAGCCCATGCGGGTGAAAATACCGCGGGCATTGGCGAGGCCGACCGTTTCGATCAGCTCCTGGCGTAGTGTGCCGAAGGCATCGGTATGCAGCAGGAACATGCGCTTGGTGTCCAGCCATATGTGGCCGGTTTCCGGCGCAAAACGCAGCCTGGATAGGAGGTCGTCCCGCTCCAGCTTGTGAAATGCTTCTCCCTGGGGCGCAGCGCCGTCAGCAGAGACCGAGCTCTTCATTTTTCCCCTCCAGCAGGACCTTTCCATTCCATTGGAGGCCCCTCGCCCTGTCATGTCAGCAGCGGCCAGAACCGGCTTGCAAGCACCATTTACAGGCAGCTGACCGTTTATTTTTTTGGCCTGTAAATGGGTTCAATTTCAATTGGATAATTGTGGAAATCTACTCCTCCAATCGGTAGCGAACACATCCAGGCTATAAGGGTGTTATATCAGATGAAACATTAATGTCAATAATTTCTGTCCAGACGTGGATCCTCCGGAGCTCCAGATTTGGCTTACCCGCCACACGCCGCACTCTGGGTGCTCGGAGTCCTCGTTAGTCTGCCGTTCCTCGTCAAGAGCATCGGCATCGCCGCGGAACCGCCTACATGGCCGGGGACAGCAAGGAGTAGGTGGTCAAGAATCTGAGCCCCACTCTGCAACGCGCCATCGGCGCCACTTCACGCAGAGTTCGTGCCTTGCGGTGGCAGTTGATGAATGGCCGGAGCGTTACCATGCTACTTGCCGGCCAGAGAGTGGTGAGGATTTCCGCATCGAACTGTACCAGCGCTACGTGGCCTCGATCGACGTTCAAACTCGCGACGTACACGTCCAGAACCCTTACATTCCCTCGGCGGCGGACAGCATCATTCGCTCCTGTTCAGGCAAGCAGATGCGCGCCGATGATAACGTCTCGGTGCCCACCAAAGTGCTGAGCTGGGTAGGGGGCAGGCTGAGGAAAAGCCGGGAGACGACCGAATACAGTGATAGCCTGAGCGCCAGTGCCCCTTTTGACGAGGACTACACGCTGCTAGGGCATTTCGAGGACAAGAACTCGGTCGAGCTCGACTAGTCGTTTAAGCGAAGGATATGAATCCACGGTCAACCTGCTACCGCAGCGAATCAAAATCGATTGAGCCCAGGCTGGCGGCGAGCTGCAGCCGGGAAAGGCGCCAGCGCGTCCGCGCCCGCACGTCTTCCTCGCGTGCCGCGGCCAGGTCCGACTGTGCCTTGAGCAGTTCGATCACGCCGCCGACTCCGGATTGGTAGCGGCCAAGGGCGAGATTGAAGGATTCGGTGGCAGTGTCGAGCAGCGTCTTGCTGGCCGCGAGACTTTCCGAACTGCCGCGCACCGCGACATAGCTGTCCCAGACCTCGCGGCTCACCTCCTGCTGTACCTCGAGCAGGTCGGCTTCGCGGCCTTCGGCTTCGGCCTGGGCGCGGCGGATGCGGTAGGCGCGCCCGAAGCCCTCGAATAGCGGTATGGTCAGCTGCAGGCCGATGCTGGAGGTTTCGATGGTCTGGCGGGTCGAGACGCGGTTGACGGGATTGTCGCTGCGGTCGCCGACCGCGGCGAAGGCCAGGCTTGGCCGGCCGGCAGCCCGAGCGGCGGCAGCGGCATCGTTGGCGGCTTCCAGCTTCGCCTGCGCCGCGGCGATCCTGGGGTGGGCATGCAAGGCGCGGTCGATCAGCTGGTCGGCCACCGCGTTGAGCTGCGGCAGATCGGCCACGCTGTCGCCCGGCGCGGCCAGCAGCAGCGGTGCACCGGGCCGCAGGCCGATGGCCAGCGCCACCAGGCCCAGCGCATCCCTTAAGTTCTCTCCGTCGCGGATGCGCTTGAGTCCGGCCTGGGCATAGGCGGTCTTGGCCTGCAGCCAATCGGCCTCCGCACCGACCCCGGCGCCGACCTTAACCTCCACCGCGTCCATGCTGCGGCGCGCCGCCTGCTCGGTCTCGATGTCGGCGTTGAAGCTGGCCTGCGCTTGCTCGGCGCCGAAGTAGTCCCTCGCGGCTTCGATGAATACCGCCCGGATCGCCTCATCCTGGGAAGCGGCGGCAGCGGCGAGCAGGGCCCGCTCGTGGCGGAGGTTGGCGGCGCGCAGACCGAAATCGTAGACCACCCAGTTGAGGCCAATGGTCTCCTCGTTGCTGTCGCCGTGCAGCGAGGCATCGAGCTCCGGCGCGCCGGAGACCTGGTCCAGCTCGTTGACCTTGCCGAAGCTGGTGGAGAGGTTCGCCGTCGGCAGGTAGGCTGAGCGGCCGATGCCCACCGTCGCCGCTTGTGCCTCGACCTCGGACCAGGCTTGGCGGGTCCGGGGGCTGGAGCAGAGGGCGCGGCGGACGGTGTCGAGCAGGGTCAGGGCACCGGCCGGAGCGGCGGCAGCGCAAGGCGCCAGTCCGGCAGCAGCCACGCGCTGCCCCGCGCTCGCCGGCAGGCCATAGGCGGTGCGCAGGGGATCGTCGGGAAACCCGGCGCGGGTGGCGCCGGCGACCGCGGCCAAGGCCAGCGCCACGAGGCGGCGGCGCCAGCGAGCAGGCGGCCTCATGAGGCGACGCCGCTGCAGTCGGGCGCGGCCAGCGATGTGACGCCGCGGGCGACGATCCTGCCGTTGGCCAGGGCGATGACGCGATCGGCAGAAGCGATGGTCTCGGGCCGGTGCGCCACGACGACGCGGGTGATCCGAAGGGCGCGGATCGCCTCGCTGACCTGGTGCTCGCGGGCGAGGTCGAGGTGACTGGTGGCCTCGTCCAGCACTAGGATCTTGGGGCGCTTGTACAGGGCGCGCGCCAGCAGCACGCGCTGCTTCTGGCCGCCGGACAGAGCCGCGCCCATGTCGCCGATCATGGTGTTGTAGCCCATCGGCATGGCCTGGATGTCGTCGTCGATAGCCGCGACGCGGGCACACTGCTCGATCCAGTCGCGGTCCGGGGCCTGGTCGAAGAAGCTGATGTTGTCGGCGATGGAGCCGGCGAACAGCACGTCGTCCTGCAGCACCGAGCCGATGATGCGGCGCAGCGGGCCCAGCCCGACCCGTTCCAGGCTGCGGCCGCCGATCAGCACCTCGCCGCCGGACGGCGGCAGCAGGCCGAGCAGCACGTTGACCAGCGAGGTCTTGCCGCTGCCGGACGGGCCGATGATGGCGACGCACTCCCCGGCGGTGATGTGCAGCGACACGCCGTCCAGCACCAGCGGCTCCTGCGGCGCGTAGCGCAGGCGCAGCTCGCGCACTTCGATGGAGGGCTCCAGCTCCGCTTCGCGCTCGTGGCCGGGAGAGAGCCCGCGCGAGGATTCCACCGGGCTGAGCAGGATGTCGGCCAGCCGCTCGCCCTGCAGCCGCAGCATGCGCAGCTCGATCAGCTTGTCGATCAGCGAGCTGACGCGGCCGTCGAACTGCGCCTTGTAGGCGATGAAGGCCAGCAGCATGCCGATGGTGAAACCCTGCGCCATCACCAGCTTGGCGCCGAGCCAGATCACCAGGATGTGCTCGGCGCCGAACAGCAGGCCGTTGAGGGTCTGGTACAGCTGGGCGAACTTGCGTGTGCGCAGGCCGGCGTTGACCTGCTCCACCATCAGGCTGAGCCAGCCGGCGCGACGCTCGTCCTGGCGCTGGAACAGCTTGATCGCGCGGATGCCGCGCACCGACTCGAGGAAATGGCTCTGCTGCTTGGCGGCGTGGACGATCTGCTCCTCGGTGGCGTTGCGCAGCGGCTGATACCAGAACCAGCGGCTGAGTGCGTATATCAGCATCGCCGACACCACCACCAGGCACAGGCGCGGGCTGTACAGCAGCATCAGCAGCAGGGTGGCGACCGACATCAAGCCGTCCAGGATCGCTTCCAGGAAGGAGGTGGTCAGCGTCCTCTGGATGGTGTCGATGGAGCCGAAGCGCGACACCACGTCGCCGAGGTGGCGCTTCTCGAAGTATTGCGCCGGCAGGTGCAGCAGGTGGGTGAAGGCATTGGCGTTCCACTGCAGGCTCAGGGTGGTGCTCAGATACATCAGCACCCAACCGCGCACCAGAGCGACGAACTGCTGCATCAGCAGCATCAGGCCGAAGCCGAGGGCCAGCAGGTCGAGCAGGTTGCGGTCGGCCGAGACCAGCACGTCGTCGGCCACCCACTGCAGCAGGAACGGGCTGGCGATGAAGAACACTTCCAGGGCCAGCGCCAGCAGCAGCGACTGACCCAAGGAGCGGTACAGGCCGGAGACGTCGCCCATCAGCTCGCGCAGGCTCACCGGCGGCGGGCGCTTGGCGCTGGCGAAGCTCGGTCCCGGCCACAGCTCCAGGGCCACGCCGGTGAACGCCGCCGACAGCTCTTCCATCGACAGCCGGCGGATGCCCATGGCCGGGTCGAACACCGTCACTCCGCGCCCCCCGGCTTTCTGCAGGACGACGAAATGGTTGAAGTTCCAGTGCAGGATGCAGGGCATGCGCAGCTGGCCGACGTCCTCCAGGTCCAGCTTCACCGGCCGCGTCGTCAGGGCCAGGCTGTCGGCCATTTCCATCATCGCGGCCAGGGTAGTGCCCTTCAGCGACACGGAGAAGCGCCGCCGCAGGCTCGGCAGGTCGGTGTGGTGGCCGTGGTAGCCGGCGATCATGCCGATGCAGGCGAGACCGCATTCGGTGGCCTCGGTCTGCAGGATCAGCGGCAGCTTGCGGCCGAAGCCGAAGGACAGGCGATTGAGCATCGCCTAGAGCCGGCCGGAGAGGCTGAACAGCGGGTCAAGGATCCACTCGTAGAGGCGGCGCCGCTCCTGCAGCACGTCGGCCTCCACCGCCATCCCGGAGCGCAGCGGCTGCGGCTTGCCGTAGGCGAGTACCGACTGCGCGTCGAGTCGCACGCGGATCTGGTAGAGCGGCTCGCCATCGCGCGGGCCCTCGCCGAAGGCGGCTAGCTCGGCCGGGGCCATCGCCGCGGCGGACACCGAAACCACGCTGCCGGTGTAATGGCCGAACTTCTGGTAAGGGTAGGCCTGGTAGCGGAGCAGCACGCGCTCGCCGCCATGGACGAAGCCGACTGCGCGGCTGGGTGCGAGGAGCTCGGCGTGCAGCGCCGAGTCGGCCGGGACGATGCACAGCAGGGGCTTCTGGCTGTCCACGGTCTGGCCAACGTCGGCCGCCAGTGCGGTTGCGGTGCCCGCTCGGGTAGCGGTGATCACCCAGTACTGCGTGCCCAGCTCGTGGGTCAGCGCCACCCGTTCCCGCTGCAGGCCCTGCAGGCGCGCCTGCTGGTCGAACAGGTCCTCGCGCTTGAGCTGCAGCTGCTCGGCCGGAATGTACTTCTTCTGCAGCAGATCGCGGTAGGTATCGACCGCTTGCTGGCTCAGCGCCAGGCGGTTCTTCTGCGTGGCGACCTGCTGGTCGAGGATCTCGAGCTGCAGGCGCAGCTCGGCCGCCTTGGATACCAGCAGGCTGCGTGCGCCGGCGGCGCGGGCGCCGCCCAGCTCGCTGTCCAGGCTATCGTCGCCGGGGCCGACCGCCTGCTCGCCGGAGACGACGAACAGCACGTCGCCGGGCGCCACGCGCTGGTCCTCGCGGATGCGGCGCTCCAGCACGATGCCGGGGTGGGGCGAGTAGATCTTGATCAGGCCCGCGTCCGGCAGCAGCTGCCCGCCGATGGTGCTGCGCCGGGTGTAGCTGCCGCAGGCGAAGAACACCACGATGGCGGCGGCGAAGGCCGCCGACACCGCCGTGAGCAGGCCGAAGGACGGCGGCTGGACCAAGATGATCTTGCCGTACGGCGTCGGCCTCTGCGCTTCCAGGGCTTCCTTTCGAAAGAGCTGCGATCCCGGCATGCGCGCCACTCACCCGAATCCCGCCGATCAATGGAGTTCCTTCAGAGCGGAAGCTCTCCCAGGATGGGAGCGACCACCCCAAGCACACCCTGCAGCACCTTGCCGACCAGACCGGTCAAGCCGCTGACCAATGGGCTGCTAGCGACCGCGCTGATCAAAGGGGCGCTGGTTAATTCATTTAAGACTTCAACCAGTCCGCTCGCAAGCCCGCCAACCAGTCCGGCCCCGCTGCTTGCTCCACCGGAAACGGCGGAGACCTCTTGCGTCGTCAACATTTGAATCGCCATCTGATTTACTCCTCATTTCTAAGATTTGTAAACAATATCTTTTTGTGGAAGGCGCTAACACTGGGGCCCAGCGAGATTGGCGCGATGCTTTCACTGGGCGCGCATTTAAGCTTGGTACATTATCAATTCGGGCTCGGGATTCGTTCTTTGGCTATTTGTTGCTCTTGTACTCCTCGTTGAACGCCATATTCGTGCCAGTCGAAGCGGGACAAAGATTTATTTATCTATTCTTTTGAAATCAATAAATTAAGCAGATATACCGAGGGCGATGTGGCGATGCTAATGGTTTAATGTTTTATGAATCTTTAGATTTTTGATTAAACGTTTACCAATGCATGAGCGCTTCTGGGCATTGATCCTGCTGAACCCCGGATTTGTGTGCAGCCTACCGAATGCTACGCGCGGAGCCTTTCAGATGCGTGTTTGGCTGCTTCTTCCAAAGCAAATGCGCATGCCATCCTGACAGGTTGGGAGCGCGAGTTCCCAGGTCCCAAGAGGTTGTGATCGGCGCTGCGGTCTGTGGCTTGAAACGGTGAAGTTGTGCGCCGAACGAGAATGATGTGTGGCCTGCAGCTGACCATGTACATCACTCCGCGCCAGTTTTGCGTGCTAGACCCTGACCCCGTTTCGCTGTCCTTTAGAAAGGCTGGCGGCGGATGACGGGGTCGGAAGGATCTATGAAGGCGGGCTACCCAACTGTGACGCTTTACGAGACGTTCGATGCCGGCTCCGTATCGATTACGATGTGGGCGGTATCATCCGGACCGTTTGGAAAGGTCTGCATATTCCAGCACCGCTACACGCTGCACCCACCGATAGCATAGATATCGAGTTCTTGTTGTGAAGACATGGTTCTTCTCCGCTGTGATGATAATTGCATACGGCGCGACGGCCCACACCGCCGCGCCGCAGCCCGGGAGCGCCAAGCATAATGTTGTGGCAGCCTGCCAGCAGGTAAAGGTGATCGCTGCGTCTAACGCACAGGTGTTTCGCGACTGCCGAGGCGCGCCTCAGCTGATTCCGCTGCGAGGCGGCACGTTCAACATGGGTGACCAAGTCGGCGACGGGCAGCCCTACGAGTTGCCGGTGCACGCGGTCAACGTCGCCCCGTTCGCCCTCGGCCGTTTTGAAGTCACGGCGGCGGAATGGCAAGCTTGCCAAGATGTGGCAGCATGCACTGAGTCCAGCGATCCGGCCGACGGGCAGCACGGGGCCTACCCGGTGGTAGGCATATCCTGGCAACAGGCCAAGACCTATGCCGACTGGCTCGGCAAACTCACTGGCAGGCGCTACCGCCTTCCCTCGGAGGCCGAGTGGGAATACGCCGCCCGCGCCGGGGAAACCGGCCGCTATCCTTGGAACTCCAAGGACGAAGCTTGCAAGCGGGCCAATCTGCTCGATGTCAGCGGCGGCGCGGCTCATCCCGAATGGTACTGGTTCGAACCGTGCAACGACCACTTCCCGTCCAGCGCGCCGATCGGCAGCTTCCCGCCTAATGCCTGGGGCTTTTATGAAACTCTGGGCAACGTATGGGAGTGGGTGGAGGACTGCTGGCACCCGGACTACACTGGCGCTCCCGGTACCTCGATCGCCTGGCTTGCCACTCCCTGCCGCAAACACGTAAACCGGGGCGGCGGCTGGGGCAACAATCTGCGCTCCCTGCGCCTGTCAAATCGCGACGCGGACCCGGCTACGGCGCGCAGCGAGGCGCTGGGGTTTCGCATCGCACGCGACCTGTCGTCCGAGGAAGTCCGCGAATACGGGCCATCGGCGGCCGATGCCGCGCAGCCGCAGATGCTCGCCGAGGCGGCCGCACCGGCGGCGGCCAGGCCGGCCTCGGCGGCTCTTCCGCCGGTCGTGCTCGCCACGGCACGGGAGCGCGACTTCGAGGTGCACCTCAAGATCCAGGGACAGCAGGCCTGGCAGAAGCCGCCGCAGCACGCCGTAGGCGCTACCGAGCAGGAGGTGGTGCTGGGCACGCGCCTGCGCTCGGACGGCGAGCTCTATCCCGACAACCTGCTCGACCTCGATCCCACGACGCGATTCGCCGTCAAGCAGCGATACTATGCCCGCCAGGGCCTGTTGCAGATTAAGGCGGAGAACGGCGGCAAGCTGCCGGCTCAGGTTGAGGAGATGCGCCGCCTGGCCGACCAACTGGAGGCCGGGTTGACCGGCTGCATGACCGACGCCCGCTGCGCCCCGGACATCGTCAATCGCGCCGCTGCGGTGGCGGCGCTGCGCGACGATACCGCGCAAGAGCTTGAGGCTCTGGTCGGGGCCCCCGCGTCCGGTGCAGCCCGTTGGGCGTACTACTTCGGCTACTCCGGCTGCCCCGGCCGCATCCACATCACAAACCACACCCATGTCAGCGGCGAGCGAGCCATCTTCCTGAACGGCTCGCGGATGGTGCCCTGGGAGGTAGATCGCTTCGCCGACAGTACCGGCAGGCAGGAGGACCTCCAGCAGCTATGCCAGCGCTACGTAGCCACGATTGACGTTCGCAGCGGGGATGTATTTGTCGAGAACCTGTACATCCCTGCCGTGCCCGGCGTCACGGTCCAGTCGCGCGGCGGCAAGGAAAGGCGTGTCGACGACAACCTTTCTCCGCCCACCGCTGTTCTCAGCTGGGCCGGCGAGAAGCTGCGCAAGACCCGTGAAGCGGCGGGCTACAGCGACAGCCTCCCGGCCAACGCCCCCTTCGACGACGACTACACCCTGCTCGGGCACTTCGAGGGCAAGATCTCGGTCAGGCTCGACTGGTCGTTCAAGCCGAGCCTGTAACTGCGCCCGGTATGGCCGCGGGAGCCCGCCGGCGGGATTCGCTATGATCCCTGGCGGCCGGCGCCAGCCGGAAGACCACAGAGGCATTAGCCCACACAGTCTGGAGGACTGCGGTCATGGCCGGATTCGGTACGACCCTCGCGACCAAGCTGATACCGCCGAGCAAGCGCAGCGGCTTGATTCCGCGTGCGCACCTGCTCCGCTTGATCGAGGGCTTCGGCAACCAGAAGCTCCTGCTTGCCTGCGCTCCGGCTGGGTACGGCAAGACCAGCACCCTTGGCCAGACCTATCTCCAGTTCAAGGCGATCGGGCGCAACGTCGGCTGGATCAGCCTGGATGAGAACGACAAGGACCTGAGCGCCTTCGTCGGCTACTTTGCCGAAGCGCCGCGCCGGGCTGTGCTTCCGGCGGCCCTTCGCCAATGCTATTGGCTCGGGCGTGAACTTGCTCCCCGACGCGCTGAAGGCACTCCTGCTGAACGAGCTGGTAGCGCTCGACCAAGATCTGTTCCTGTTCCTCGACGACTACCATCTGGTCGCCGACCCAGAGATCCGGGACCTGGTCAACACCCTGCTGCTGTCGCCGCTTCATTCCCTGCACCTGCTGATCGCGACGCGCACGCACAACGATCTGCCGCTGAGCCGCCTGCGGGCGCAGGGCGAGATCTTCGAGATCGACATCGCCGACCTCAGCTTCAGCGAGCACGAGGTCGGCGAATTCGTCGGCCGCATCAGCGGGGTGGAGCTGAGCCAGCCGCAGGTGCAGCGGCTGCGGATCGGTACGGAGGGCTGGCCGGCGTCGCTGCAGATGGCCGGCATCGCCCTGCACGGCAGCAGCAACGTCGATCGGTTCCTCGATCAGTTTTCGGGCGAGCACAAGAGCGTGGGCGACTTCCTCGGAGAGGAGGTGTTCCGCCGCCAGACGCCGGACCTCCAGCAGTTCCTGATGGCCACCTCGATCCTGCAGCGCTTCAACTGCTCCCTGGCCGACGCCCTGCTCGAGCGCACGGACGGCTGGATGATGATTGAGGAGATCGAGCGCCGCAACCTGCTGGTGTTCTCGCTCGACCCCGAGCATCGCTGGCACCGCTACCACCACCTGTTCTCGGACTTCCTGCGGCGCCGCCTGCGCGATCTGCACCCCGAGAGGATCGCCAACTACCACCAGCGCGCCTCCGACTGGTTTGCCGAGCATCGCTTCATGACCGACGCGATCGAGCACGCCTTCGGCGCGGAGAACGCCGAGCTGGCGGGGCAGCTGCTCGACACCGCTTGCGGCGACCTGTTCGCCACCGGCCAGACGGCGACCCTGATGTCGCTGTCGGCGCGCCTGCCGCGGCAGCTGCTCGACCGCCTGCCGCGCCTGCAGCTGGAGCGCGCCTGGCAGAACGAGCTGTCCTGGCGCTTCGACGATGCGCGGGCCGAGCTGGAGCGGGTGCGTGCCGTGCTCGCCGACCGTAAGCCGGCCGCCGATGCGAGCACCGATGCGGAGCAGGCGTTCCTGCAAGGCAAGCTCGCCCATCGTGAAATGATGCTGGCTCTGCTATCCGACGACATCTCCAAGACGGCCCAGCTGGCGCAGGCCTGGCTGCACGCTGATCGCACCGGCGACCACTTCATGTGCGCCTCGGCCGGCTCGGCGATCATGGCTTCCAACCGCGAGCTGTTTCGCTGCGAAGGCGTGGCGACCTCGACGCGGATGCTGCATGACCGCTTCGTCGAGGGTGGAGCCCGCTATGGCATCGTTTTCCACCAGTCCATCGCCGGTGCGACCTTCTTCGCCCGCGGCGACCTCGATCACGCACACGAGGCCTACGAAACCGCGCTGCAGACCGCGATCGAGTTGCATGGCGAGCGCTCGGCGCTGTACAACATGCCGGCGCTGATGCTCGCCGAACTATACTACGAGCGAAATCAGCTGCGCCTTGCCGAGGAGACGCTGGCGCAGCGCGATGTCGTCTCCGATCTCGGCTTCGTCGACAACCTGATCGCCGGCTTCCTGACCTCGGCACGGCTGATGGCGCTGCGCGGCCGGCAGACGGAGGCCGATAGCATGCTCGAGGAAGGTCAATGGTTTTCCTCGCAGCGCGGCTTCTCGCGGCTACACGCCGCCGTGCTGAACGAGCGGGTTCGCCAGAACCTGCTGAGCGGCAAGGCGGGCGAGGCGCAAAGGCTGATCGATGGCAGCGCCCTGTGCGCGAGCGTCGTGGCGCCCCCGGAGCCGGGCGAAAGCTCGACCACAGGCGACTGGCTGCTGGCCATCATCGTTTCGCGGATGATGTTGGCGGATGGCCGGGACCGCGAGGCGGCGCCCCTGCTCAAGCTCTGGTACGGCCATGCCCGCAGGCGGCACTGCTATCGTGCCGCCATCGCCACGGGCACCTTGCTGGCGCGGGTCCTTGCCGCCGGCGGCGGCCGGCGCGCGGCGCAGCGCACGCTGCTCGAATGCCTGCAGATGGGAGAGCCCGGCCGCTTCATGCGCTCGATCATCGACGAGGGGGCGGAGGTCCTGGCCCTGCTGGGCGAGATGCGGACCATTGGAGCTGGCCCCGTCGACGACTATCTTGCGGCCTTGCTCGGCGCCAGCGAAAACCCGGACGATCGTCCCGCCGCGTCCTCCTTGCCCGACCCGGAGTCGAGCGCCGCGAGCCAGGAGCTGCTCAGCCAGCGCGAATTGCAGATCCTGAACCTGGCGGCGCAGGGCAACCAGAATCAGGACATCGCCATGGCGCTCTGCCTCGCGGAGAGCACCATCAAGTGGTACTGGCAGCGCATCTTCGACAAGCTCGACGTGCGCCGCCGGCCGGACGCAATCAAGCGCGCCAGGCTGAATCAGTGGATCACCTAGCCCGGGCAGCGCGCTCCCGTAGTCGCTGAGCGCCGGCCTGTCACCCACCGAAAAGGAGGGTGACGCCCTCGGGCGGCCGTCCCGGGCGGCGGCGGCCACTGCAAAAGAGCCTGCCGCCAGGCCAATAACGCCCACCGCAATCTCCATCCTTATCGGTGGGTGATTTGCCGGAACGCGAACCCTAACCTCTTGCTCATCCGCAACGATCCTGAGTGCCGTCGCGGAAAGGACAGCTTCAGGACGCAGATTGTCCCCTGACAAATACGAGAGAGGAGAGCGAGATGGCCGAGGTATTTCTGAAAAACGCCTGGTATTGCGCCGGCTGGGAGCACCAGTTCCATCAGGGGCGCAAGGCGATCGTCGCGCGCAAGATAGCCGGCGAGCACGTGGTGCTGTATCGCCGGCCGGACGGCAAGATGGTTGCGCTTGAGGACCGCTGCCCGCATCGCCAGGCTGCCTTGTCGCTGGGCCAGAAGGAGGGCGGATCGCTGCGCTGCATGTATCACGGCCTGAAGTTCAACAGCGAGGGCATCTGCGAGGAAGTTCCTGGTCAAGCCACGATTCCCGAGCGTGCCTGCGTGCGCAGCTTCCCGGTGGTCGAGAAGGACAGCTGGGTGTGGGTCTGGATGGGTGACCCCGACAAGGCGGATCCGAACCTAATCTGCTTCTCGGTTGGCCTCAAGGATCCGAACTGGAATCTGCGCGCTTCGCAGATGCATGTGCAGACCAACTATCGCTGGGAGATCGAGAACCTCGCCGACCTTAGCCACCTGACCTGGGTGCACAAGGATACCGTCGGCGGCGACATCGCCTACAGCCAGATCAAGCCGATCCATACGATTACGCCGCGCGGCATCAACACCCTGTTCTGGGTGCGCAACGTCGATCCGACGGGAGCCGTCCGGCACATCTTCCCGGCCGGCACCAAGCTCGACATCTGCTTCGACATCCAGCACACCGTGCCCTGCAACTGGGTGATGCGCTTCCGGGCCTTCAGCGCCGGCACCAACAACGAGGGCGAGTCGAACGGGCAGTTGCTGGTCGACACCTGGACCTGCCAGTCGGTGACGCCCTGCGACGACGACTCCGTCGATTACTACTATTCCTGGGGCGCCAGCAGCGCCACAGAGTTTCCGGGCCTCAGCGACCTGCTCGGCGGCACTCTGGACGAGGCGTTCACCGAAGACAAGACCATGCTGGAGGCCCAGCATATCCGGCGCAAGGAGCACCCGGACCTGAAGATGATCAACATCGCCCACGACGCGGGCCCGGGCAAGATGCTCTGGGTGCTGGACAAGCTGATCCGCGAGGAGAAGGCGGCGAGCGCTTCGTTGGAGGCGGCCTAGGCATTCGCGAAAAGGGGGGCTGTCTCGACGCAGCCCCCTCGTCGTTATGTCGACGGCATAGCTCACCATGGGACGGGCGACCTGCGGCGCTGGTCCTATTCCCAACTTCCAGTGCGCGCCGCACCAACTGGCGAGAAGACCGTTTTAGGAAGCACATGACCGTCTCGGCCACGCTGAATCTGCTGGTCCACGCCGTGCGATGCGAGGCGCGCGACGTCCTGTTGATCGAGCTCCGCGACCCGAACGGAAAGCCGCTGCCCCCGTTCATGGCTGGCGCCCATCTCGAGGTCCATCTAAAGGATCGCATAGTCCGGCACTATTCGCTGTGCAACGATCCGCGGGAAACGCACCGTTATTGCTTCGGCGTCGGCCTGGCTCGCGACAGCCGCGGTGGCTCCAAGCTGATCCATGAAACGCTGCGGGTCGGGCAGACGCTGAGGCTGAGCCTGCCGCGCAACAACTTCCCACTGGCGCAATCGCCTGAGGAGTGCGTCTTCGTGGCCGGCGGCATCGGCATCACGCCGATCATGTCGATGATCCGCACCTGTCTGGCCGAGGGCAGGAAGTGGCGGCTGTACTACTGCACGCGCAACCGCGTGAGAACGGCGTTCTACGAGGAGCTGATGGCGTTGCCGGACAAGCTGGTCGAGTTCCATTTCGACGACGAGCAGCAGGGCCGTTTGTTCGACGCCGCAAAGATGCTGGACCAGGTGGCGGCGGATGCGCACGTCTACACCTGCGGCCCGGAGCCTCTGATGAAGGCGGTCGCCGCGGCGGGTGCGCTGCGGCCGGCGGAGCGGATGCATTTCGAATGGTTCAGTGCCGCGCCGGCCGACACCAGCACCGACCGGGAATTCTCCCTGCGCCTGGTGAGGAGCGGGCTGGAGTTGGTGGTGCCGCCGGACCGCAGCATCCTCGATGTGCTTGAGGATTACGGTGTCGGGGTGCCGTGGTCCTGCCGCGAAGGCCTCTGTGCGACCTGCCGGACCGACGTGATCTCCGGCGAGTGCGACCATCGCGACAGCGTGCTGTCGGAGGCCGAGCGGGCGTCGAACAAGTCGCTCCTGGTCTGCGTCTCGCGCGCCAGATCGCCGGTGCTGGAACTCGATCTCTGATCGTGCTGTGGGAGTCGGTGGCAAGCGCCGGGGGCAGAGCCTCGGCGCAATGGCGCCAAGAGCAGTGAGATGTTGTGGATCTACATCAGGCTTCATTCCATCCAAAGAGAGAGAGATGACAATGGCGATTTTTACCCATGTAGTGATCGGCACCAACGATATCGCGCGTGCCCGTACCTTCTATGACTCCGTGCTCGGCACTCTGGGCATCAAGCGCGCCATGAACCTGGACGACGCCTCGCTGTGGGGGACGGAGGGGCCGGAGTTCATGGTCACGAAGCCGGGCAATGGCTTGCCGGCGACGTATGCGAACGGCGGCACCATCAGCTTCGCCGCGCCGAGCCGCGCGGCGGTCCACAAGTTCCACGAGGCCGCCCTGGCCAACGGCGCCAGGGACGAGGGCGCCCCTGGGCCGCGCAGCTTCACGCCGACCGCGTATGCGGCCTACATCCGCGATCCCGGCGGCAACAAGCTCTGCGCCTACTGCTTCGCGCCGGCTTAGCCGGGATTCCCAGCGGCGCGGACGGCGGGCACCGAGCGTCTTGCTGCCGCGCCCTTCCTCAAGGAGCATCATCATGGATGTACGCGCCGCCGTCGCCTTCGAAGCCGGCAAGCCGCTGGCGGTCGAGACCGTGCAGCTGCAGGGCCCCCGGGAAGGTGAGGTCCTGGTGGAGATCAAGGCCACGGGTCTCTGCCACACCGACAAGTACACGCTCTCCGGCGCCGATCCGGAGGGCCTGTTCCCAGCGATCCTCGGTCACGAGGGTGCGGGCATCGTGGTCGACGTCGGCCCCGGTGTGAAGACGCTCAAGAAGGGCGATCACGTCATTCCGCTGTATACGCCGGAGTGCCGCGAGTGCGACTACTGCACCTCGCACAAGACCAATCTCTGCCAGAAGATCCGCGGCACGCAAGGCAGGGGCCTGATGCCGGACGGCTCCAGCCGCTTCTCTTACCGGGGCAAGCCGGTGTTGCACTACATGGGTTGCTCGACGTTCGCCAACTACACCGTTCTGCCCGAAATCGCGCTGGCCAGGATTCGCGAGGATGCGCCCTTTGACAAGGTCTGCTACATCGGCTGCGGCGTCACAACCGGAATCGGCGCGGTGATTTTCACGGCCAAGGTCGAGGCCGGCGCCAATTGCGTCGTGTTCGGCCTCGGCGGCATCGGCTTGAACGTGATTCAGGGCCTGAAGATGGTTGGCGCGAACATGATCGTCGGCGTCGATCTCAATCCGGCCCGCGAGAAGATGGCGCGCGAGTTCGGCATGACCCACTTCGTCAACCCTAGGGAAATCGAGGGCGACATCGTGGCCCACCTGGTGGAGCTGACCAGGGGCGGGGCCGACTATTCGTTCGAATGCGTCGGCAACGTGAACCTGATGCGCCAGGCGCTCGAATGCTGCCACAAGGGGTGGGGCGTCTCGACCATCATCGGCGTCGCCGGTTCGGGTCAGGAGATCGCGACGCGTCCGTTCCAGCTTGTGACCGGACGCCGCTGGATCGGCTCCGCCTTCGGCGGCGCCCGCGGCCGCACCGATGTGCCGCGGCTCGTCGACTGGTACATGGACCACAAGATCCAGATCGATCCATTGATCACGCATGTCCTGAAGCTCGAGGACATCAACCATGGCTTCGAGCTAATGACGCGCGGCGAATCCATTCGCGCTGTCGTGGTGTACTGATTGCGGTTCTGGTCGGGGATGCATTGAGCAGGCCTGCTCGCGGCGAGTGTTGATCATTCAACATCAAGGCCGCATCAAACATTGATCCGGTGCGCACGGCGGGGCTGATGCGAGTAGGCCCGTCCGTCTTCTCTTAAGGATGTAAATCATGGAGTTACGGAGATGCGTGCAGCGCCGCCCGCGCTCGCGCAGGCCTTTTGGCCGTTGGCACGTGATTTGTACACCGATCGCCCTGGTCAAATGACAAGGGCATTCGGTGCATGCGCGATCCGCAACTCGGCAGCGTCGCCGCCGGGACGCCCTTGCACCAGGCCCACGAGCAGAAGCTCGACGCGCCGTTCGCGCGGTGCGGGACAAAGCCATCCCCTTCGACGGATCAAACGATATGAGTGAAGCAAGTGCCAACTGCCCCAAGCCCAAGAAATCCGTGGCCCTCTCCGGCGTCACCGCCGGCAACACCGCGCTGTGCACGGTCGGCCGTAGCGGCAACGATCTGCATTACCGCGGCTACGACATCCTGGACGTGGCCGACGCCTGCGAGTTCGAGGAAATCGCCCACCTGCTGGTGCACGGCAAGCTGCCGACCAAGGCCGAGCTGAAGGCCTACAAGACCCGGCTGAAGGCCCTGCGCGGGCTGCCGGCGTCGGTGAAGAGCGCGCTGGAAGCGCTGCCGGCGGCCAGCCACCCGATGGACGTGATGCGCACCGGCGTCTCGGCGCTGGGCTGCGCCCTGCCGGAGAAGGACGACCACAACCACCCCGGCGCCCGCGACATCGCCGACAAGCTGATGGCCTCGCTGGGCTCGATGCTGCTGTACTGGTACCACTACGCCGTCAACGGCAACATCATCGACGTGGAAACCGACGACGACTCCATCGGCGGCCACTTCCTGCACCTGCTGCACGGCGAGAAGCCTTCCGATTCCTGGGTCAAGGCGATGCACACCAGCCTGATCCTGTACGCCGAGCACGAATTCAACGCCAGCACCTTCACCTGCCGCGTCATCGCCGGCACCGGCTCGGACATGTACAGCGCCATCACCGGCGGCATCGGCGCCCTGCGCGGCCCCAAGCACGGTGGTGCCAACGAGGTGGCCTTCGAGATCCAGAAGCGCTACGACAGCCCGGATGAAGCCGAGGCCGACATCGTCAAGCGGGTTGGCAACAAGGAAGTGGTCATCGGCTTCGGCCACCCGGTGTATACCGTGTCCGATCCGCGCAACAAGGTGATCAAGGAAGTGGCCCGTCACCTGAGCAAGGAGCAGGACAACACCAAGATGTTCGACATCGCCGATCGTCTTGAAGCGGTGATGTGGCGCGAGAAGAAGATGTTCCCCAACCTGGACTGGTTCAGCGCCGTGTCCTACCACATGATGGGCGTGCCCACCGCGATGTTCACGCCGCTGTTCGTCATCGCCCGCACCTCGGACTGGTCGGCGCACATCGTCGAGCAGCGCATCGACGGCAAGATCATCCGCCCCTCGGCCAATTACACCGGGCCGGAAGACCTGAAGTTCGTGCCGATCGCGGAACGGAATTAGTTGCGCTATGCACCTTAGGGGCCGCGGACATGATCGGCATCGCCTTCATCTTCAGCACGATTCCCGAATCCCGCATCGAAACCGAGGCCCTAGCGCAAGCGATGGGTGTCAGCCCCGACGAGCTCGACGCCGAGTTCGGCATCACCCATCTCGCCCGCAGCTACCCGGGTAACGAAGCCTCTGACCTGTGCCTGGCCGCCGCCAGCAAGCTTCTCGACGCCATCCCCACCTTCGAGCCGGACGATGTCGATTGCGTCGTGGTCGTCACCCAAAATCCGGACGGCTACGGCATCCCCCATGTCGCCGCTCGGGTGCAGCGCCGGCTCAAACTGCCGGAAACCTGCGCCGCCTTCGATCTCGGTCTGGGTGGTTCCGGCTACGTCTACGGCCTGGCGGTAGCAAAAGGCTTCATGGAGGCAAACGGCTTGCGCTGTGGCCTGTTGTTCACCGCCGAGCCCCATTCCCGCATGATCCAGGACCTTGATCACCCCGTCGGGCTGCTGTTCGGTGACGCCGCGACCGTGACCGTCTTGTCCGACAAGCCGAAATGGACGATCGGCGCCTGCGATTTCGGCACCGCTGGCGTCATGGGTCGGACCTTCGAAGTCCGCATAGAGCTTGGCGGCCGGCTGCGCCTAGACTTCCCGGCGGTCCGAAACTCCGCCCTGGAGCGCCTCCCCCAAAGCATTGCTCGCGCCTTGAAAAGCAATAAGCTGACCATGCCGCAGATCGACCGTCTCATCCTGCCCCAGCTCGGTCGGGCCTTTGTGGATGCTCTGGCGCTCAAGCTAGGCACCGCCGACAAGGCCAGCTTCCATGCCGCGGCCTATGGCGACACCGGCTGCTCCGCCATTCCCATCGCGCTGGAGCAGAACCTTGCTCCCGACGACCGCCGGGTGCTGATCAGCGGCTTCGGCGGCGGCCTGTCCTGGGCCAGCACTGTGTTGACCCGCACCGATTGAGGTCTCTGGATTATCTACTTGTCTGGGAAGCCGCGTTTCGCTTCGGATCGAGATGCTTCACGCAGCTTTCAAACAGCGTCAGCGGTGGCGGTTGTTTCTCACAGGCGATGTCCTGTACCCATGCGTGCTGGTAGACCGCAGCGAGGGTTAGTTCCGGATTCCCGCGCCAGAGAAGCTCGGCCGCCACTTGGCAGCGTGGCTTGCGGGTATCCCGAGGGGGGCTCGGCGCGGCCCGACGGCTGCTCGATGTGCCTTGCGGCTTGTTGATGCCATGGGCGGTTTCGTAGTTGCGCAGGTCCTCGTACGCAACCCAGGTCTTCTCAGAACCGATCTGAAGCGATTGCTCCACCTCAAACTCAGCCGCCCAGCCCAGTTTTCGGGCCGTCTCGTACTGGCAGTATTGCGCCAGGGAAATCCGGCCCAATCCGGCACCGGCCACGGCAAAGATCCGCCGTACCTGGCTCAGCGGCCAGCGCCACTTGTCGGGCATGGTCCGCTGGGCGCTGACGAGCAACTGGAGCCGCATGGGATCGAGCCGTGGTTCCGGATGGATCGTATCCCCAAGCCGCAAACGGGCGGGACCCGAAAAGATGAAGGCCTCGGCAAGCTCTCGTTCGCGGATGAGCTGGTCAACGTCATCGGCTTTGACACCCCAGCGCTTGGCTACCTGCTCGGTCGAAAAGATATCCAGTTGCGGCAAGGCCATGGTCCTGATCCTGGAGCACTTGGTCTCCGTTCACCGTGGATGGTTCATCTTAGTCCCGTGTGCTTCCAGAATCATCGCCCGAGATAGTGTCCAGTGATCGACTCCCGACTGTGCCCCAGCTCTTCCGCAACGATCAGGCGTGCCGCGCGATCGGCATCCGGGGCCACACCTCCGCTACCCCGCACCGGCGACTCCCTGCCCGCCAGCTGTCGGTAGCGGTCATTGGCATACTGGTGCCGCAGGCCGTGGGAGGTGATCCCGTCCTCGCGGGTAATCCCGCAGGATCGCACTACCTGGTAGTAGTGGTTTTTCCACTGGTGCAGCTTCCGATGGGGATCGCTGGTACTGGACGCCGGCGTGGCACAGAAGGCCTTGGCTCGGTCCAGCACTTCTCGCTGCTGCGCCGTACGGATCGGCTCCACCCGGTCCCGGCCGCCCTTGGTGCCGTGGGTGACGGACAGGTAGGTGCCCTTGTCGGCGATGTGCGGGCGGAGCTGCATTGCCTCCCGCGCTCTCAACCCGAACGCCGCCTGCAATTCCAGTTGGATCGCTACCCGCGGATCTTTGGCGCGGACCTGCTCGATTTTGGCAGCGATGTCGATGCCCTTGGCCGACCAACTGCGGTCCTGGCTGGCGATGGACGTGCGCCTGGCTACGCCGGGGCCGAGGTAATGTTCCACCCGCTGCACCATCCCAGCCTTGCCGATCCACTCCGAGAACGTCCGGAACACCGACAGATTGTTCTGGATCGTCGATGCCGAAAGGCCGCGCGCCTGCCAGCCCTGGACCAGCGCTTCCACATGCTTGCCGCGCAGGCTTTGCACCACGTCCAGCCGGTAGCCCAACTGCCGCAACTCCTTGAACCCGGCGTACAGCACGTCCGCCCGCTTGTCCTGGGTCGCATAGCTGGCGACGGTGCCGTCCTGCTTGGCGCCGTTGTGCTGTTTCAACACGGCGGCCAGCGAGGCTTTCCAGCCGCCGCCGGGGCCACTACGACCACCACTGCTATTGCTGCTCTCTCCATTCTTCCTCATTGCCGACTCCTTCAAACCTGGGACCTGGGCGGTTCTGGACTTCCCGTGGGGGAGAGTCCGCGGCTTCACTTGAGCGTTTACCTGCTTTCCCGGCGACTGTTTCCAGCCAGCCGGAAAACCGCTCTTGCGAGCGGATGGCATTGCGCCATGCCCGTCCCTCCGGACGGTGTGTGGGACAGACCCACCCATCAGTGAATGCTCCCGATGCCCACTGGCCGGCCAACGGCCAGAATCGGGAGGCGCGCCATGAGACGGCGGGCCGGGCTGTGGGACAGCCCGATCCCGCCGCGGCCGGAGGCTCGGCGCGGCAGCGTCGCCGAAGGCGACGTGGTTTGAAGCAGGAGCCCGCAGGCTCGGAGTAGGACTACGAGGACCCCGGTCCGAAGACCGCGCCGCTCTGCCGGGTCCGAAGCGGCTTGGGTGCGACGATGCGCTCGTCGCCAGCGATGAAACCGGTACTGCTTCAGCCCCTTGGCCCGCCCAACTATTGCCTCATCCAACAAGAATAGTGGGGGCGGACTGCCGCAGCCTTGTGCCATCAGCCCATTGGGCCAGTGGCGGCGCCCTCTCTTTTGGCCTTGCCCAGGCCAAAAGAGAGTGCGCATGCGCCAGGCCCATGCGGATCGGTAAATGCCGCAGGCAACTGAGGCTTTGGCTGCGCCAGAGATTCATCCCCGGAACAACTGTACTTCGTCACTTTGACGAAGTACTCCGCCTGGAGCGACGGTGTCGCTCCAGGCGGAGGCCATCAGACGATGCTGATCGAGCTGAAGCAGCCGGGATCTAGCTCAGTCGCGGCTGGTAATTCGCTCAGCGGATCTCAGGGCGTCAGAAAAGCCCTACGGAGGGAGGTCCTTGAGCGTCGCAGTCCGGGAGGAAGGCGCAGCGGGCCGTGGCCTGGTGCATGCAAACCAAGGCCTGGGAGCGTCTCCGGCGAAGGGACGCATCGGTTATTGCAACATCGACCACCCGATGGTGGTTGGGGTGTGAAACACGGACCGCGATCCGGAAAATCGCGCAGCTCTGCCCGATCCGAAGCTGCTTGGGACAGGCGACGCGTCGGCCAATCGTCACCTGGTGCGATGCCCGCTTGGAGCAAGCGCATGAAAGGATCGTGCTCTTTTTTATATTTGGGAGCAAGGGGGATATAGCGCCGTGTTGCGGCAGGTTTTCTCTTTTGGGGAGAATACTAGAGCAGGCGCTGCCCTTTGGGTGAATAAGCTGGAGCAAGCCCTTTCAGGAGCCCTTTAGGATAGGCGCCTTTGCCCTTCGCGCCCCTTGCCCTTCCTTTGGGCCTTCTTGGTACCTGTCGGGACGGACAGCTGGCCCAGACAGCCTTTTGCGATGTCAAGTTGGAAATCCGAGCAGCGGCATAGGTATTTTCGGTTGAAAATCCATTCGAACTGCGTAGGGTTTTCCAGCTGTCTGCCGCGGTGCCGTTCGGCATGGTGGCTCCGTCAAGTCATGGAGCATTCCTATGTTGTCCGACACGATTCTGCGGCTGTCGGCTGTAAAGACGGCGACGGGGCTGAGCCGCTCGACTATCTACGAGCGTATGCGTCTGGGGACCTTTCCGACGTCGGTGCCATTAGGCGGGAACAGCGTGGGGTGGATGGAATCGGAGATCGACGCCTGGATACAACGGAGACGGGCAGAAAGGACCGGCAAGCTAGAACACGGCGACACCGAGAGTGTCGAGAACATCCGCTAGCTCAGGATGACTGAGCAAGGGCGTTTTCATAGCGCGGCGAAGTTTGCTCCGCGAGCGCTCAAACAACGCGAAAGCGACGCGAGTGTTGATGTGGCGCGAGACGTAAATCAACCCGTCGGCATTGCTCGGATGCTCGTAGACGGCTCTGGACCAAAGCTGTGGCGTGTTGTAGGGGACTTCTGCCGAAATCTCGTTGGTACCGCCGAGGCGCTTGAGAGCCGGGCCGGTCAGATTGGCCAGGTCAAGGGGTTCGCCATAAAAGCTGACGACATGGCGATCCGCAAGTTTTTCCTCCGCCACCCGGTATTCGCCGCCGAACGGAAGGGCGTCATGCAGGATGGTTTCCGCGAACGCCACCAAGAGCTCCTGCCCGGCGTAGCAGACGCCAAATCCTCGCAAAGAGTCGTCGAAGCGATTGCCGCCGGTTTTCCCGAAGTAGGGCTCGGTATCAGGATACCGGGTTACTCGAACAAGGGTGGTGGGCTCGACGTGCTCGATTGCGAGGGCCTGATTCGCAAAATCAGGCGAAGGTTTGGCGAGAGCCATGAATAGTAGGCGGCTGGGCGCTTACCGTTCCAGGTAGGCGCGAGCGGCCGTCAGGACTTGCTCGCGCTTGTTTCGCTTCAGCGCCTCAATCGGTTTCAGCCCGCTGAGAACTCCGCTTGGAGTGGTGAAGAATAGCCATTTATTCCATGCGTTTTCGCTGGCCAGTATGGCGAGTGCTTCGTCCAGGCCGGCTTCTCGGAGTTCCTTGTCGGCGAAAAAGGCGGGATAGTAGAGCTCGCGCCCACCCGCCTCCAGGGCAAAGAAACGCTTGCTCTTGAGGCCTTTGTGAACGGCCTGACGCGAAATGCCGAGAGTCTTCGCAAGCACTTCGGAGGGCACCAGCTCGCCTCCGGCAACCAGGTCGATTTTTATTTTCTTAGCGCGATCTTTAGCACTCTGCAGCGCATGCGAATTGCGCGCCCGGATTTGAGCGGTCTCGATGCCGTCCAGAACCAGGCGAAGGCGCCGAATGGTCTCAGCGGAGTCTTGCTCAAGATCGAGGTCAGGGGCGAGTTTTTGCGCAATGTCCAAAAGCTGCTGCTCGGGAACACCGCGCAGCCGGCGGACGAGACCGCTGGCGCTTCCAATGACTTCCTCAATGATGCCCCTGACAGCTTGCTGGGGATTGGACGGGAGTTTGGCGATGTGTTCCATAAGGGTGAAATGAGCTGTGGTTCGATCCACAGTCTACGCTCTTCGTCAACCTTGTCAACCAAATTGCTTAATCAATATATATTCTATTAAATCAATGACTTAACTGGATTTATCTTGATAGACGGAGCTTAGGCCGCCCTGTCTAAGGAGACCACTTTGCGCTCATCAATAAGCGAATCCAAATAGTCCGCCCAGGCTTGCATCATTGCCTTTCGCTTGGTGAGGTATTGAGCTTGGTTGTAGCTGGCACGGACTTGGTCGCGCTCCTGGTGCGCCAGCTGACGTTCGATCAGATCGCCCTCGAAGCCGAGTTCATTCAGCAAAGTGCTGGCGGTTGCGCGAAAGCCGTGCGCCGAAAATGAGCCCTTGAAGCCAAGGTACTCCAACGCCCGATTCAACGTAGTCGATGCCATGTATGAACTTGGACGGCGCACGTTCGGAAAAAGATGAGTGCGATCCCCGGTGTGCCTTTGCAACTCGTGGAGCGTTGCCAGCGCCTGCAGTGACAAGGGTACGATGTGCAGCTCCCGCATTTTGGTCACGGCTGCTGGGATCCTCCATTCGGCGGCGTCGAAGTCGAACTGCATCCACTGTGCTTGCCGCAATTCCCCCGGACGAACGAAGGTCAGCAGCAGCAAGCGTAGCGCGGCGATCGTCATCGGCGAGCCGCCATAGTCGGCGAGTTTGCGGACGAAGACGGAGATATCTTTTTTGTTTAGCGGACTATGGTGCTTGATGCGTGGGCGCTCCACCACACCACGAAGCGCATAGGTTGGGTCATTCTCGGCACGTAGCGTCCGGATGGCATAGCGGAACACACTGCCGCAGAGCTCCTGCACAAGCAGCGCCGTGACCGGAGCTGGGCGCTTCGCAATGGCCTGAATGATGGGCAACAGACGGGCGGAGGAGATCTCTTTGATGGGCAACGCACCTATCTTTGGAAAGACCTCTTTCTCAAGCGTGCGCTCGACACGCTTGCGGCGAACGTCCGCCCACTTGACCGACTTGTGGGCAATCCACTCGCGAGCCACAGCCTTGAAAGTGTTGTTCGCCTCGTAGGTTTGGCGCTGATGCTCTTCCTGCCGCTGATGTACCGGATGGATGTGCTGCTTGACCAGTGCGCGTGCCTGATCTCGCGCGGTACGCGCGGCCGCCAGCGGGATCAACGGATACTCGCCAATGGCGAAGAGCCCTTCTTTCCCATGCAGCTTGAATCGATACCGCCACAGCTTTGATCCGCTCGGTGTCACGAGCAAATAGAGACCCAAGCTATCCATTAGCTTGTAGGGTTTGTCGCCCGGTTTGGCGTTTCGCAGTTTGGTATCCGTCAGTGGCATCGGCACTTCCTCTGTAACCGATTGAAGTTGAAACGCGCATACAGAGCGCGGTTCGATACCCCACCTTGTACCCCACTTTCGTTTAGGCTGCCACTGGAAGAGGCTGAATCAAGCCGGATTAAATATCTTTATATATTAGATGCTTAATGGAACCACTCGGACGGCGCCGGATCACTTCGGAGCCCAATGGAAGACCTTGGTGAAGACGGACATGAAGAAACGCGTTCTGGCTCTAACCCGGCGTGGGCGTGGAAGCGCATTGTGCCGGACGCGTCTCGGTCCAGTCGATCAGCGCGGTGCGCCGCAGCAGGCGCCAGCGTCCGTCCTCGCGCCGCAGCCGGTCGTGGTAGCGCATGGCCCAGACCAGGGTGCTGGCGCTGCCGTCGCCGCGCACGGTGAGGTGGTGGGCGCTGCAGTAGGTTTCCGCCTCGGCGCTGTCGCCCTGCACGGTCACCGTCTGCTGGTGGATCTGGTGCTGGGTGCGGGCATACATGCCGCGCAGCATGGCCGGCACGGCGCAGATCTGCGCGTGGCCCTGCATGCTGAAGCCGGGGCCTTCGAGCACCGCCTCGGCGCTGAAGATTTCGGACAGCAGCTGCGGCTCGTCGCGGTCCATGGCGCGCGCGTACAGCGCCGCCAGGCGGCGGATCGCCGCCTCGTCCTCGGCCAGCGCGGCATCGGAACGGCTCATGGCGTATTCCAGGGGCGGGTACGGTATGACTCTGGCACAGGCGGCGGCCGCCGCACAACGGCGTGGGGCCGGCGCGGCGCGTGTAAACTGCGCGCGGGGGACTCTGCTGGAAATTCGGGAAGTATCGCTTGTTCAAGGACCTACTCTGCATCGCCAACCCGCTGGGCCTGCTGCTGACGGCCTTCGGCGCGGCCTATGCGCTGCCGATCGGCGCCGCCGTGCTTTACGGCGACGGCGCGCTGCGGCCGTTCGTGCTGTCGGCGGCGGCCGACCTGCTGGTCGGCCTGGCGCTGTGGCGCTTCACCCGCCCGTTCGCGCGCGAGCTGAAATCGCGCGACGGCTACCTGCTGGTGGCGCTGGCCTGGGTGCTCACCGCCGCCTCGGCCACGCTGCCGCTGCTGCTGGCGCTCCCCGAACTGGGTTTCACCCGCGCCTATTTCGAGGCCATGTCCGCCGTCACCACCAGCGGCGCCACCACGCTCAGCGGCATCGACCACCTGCCCCATGCGGTGAACCTGTGGCGCCATGAGCTGTGCTGGCTCGGCGGCCTGGGCATCATCATGCTGGGCATGGCGGTGCTGCCGCTGCTCGGCATCGGCGGCATGCAGGTGTACCGCGCCGAGGCCACCGGGCCGATCAAGGACAGCCGCCTGACGCCGCGCTTCGTGCAGACCGCGCGCTCGCTGTGGCTGATCTATATCGGCCTCACCGCCGCCTGCATGCTGCTGCTGCGCCTGGCCGGGATGAACTGGTTCGACGCGGTATGCCATGCCTTTTCGGCGCTGTCGCTGAGCGGCTTTTCCACCCACGACGCCAGCATCGGCTACTACAACTCGCCGCTGGTCGAGCTGGTGCTGATCGTGTTCATGCTGCTGGCCGCCATCAACTTCGCCACCCACTACAGCGCCTGGCGCGGCAACAGCCTGAAGATCTACCGGCGCGACGCCGAGGCGCGCGCGCTGCTGCTGGTGGTGGTGGCCAGCTGCGTGCTGCTGGCCGGGTACATCTGGCACCAGCACATCTATCCCAGCTACTGGACCGCGCTGCGCCACGTCGGCTTCAACCTGGTCTCGGTGGTCACCAATTGCGGCCTGGTCAGCCTGGACTACGCGCGCTGGCCGCTGTTCGCCTGCCTGTGGATGCTGCTGCTGTCCTGTGTCACCGCGTCGGCCGGTTCCACCGGCGGCGGCATCAAGATGATCCGCACGCTGATCCTGTTCAAGCAGAGCGCCGGCGAGCTGTACGGCCTGGTGCATCCCACCGCGGTGCAGACGCTCAAGGTCGGCGGCCAGGCGGTGAGCGAGCGTGCGGTGCTGTCGGTGTTCAGTTTCGTGCACCTCTACACCATTACCGTCATCGCGCTCAGCATGCTGCTGATCGCCAGCGGCGTGGATTTTCTCACCGCCTTCTCGGCGGTGGTGGCGATGATCAACAACGGCGCCCACGGCCTCGGCGCCGCGGGCCCTTCGCACACCTTCGCGGTGTTCAACGAATTCCAGACCTGGGTGTGCACCTTCGCCATGCTGGCGGGGCGGCTGGAGCTGTTCGTGATCCTGGTGCCGCTGACGCCGGCGTTCTGGCGCGAGTGAGACCCGGCGGCTTCAGATAAACGTCAGGCCGACCTGGAACAGCTTCTCCACGTCCTTGGTCTTGCGCTTGTCGACGATGAACAGGATGACGTGGTCCTCGGCCTCGACCATCACCTCGCCGTGGGCGATCAGCACCTCCTCGCCGCGCACGATGGCGCCGATGGTGGTGCCGGGCGGCAGCTTGATCTCCTCCAGGCGGCGCCCGACCACCTTGGAATTGCTGCGGTCGCCGTGCGCCACCGCCTCGATCGCCTCCGCCGCGCCGCGGCGCAACGAATGCACCTTGACCACGTCGCCGCGCCGCACATGCGCCAGCAGCGCGCTGATGGTGGCCTGTTGCGGCGAGATGGCGATGTCGATGGCGCCGCCTTCCACCAGGTCGACGTAGGCCAGGCGGTTGATCAGCGACAGCGCCTTGCGCGCGCCCAGCCGCTTGGCCAGCATGGCCGAAAGGATGTTGGCCTCGTCGTCGTTGGTGACGGCGCAGAACACATCGACATCCTCGATGTTCTCCTCCATCAGCAGCGATTCGTTGGCGGCGTCGCCGGCCAGCACCACCACGTGGTTCAGTTCTTCCGACAGCTTGCGCGCCCGCTCGCGGTTGCGCTCGATGATCTTCACCTGCGCCTTGTCCGACAGCGCGCGCGCCAGGCGCAGGCCGATGTTGCCGCCGCCGGCGAGCATCACGCGCCGTACCGGCCGGTCGAGCTTGCGCAGCTCGGCCATGATCTTGGGAATGTGGCCGCGCGCGGCGACGAAGAACACTTCGTCCTCGGCTTCGATCACCGTTTCGCCTTCCGGCAGGATCGGCTTGCCGCGGCGGTAGATGGCGGCGACGCGCGCGTCCACCTCAGCCGGCAGGTGCGACGGCAGCTCCTTCAGCTGGCGGCCGACCAGCGGTCCGCCGTAATAGGCGCGCACGCCCACCAGGCGCACACGGCCGTCGGCGAAATCCACCACCTGCAGCGCCCCGGGGTACTCGATCAGGCGGCCGATGGCGTCGGTGACCAGCTGCTCCGGGCTGATGCGCATGTCCACCGACAGCGCATCGGGCAGGAACAGCTTGTCCTCCTCGCCCAGATACTCGGCGGCGCGCACGCGCGCGATCTTGGTCGGCGTGTGGAACAGGGTCTGCGCGATGCGGCAGGCCAGGATATTGGTCTCGTCGCTCTCGGTGACGGCGATGATCATGTCGGCGTCGTTGGCCTGGGCGCGGCGCAGCGTCTCCGGGTACGAGGCGTGCCCCAGCACGGTGCGGATGTTGAGCCGCTCCTGCAGGTTGGCCAGGGCCTGCGCATCCGAATCCACGACGGTGATGTCGTTGGCTTCGCTGGCGAGGTTTTCGGCGAGAGTGGTGCCGACCTGGCCGGCCCCTAGGATGACGATTTTCACAGGGCAGGACGTTACCGTCCTGCGTCAGGCTGCGCAAGCGAGGGGCGGGGGGAATTAAGCGCTATTGACAAGCTGCGGCAGGCCAATTGCCGCAGGGGTCTGCTCCGCGCGTGGCGCCGGCGCGGCGCCTGCCGCCGTGCAGGCGCGCGTTTGACGCCGGTGGGAAACGGCGTCCCGCTAGACTAGCGCCGGCACACCCGCGCCACCGCTTCGCGCCAGCCGGCATACAGCGTGTCGGCCCGCGCCGCCTCCAGCGCCGGCTCGAAGCGCCGGTCGAGGCGCCACAGGGCGCCGATCTCCTCCAGCGAGGCGTAGATGCCGGCCTGCAGCCCGGCCAGCAGCGCCGCGCCCAGCGCGGTGGTTTCCACCGTCTGCGGGCGCACCACCGGGATGCGCAGGATGTCGGCGAGGAACTGCATCAGCCAGTCGTTGACCGCCATGCCGCCGTCGACGCGCAGCTCGGTCGGCGCGATGGCGTCCTGGCGCATCGCCTCGAGCAGGTCACGCGTCTGGTAGCACACCGACTCCAGCGCCGCGCGCACGATGTGCGCGATGCCGGAGTCGCGCGTCAGGCCGAAGATGGCGCCGCGCGCCTGCGGATCCCAGTAAGGCGCGCCCAGGCCGGTGAAGGCCGGTACCAGGTATACCCCCTGCGTGTCGGGGATGGAGCGCGCCAGCGCCTCGCTCTCGCCGGCGGCGCCGATCAGGCGCACCGCGTCGCGCAGCCACTGCACCGCGGCGCCGGCGACGAAAATGCTGCCTTCCAGCGCGTGCGTGGTGTGCCCGCCGAGGCGGTAGGCCACGGTGTTGAGCAGGCGGTGGCGCGACTGCGCGGCATCGTCGCCGGTATTGAGCACCAGGAAGCAGCCGGTGCCGTAGGTGCTCTTGATCATGCCCGGCTTGAAGCAGGCCTGGCCGACGGTGGCGGACTGCTGGTCGCCCACCAGCGCGCCGATCGGGATGGCGCCGCCGAACAGCTGCGCCGCGCTGCTGCCGTAGTCCGCCGCGCTGTCGCGCACCTGCGGCAGCAGTTGCCGCGGCACGCCGAAGAACGCCAGCAGCTCCGCGTCCCAGTCCTGGGTGTGCAGGTTATAGAGCAGCGTGCGCGAGGCATTGCTGGCGTCGGTGGCGTGCAGCCGGCCGTCGCTGAGCTGCCACAGCAGCCAGCTGTCGATGGTGCCGAAGGCCAGTTCGCCGCGCTCGGCGCGCGCCCGCGCGCCGGGCACGTGGTCGAGGATCCAGGCGATCTTGGTGGCGGAGAAATACGGATCGAGCAGCAGGCCGGTCTTGTGCTGCAGCCAGCGCTCGCGCTCGGCGCTGCTGTGGGCACGGCACCAGTCGGCGGTGCGGCGGTCCTGCCAGACGATGGCCGGATGGATCGGGCGCCCGCTGGCACGTTCCCACAGCACCGTGGTTTCGCGCTGGTTGGTGATGCCGATGCTGGCGATGTCCGCCGCGCCGAGTCCCGCCGTGCCCAGGGCTTCCCGCACGCAGGCCAGCACGTCGTCCCAGATGCGCTGCGCGTCGTGCTCGACCCAGCCGGATTGCGGATAGGACTGCGGCAATTCGCGCTGCGCCACCGCGCGGCGCGAACCGTCGCGGCCGAAGACGATGGCGCGGGTGCTGGTGGTGCCCTGGTCGATGGCGAGCAACGCGGTCTGCTTCATCGGATTCTCCCCGGCCTGCTTTATAGTCGCACCAAGATACAGAGACCTTACCGATGAGCGAAGACGGATTCCAGTTGCAGATGTCCGACGGCCGGGCGATCCACGTGCACCGCTGGCTGCCGCCCGGGCCCTGTCGCGCCACGCTGCTGGTGGCGCACGGCATGGCCGAGCATGGCGCGCGCTACGCGCGTCTGGCGCAGGCGGCCAACACGGCCGGCTGGGCCGTCTACGCGCTGGACTGGCCGGGTCACGGCCGCAGCGCGCGCGGCGCCGGCGAACTCGGTCATTTCGCCGACCGTGACGGCTGGAGCTACGCCCTGGACGGGCTGCACCGGGTCCGCCAGAAGGCGCAGCAGGAGCAGGCCGGCCGGCCGCTGTTCCTGTTCGGCCACAGCATGGGCTCGTTCCTCAGCCAGCACTACCTGGTTGCGCACGGGGACGGGCTGGCGGGGGTGATCCTTTCGGCCACCACCGGCGATATGGGCGCAACCCGGGCGGTGGGGGCCCTGTTGCTGAAGCTGGAAGGCATGCTGCTCGGCGCGCGCCATCGCAGCGCGCTGGCTGAGGCGCTGTCGTTCAAGGCCTTCAACAAGAAATTTGCGCCGGCGCGCACCCCGGCCGACTGGTTGTCGCGCGATCCCGTCGAAGTGGACCGGTATGTCGCCGACCCCTGGTGCGGCTTCCGTTGCAGCGCGGCGTTGTGGGCCAGCCTGCTCGATGCCGGCGCGGTGCTGCGCGACGCGCAGCGGCTGGCGCGCATTCCCAAGGATTTGCCGGTGCTGCTCATCGCCGGCAGTGACGACGCGGTCAGCGGCGGCCGGCGCGGGCCGGAATTACTGGCGCAGGCCTACCGCTCGGCGGGGTTGAAAGACGTCACGGTCAAAATCTATGAAGGCGGGCGGCACGAGTTGCTCAACGAAGTGGCGCCGTGCCGGGAGCAGGTGACGGCGGACTTGCTGGCCTGGATGGGGCAGCATTCAGTCGGGTCGGGGTGAGTCGAAAACGTTGGGGTTCGTTTGCGCTCACCTCAACCTACCCCCGCTGAATTGCGAGCGCCGGCGATCACCAGGCCCGGCCTTAGGCCGCTTGCACCGCCGCTCCCGAAGTCAGCACCGGACCGGTCGGCTTGCCGGTGGGCGAGCCGCCCTGCGGCTCCAGGCTCACGGCCAGCGTGATGCCGCCCTGTGCGCTCAGTTCCCGCGGCAGCGTCATGCTGCCCTGGCCCTGCACCGGCAGCAGGCCCAGCGCCACCGGGCCCTGTGGCGAGATCCACCACAGCTCCATGCTGTGCTGGCCCAGCTGGGGGTAGTCGCCGGCGGCGGCCACCGTCATTTGGCCCTTGTCGGGCGACAGGCTCACCGTCCACTGCATGGTCGAGTCCGGCACCTTGAGCTGCGCCACGTAGACCGGCGCCGCCGGTGGCAGCGGTGCCTGCGGTGCCTGCGCCACCGGCGCGGGCGCAGTCGCGGGCGCGCCCGGCACGCCGTTGCGCTGGCTGATCATCACCACCGCCACCACCGCGGCGGCGGCAGCCATGCCGGCCCAGATGCGCCACATCGGTACCGGCTTGGGTTCGGCGGGGGCGGGGCGGCGCAGCGGCACCGTGTTGCCCGCCGCGATACGCTGCTGCAGCGACAGCCACACCGTCGGCGCCGGCGTCACCGGCTTGACCGTGCGCGCCAGGCGGCCCAGCCGCGTCTCCCAGAAATACTGTTCGGTGCGCAGCTCCGCATCGGTGCGCGCCAGGCGCTCGAAACGCCGGCGCGCCGGACCGCGCAGCGTGCCGAGCACGTACTCGGCCGCCAGCATCCTGCGCAACTTGGCATTCAGCACCTTCATGACTTCTCCATCACCGCACCCACCGCCTCAAGGCAGTCGCGCAGGCGCGACAGGCCGCGCCGCACCCAACTCTTCACCGTACCCAGCGGCGCGCCCATCGCCTGCGCCAACTCCTGGTGGGTATAGCCCTCGTAATACGCCAGCAGCACGCTCCTGCGCTGCTCGTCCTGCAGGCCGCGCATGCACTCGCGCAGCCTGCCGATGCCTTCGCCTTCAATGGCGCCGTCCACCGGATCCTGACCCGGATCGGCCATGCTCATCGGCGGCTCCTCGCCTTCCTCCGGCATCTCCACTTCCGGCCGCTTCATGCGCAACAGGTCCAGCGCACGGTAGCGGGCGATGGTGGAGAGCCAGGTCAGCGGCGTGCCCCGCGACGGTTCATAGGTTTCCGATTTCTGCCACACCTTCAGGAAGCAATCCTGCAAGGCCTCTTCCGCCCAGTCCCGTCGTTGCAAAATACGCAACAGCAGGCCGAACAGATGCGCGCTGCAGCTTTCGTACAGCTGGGCGAAGGCGCGCTGGTCCCCGCCGCTGACGGCGGCGAGCAATTGGGTCAGGCGTTCCGGTTCGGCGGTGGCGGAGCTCATTGCGTTGGAAGTGTTGTCGCTGGGCCCGGTTGCGAAGCCCGATGATAGCAAGGCCCCCGCCGGCTGGTCGCCGATACGTGCCTGAAGGCATTTTGGTTGCAGCGCCGGTGCTGAAATCCGCTCCGGCGCTGCCCGCGGCCTATAATTGCCCGGTATTTTCCGTCCGCGAGTTTCCTACCCGTGACCGCTTTCCCACAGACCCGTCCGCGCCGCCTGCGCAGCGCCGAATTCGTCCGCGCCCTGGTGCGTGAAACCCGCCTGGCCCCGGCGCAGCTGATCCAGCCGCTGTTCGTGGCCGAAGGCCCGTTGAAGGGCGCCATCGCCTCCATGCCGGGCCAGAGCCGCCTCGACCTGCAGGAGCTGGCGCGGGAATGCGCCGAGCTGCAGAAGCTGGGGATCGCCGCCGTGGCGCTGTTCCCGGTGATCCCGCCGGAGCTGAAGAACGAGCAGGGCAGCGAGGCGCTCAACCCGGAGGGGCTGATCCCGCGCGCCATCAAGGCGGTCAAGTCGGCCTGCCCGGGGCTGGGCGTGATCGTCGACATCGCCCTTGATCCTTATACCAGCCACGGCCACGACGGCGTGCTCGACGCCTCCGGCTACGTCGACAACGACGTCACCGTCGAGGCGCTGCGCAAGCAGGCGCTGGTGCTGGCCCGCGCCGGCGCCGACGTGCTGGCGCCTTCCGACATGATGGACGGCCGCGTCGGCGCGGTGCGCCAGGTGCTGGAACGCGACGGCCAGAAGAACGCCGTGATCCTGTCCTACGCCGCCAAGTACGCCAGCGCCTATTACGGCCCGTTCCGCGACGCGGTCGGCACCAAGGTGGCGCTGAAGGGTGACAAGCGCACCTACCAGATGGACCCGGCCAACACCGACGAAGCGCTGCGCGAGGTGGAGCTGGACCTGGAGGAGGGCGCCGACATCGTCATGGTCAAGCCCGGCCTGCCGTATCTGGACGTCATCCGCCGGGTCAAGGACCGCTTCGGCGTGCCGGTGGCGGCCTACCAGGTCAGCGGCGAGTACGCCATGCTGCGCGCCGCCATCGCCAACGGCTGGCTCGACGAGCGCAAGGTGATCATGGAATCGCTGCTCTGCCTGCGCCGCGCCGGCGCCGACATGATCCTCACCTACTTCGCCAAGCAGGCCGCTGCCTGGCTGGCGGAAGGGCCCGTCTGAAGCCCATGGATCGTTATGCGGTCTTGGGTCAGCCCATCGCGCACAGCCTGTCGCCGCGCATCCATCCGCTGTTCGCCGCGCAGAGCGGCGCGCGCATCCACTACGAGAAGATCGAGGTGTCGGCCGAGGAGCTGGACGAGCACCTGTGCGGGCTTTACGCCCAGGGCTATGCCGGCCTCAACCTGACGCTGCCGCACAAGACCGCCGCCGTGGCGCTGTGCGAGAGTCATAGCGAGCGGGCCGAGCGCGCCGGCGCGGTCAACACCCTGGTGCGCGGCAAGGCCGGCTGGCACGGCGACAACACCGACGGCGTGGGCCTGGTGCGCGACCTGCGCCACAACCTGGGCGCCGCCATCGCCGGCAAGCGCCTGCTGGTGCTGGGCTCGGGTGGCGCCACGCGCGGCCTGCTCGCTCCGCTGCTGGCGGAACAGCCGGCCGAGCTGGTGGTGTCGGGGCGCAACCCGTGGAAGCCGGAGGAACTGGCGGCGGCCTTCAAGTCCCTCGGCCCGATCCGCCCCTGCACCCACTACGCCCTCAAGGGCGACCGCTACGATCTGATCCTCAACGCCACCGCCGCCGGCCACCAGGGCGAGTCGCCGCGCCTTCCCGCGGGTCTGCTGGCGCCGGGCGCGCTGGCCTACGACCTCAACTACGGCGCCGCCGCACTGCCGTTCCTGCAGTGGGCGCGCGAGCAGGGCGCCGCCGCGTGCAGCGACGGCCTGGGCATGCTGGTGGAGCAGGCGGCGGAGGCCTTCCTGCTGTGGCGCGGCCTGCGCCCGGACACGGCGCCGGTGCTGGCCGAGCTGCGCCGCGCCGGCTAAGCCCGGTTGACGGGCGCAGCCTTAGCCCGGCGGCGCGAAATTGTCGAAGAACGCCTGATACAGCTCCGGCGTGGTCGGCGTGGTGCTGCGTGAATCGCCGGCGCTGTCCCACACCGTGGTCTCGAACTCCACGTGCACCAGCGTGCCGGACGGCGTGCCCTCGCGCACCGCCACCAGTGCGCGGGTGCTCTGGTGATCGGCCCGCGCCGGCAGCGGCAGGCCGCGCGCCTTGCCCACGCCGCGCAGCATTTCGCGGCCGCGGCTGGCCAGCACCTGGTCGGATTCACCCTGCACCAGCGCCGCCAGCGGCTGTACCTGCACCGGGTCGAAATTCATCTGGCGCAACGTTGCCGCCGCCGCGGCCACGGCGGCATCCGTGCCCAGGCCGGGGAAGTAGCGGTCCTGCAGCGCCGCCAGCGCGGCGCGCTGCTGCGGCGACAGGTCCACCACCTTTTGTGTGGAGCTGTAGCGCAGGTGCCTGCCGCCGCTGCCGGTGACGCGCGCCGGATCATCGTGCGCGCAGCCGCCGAGCGCGGCTGCGCCGGCCAGCAGGAGCGTGGCGAAACGGGTCTGCTGGCGCCGCTGGAGACATGGCATGCGCGGGGTCCGCTGTTGCAGGGCGGAAAGCTTAGCACGCGTACCTATGAGTACTGAGACGCCGCGCACAGCGCCGCGCGGGGACGGCTCAGCCCGGCGCGGTCGGTGCCGGCTCGTCCGCGGCCTTGTTCTTCACCAGCCAGCGTGCGCCCAGGATGCCCAGCTCGAACAGCAGGTACATCGGGATGGCCAGCAGCACCTGCGACAGCACGTCCGGCGGCGCCAGAACGGCGGCGGCGACGAACACGCCGACCAGCACGTAGTCGCGCCGCGCCGCCAGCTGCTGCGGCGTGACGAAGCCGACCCAGCACATCAGCACGATGGCCGCCGGCGTCTCGAAGGTCAGGCCGAACACCAGGAACAGCTTGATGACGAAGTCCAGGTACTTGCTGACGTCGGTCATCACCGACACACCGGCCGGGGCATAGCCGACAAAGAACTTGAACACCGCCGGCAGGATCAGGAAATAGCAGAACGCCACGCCGATATAGAACAGCAGCGTGCTGGACACCAGCAGCGGCACCACCAGGCGGCGCTCGTTGCGGTACAGGCCGGGCGCGACGAAAGCCCAGATCTGGTACAGCACCCAGGGCAGGGCGACGACGAAGGCGGTCACCGCGGCCAGCTTGAACGGCACCAGGAACGGCGCCGCCACCTCGGTGGCGATCATGCTGCCGCCGGCCGGCAGCAGCTTCAGCAGCGGCTCGGCCAGCAGGTGGTAGATCAGGCGGGCGAAGAAGGCCAGGGGCAGGAATGCCAGCAGCACGCCGAGCAGGGCGCGGATCAGGCGCGAGCGCAGCTCGATCAGGTGCGCCAGCAGCGGCTGCTCGCCGCCGCCGGGGGGCGTTTCGCCCGGCAGTTCCTCAGCCATTCCCGGTCGGCGGCTTGCTCGCGGCCGTCACCGAGGGCTTGGCCTCCTCGACCAGCTTGTGCGTCTCGGTGTGGATGGCCTGCGACTGCTCGCGCAGGATGCGCTGGGCGTCATCGATCTGCTTTTTCAGCTCGGCCACCTGGGTTTCGCGTTCCAGCTCCGCCGTGAGGTTGCGCATGTAGACGCGCGCCTTGCCGGTCCAGCGGCCGACTGCCCGCGCCACCGCCGGCATGCGCTCGGGGCCGAGCACCACCAGGGCCACGACAAAGCACAGCAACAGCTCGGAAAAGCTGAAGTCAAACATGCGGAGTCACGGCCTCCGGACCAGGCCCGCCGGGCGCTGCCGGGCTCAAACCTTGTCGTTGCTGTGCTGCGCCGTGGAGGGCGGCACCGTCTTGGCCTGCCCCTCGATGGCGTCGGAAGGCCGCTTGGCCTCCTCCTCGCCCTCGCGCATGGCGCTCTTGAAGTTCTTGACCGCGGCGCCCAGGTCGCCGCCGGCGTTGCGCAGCTTCTTGGTGCCGAAAATCGCCACCACGATGACCAGGACGATGAGCCAGTGCCAGATGCTAAAACCACCGGAAAACATGGTATTCCTCGCTACTGCCGTACTCGCGGCAGTCTATTGGGGGCGCGACGCCTTTTCTTCCAGACCCGAACGGCCCATGCGGCGCGCCAGTTCCTCGGTCAGGACGCTCAGGGGAAGATCATACGCCGCCAGCAGCACCAGGGTGTGAAACCACAGGTCGGCCACTTCGTGGACCAGGGCGTCGCGGTTTTCCGGCGTGCTGCCGGAACGCGGCAGGTTCTTGGCCGCGATCAGGGTTTCGCCGGCTTCCTCGCCGATCTTCTTGAGGATGGCGTCGATGCCCTTGGCGTACAGCCCGGCGACGTAGGACTGCTTCGGATCGGCGCCTTTGCGCTGCTGCAGTGTGGCGTACAGCTGTTCCAGCACCGCCGCTGGGTCGGCGCTCACCGCCGCACCCGCACGCCGTGCTCGGCCAGATACTGCTTGGCCTGGCCCACGGTGAAGGTGCCGTTGTGGAAGATGCTCGCCGCCAGCACCGCGTCGGCGCCGCCCTCGGTAAAGCCCTGCTCCAGGTGTTCCAGGGTGCCGACGCCGCCGCTGGCCACCACCGGCACCGGCACCGCGTCGCTGATCGCGCGCAGCAGCTCGACGTCGTAGCCGGCTTTGGTGCCGTCACGATCCATGCTGGTCACCAGCAGTTCACCCGCGCCTTTTTCCACCATGGTCCTGGCCCATTCGATGGCGTCGAGCCCGCTGCTCTTGCGCCCGCCATGGGTGAAGACCTGCCACTGCGGCGTTTCATTCCCGTCCTTCCTGCGTGGCTTGACGCGCTTGGCGTCGATCGCCACGACGATGCACTGCACGCCGAAACGCCCGGCGGCCTCGTGCACGAAATCCGGGTTGAGCACCGCGGCGGTGTTGATCGAGACCTTGTCGGCGCCGGCGGACAGCAGCGCGCGCACGTCGGCGGCGGTGCGCACGCCGCCGCCCACGGTCAAGGGAATATAGATTTCGCGCGCCACCGCCTCCACCGTCTTGAACAGGGTCGGGCGGTCGTCGGCGCTGGCGGTGATATCGAGGAACACCAGTTCGTCGGCGCCCTGCAGATCGTAGCGGCGCGCCACCTCCACCGGGTCGCCGGCGTCGCGCAGCTGCTCGAACTTGACGCCTTTGACCACGCGGCCGGCGTCGATATCGAGACAGGGGATGACGCGCTTGGCGAGCATGCTAGATGACGGGAATCGGGAATGGGGAATGGGGAATGGTCAAAAGCAAGTGCAAGGCCGCTACTACGATTCCCGATTCTCGATTCCCGACTCCCGCGTTCACACCACCGCCTTGAGGCAATCCTTGAACTGCAGCCCGCCCTCGTACAGGGCGCGCCCGATCACGGCGCCGATCACGCCGTCTTCGCGCAGGCCGCCGAGGCTGTGCAGGTCTTCCAGCGTGGAGACGCCGCCGGAGGCGATGACCGGGGTGTTGACGGCGCGCGCCAGCGCGCGCGTGGCCTCGACGTTGAAGCCCTGCATCATGCCGTCGCGGCCGATGTCGGTGTAGATGATCGCTTCCACGCCGTCGCGCTCGCAGTGCTGCGCCATCTCCACCACGTCATGGTGCGACAGCTTGTTCCAGCCGTCGATGGCAACGCGCCCGTCCTTGGCGTCGAGCCCGACAAAGATGTGCCGCGGGTACTCCAGGCACAGGTCGCGCAGGAAGTGCGGCGTGTTGACCGCCTTGGTGCCGATGATGATGAAGCTGATGCCGGCGTCGAGGTAGTGCTGCACGGTTTCCTCGTCGCGCACACCGCCGCCGGCCTGCACCGGCACATCGCCGACTGCGGCGACGATTTTCTCCAGGGCCTTGAGGTTGACCGGTGAGCCCTTGACGGCGCCGTCCAGGTCCACCACGTGCAGGCGCTGCGCGCCTTCGTCGACCCAGCGCTTGGCGACGCTGACCGGGTCCTTGGAGAAAACCGTGACGTCGTCCATGCGGCCCTGACGCAGGCGCACGCATTGGCCGTTCTTGAGATCGATAGCGGGGATAAGCAGCATGGAGGCGGACAGGCCGGCGGAGGCGGCGTTCGTTTTAGGTCGAAGGTTCGCGGAGTGGTGGAGCGGCTGCTTGAATTCCCTGCTTGAACTGTGCCGGAAAGCGCCGGGCAAGGCAAGCGGTGATTGGCGTGGCCCTGGTCATCGAGTTCATCCTGTCCATCCCTGGTGCCGCTCGGAAACCCCGGTTGTGCCGTCCCGGCGCGCCGGAAAGCGGTGCCGGGCGCTAGGCGCTTTCCCCGTTCCAGCTGGCGAAGTTGGCCAGCAGGCGCAGGCCCACATCCTGGCTCTTTTCCGGGTGGAATTGGAAGCCGACGATGTTGTCGCGCGCCACCGCGGCGGCGAAGGTCTGCGTGTAATCGGCGCTGCCCAGCAGGTGCGCCGCATTCTGCGGCACGGCGTAGTAGCTGTGCACGAAATAGAACCAGCTGTTTTCCGGCACGCCGGCCCATACCGGGTGCGAGCGCGCCTGGTGCACCTGGTTCCAGCCCATGTGCGGCACCTTCAGGCGCTCGTGGTGCAGGCCCTCGGGCTCCGGCGCCGGATCGGGGAAGCGCGTCACCGTGCCCGGGATCAGGCCCAGCGTGTTGACGCCGCCGTTCTCGTCGCTGCGCTCCAGCAGCACCTGCATGCCCAGGCAGACGCCGAGCAGCGGCCGCTTGCGCGCCGCCTCGATCACCATCTGGTCCAGTTCCAGGCGGCGCAGCTCGTCGATGCAGGCGCGCGCGCCGCCGACGCCGGGCAGCACCAGGCGGTCGCACTCGAGCAGCTCCTTGGTGTCGTAGCTGACGCAGATGCGCTGGTTGCCCGCCACCCGCTCCAGCGATTTCGCCAGCGAGTGCAGGTTGCCCATGCCGTAGTCGATGACCCCGATGGTTTCCATGATGCGCGCAGGCTGTTGGGCTGTCGGCTGACCGCCGTTGCGGGTTTAGAGGACGCCTTTGGTCGACGGCATGGCATCGCCGGCGCGCGGGTCCGCGGCCACGGCCATGCGCAGCGCGCGGCCGAAAGCCTTGAAGATGGTTTCGGCGATGTGGTGCGCGTTGCGGCCGCGCAGCGCGTCGACGTGCAGCGTCACCTTGGCGTGGTTGACGAAGCCCTGGAAGAACTCGCGGAACAGGTCCACATCGAAATCGGCCACGCGCGCGCGCGGAAATTCCACCTGCCATTCCAGGCCGGGGCGGCCGGAGCAGTCCAGCACCACGCGCGACAGCGCCTCGTCCAACGGCACATAGGCATGGCCATAGCGCACGATGCCGCGCTTGTCGCCGATGGCCTGGTCGAAAGCCTGGCCCAGCGTGATGCCGATGTCCTCCACCGTATGGTGGTGATCGATATGCACGTCGCCGCTGGCCTTGACCTCGAGGTCGATCAGCCCGTGGCGCGACACCTGCTCCAGCATGTGTTCCAGGAAAGGAATGCCCGTGGCGAAATGCGAATGGCCCGTACCGTCCAGGTCGAGCCTGACGGCGATCTGGGTTTCACGGGTGTCGCGGCTGAGAGCGGCGCTACGCGCTGCGCTGGCGGGCATGCTGCGGCAAGTCTTGAAGGAAAGGCGCTGAGAATACACCGCAGCGCAGCAAATTTCACCTGCTGCGCGCCGCGCCGCGCTCCAAAATGGTGCGGAGTTGCTGGCGCAGAACCGCGTCACTGACCCCCGTCACTTGCACGCGTTTGGCCTTTGCCGTGTGGCCGGCAACCACCTGCACCGCCGACCTGGGCAGGCCCAGCGCTTCCGCCAGCAGTTCCTCCACCGCCTGGTTGGCCTTGCCGCGCTCGGGCGCGGCCGTCACCGACACTTTCAGTGCTTCGCCCATGAAGCCGCTGATGGCGTTGCGCGAAGCCTTGGGGCTGACCTTGAGGTCCAGTAGCGCCATGATGCTGAAGAATACCCCGCTTGCATTGGCGGCGGCGTCACGGCTGGCGCCGCCATGCTGACCATCGGCGTCCTGCCGCGTCCGGAGCAACGCTAGGCGATGACGCCGCCGATGATGGCGCCGAGCAGCAGCATGCCGATGTGCACCAGCCCCAGCATGAACCCGCCCAGGCCGGCCAGCACGCCGATGGCGATCACGCCGGTGAGCGCGGTGGCGAAGAAGAACAGCGCGGCGCCGAGCAGCAGGCCCGGCAGCAGCGCCGCCAGCAGCGCGTTGCCGACGCTGCCGGCAACCTTGCCGCCGACCAGGCCGGCGATGAAGCCGCCGACGCCGGGCAGCCAGAACAGCAGCAGGGAAATCAGGAACATCCAGAACGCGCCCCAGAATACGCTGCCTCTGCTTTCGCTCATTGGGTTTTTCTCCGTGACAGGAATCCGAACAACCGCCACAACATGACAGCACCATCCTGAACCGAAGCTGTCCGAGGCTCACCTGGGCTAAAATAGCGCCCTTATCCCATTTGTTTCGCACTGAGAATTTCATGCAAATCGCCGACCGCACCGTCGCCAGCTTCAACTACACCCTGACCAACGACGCCGGCGAGGTGCTGGACTCGTCCTCGGGCCGCGAGCCGCTGACCTACCTGCACGGTGGCGGCAACATCGTCACCGGCCTGGAGAAGGCCATGACCGGCAAGAAGGCCGGCGACAAGTTCGACGTCAAGGTCAGCCCCGAGGAAGGCTACGGCGTGCACAACCCGGCGCTGGTGCAGGTGGTGCCGCGCGACGCCTTCCGCGGCGTCAGCGACCTGCAGCCGGGCATGCAGTTCCGCGCCGAAAGCGATCGCGGGCCGATGGCCGTGGTCATCACCGCCATCGAAGGCGACCAGGTCACCGTTGACGGCAACCATCCGCTGGCCGGTGCCACGCTGCATTTCGCCATTGAAGTGACCGAGGTGCGCGAGGCCAGCGTCGAGGAAGTGCTGCATGGCCATGTGCACGGCGCCGGCGGTCATCACCACTAAGCGGCGCTTCAGCAAAAGATCAGGCTCGGCGGCACCGGGCGCGTGCCCCCGGTGTCGACCGCAGCCGGCGCGACTCAGGTCGATGTGGTTCCTCAGTACCTGCCCCGTGCACCCGGAGTAAGCGAATGATGTTGCCGAGATTCCGTTTTGCCGCGCTGGCCCTGCTCGCCGCCGCGCCGTTCGCCATGCCGGCGGCCCCGGCTTCCCTGGCCGCGGCCTCCGCCGCAAACCCGCAACTGGCCCAGGCGGTGGACAGCCCGTCGCGGACCCCGGCGTTCCGCCAGCGCGATGCCTACCGCCACCCGCTGCAGACCCTGCAGTTCTTCGGCATCCGCCCCGACATGACGGTGGTGGAGATCTGGCCCAGCAGCGGCTGGTATACCGAGATCCTGGCTCCCTATCTGCACGACCAGGGCAAGTACTACGCCGCCGGGCCGGCGGTCAGCCTGCCCAGCGCCTCGGACGAAACGCGCCGCAGCGTGGCGCAGTTCCAGCAGCGGCTGGACGCCGATCCGGCCCGCTACTCCGGCGTCGTCGTCACCGAGTTCCGGCCGCCGCTGCGTAGCGAGATCTGCCCGCCGGGCAGCGCCGACCTGGTGCTGACCTTCCGCAATGTGCACAACTGGATCGCCGGCGGTTACGAGCAGGACGCGTTCAACGCTTTCTATGCCGCGCTCAAGCCGGGCGGTGTGCTCGGCGTGGTGGAGCATCGCGCCAAGCCCTACACCACGCTCGACGAGACCAAGAAGTCCGGCTACGTCAACGAGGCCTATGTCAAGGCGCTGGCCGCCAACGCCGGCTTCCGCTTCGTCGCCGGATCCTCGGTCAACGACAACCCCAAGGACCGCAAGAACTATCCGCAGGGCGTGTGGACGCTGCCGCCGACCTACGCCCTCGGCGACCGGGACAAGGACAAATACCAGGCGATCGGCGAGTCTGATCGCATGACGCTGAAATTCGTGAAGCCGTGAAAGGCCGGGAGTCGGGAATGGGGAATCGGCAATTGCAGGTGCGGCGTTTTTACCATTCCCGATTCTCGATTCTCCAGTCGCGGCTTCACTCCTCCGGCTCGTAGGCCAGGTTAGGCATCAGCCATTTTTCGGCTTCAGCCAGCGTCCAGCCCTTGCGTTCCGCGTAGCTCGCCACCTGGTCCTTCTGGATCCGCCCGACCACGAAGTACTGCGATTCGGGGTGCGCGAAGTACCAGCCGGACACCGCCGCGCCCGGCCACATGGCGTAACTCTCGGTCAGCGTGATGCCGGCGTTGTGCTCGACGTCGAGCAGGCGCCATAGCGTGCCCTTCTCCGTATGCTCGGGGCAGGCGGGATAGCCCGGCGCCGGGCGGATGCCCTTGTACTTCTCGTCGATCAGCGCGGCGTTGTCCAGGTGCTCGTCGGCGGCGTAGCCCCAGAACTCCTTGCGCACCCGCTCGTGCAGGCGTTCGGCGAAAGCTTCGGCCAGGCGGTCGGCCAGCGATTCCAGCAGGATGGCGCTGTAGTCGTCGTTGGCCTGCTTGAATTCGGCGATCTTCTGCGCACTGCCCAGGCCGGCGGTGACGGCGAAGGCGCCGACATAGTCGTGCAGGCCGCTGCTCCTGGGCGCGACATAGTCGCCCAGCGAGCGGTTGGGCACGCCTTGCCGGTGTTCGCTCTGCTGCCGCAAGTTGTGGAGCCGCGCGATCACCTGCTGCCGCGTCTCGTCGGCATACAGCTCGATATCGTCGCCCACCGCATTGGCCGGGAAGAAGCCGCAGACGCCGTTGGCAGTCAGCCACTTCTCCTTGATGATGCGCTGGAGCATCTCCTGCGCGTCGCTGTACAGCCGGCGCGCGGCTTCGCCGCTGGCCGGGTTGTTGAGCAGGTCGGGGTAGCGGCCCTTCATCTCCCAGGCGATGAAGAACGGCTGCCAGTCGATGTACTGGCTCAGCTCGGCGATGGGATAGTCGCGCAGCACCTTGACGAACTGGGTCGCCTGCGCGTGATGCGTGTGGTCGCAGGCCGGGCCCTCGCACACGTCTTTGGTCTGCTGCAGCAGCATGCGCGGCCGGAACGGGCGCTGGCCCGACCAGTCGATCGGCGTGGCGTTGGCGCGCGCCTTGTCCAGCGACAGGTATTTCTGGTCGCGGTCCTTGCTGGCGTGGCGCTCGCGGATCTCGGCGTATTCCTTGGCGATTTCCGCCATCAGCTTCGGCTTCTGCTCGGCCGAGAGCAGGGCCGAGGCCACCGGCACCGAGCGCGAGGCGTCCTTCACCCACAGCACCGGCCCTTTATAGGACGGCGCGATCTTCACCGCGGTGTGCGCGCGCGAGGTGGTGGCGCCGCCGATCAGCAGCGGCACCTCGAAGCCCTGGCGCTGCATCTCCTTGGCCAGGTGCACCATCTCGTCGAGCGAGGGCGTGATCAGGCCAGACAGGCCGATGATGTCGGCCTTCTCCGCCCTGGCGGTGTCGAGGATCTTCTGCGGCGCCACCATCACGCCGAGGTCAACCACGTCGTAGTTGTTGCACTGGAGCACCACGCCGACGATGTTCTTGCCGATGTCGTGCACATCGCCCTTGACCGTGGCCATGACGATCTTGCCCTTGGCCTTCTCCACATCGCCCGGCTTCTTCTCGGCCTCGATGAACGGGATCAGATAGGCCACCGCCTTCTTCATCACGCGCGCCGACTTCACCACCTGCGGCAGGAACATCTTGCCGGCGCCGAACAGGTCGCCGACCACGTTCATGCCGGCCATCAGCGGGCCTTCGATGACGTGCAGCGGCCGCTCGGCCGCCGCCCTCGCCTCCTCCACGTCGACCTCGATGAACTCGCTGACGCCATGCACCAGGGCGTGGGTGAGCCGCGCCTCCACCGGCTGCTCGCGCCAGGCGAGGTCCGGGCCCTTGGCGGCGCTCTTGCCGCCCTTGTACTTGGGCGCGAGGTCGACCAGCACCTCGGTGGGCGACTTCCCGTCGGCGCGCTTGCGGTTGAGGATCACGTCCTCGACGGCTTCCCGCAGCTCCCCGGGAATCTCGTCGTAGACCGGCAGGTCGCCGGCGTTGACGATGCCCATGTCCATGCCCGCGGCGATCGCGTGGTAGAGGAAGACCGAGTGGATCGCGCGGCGCACCGGCTCGTTGCCGCGGAAGCTGAAGGAGACGTTGGAGACGCCGCCGG
>CAYVKA010000008.1:0-106073 GCA_964451925.1 uncultured Nevskia sp. | reverse complement strand
TGACGCGATTTTGAGCAGCAACGCAGCGATCCAATGATTGTCAACAGACCCTAGCCCGGAGGTCTCCCGGCGGGTGGGCGCGGCGGCCGGCCGCCGCCGCTGCCTTGCGGCCCTGCTGCGGCTTGCGCCGGCGGACGGAACTGCTTAAAATCCCGCCTCTTTTTACCCGAGGTCCGTCCGCCGTCCGGCGGCGGGACCGAACAACAACCAGCCCCAAAGGGGCCTACTGAGCAGGACCATGAAGACTTATTTCGCCAGCAACGAAACCGCCAAGCGGGATTGGGTGGTGCTGGACGCCGAGGGCAAAGTGCTCGGCCGTCTGGCTACTGAAATCGCCCGCCGCCTGCGCGGCAAGCACAAGCCCGAATTCACCCCGCACGCCGATGCCGGTGACTACGTCATCGTCATCAATGCCGCCAAGGTCAAGACTACCGGCAACAAGCAGGAAGGCAAGGTGTACTGGCGCCATACCGGCCATCCGGGCGGCATCAAGTCCACCACCCTGGGCAAGATGCAGGCTGAACACCCCGAGCGCGTGATCGAAAAGGCCGTGAAGGGCATGCTGCCGAAGGGCCCGCTGGGCTATGCGCAGTACCGCAAGCTGAAGGTCTATGCCGGCGCGGAACACCCGCACACCGCGCAGCAGCCCAAGACCATTTCCATTTAAGGTTCAAATCATGGCCACGCTCAAGCAACCCGCCAATCAGCAGTACGGCACCGGCCGCCGCAAGACCGCCGCCGCCCGCGTTTTCCTGCGTCCCGGCAAGGGCGCCATCAGCATCAACGGCAAGTCGGTCGAGGAATACTTCGGCCGCGAGACCTCGCGCATGCTGGTGCGTCAGCCGCTGGAACTGACCGAGTCACTGGAACGCTTCGACCTCAAGATCACCGTCTCCGGCGGCGGCCCCAACGGCCAGGCCGGCGCCATCCGCCACGGCATCAGCCGCGCCCTGATCAAGTACGACGAGTCGATGCGTTCGCCGCTGCGCGCCGCCGGTCTGGTGACCCGCGACGCCCGTGAGGTCGAGCGTAAGAAGATCGGTCTGCACAAGGCCCGTCGCGCTCCGCAGTACTCCAAGCGTTAAGGAAGTCCGGCTGCCGCGTACGTTGGTGCGTACGCGGCTTGAACTTCCAGGCTGTTGCGTTAATCTGTGCAGCCCGGTCTCTACTGGGAGATCGTCTAATGGTAGGACAACAGATTCTGACTCTGTTTATCTAGGTTCGAGTCCTAGTCTCCCAGCCAATTGTTTCAACGAGTTAGCCCGCTTCAGCGGGCTTTTTCGTTTCGGTAATCCAGAATAAATTCGGGAATCAGTCGGATGATTTGATTTTCTGGGGCCTGCGCAGGAATGTTTGAAACAGCGTCAATTACCGCTTCCCAGCCGATTCCAGGACCGCTACGAGCATCCTTTCGAGCACCGTAATGATGCTGCTGCCAGCGTGGCCGGCGATCCCGGCGCCGGCGCTCGACATCTCCGCGCTGACATTGAACTCGCGCAGCAGGGTGAACACCACCACGCCGGCGAAGGCCGAGATGACGAGCTTGGCGCAAAGCCGCCACCAGGCGAATTTCTCGCCCGCCAGAAGATCCCTCATGTAGGCGGCCGCGCCGCCGAGGAGAGTTACCAAGGCCATGGTGAACCAGGTCGATGGGGAGTCTTTCATGGTTTCCTTGTCTGGAATGCTTTGGCTTGTTCCGCCTGCACCGCGCTCAGTCGCCCGAGGCGCTGATCGGCGGCTACCTGGTGCTGCTTAAGCGCTTCCACGTCCGAGCTCAGCTGCGTCAGCTTTGCTCCCTGGGCATCGATCTTCGCCCCCAGCTGATCGATGCCGTCAGAAACCTCCTGCGTGGCCTTCAGCTGCTCCTGAGCGGTTGCGCGATCTGCATCGTGCTCCTTCACGTTGTCGCCGTGGAGCTGCAGGATCAGCTGCGAGCCGGCCAGAATCGCCGGCACGCCCCACTTGGCGCCGACCCAGACCAGCGTGATCACGCCCGCCAGGAGAGAGCCCAGGATGCCAATAAGCCCCCTGCGTCCTCCCTCGTCATGGCGGCCGAGGAACAGCCTGATCATCTGCATCAGCAGGTGGTTGTCGTCTGGCACCGAAGTGGCCAGGGCGGCGTCGGTGCCGCGGCGCTGCTCGTTTGACCTCTCTACGTTTTGCGGCTGATCAACAGGTTCCTCGGCCATGGTCCCCCTCCTTCAGATGGTTGGCCTTCTGGTGCAGCGGCTTTTGTATCTACGGCGAGGCCGCCCAGGCCCGCCAGGCGTCGTCGCAGCGCCGCTTGGCGCCTTCCGATGCCTCGAGCACGGGAATCTGGTCAACCGGAAGCAGCAGGCCGCCGGGTGCATCCTTGAACACTGGCTCCGGCGGCAGGCTGGTCCAGCATTCAAGAACTTCGGCCGGCGCTTGCCGCGCCGTCGGCACCGGCACGTCGACGGTCTGCGTTACGACCCGCTCCGCCGGCGTCACGGTCGGGCAGGACTGGCAACCGGCCAGCACCAGGCACAACAAGGCGATGCGCTTCATGGTGACGTCCTCAGGGAGTGGAGATAGGCGTTAACCGCGGCGGCAGACTTGTCCGCTGGCGGAGCCGGCAAAGGCTTCCAGATCGCGGCGGCGCCAGCGGCCGCGGCACGCTGGTCAGCGGCATCGGCAGTGGCCTTGAGGCCATCGATCTTGGCGTTCTGGTCATCGACCTTGGTGCGCAGGGCCTCCTGGCTGGCATTGCACTCGGCCGTGGCCGCGTTGGCCTGTGCCGTGGCTCCCCTGTCGATCGCATCCTGGGCCCTGAGAGCAGGAATCGTGATGTAGCTCTGCCAGAACACCGTCGCGGCCAGACCGAGGATCACGGCTCCGAAGATGCCCAGGATGTAGGGGAGGAACCCAGTGACAACGCCGCCGGCTACGGTGCTGACTGCCTTCTCGGCGACCGATGCGACATCACTTACCACGGATGCGGCGGAGCCGGCCTTTGTCGCCACTGAAGCAACAGCCGCAACGTCCTGCACGATATTGGTCATGATCAGCAGCTCCGAAGTTCGCCGTTGTGAAGGAATCCGTGGTAGCCGGGCACAGCGATTGATCCGGCGCCGGCCTGGCAGGTGTCACCGTTCTTGTCGACGTGGATTGTTCCGCCGACGGTGCCATGGCGGACCCAGCATCGATGGGTCTCGTCGTCTTTGCGGGTGCAGTTTGTGGCCTGGCTGTCGATGTACCAATGTGTCCCGGTGGGGTCTGGCAGAACGCATACGACGCACAGCCCGTCGGCGCCGCGCATGCCCTTGTAGTAGTCCTTCTCGTCGCCTAGGCCGCCGGCGACGTACAAGGCTCCTGGCGGGAGCTTGCCGCGGATCTCTTCTCCGTTGTCCAGGCGGCGATATCGCGGGCTTCCGCGCCCATGCAGATCGTCTGATGTGAACGGCGCGCCGCACGCGCAGTTCTTCGGCGCGGCCGACCAGCCGGGGGAATCTTCGTCCTTCCGGCGCTCGATCGGTGCCGACTCAGCTTGGTGGTATTCGCCATGCACGGGACATGGCCCTTTGCTCGATGCGGAGTACACCCAGTCGTAGATCGGCAGCTGCTCCACCCAGAACGTTTTGATGTTCACGACTGGAACTCCGCTTTTTCGGCCAGGCGGCGGCGCAACAGACCGGCCACAACCTGGCCGCCGGCGCGGGACCATCTGTCGAATTCGGCGGCAGCGGCGGCGAAGTTTCCGACGTTGACGTCCTTGAGCAGAGTCGAACCGTCGAGGTTGTGAACGCCGCAGTTGAAGGCGAAATCCACCATGGCATCGAACTCGCCCTGGGTGATGTCGTCGCGCGTGCACCACTGGTTCACATTGGCGACAGCCTTCTGGATGTCGCCGCGCAGCGCGGCCTCGGCCTGATCTTTGGTCCAAATCAGACCCTGGTGCACGTCGGGACCGGTATGGCCGTATCCGATGGTCCAGGGGGCGCCAGTGAGACCAGATAGGCTGGGCGGGATCGGCGCGCCGCGGAGCGTTGCCTGCCACAGGCCCAGCTGCTGAAGGCGCCGGCCGAGGGCAGAAGCTGGGTCTGGATAGGCCGAGAGAAAGAGTCCTTCAAATCCCTCGGTGAGGTGCAGTCCGCTCAAGGAGTACTGCATTTTCATAAAACCTCCGGGCAATAAAAAACCCGCCGGTGGGCGGGTTTTGGTTTATGAACAGAGATCGGATCAGACTTGCGAGAGGACCAGATATTCAGCGCGGGCTACGTCAGCGTATCCAATGGCGTTCGGATGAAGATTGTCATACATCTCACCTCGGCTATTGGCAGACGCGTAGGAGATCATTCTGCTTTGCAAGTCGATTACTGGCGCGTTAAGTTCTCGCGCTACGGTGTATATAGCGTTTTGCATTGCCTGCGGGAATCCGCCATTGATGACATTTGGAACTTCCATCACCACATCCCCAATTGGGTTTAGCAGCTCAATTAGAGAAGCTAGGTTTGACTGGTATGTCGCCACAGGCTCTGTGGTTTCATTTATCCCTAAATCAATAATCCATAGATCGGGCGAATACAAAGTGTATTCGTGCACAGGCCCCCACAAATGCGTGTTATCCAGAAAGCTATTCGTAGTTGATCCACTCCATCCCATTTGAATGATGTCGATGGCTGGTGTTTGTGAGTCGTACGCGACTAATCCACAAATATAAATGGCATTGTTTGAAGCTGCTGCCAGATTAATTATATTTCCCTGAGCTCGCGGAATCGTTACAACTGACCGACCAAATCCAGCGCTCTGATTCTGGTTTAATGACCCATACACCGTGCTTCCTCCATTAACCTTTACGTTAATGGTCCCGCTGCCAGGACTAAAAAGCCCATATACCTCTACAGTGTCGCTATAGCCAGAGACGGTAAAATTTACACCGTTGCCGGATATGGCCGTTGTGAAATAGGCATTTCCAATTACTGGGCCAAATGTGTGCAAACTCGTGGCACCATTGAGAGCAAATCGAGTTTCATAGACATTGTACGTTTGACCATTGGCGGCAAGCAGATTCTGGTCGCCGACGAAATTTGAATTCGTAGTTGGCAAACCAGATGCGCTAAGAATTGCACCTAGCTGGGTTGTGGAGCTAAACGGGCGCGCATTTGTGGTGTTGTAGTTTGAATCTGAACTTCCGGCTCCAACGCCAGCTTTTGTTGAGTCGCCAATCACACAAATTCTGGCTCGTCCCTTTCCCGATTGGACACGGGCCATTGCAGTCATCCACCGAGGCAACGCTGCGGGGATGGCTCCGGAATACGTCTGCGGAGAAGCAGCTGGCGTCAAAGAAGACCTGCGAGTACTAGCTACGCGCATGCTCATTATTCTTCTCCCGCGCCGCCTGTGAAGTTGACCGAACTGCTTGCAGACGTGTCGTTGGGCGTGCAGACGTTCACCCACAGTGCATTCTGGTCGTAGGGATTCTGGAACACCTCGACGCTGCCGGGCTCCATTGAAAATGCAGAGGTAGGCGTGCCGGGGGTCGGGATCGCCGCCGCGTTCGCCGCCGCCTGGGTCTTCGCAAAGAGAATCCAGGCGATGGAGTTGGCAGAAACGTGTATGCGGACCTGCTGTCCTGGTGCCAGTTCAACGGCCCCGGTGTTGCTGAATGCCGCGACAGCGGGGAACGGCACGGTTAGGCCCATGGGTTGAAAAGGCATATGCGGTCTCCAATAAAAAAAGCCCCATTCGGGGGCCTGAGATGAGAATCCCGCCGGTGGCGGGTTTTGAGGTGATGCTGTAAGCGGTGTTACGCTTCAAGCGTGGATCAATTCATTGAATAGGAAAGGGAGGGGACAGATGACCGATAAGAGAATCGCGGTTGCAGCCGTACTGGGCTGCATCATTACGACGCTGACTGCATGCGGTGGAGGTGGCGGCGGAAATGGCAACAGCAGTACCGGTGGCGGAAATGTGCCCGTAGGCGGGATTTACAATGGGTCCATCACCGAAAGCGGCCAGACCTACACCTTGATGGGAATCGTCGATGAGATCGGAAACGCAACCTTCGTCGAATCCAACTCAACTGCCCCAGTCGCACTCGTGACGCCAGGAACTGAAATCACGAGCGCCAATGGATCGTACAACTCAGGACCGAACGCAGCCGCCTATGCCCTGTGCTGCACGGGTTTTACTTTCTCAAACGGGCAGAGCACGGAGCGCGTGGCAATCTCGGCAACCATTGATCCACGTACCAGCATCAACGGAACGTTCACCGACGCAGGTGGAAGTGGCACTTTTACGCTGACCTATGATGCTGCGCACTATCAGCAGGCATCGTCTCTATCGCTGATCGCCGGCACCTACGCCTATAGTTATGGCGGCGCCACTGGGACGATCACGATTGCCTCAAATGGCACGGTGTCCGGCAGCGATAACCAGGGACGTGTCTATTCCGGCACTGTCACTGTCCAGAACGCTGCTTATAACGCATACGACGTGCTGATCACCCAGACCAATGCCAACCCGGCGCTTGGATCTTACAGCGGACTGGCTGCCTACTATCCGGCGGCCGGCGGCCGATCTGCGGAGCTTCATGTAGCGATGAACAACGGGTCAAGCGCCTTCTACGCGGTACTGACTGCGCAATAAAGGAGCGCTACTGATTCTCGGCTGACAGTTCGTTTGAAGCGGCCATCTGCCGGCGGTAGCGCTCGATTTCCTCGGGCGTTGCCGTCTGGTAGAACTCCTTCAGACGACCGCGAGAGACGAGTTTGTGTTCCCGGTTGGCGATGTGGATGGCCGCTTGCTTCGGAGACATACCAAGGCTTTCCAGCTTCTTCATCGCTTCCTGCGACTTGCCGGCGTCGATCAGTTCGTTTATCACCGGCAACTCGTTGGCCATTCTCGAGCGCTGATTCGCCTCCTGCTGCAGAAGTTCGCCAACCTGCGGCCCACCTGGCGCGCCGGATGAGAACGTAAGACCGACCAGCGGACCGACCACCTTGGCGCCATCGACTTTCTTGCCACTGTCGTCGATCAGTTTCACGGCCGATTTGATCGAGTCCGACGGAGTCATGCCGGAGATGAAGGTCATGGCGATGTTGCCGATATTCTTGGCAACGTCGCCTAGGCCCTGCGGCTCAGGGTTGTAGACATGCCGACCGAACCCCTTGTCGTTGGTGACGGTCTGGATAATCGGGCGTAGGATAGTGCTTTCCTTGGAGGTGGCCGTTTTGATTGGCGACTCCATCCAGTTCTTGAACTCCTCGCCGATCTTCCCGAAAGGTAAGCGCATGTAAATGGCGGTGCCATCCTTCTCGTGGCCGACCATGATGCGGTCCTGCTTTCCTGGCTCGTTGTCCCAAGTCGAAGACAGGCGCTCCGGGAAATAGAAAGGGTTGAACAGCTGGGTCGGATGCTCGGACGCATTGTTGAGAGCATCGTGCAGGCGGCGCCGATAGCCGTCTATCAATTGGTCATCGCCCATGCGGTGCTTGAAATAGTCCTGCAGCAGGGAGTTCATCGCCACCATCAGGCCGATGTCGATCAAGACCGTTCCAATGGCCTTGCGGCGCGCCAGACTCACTGCAGACTTGCGCATCAGCGGGCCGCTGTCGCGCATGATCTGCGCCTGCACGTCGCCTGGAAGACCAGTCAGAGAGTCTTTCAGGACACCCAGGTTGCCGAGCGTGAACTGGCGCGAAAACAACGTCAGGTTGGCGATGCGCGTCGAAAGCTGGGACATGGCTTCCCGCGGCAGCGTGCCGGCGAACCGGTTGGCTTCATGCGCGGCGACGCGCCCGGCAGTCTGCTCGTCCAGGCCCTTGCGCATGAAAGCCTCTTTCATGTTGGTGTACAGGCCCATCTGCATGTCGCCGATGCGGTCCCAGAGCAAGGTGTTGTGGTAGAACTCGCCCAGAGCGTGCTGCGCGGTCCGAATCTTGTCGGCCGCCTGCGGATTGAACGTTTCCACTGCCTTGGCGATGCCTTTGCCGAGAAGGCCGAATAGGGACTGGGCCGGCTTGTCCTTGTCTAGCACGGGGTCCGAAGCGATCGACGTCAGATCCTGGTAGGCGCCGCGCTTTCCGATAGGCACGAGGCCATCGTCGATAGCTTGGCTCATGGTTTGGTAGTTGTTCTTCGCCATGTTGCCGTCGCGCCAGAACTTCATCGTGACGATCTTGCCCGGCATAGCCGGGAAGGCGCGACCGAATTCCACGCCCAGATGGATGAACGGGGAATACATGATGGTGCCGGCCGAGATGGCTTTCGTCTGCATCAGCGCCTTCTCAAGCTCACCGGGCTGAGCCCACATCAGGGCGCGTAGCGGCCCCTCAAATTCTTTGGACACGTAGAGTGGCACGCGGTCGAAAATGGTGTTGCCGTTCTGATCAGTCGCGGCCTCGTATTTCCCGGTTTCGTCGTTCTTGATGACCTTCGGTCGGAAGGTCTCGAAGGCCGGATGGTTCAGGGTGAAATAGCCGGGATCGGCCGAGTTGGTGACATTCTCGACGCCGGCCTCTCGCCCCATATCCTGGATGCGGTTGATCAGTTCGCGCCCGGCGACCGCGCGCTCGAGGCGCGCCATGGCCAGGGGAAGGGCGCGGATGTCGGTCACCAGAGTGGCGCCATCGCCGAATTTTTTCTTCGCCGCCGCCTCGGTGTCGTCGGCCAGCAGGTAGTTGCGCTTGCGCAGGTTGGGAGAGCTCTTGATCATGCCGGCGCCGCGGTCTGGCATCCTGCCACCGCCCTCACCGGTGCCGCCCAGGCGCTGCACACGACCGTCATCGTCCACATTCACCAGTGAGCGCGGCATGTAGTAGGGGATACCTTCGCCGTCCACCAGGCCGACATCCTTGGCACGCTGCCAGACTTGGGCACCCATCGCGTTGACGCGCTCGACGTAGTCGCGTTCTTCTGGCGTGAGGCGGTCCACGCCCTTGCCCTTGGTCGGCGCACCGGACTGGGTCAGCACGCTCATTTCATCTAGAGCTTCGCCCATCTTTTGGCGCTGCTCCAGCGTGAAATTCTTCTCAGCGTACTCGTCCAGCTTCTGGAAACGCCAGCGTGCCTTGCGGTCGGCGTTGGCCCAGTCCTTGGCGGTGGCTTGGGCCCGGTCTGATCCGGTCGCCATCGGGTTGAAGGTTTTCACCGTAGCCGAAAGCAGGGAATCAGCGAAGTTGCGGGCGCGGCCGATGGGGCTTTCGGCTGTGCGGTCTTCCGGATTGCGTGTCTCCGGCGGTTCGGTGTCGGAGCGCGAGAATTGCACCTCTCTGGCAAAGGCCGGCTGTGCTTCCTGGCCGGCGTTCTCGCTGCCGCGCTGGCGCTCGCTGAGGTCGGTCAGGGCTGTTTTGACCGCCTCGCGAGCCGCATCGATGTCTTGGACGAAACGCTGAGCCTGGCGCCCCATGTTCTTCGCAGATCCGCTCAGCTTGGCGCGCACCTTTTCCAGGAAATCCTGGATGTACGCAGCGATGCGCCGAAACAGGTTGGGTTCCAGGTTTTTCTGCAGCTCGCGGATGAAATGCGGATCGCTGAAGTGATCGCCGACGATCTCGGCGATAAGTTCTTCGTGCAGGCGATCCGGCGGCAAGCGATGAATACCCTGCTTGTTATAGAGGTCGATGAGATAGTTTTTGAATTCGCCGCCACTATCACGATCAACGACGCTACGCAACGAGTCGATCAGCCTGTAGTAAGTGTCAGGCGCTTCGTTGCGTAGCGAGTGCAGGAGTTCATGGCCGATGATCTGGGCGTGCGGCCCCTCCGCATCGGCATTGACATAAAGTGTCTTGTCACCGATATAGGCGCCACTCATGCCGGCGTCATCGCTGCGCACGAATTCCACATTGCGTCCGAACAGGCGCCGGACAACATTGGCCATCGCTCTGGCGGTATCGTTCGGCGACGCAACCCGCTCGACTTTGATCTCCCGGCCGTGCATGTCGGACAGCTTCCTGGCCAGATCCTTGACGCTCTTGGGTTCTGTCCGGGATGCCGTTCCACTCGGCTTCAGTGACTCGTCGCTGCGGGAGAAAGCTGGCTTTTTGGGGCCATCCTTCTTCGGCGTCCCGTCAGAAGCTGGTTCCGGCGCTTGCTCAAAGAGGCCGCGCTGGCCAGCGGCAGCACCGACATCGGCGTCGCGGTTGGAGCCAGTGAGGGTAAATCCCTCGGGTGGTGGCGCGGCGGCGCGCGCCTCAGCCTCGCGGCGCTGCTGATCCGCTAGCTCTTCTTGCTCTTTCCTGGCGCGGAGGTCGGCTTCGGTGTGCGCTTCGAGCGCAAACGGTTCGCCAGATCCTTGCCCGCGTCCAGAAGCCTCTTCCGGTGCTCGGTGTTCATCAATCGCCTCCTGCAGGGCGCGCCGGAAAGCCTTGTCGTCGCCGAAATGCTTGTCCGACAGTTCAGTCACAATCTGCGCGCCGAGTATATCGTCAGCGCGCGCAATCAGGCTTACTAGACCAGCATCAGCTGGATGAAGTTCATGATTCTTCAGCACGCCAGCCATTTCCGCCATTTCCTGGTCCTGGCGGATGTGGTCCAGCATGGTGCCGACATGGCGACGCTCGGCAGCTGTCATCGGCTCTGCAGCCAGTGCCTTGGTGACCGCCGCGCGCGTGGCAGAGCCGTCCGTGTTGCGCGGCAGGCCGCCGACGCTCTGTGCGTCCTTGAACCATCGCTCGGCCGACTGGGTCGTGGCCCTGCCGACAACCTCAGACTGGCGATCGGCGCGCACTGCGATACCCGGCTTGCCTTCCGGCCAGCCGGCGCGGTCGGCCATGCCGAGCAACATACGTCGGCTTCCCTCGTCCGCAAGCAGCGGATCCTGCAGCGGAGACAGCCGCTTTGACGCCGCCGCCGCCGGCGCTTCAGGCGAAGCATTGGCCAGCAGCTTGGCAAATTCACGCTTCTCATAGACACGCCTGTCCAGATCGGGCGGCAGCTGAGCCCGGCCGCTTTCGGCTACCTCGCGTTCCTTGTCCAGATGAGGTTGCACGATCTTGTTGTAATCCTCGACCTTTGCACCCTGCGCTTCGATATTGTGTTCGGTTGCAGGATTGCCATGCTCGTCGTGCGCATCTCCCCTGCCGCCGTAGCCGAGTTCGTCCAGATGCTTTTCCTCGGCGATCTCGTGATCGTCGATTTCTTCCCACTGGTTGATCCAGCGCTTCGACTTTGGCTCCCACTCCCACTCGGGGATATTTTTGCCGATGTATGTCGTACGCTCGTTCGCCACCTTGCGGGCGCCGTCGGCGCGGAACGGCGAATCACGGCCGCCACCGAGAGGTACGTTGTAGTCGGTGTTGATCCATGGCCGCGCCACCTTGGCGCGCGGCGGAGGCATTGGCGGCCTTACTTCGCTCCCCACTTGTCCTTCAGTGCCGCCAGGCTCGCCTGGCTTGCTGGCGTCTTCAGCGCGTGCCGGTGCGCCAGCACCGCGTTCGCCATTCTCACCAAGCGGCTGTTGTGCGGGTTCTCCAGACGCGGCGTTCCGGTTCTCAGGTGCGCCGCTTGCGGCGGGTTCAACGGCGGCGCGGGCGCCGGCGGCGAGGGATGCGTCGGATTCATTGGCATTTACCAGTTTCTGGGCGGCGGCAGGATCGGCCTCGTAATGCGCCACCAGGGCGGCAACATCGCCGGCTGGGACATCTTCTGGGTGCACGCCCTCGGCATTGGCAGCGACAGCGTGCTCGTCAGCGGTGAGCTTCGGACCGGCGGCGATCAGCGCACGTTTTCCGTCCAGATGGTCAACGGTGCGCGGCGTGATCGGTTCCGCCGGGCGCGGATAGGCAGGGTGTGCCATCTGGACACCGCGCACGTCCTCGGACAGGCCGAGCTGAGTCTGTTCGGCCTGCTGCTCGGGGGTGACTGCCTGGCCTTCCCTGGTGACCGGTAGCGCGGCGCCGGCGGCTTCCTGGGGCTTGCCAGGCGCTGGCAGCGCGGCGCGCGGCACGACATGGACCTGCCCCTCCGGAGCGAACAGAGTCTGCCCGTCCGTGGTCTTGATGCGGTAGAGCGGCCCTTGCGAGGTCGGAATCTGATCATCGACGGTGCCAGTGGCGCCGGCCGCGTGGTGGTCGCCGCCGATCACCACCTTGTCACCGACGCCGTGCACGAACGGGATCGGCTTCTGGTAGCCGGCCATCTGAGTCTCCGGCACCTGCATCAGGCTGCCGTCCGCCGCGCGCACGGTCCAGATACGGTCGCCGGATGGATTGTCCACGGCCTTCACCAGGGTGCCGCTGATTCCCTCGAACGGCGTCCCTGCTGCGCCTTCGAACCGGGATCCGCGATTGAAGGTAGCCGGCGGCGGCGGGAGCTTGGCTGGGGGCTCTGTTCCTGCGGCGGGCGCGGCGGTATCTGGCGCCGGGCGCGGCGCGAGATCGTCAAGCGTCGTCCCGCCCTTCTTGGCGCCGCCCATCTCATTCCAGATCGAATCGGCCGCCATCTTCTTGCCGGCCGCGTCGATGACAGCACCGCTGCCGCGCGCCGCCGTGCCAGCAGCATGTTCGCCGGCGCCGAAGGCCAATCCAGACACAAAGCCCTGTGCGGCCTCGTCGCCGACCACGGATGCCAGTTTCTTGTAGTCGATCTTGCCGGCGCGGTATTCGTCGTATATTTCCTGCGCGCCGGCGGTTGCGGCGTTGACCCCACCCACAGTCGTTCCCATCTGCACATAGGCGCCAGCGCGCTCGCCGGCTGCCTGGCCAGCTTTTTCGCCAGCGACCTTGGAAACTCCTCTGCCGACCACCTTGCCCGTCACCGAGCCCGTGGCGCCGCCGGTGGCCTCAGCGACCGGGAAAGTCAGGCCGTTCACCACGGTGGAAATGCCGGCGTGCGCGATCGCGTCCTCATCGCTCAGCTTCTTCGCCTTTGCATCGGCGTAGCTGCGTAGCCCCTGCAGCGCCGAAAACGTAACGGGAGCAGGAACGCCGGCATAGGCGCCAGCGGCCGCGGCAGTGATATCCGGTGCGGTCTCGACAGCACTGGAGATCAGTCGTTGTCCAGGGGTCTCCAGTAGTTGCCGTCTGGCCTGACGCTCGATGATTGTGCGCAACGGGGCAAGGTCGGCATCGCTGATCTGCTGCCGCTGCTTGTATTTCTCCGCCACCGGCGCCACCGCGGCGCGAGTTTCTGCTGTCAGCTTGCTCGGATCCTCCAGGTACTGCTGCACCAAGCTGGCCTGGTAGGCGCCGCCGGGGCTGCTGTTGAAGGCATCGTTCGCGACCTTCGCCGAGGCATGCAGCTTCGGCAGGAAATCCTCCACGTCCTTGGGCAGGTACGACGTCAAGAACTCGCCCCAGCCGGTTTGCACTGGTTTGTAGGACATGAACGACGTGTAGGCCTTTTCCAGTCTCTCATGCGCGGCGCCGATCGCGTTCTTATCCTCCACTGCCTGGGTATCGACCCCTGGTTCGGCATAGGGCGGGGCGTAGGCTTCCAGGTGGATGCCGATGTCCGGTAGGCTGGTTCTGGTCTGGCTGGGGATATTCGGCGCGATCACCTGGGTGAAGTACGCCTCCTTTGCCTTCAGACGCTGCTCTGCCGGTTGCGCTCGAAACGCAGGGTCGGCTGCGATCTTGTCCCAGGACGGCGGCATGCCGGGCGCAGCTGGACCTGGCGCGGCCCCCTGCGGCACCCCCACCTGCGAGTCGTCGGCCATTTACTGCCCCCAGAACTTGCCGGTTGCGGGATTGATCAGCGGATTGTCGGTAGCGGCCGAAGCGGCAGCGGCTTCACCACCGCCAGCAGCGGGTGCTGCAGCCTGGCCAGCTCCGGAAGCAGGTTTCGGCGTCCCACCAGCCTTTTCCTTCAGCTTGGTGTAGGTGCCATCCTGGTTGACCAGGATCGGGGTCGCCGCCAGCGGGTTGTTCGGATCAAGCCCTGTCGGGAAATGCACGTCCGGCTTCGGCTGTGGCCGAGCGACGCCCGGCTTGTTCAACTTCACATCCGGCGGCTTCGGCGAGCCATTCTCGTCGATGAACATGCTCGGATTATTCGGATCCTGTGTGTAGACGTGGTTGTCGTCGCCAAGCATCGGTGTGAGGCCGCGTCGGCGCAGATAATCGACATCGGCGTAGTTCTTCGCCATCTCGGAAGCACGCAGACCAGCTTCGCCGCGAACGCGCTCGCGCTCGGCGGCAACGCCCGGCGCATAGGCCATCAGCCACGCATCCTGGTCTTTGTAGCCAGCCTTCTTGGCCGCCAGGTAGCTCTTCTCCTCCTTGTCCGGCAACATGAACGACGGCAGTTTGTCGAGCCCTCCGATGCGCATGGCAAACATGCGGATGGCGTTGTACTGGTCAGTCGCGCCCTGGGCATCGGCATTTTTCAGCTTCTGCTGTATGGTCGGATCGGAATTGATCGCAGCGTTGATAGTGCCCTTGGCGCCGACGATATCCGCGGTCTGTGCGATGTGGGCGTGCGGATCGTTCGGGTCTCCGGCATAGGGCGCGCGAATGCCTGGATAGTGGTCGTCGTGATCCGGCGCATGCGGCGAGGCGTGTGGCGAAACAAGGGCGGTCGCATGATCGTGGACGGTACTCCAGTCGCCCTGCGCAGCGGCGGTGTGCAGGGCATCGATGCGCTGGCCCATGGGACTGCGTTGGTTAGGATCGCCGCTGCCGTCATGATCGTGCCCGTCGACGTGGTTGATGGCGGCATCACCGGTCAAATGAATGACGTGTGCGAACCTGTCGTCGGGCAAGTCGTATACCGACACTTTGTTGCTTGCCAGATCAGCGGCATCGGTCTGTGCCTGCCTGATGCCGTCATAGGCCTCTGGCGCGAGAATCTTGTCGTAGTGATACTGACCCTGCTGTTTCATCAGCTGGATGCGGTTGGCCGCGTCCTGGGCCTGCTGGCTGTCCACGCCGTACTGTGACGCCAGGCCAATGGCATCCTTCTGGGCGTCGTCAATCTGCTTGCTGAGCACGTCCAGGGCGGTGCGGTGCATATTCATCAGAGCTTCCTGGTCGGCGCGATCAGCCGCCCGGGTCTGCAAGCCGAGTTCCTGGGTACGGAACTGGTTTTCCTGCTGCAACTGCAGGCCACGCTGCGCTCGATCCTGCATGGCTCCACCGATGCCCAGACCAGCCTGCAGGCCGCGTGCTGCGCCGCCCCAGGCACCACCTTCCGTATCAACCATGAGGCGTTCTCCTAGAAGAGCTTCGAACCGAAGGCGCCGGCGATCGCGCCGATCACCGCACCGGCGGCGGCGCCGTACGGGCCCAGGGATGAGCCAGCGGTCGCGCCGCTGGACACGCCACCGGCCACACCGCCACCTGCGCCGGCTGCAGTCCCTGCGGCAGTTCCAGCTGCAGTTGTGCTGGCAGTGGTTGCAGCAGTCGTTCCCGCCGTGGACAAGCCGCTGGCCAGGGCGCTGCCAGCTGCAGTACCTGCGACCGAACCGGCAGTCGAACCAAGTTGGGCCTTACCGGCTTTCAGCTGCTGGTTGATCTGCTGGTTGGCGATGTCGCGCTGCGTTTCCTGCTGCGCCGAGCTTTGGAGCCCACGCACGGACTCGTTGAACTGGTCCTGCGCGCCGGCGAGTAGTCCGTAGCCCATATCAGGTCGCTCCTGTGCTTGGAATAGCAGTGTTCAGGCCGCCGAGAGCGGCGATGTTAGGAGCGGCGCCGCCGCTCAGGATCGACGTGATGGTGTCGTAAGTCTGCTGGCCCGCAGTGTTCATCGCGCCGACCTTGGAAAGTCCGGTCTGCAGGCCGAGTTTCCGCTGCTGCGCCTGCTGCTGCACCGGCGTCAGTTTGATGCCCTGGGTCTCCAGGGTTTTGTTCAGGCCAGCAACAGCATTGGCAGAGCCGATATCCGCATTCGCGCCCGCGCGCGCCTGCGCATTCGGAATCGTGTTCGGGTTGGTCGCGTAGTCGATGAGCTGATTTTCCACCGGCGCATACATGGCCTGGTAGTTCGCCTGTTGCTGCTGGACCAGCTGCGCCAGCGTGTTGCTGGCGCTTCCGGGATCCAGGAACGAATAGTTGGTCTGTCCGCCTCCGCCGCTCATGGCTTAGCTCCCTGGAATCGCTGGCGCGTCGTAGGCGCCGGGATAGGTGATTTGCGGCACCGTAAGCCCCGAGTTGTAAGCCGGAGCCTGCTGCTGCAGCTGAAGACCGCGTCCGCCTGATGGCGTCTGATTCGCTTTGGGCAGCAGGTAGCTGCCGCCAATACCGATTCCGGTGCCGATCGCTTCGCCGGCTCCCGCCGCGTCCTGGGCCGAGGCCTCGGCATTCGCCGTCGCCTCCTGTCCGCTCAGTCCGGCAATCGTTGAAAGGGCCTGGTCGCTGGTAGCGCGCTGACCGCGTCCCATCGAGACGATATCTTGCAGGCCGCTCATGTACTGACGGTCCACCACATCGTCGACATTCGTCCGTGTCAGGCCGGCAGCTTGGCCCTTGTCGCCCGCGAACTTGGTGTTGCCGAAGATCGATTTTCCACTACCGGGAAGCGCACCGCGGTTGCTCAGGCTGGTATTCAGGCCTTGCTGCGCATCGCCGAAACGGCCCTGGACATCGACATTGGCAGCACCCTCAGACGCCGCCTTCTTGGCGCCCTCGTTGCCCTCGGTGCGCGCAATGAACTGCTGCTGCACTGGCAGCCAGCGCTTCTGGTAGTCGGCGTATTGGGCTTTGGCGACGTTGGCTTGAGCGGTTTCAAGCGGCGTCTCTGGAACATTGGTGTCTCCACCTCCGCTCATGGCAGTCTCCTTCTCCAGCGTGTGTGCATCGGCTCCCAGCCATCGGGGAGCGCTCGTTCGTAGCCACGGCGTGTTGAGACAAACTGGATGCCGACAAGGCCGGCGCCGCGTGCGATCTGATCGACCTCGGCGGCATACTTCTCGATGATCGGAACCTTGGCGTGGCTGTATGCCAGCCAGATGAATAGATCCTTCGTTCCATCCGCTTCGTTGGCGGCTTCCTTCAGTACCAGAAAACCGTCATCGCAGGTGTACAGCACAGCCCGACCACTGCGCAGGTCGAAATAGACATCCTCCGGTCGCAGGCCCTCGTGCTGATGCTTCAGGGATTCGACGATGCCGGGCTTGATCTTGTCCCACTCTACCCTGTAGTCGGCTGGATTGAGCGGCATTCGAATCTGTGCTTTATGCAGTCTTGAACAGTTCAACCACAGTGTATGTGGGAGGCGCGCCACTACCTGAAACCGTTGCAATGCCAAGGGTATAGCCACCCGACTGGGCACTTCCATTTACGTTGTCCAGGTAGTGATCCACCTGAAAAGTCTTTGCAGCGGATATGCTGAATGCGGCAGACAAATTGCTCAGCGTCACTGAGTCCATGCTGTTCTGGGTATTCCACCCAGGCTCACCATATTGGTATGTGCTATCCGTTATATTGGTCAGCCGCACTTGATGGTCATACACCGAACATGCTGGAGCGCGAATATGAACGATGTAGCTGCCCGCCGGCAGGGTGAACTGATTGCTGGAGACGCTGACGGAACCGGTATCGTCGTGACTGATCGTATTGAGATCGCGGTGGTTCCAAGCTGACGCCGTTCCTGAGCCACCCTGCGTGCCGAGAGACTTCACATCCTTCAGCAGAATGTATTGCCAAGAAGATCCGCCACCGCTTCCATTCGCCGCCGCTGTGACGCGTCCATAGGCGTCAACCGTGATGTTGGCGCTGGTAAAGCTGCCAGCTGGATTGGGGGACAACAGCGTTTGACTAAACTGCGTGCCGGTCAGCGTCACCGTCGTTCCATCGGCGGAATAGGCGGCACCACCAGCGCTGGTGAAAGTGATCGAACTGGTTCCGACAATGAATGGTGACGGTCCCAGAGAGATGAACACCAGACCGTTGTTGGCAGTGCCTGGCGTCAGGCCCGAAGCGGCCTCGATCGGCACCAGCATCCCGGGCCCCAGTTGCGGCGCCGTGTCGGCGTCAGCGGTGCGGGTCAGGATGTACGGTGCGCTGCCGCTGCCGGTCTGGGTGACGCTGTAGATGCCGTTGTTGGCGCTGGTGGCCTCGTTCTTCACCAGGATGCGCTGTCCGGCCGCCACCGCGACACCATCCACCGACAGCGCGCCGTTGGCCGTCGCGGTGAGGGTGGCACCAACACCCGACGATCCGTTGCTATACGTGTTGGCCGGCAGCGCTGCCGCCGTCGCGTAATAGCACTCCTGCCGGGACGACAGATTCGCCAGGTAGTTGGTCAGCGTCCGCAGATTTACCGCGTCCTGCGGGTTGCTGGCGTCCGCCAGCGCGATGATCTTGTGATTGTTCAGATTGACCGACGCCACGGCCGCGCTGATCTGGTCCAGTGTGCCTAGGTGAATCCAGGAAGAGCCGTTGTAGTAGCGGAGCGTCCCGTCAGCTGTATTCAAATACAGCTGCACGGCCGCTGCTGGATCGGCCGCAAGGTTGGCCAGAGGAATCAGCGGACCCTCCGGCCTGACTCTGATGGTGGTCGCGGAAATGGCGTAGCCGACGATTACCGGATAGCCGCTCGGCGTCTGAGTCAGTGCACCGGCGGCGCCGGCAAAGACAGGTTGATTCGGCGTCCAGGTCCAGGTTGAAGAACTGACGTCACCGAAGGTAGTGACGAAACACTTCCCGGAAGGCGCGTTGGCAGTGGCGATACCGGCGACCGGGCTGACTGTTGCGATGGCGCCAGAATCGGCTGCTCGCGCCACACCTGGCGCCGACTCATACACTGCAATCGGGAACGTCAAGGCAACCGGCATCTGCATCTGTTCGATGATCGGTGCTACGCCGGACCCGCTGCTCGGGACGAGTCCGTTGACTTGCTTTTGAAGTGCAGCCAGGGTCTGCTGAAGCAGGGACAGGGAAGTCTGTAAAGCCGTCAGCGATTCCTGTGAAGCGGTGCCGGCAGATGCCCGCTTTTCAGCCTGCTTGATGGCATCATCTACCGACTGAAACGACCGTTCCAGATTCCTGCGGTCCGGTTCTGAAATGCTGGTCAGCCGCGGCAGCTGTACGGATGATCCGCTCATAGCTCAAGCAGTTCCGAGGCTTTCTCGACAAACTGGATCGGCTGCAGCGTGGATGTTCCGCTCAGACTGAATGCGAGTTGCATGACCTCCTCGGCCGGAACTGGAAACTCTTGATTGCTATAGGGGAGCAGGGACGCGTAGGTGGTAGTGCCATCCTTCAGGAGTTCCAGCGCCACGTTGGCATAGTCGACGGCATATAGGCGCCCCAGCATCAACGACGTGGGATATCTCATCTGGAACAGCTTCGACGTCCAGCTATAGGGCCGTTTCGTAGTCGCAGCATCCCACTGGACCAGTTCGTTGTTGGCCGGAGTCGCTCCACCGGCAATGGTGCCTTGATCGAGCACCATGTACAGAGCGTCGTCCGCGGTATCGAGGGCGGCGGCGATCGCGTGAAAATCCATCTGAACCAGCCCGAAGCCGTTCGGCTTCGGATCGAGGATGTACCCGCCCTTGGTGCCGTCGAACTTGGTGTACCAAAAGAAATACAGCCCCTGGTGCACGATGCCGATGATCGACGAAGGGTTGAGTGGCAACCACTCCTTGATCGTGAACATGTTCTCGGTCAGGTTCGTGATCTGCCCGTGTCCGGCGTAGGCGTAAATGCCATCCGTCGATGCGTAGACGATGCCCAGGCCACGCAGGTAGGAGATCGAGCGCTTCGAGACGCAGCCCTGAATGAAATCCTCGCGCGTCATCGTGAACGAATCCGGCGTGGCGCCGTAGGCCGTATACGGGTGCGCATCGGTCAGGATCAGGACCGTGGTACCAAGCGCGCCGATACCGATGATCGTGCTGTCGGTGGCCAGGGCATATAGCAGCGGATACGCCTGCGGCTGATTCTGCGCGCTCAAGTAGAGCGTGTTCCCGGCGAAGCCCGCCATGATCCCGTTGGGCAGCGAGATGATGCCCTGCAGGTTGTCCGGCGGCGTGTCGAAGTCGGCGGACGGCAGCTGGGAGCCGAGATTCGCTGTGGCCGTTGCGTCCTGGTAGGTGAACCCCGCCTGCAGCGTGAACTTGTTCGAGGTGTTGGAGAAGGTGAAGATGTCGCCGGCGGAGACCGCTGCAACCAAGCTGTTAGAGAGGGTAACGGAAACCCCGGGATTGATGCTGGACACCGTAGTGCCGGCAGGCACCGCACCGGCGTTGTCAGAGACTGCGTTGCCGACTTGGATGCCTGCCGTGCTGGGTAGGGATACGACCGCCTGGTTGATGGCCGACGTCGATGACGCCTCGACGATGACCGGCTTCTCGAAGATGAGCGTGTAGTTCTGGCCAGTCACGATGGCGCCGGCCGCCAGCGGGTTCCCGCTGCCATCAACCACCGCCAATGCCCCGTTGCCATTCAGGTTGGCAGTGACTGCGCCGGTGTTTGTCGCCGCTGCCTTGAAGAAGTAGTAGGTGCCTTGCGTCGGCGCGCCGCCAAGTGCGTCGGTCAGGGTGATCGCGTTGGCCGTGCCGCCGACCGTTTCAATCGGGAAGCTGCCATCCGAGGCGTTCGGATTCACCACCTGCAGGTACAGGGTTCCGCCGCTGCCCGTGGCAGCGCGGTAGAGGAAGATCTTCGAGATATCCTGGCCGGGCGTGAGCGACGGAATGGTGATCTGGTTGATGTTGCCGTTGTCGACCTGAACGATCGTGCTGGCCGGACTCGGGCTGGACTCGAAGTTGAGCGAACTGGCGTAGGTGTAGACGTAGTTTGAGTAGATCGGCACAAAAGCGATCGGCGCCGTTGAGACCGACATGTTGATGCGGCCGAAGTAGACATGGCCGGCATCCGGCGGGTTGTCGCCTCCGAAGCTCGCGAGGTGGATGTTGTCGCCGCAGTAGGTCGCGGTCAGTCCAGTAGCCGAGGCGATTACTGCTTGAGTGGTCGCATTGCTGACCGTCACTGTGCACAAGAATGTGCGCGTGTTGGTTTTCGCATCCACTCCTTGATTCACCGCAGCCACGTGAACATGAACCGGCGTTGTCGCACCGACCGTGCCTGATAGAACGACGGGAGCGCTGCCGGCTCCGCCATCCACCCACTGAATGACACCACCGCCGCTGCCCGTGAACTTGAGCTGCAGTTCGGCACCTTGTGCGCCGGCGCCGTTGCCGTCCGAGACCAGCTTGATCGACACATTCTGGTCTTCAGTGACGTCGGTGCCATCGGTGGTGCTGGTGTCGCAGTCGAAAGTGAACGACACACAGTTGGCGGTGCCGAAGTTGCCATTGATGTTGGCAAAGGTGGTGTTCGACTGTTGTGTCAAGAAGTCGTAGCAGGGATAGGTGATGGTGGGATGGCCGCCGCTGCTGATCGATGTCACGCTGCCGTAGGCGCCGGTCCAGCCGGTGGTCCAGCCGGTGGTATCCGTGTTGTAGGTGGTGACTGTCACCGTATTCGCGGCCGATCCAGGGGTGTTCACCACGGTTGGCGCAGTCGTCGGCGCGTTCACCGCCAGCGGATCACTCGCGAGCGGATAGGGGCCATTCGGGCTGGTGTTGCCGCCGATGGCCAGCGCCAGGTTCGTGATGCGCGGTGCACCGGTGCCGGTGTACACCGTCAGGTAGGTGGTGTCGTTCACCACGGGCACGCGCGCCACGTCGACGTTGGTGAAGCCCGACGCAATCTCGCCCTGGCCCCAGTTCAGCCAGTATTTGCCGGCCATCAGCGACATCGTGTTCGTCGGACCGGTCTTGTCCAGCGAGAAGATGTCGAGGATGTCGTTCCAGGCTTCCAGGTCACCTGAAAGAAGGCGGCACATGATGGCCTGACTGGCCATCTCGTTGGGCAGCGCACGCGCCGACACCCGGGGAGCTTCACCCCGGTACGTGGATACCTTAATGGCCACTTAGCTGATGCCGCCGTACTGGCTGAAGCCGGTCGGAGCGGGATTGGCGAACTGCGACGCCAGTTGGGCGATCGTGATCTGCGTTCCGACGGCCTCAGCCCATGCGGCCGCATACCAGGTGCCTGGGGTGAAGGTGAAACAGGGGTTGGAACCAGTGACGGGATTGCCCTGGATCGACACGCCGTTCTTGGTGAACCACAGCTTGCCGTTGGTGTTGTCGATCAGCACGCCGACCACGTCACCTTGGGCAAGCGTCGGCAGTCCGAAGGTTGGGACATTATTGTTGAACAGAACGCCGTCTGCGCGATAAGAGAAGCCGCCGGAAGTGAAGCCGAGGATGTGCGTGTTGTCCGTTCCGGGGGAAGCAATGCCAACGGCAAACATCGTCGTGGCCGGCGTATTCTGTGCCGTGTAGGCGAACTCGACCTTCGACAATCCTGCTGGTGCAGCGCCAAGCGAGAAGGCAACACCGCCGACGAAGCCCCCTGCAGATGCAATAGTTCTGTTGCCGTTGGACAGCGCCAACTCACCGACATTGGTAACGTTATAATCTTCGTTGAAGCTGAATTGCGATCCGGTGGCAATGGCGTACTTCAGCAAGGAGCGGTTGTCGCCGGGATAGCCTGCATAAATCGCAACTTCCTGAATAAATCCAGTGAAGGAGCCTAAAAAACCACCAACACCTTCATAACCCCCAATCAACAGGTTTGGATTTCCTGCACCAAGAGAAAATAGGTGGGTTGAAGACCCTGTAATAGCAATCAGACTGTTTTGGCGAATCTTTTGTAAACCGGAGGCTTTGTAAGTCATACAAATATAGTTGCGCGGATAGCCACCTTGGTAGGTGCCTCCACCAGAGTTCATCACGTTTAAAGTATCGGTCCCGAGAGATGTCTCTTGGCCGGCGCTTTGCACCACCGCCTCATATCCATTTTGTACAGTGTCCCTCGATCCCATTCGGATGATCGTTCCATCAGCAGCTATAACGCCATGTGGTGCAACAAGTGCTTCGATCGTAAAGTCATCAACAGGAACGCCAGAGGAAGAACTGATTGGAACACTAAGGTAATATGTAGTACCGCCACCTTCTGAGAACAACATACAGGCGCTGGGGTCTCCGGCCAGCAGACCAGATTGGTTTACGATAACTCCGGGCTGGATGGACATATCAAGTGCTGAGCCTAGGGAGCCTAGGTTCGTCTCAACACTGCCTGTGCCGTCCATGCGGTAGTACAACAGCGGCGCGTCTTGCAGGACGGCCACGGCGTAGGACGACAGGTATCCACTGGCCTCATTCGAAGCCGCTGAAATTTGCCCGCACGGGTTAACAGCCTTGACCGTGAAGTAGTAGGTAACGCCGGTCTCGAAAGTGCTGGGCGTGTTGAAAGTTGTCGTCGTGATACCCGTCGCAACCGGCGATGAACCTTCGCCGCCCGGCGAAGTGCCAGCGTAGACGTTGTAGCTTGCCGCCGCGGTAGCCGCGCTCCAGGTGAGCAGGAATGATGCCGTGGCCGGATTGGGCGTGACGTTCAAACCCGTCGGCGTTCCGAGCGCGACTGGCGTCGCCGAAGCCTCGTTCGAAGGGTTGGACAGAACCGAATTGACGACGGCTTTGGCAGTGAAGTAATAGGCGGTGCCATCGGTGAGGCTGCTGACCGTCGTTGAGTTGCCCGTGATGCCGCTTTGAACGGGGCTCGATCCTTCTCCGCCTGGCGATGTGCCCTGGTAGATGTTGTACGACGAGGACCCGGCAACGGCGTTCCAGGTCAGGTTGATCCTGCCGTCGCAAGCAATGGCGGCCAGGCTTGTCGGTCCGGCGAGGGACGGGGTTGCCCCGATCTCCGTGGACTGACCCCACCAGCTGCCGAAAGTCGGCTGTACCTGTAGGAAGTAGGACGTCCCATTGGTCAGGTTCTGAACCACAAATCCGCCGGACACGGGCTGTGCCCACGGTGTGCCCTGCTGCTGGGTCTGCGGCAACGGGATTGGCGATTCCTGGCCGCTTACCGTTCCCAGGTAGACGTTGTAGCCGGTGGCGCCAAATACCGGCGTCACGGCGAGGGTGATCTTCTGGCTATCCGGGGTGGCGACCAGGGTGGTGTGCCCGACATTGCGAACCAGTTGCGACGCGGCCTCCTGCCGGTCACCAAGCTTCGCCACGACAACGAAGGCATAGATGCCGCTGCCCAGTCCGGCGATCGTCGCGCCGGGAGAGGTCAGACCGGTTTGGATCGGCACCAGCGGCTCATCGTCCTGCCCGGCCAGAACGGAGTACTCGTAGGCGCCGGCCTGCGCAGGCCAATTCAGTGACGCGGTACCGCCCGACAGGGTGACGTCGAGCGGAAACGGAAGCGGATTGTTGACCGCGGCATTGAAGCCGCCCCAGTAGAGCAGGCTGTAGGCGGTCATGCGATGAAGGCCCTCGGCCGTGCCCGGCTGCCGCCGGCATTCACCTGCCGCAGCAGTTCGGAGCGCGCCTTGGAAACGCCGGACAGGAAACTGGCAACGTACTTGCCTTCGGCCGCCGGGTTGCTCCAGGGGCGATTCGGGACCGTCACTAGGCGCCCCAGGGCGCCATCGCAGATCTCTCTGTCCCAGCGCCGCATGATCTCGTCCGGCAGCACGCTGGCGCCCTGGCGTGGCTGCACAGCGACAACCAGGGTGATGGTGTAGATCGCGTTCGGGATAGGCCAGAACGAGACCGAGGTGTAGGGGACGAACTTGTACTGGTAGGGTGGTCCAGGGGCCAAGCCTGGATTCCAGAAGCTGGGATTGCCTGGTTTCACCGGCCATATGTTGCCGTTGGAATCGACCCCCTGTCCGCTTACGACCTCGATGATTTCTTCCTCTTGGCTCGGTGGGGCGATGGGGTAGTTCTGCGTCGGCGTAGTGCCGTTGGTGGTCACCACCACATTGCGCTGCACGAACAAGGTCTCGGCCGCGAACTCGCGCGCTGAAGTGACCAGGGCGTCCTGCATGCCGGGCTCTGGACAGCCCTTGGCCCATGGCCGGATCAGGTTGAAGAAACCTTCGATATCGGCCATGGTCAGCTTGCCGGACGGCCGATGCCGAGGCGATCGATGGTCTGATCGTCGGCGGCGAGCAGCGCCATGAAGCGCTGCCAGTAGGTGTTCGACATCCCGGGATCCCCCTTGGAACTATTGCGGTCCAGCGCGTGCGCCAGGACGAAGTTGTAGGTGGGCTCCGCGTAGAGGTCGGGTAGTGGGAATGGATCGCTGAAAGACAACCAGTCGCTCGCAGTGATCGGACCCTGCAGTGGAGCGGTGAGCGTGATCGAAGTGCCCGCAATGATCGACTGCACCTTCGTGCCCGGAATGACCGGGTATGACGGCTGATTCGGTGGCCTGACGTAGTAGCTGGTCAGATCCTGGACGAGTTGTCCGACCGTGATGCCGTTGGTATTGCTCATCGGCAGCACCGACTGGCCGCTCGCCACCGTGCTGACCAGGTTGTTCAGCGTCAGCGCGATGTCGTCGGGCACCTGCTCGTACTGAATCTCGGCATAGTTGGTGCCATCGGATGGCGGCCAGTTGTACCAGCGCCGCGGATCCTCGGGGGTGGCCATCACGTGCCGAATCACCGGGGATGTCGGATCGGAGTTCCACCGTGGCCGCCAGGCAATCAAGTCCTCCATGCTGATCATGGTGATCGCGCGGCCAGGGGTAGCCCCGTTGGTCCCCATGTTTCGCGGGATATCAATCAGCGCGACGGCATCCGGCGGCAACAGTTGCTTCGTGCCCGCGGCCAGCTGGAATGGCGCGTTGACCACGGACGCCTTTTTGTCCAACTGGACGATGGCGCCAATGGCGTTGTTTATATGCCCCAGCAGCGCCACATCTGACCAGTATGTCCATGGGGTCGGGTCGATGAGGGTATCCCTAACCCTGTTGACAATGTCCTGGGCGGAATATGGCATGGCCGGCGAGCTCGTCGATTACCCGTTGGCCGCGGTTACCAGCGCGCGCAGTTCGGCCTTCAGCTTCTTCGTGCCGATGCCGATGTCCAGATTCTTTCCGTACTGGCTGAACGCGAAATCGACAATCTCCTGATCGGTCGCCGTGTTCAGGTCGAAGACAACCTCATCCTCCTGCCCGGCGTCATCGACGATCCGCGGGGACGGGGAAGCCGACTTCGCATCGTTCCGGCGCAGGTGGAGAATCGCGGCATCGCCGCCGGTCAGCCACACCAGGCCTTCCTGGGTATTCGACGGGAAAACGCTTCCGTTGAAGGGGTGCAGTTCAGCGTTGTTCCAGTTGTGCTGGGTGGCCGGAACCAGGTAGCCGTGCTTCTTGTTCAGCATGTACCTGGTGGTCGGCTTCACCACCTCGTTGGCCTTTGCCTGCGCCTGCAGTGAATCGACCATTGCGGCGCCCTGGGGATTGTTGAGCAGCGCCTTCAGCAGGTCTTCAACGGAAATGTTCGAGAGATCGAGAGACATCGCTTGTTGCTCCTAAAAAAAGATGGGGGCCCGAAGGCCCCCGATTCGTTTTGCCGGATGCCCGCCGGCGGGGTTTACTTCTTGCTGCGGTAACCGCCCATGTTCTTGGGATCGACGTTGCGATCCGTGGGCAGCATCCCGCTCTTGAACGTCATGCCGGCCTTGCCGCTGCCGGTGTCGTTGGGAAACGCCGCGTTGGTCTTGGAGGTCATCAGGCTCTCCGTGCCCTGCGGATTCGTCGCTACCTTCGCCATTGGAATCTCCTGGCTGAAAATGCTGGGGTGATGCAGGGGGCCGATGAAGGCCCCCATACATCGGGAACGGCCGATACAGCGCCGCTTAGGTGGTACCGATCACCGCGTACAGCCAGCCGAGGACGTTCGGGTTGACGACCTGGTAGCCGTAGACCAGCAGGCCATCGATCAGCGTGCCGAAGTCGTTCGGATCGTCGATCTCGCGCAGTTCCGCGATCTGGGACGCCCACGCCAGGCCGGACTTGTGGCCGAACGGGATGTTCCAGGCAGTCGGATTGCCCGAGCTGCTGTCCACCGTCTTGGTCAGGTTGTTGGACTGGTACATCGTGAAACGGTCCACCATGCCGGTCTTGCCGTTGCGAAGAATCGAAACGGTATCGCCGGTCAGGTACGCCTGACTCAGGGGGCTGCGCTTGACCGCGGTGATCGCGGCCGCCGGCAGGACGATCCAGCGATCCTCGTCGGGCACGTCCTGCTCATCCAGCACCTGCGAGCAGGCCGTGATCGCGTTGATGATCGGCTGGTAGTTGGCATTGCTCGAACCGGAATCGTTTCCGGAACCGTTCGAGCTCACATACAGCGGTGTGCCAACCGCGCCCAGGTTCAGGTTGCCAGACTGGTTGCCCGCGGCGGTGCCCTGGTTGATGGCAGCCACCTGCGTGTAGATATTGCCCAGCAGGTCCTGGTCGGCCTTGATCTTCACCTTCTGCGCGCCGTCGGTGGCAAACACCTCCGAGATGTCGATGTCGGCCTGACGGTACTGCACGCGGTTCAGAGCGACGCTGAAGCTCTTGGCGCGGTTGATCGACAGCGTGACGGACGGCGACTGCGGGCGTTGGCGGGTGAGGCCCGCACCGGCCACGTAGTTGGAAACCGTGACGTCCGGCACCGTGCGGATGATGACGTTGGAGCCGAAGCCGGCAACCTCGCCCTCGTAGTCCGTCTGCGCGATTTCGCCGAAACAGGTGGCCGCGTAGAACTTCTCCACCATTTTTCCCGCAACCCGCAAATGCGGGTCCGACTATCGCTTCAGGGCTTTTGCCAGCCGCTTGGTAAATCGAACCGTACGGTTCTCGCCAACGCGGCGGCATGCCCTGCCGGGTCGCTTAGTCTGTGCTGCTGCGCATTCATCTCTTTCATATGCTGTCGGATGGTTTCTCCGTCTCGGAGGTTGCCACCCTGTGCGAGATGTAGCAGGTAGTACGCTTGCGCCTTCTTGATCACAAGATCATCGGCCATGTAGCCGACAAACTGATTGATCTTTGAGGGCGGCATCTGCAGGTGCCATAGGAGGTTGTTTCGTTCTTCAACGATGTGTCCACCAAATGCTTTCTGGATCAGCCTTATGCCGCATGCCAAATGCGGCTCGGACATGATCGTTGCCCGCACGTATGCTCCAGATGTCCCCTTGTAGGCGACAAAACTACCGTCGCCGTCAAAGTATCCGGCAAGCCATTTTCGTGAAGGATAATTGCGTTCGGTTGACGATGCCTTCCGCTTAACCAGTTTCCACTGCCGGCGAAAAGCAACAACCTGTTCCTGCGTTTGCAGCACCGGGGCATTCCGCACCAATTCCAGCGCGGCCTGCATCCACGGTCCTTTGATCACAGCGTACTTAGATAGCCGTTCGATCAGCTTTGCAGCTGGTCCGCCACGAAGGCATACCGATGCGAATCGGTCGCCTATCGCTTCGCGGATTCGAAAGCTACCGCCGAACATAGCCATCAGATCATCCAGCACTTCACGGTATTGTTCCCGCTGCGTCAATTCAACATCGCAGTCAGGTTTAGAACCGATTCGTGCCCGGATACCGATATAGCCATCGGCGTCAATAAACCCCGCTAGATACTTCTCGGTCAACATTCGCAGGTATCCTGCCTGGTTGGCCAGCGTGCGCTTGCATCGGGTTCCTATACGACGTGGTCCCCGTTATTCAGACCCGGTTTTGTTCTGGCCGTTACAACCAGATGTCGGGGTCAAACTTGGACGTACCGGAACTGGTGTAATCGGGTACGCCGGGAGCGACAGGGAAAGTCATTGGATTTCTCCAAAGAGCAGTCGCTCTGGCCCGGGCGGTTGAGTTGCCGCGTCTCGGTTCCAGGCAGCGACCGCGAGTTAATCCGCTGTCTCAACCCTTCGTGCTGCACAGATAGCCGCTACGACTTAGCGATTGACGAGAGTGCCGCTCGCTATGGCCGCGTTGTACCGCGCCTCGATTTGCTTGGTCAGTTCGACGTTGCCACGCCATATACCACGAGTCCGCGCAAGCGCCGTCTTCCACTGCTTGTAGCCATGAGGGGTCATGGGGTAGGGCATGTCCGCCATCGACTGCGGCACGCCAGGAACGCCAGGAGGCGTTGCGGGCGGCAGCGGGGCCGGGAGCGGTGGTTTCGGCTTGGCGCCAGCGTCTTCGAGATAGGCCTTGAACAGCGCTGCCGTACGCTCCGCATCGCGGGCGGCGGAAAGGGTGTCCAGAACGACCTGACGGGAAATGCCGTCCGAGTTCTTGCCGTCCAGCCAGCGGAGCCAGCGGGGATCCTTGTTGATCTCGGACCACTCCGGCAAAAGTTCCGTCAGCTGCTCGACATACTCGTTCTCTTCTTGCTGGGACCGTTCCAGCGCCTCGCGTTCCTGGCGCTGACGCGCCGTCTCGCGTTCCTGCTCGATCGGTTCCAGGCGGGCACTGACGCGTTGTTCAACGTGCTCCTGGATGATCCTCTCCGAAGTCGTGAGGGTGGCCGCGAGGTGGGCTCGCAGCTGGGCCTCGCCGTATTCCTCGATCTGCTCAGGCGTGTAGTACCTGGACAGGTCGATGTCTTCGGGGCGGATTGGCGCTGTGGATGAGGCTGGCGCGGCGGCCGACGCAGGGCCGGACGTTTTGAGGCGGGTGACTTCCTTGTTCAGGCGGTCAACCTCTGCCTGCAGGCTGCGGTTGGTCTCGTTCACCTGCCGGGTTTTCTTGGCCATGCCGTCCGCCACCATGAAGCGAGCCTTCCAGTAGACAGGGTCGGATTCACGGGCGGGGTCGGCGGCCGAGTAATCGGCGAGGTTGATGAGCTCAGCCAGGTCCAGCTTGCCGACGCTGATCCGGCTGGGATCGGCGGCCGGCGCAGCCGGAGCGGGCGGCGGGTCCTGCGGCATTGCCTCGGTGGGTGGTGTGGCGCCCGGCGCTGGCGTTTCGGCGGCGGCCGTGGCCGCTGCTGATGCAGTCCGCTGGGCTTCGAGTGACCTTGCACGATCGACCTGCGCCTGTACCTGGCGCGGCAGTCGGGGAGCATGCTGGTTCTGTGCTGCTTGGGTGAGAGTTGGATCGGGAGTAGACATTTGCTCTCCTGGCGCCCTGATCCATCCAATTCAGGCGTGTGGCCACGTGAGTCCTGCTGGCCGCGCAGGAAACGCCGCCATGCCCTGTAATGGGCTTGGAATTAGGGTGCTGGTTGGTAAAAGCCGGATGCCGTAGCGGTTCCGGCGCCTTATCAGAGTTGTTCCTTTGGCCGAGGAACTTGTCTCTGTAATTGCTCGTGAGATTTTTCAATCTCGGTGATCAGGTCATCGAGCGCCTGGGCCTTGCCTTGGGCTCGGTAGATATCGGCGTCCTTTTCGCGGCGCAGCGCGGCGTCGTACTCAGCCAAGCGCTGGTGCAGGATGGCCAACAGCGCCTGGCCCAGGGGAGAGACGCGGATGTGGTTCAGCGTTTCAAGCTGATGGCGATTCAGCGCGGCCATCAGTGCGAGGCGTTCTCACACTGCTTGCAGCGTGGCATCCGCAGCGGCCGCGGCGTCATCCAGCGCCAGCCAACCTGGATTCGGCGACCGCAGCGCAGCAGATCGCCTTCCATGCGCTTGCCGCCGGCAGTCATGTGCACCACGTGGGCGCCAGGTGCCGTGATGTAGAAGAAGCGTCGTTTCATGTTCAATCTCCGTCTCGACTATGCGTTGCGGCATACATCATCAAGCCATCGCACTCGTAGACGCTCTTGTAATCGCCATAGGAAAAGGTGTGCACGAAGTGACTGCCATCATCGATGGGTGGTGTTTTCAGCACGACGCAGCACAAGTCAGCCTTGTACTTTCCCGACTCGATCTGGTCAGCCAGTAGGCGAAGTCTGCCGACAATGTCGGTTAAGGGGGCTTGGCCGCGGTGAATCTCGTGGAGGCTCAAATGTCATCCTCGAATAGCGCACGGTTGACGCGATAGTTGAGCATTGATGTGCCGGCAACCAGGTCGTGGCTATCGGCCTGACCGCTTGACCAATCAGTAGTGACGCCATCGGCTGCATCGACATAAGTGACAGCGATTCCCCGGATGCCTCCGGATCGCGCTTTCGCGGCAAGATGCTCGCAGAATGCGACGACTTCCGGATTCGGTTCACGCTGCGCTTCTGCCGGGCAGGCCCCACGCAAGGAAACGATGTTGCTCATAATGCGCCCGGCTTCCAGCTGTGCACACCGTCGATGATCTGAATCTCGCCTTCAAGCCGTTCGCAGTACCAGCGGCAGAACCACAGGGGAAGACAGGGCCGGATATGCGGCCGGTCGCTCGGGTAGAGATAGACTCCGGCCGGCCGGTGGCGCAGGAACGGCAGGAAGCGGAGGAGTGCTCGGAATGCGAACACTCCGAAGGAGTTGCGCACGTTCACAGGTCGTAGCTCGAGTCTGAAGACGCTGCCGCCGACGGCTGCCTGGAATCGAGGAAATGAAACTCGCTCGGCGTGTGCAGCCCCAGAGAAGAACGCACTGCAGCATCGAGACGTTCCGGTTCGCTCGCTGGAGACCTGTTTTGCAGTACCCTCGCCGTGATCATATCCTCAGGCCCATCCGGACCGACTGCCACTAAAGCGAACGACGTCACGCCGGTCGAGAATAGATACTGCCTGAATCGCTCGAACTCCTCATCGCAGATGCTGAAGCGACTCACGTCGGCATCTCACATGCGGACAAACGTGTCTTCAGCGCGTAACCTTCCAGATCCCATATCTGCCGCCGGGCGTTCTCCCGGGCGATCTTTCGGCCCATTTCGGCATTGAAGTTGTCCGGGCTGGCGCAGGCCGACTTCCCGACCACGGTGAAGCCATTGCGCAGCACAAGGACGCAGATGGTGAGACAGCCGAGGGCTGTAGCAGCCAGCCTCGGCTGCACGGTCGGATAGTCGCCGGGGCCGATGTATTCCTCCGCGATGATCTGCGCGTCGATATGTTCGGGCGTCAGCCGCGGCGCATTCAGCCTGCGCCCCTGAAGTTCACGCTCGATTGCCGCTTCGCTGGCGCTCATGACGCGTGCTGGACAGCCGGGATCTCGCCGGCGGCCACGGTCTTCTGGTAGGGCATCCAGGTGGCGTAGTTGCCATCCTCGGGCAACTGTTCGTTCTCCTCGTCGTGGATCAGCGGCACGTGGGTGCGCTGCTGCAGCGCGCCATTGGCGTCGAACACTGCCAGGTTCACCAGGGTGTCGGAGTGCACGAAAGCGATCAGGGCGGCGCAGACCTGGGTCGGCGCGAAGTCGGCTTGCGCCTGGTTGGAGTGGGGATGGTAGTGGACGACACGTCCGACTGTGGGATTGATCATGGGTTCTTCCTCTTGCGATGGGTGCAGTGAATGGTGTGGCGCGCTGTTTAGGCCGCGGCCTTGACCTTGTCGATCACCGAGGCGGCGGCTGTCTCAACCGCCTTGGTCGTGGTCGTCAGGTGGCTGACCGCCATATGGACCCCGGATTTGTGGCCGAGCCAGAACCACCAGCCGCCCATGGAGGCGGCGCCGATCAGCAGGCCCGCGCCGAAAGTGATCATGTCGTGCATCGTTTCGTCCTCTTCGTCAGGCGCCGGCGGGGGCCGGAGCTTCATTGGAAAGGCCCAGCGCGGTCTGCGCCGGCAGGGTGAGGCCTCGCGGCGGCGGCAGTCCTTTTTTGATGGCGGCGACGCTCAGGTCTTTCTGGATCGTCGCGGCCTTCAGGTCGCGCTGGGTGCGCTGCTGAGCCAGCTTCACCGCGTTCTCGGCGGTCTTGTCCGGGTTAGGCCCATGGAGTGCACCGTTTTGCTGCGCTTGCAGTTGCGCCTGCTCGGCGGCCTGCTCCTTCTGGATCAGTGCATCGTCGCTCGGCACGATCTTGTCGACCGGAACCTCGAGCATCTTGTAGGTCTCGCGCAGCAGTTCGGCGTAACCGCGAATGCCGATGATCTGCATCGTCAGCGGGTTGCCGGCCAGGCTCAAAGCCTGTTTGCGGTTCTCCAGCTGTGCATCCTTGATGAGCACGGCCGCGGCGCCGCGTGGGACGATGTTGCAGTCGCCTTTGACGCCCATGTCCGCGCCATAAAGCATTTCGTAGATGTAGGCGTCAGTGATCGTCGGCTCGGTTACATTGAGGTCAATCTCCGAGATGGCCTGCCGCAGTCCCTTGGAGGCGGCATTCATCAGCATCGACAGCGTGCGCGCCACCTGCGGCGCCTGATCGGCGGCGCCCGCAAAATATTTCGGCACGCCGCTGGTCATGTCGGCGCGGTCTTCGAAGAACTTGAACACAGCCATCAGCTCGCCGGCATTCGACGTGGTGGTGATATAGCCGATGCCAGGATTCGACATGTTGTCGCTGCCGGTCTTGCTCGACGACAACTGGTAAATCTTCCAGGGCTCGGGGTTGATGTCGGTGAATCCTGGCGCCAGGCGGTCGGCGTACAGCCACATCATGGGTCCGCTGGCCATGCCCATGTTGTCGGCCATGGCGCATGCGGTGGCGTTGCACATCTTCTGCGACGACTTGATCAGATCGAACAGCGAGCGGCCCCAGAAGGCACCGGGCACGTTGCTGAAGCAGGCCTTGCGGTAAGGGCGCTGCTTCAGCGGGTGTCCGTTCAAGGCGGCGCGGATAACGTAGTTTCCGATCAGGATCGCGTCGATCGCGTATTCCTTGACTGGGTCCAGATCCTCTGGGTCCATGCCCCACTGCATCAGGTAAGCGCCGGGAACGTTGCCCCAGTAGTGCAGGGCATCGATGACGCCGTGCGGCGCCAGCCAGTCGAAGATCGTGTCGTTCTCGTAGCGCCGGCGCTCCATCTCGGACCACAGCCAGGCCTCGTTTCGTCCGTTCCGATAGTCTTCAAGCGCGCCGCGAATCGCCTGCTCGTTGTAGCCCGGCAGGCCGATCATGGCGTACAGGTGCTCGCGCCGCAGGCGCAGACGCTCGATGAAGTCACCGGTCTGGCAATCCGGCGCGTTCGGCGCCGGGTAGCAGTCGAACGGGTTGACGGCCGCCCAGCACATCTTGATCTGATTCTCGACCTTCACATTCCAGCCCGGCAGCCAGACCATGCAGTCCTTGGTCTGGAAGTACGGGCCTTTCAGCACCGCAGCCGGGTAGGAGACGAAGTGGTCGGTGAACTCGGCCATGGCCTGGCGGTAGCCGCCCTCGACCATGTGCTCGCCCAGCTTGCTCTCCATGCGTTCGGCGCGTTTCGCCGCGTTGTCGCGCATGGCGCTGAGCGCTTCGTCACGGATGCTCGCGCCGATCTCGGCGGTCAGGGTGCGGAAATCATCCTGTGTCATCCACGGCTTGCCGGCGCGCGCCTGGTCGACCATCGTCTGACGTGCTTCGAAAGCAGCCTTCTCCAGTACGGCCTGCTTGATCTCGTCCGGCAGTTCTGGGATCGGCGACGGCTCGATCGACCAGGCGCGCTCGCCGGCGGGCATGATGACGTCATTGATCCAGGCTGCGGCGGACCGCGCCTTGGTGTCGGCGATGTCCATCCAGATGATGTTGCTGCCGCCACGCGCCTGCATGTTGGCCATCTCGGCCGGCGAGTACGTGCCGCGGCGCGCGCGCAGGCATTCGAGCAGGCGCAGGTCGGTCTTGAGGCGGTACATCTTGGCCGTTTCCCAGGCCTTGCGGATGTGGCCTGTCAGGCCGGACTCGATCTCCACGGGCAGCACCGGGCTGGTCGCGGCGCGCAGCGCCTCCTCGCGCTGCAGGGTCTGCTCCAGGTTCAGCACCTGCAGCATGCCGCCAGGTGCCGGCGCACCGGCGCCGTTGGTCATTGGGCGGATGCCAGCGGCCACTTACCAGACTACCTTGCGGCGCGGCGGCGGCACGACTGCGGCGCGTGTCTGCGCGATCACCCCGGGAAGACCTGCATCGCCCATGGTGATGCCGGTACGGAAGGCATCGGCGCCGTGGGAGGCCCAATCATGGAGGGGTTGGTTGCGGTAGACGCCCAGCATTTCGTTCCACTCCTTCCGGTAATGCTCAAGGCAGTCGATACCGCGCTTGCAGCGCTCGGCGTCAAAGCGGCACAGCGGTAGAGCGCGGCGCACCGCATCGATGCCGTCATGCACCGGTAGCTTCGGCGCGGCCACAAACTCAATGCCGGCCTTCAGCGCCGCGTCAACGCGGCGCTCGCCGCTGACAGCGCCGGTCCATTCGCGGTTGGCGATATCGTGTGGGGCGATGTGCCGGCTGAAACCGACGATCCGGTTCCGCTCTTTCCATTCCCGGATGTACGTGGCGTAGTGGCCCAGAACTTCGCCGGAGTTCTCGTAGTAGTCGACGAGCCGGATCTCATTGCCCAGGCGCTGCACGAACCAGATCACGTTCGAGTCGGCCATGCCGATATCCCACCAGGTCTCGACCAGGATGCTGGGATCGATCAGCAACGTCGTGATGCGGCGCTGCTGCCAGGCATCCATCATCTGGCGGCCGTAGTAGGCGCCCTCGGTAGATTGCTTGAACGCCTCTTCCGGTGTGCCCGGATACTGGGCGTGCATGTCCTCGCCCTGGTCGTGGCGCTTCCAGCACCACCACCGGCGCTGTCCCGGCGTCAGCTTGCGACCGATCTCCGTTTCCAGCTTGTCCAGATATTCCTTGTCCGGCGGGAACTCCAGCGTCGGACCGTCCTTCGTGTACTCGGCGATTTCCCACCAGGCGAGAAATGTGAATCGCCACTCGGACAGGGCTGGATCGCCCTTCTGCGCATCCTGCACGAGTTCGTAAAAGTGTCCCTCGCGGCCTTTCGCCGTGGACTCGTAGACGACGATGCCGTCCTGGGGTACTGCCTCCATGGCACCGGAGCGCACCTCCTGCGCGTGCAGCGGGTGCTTGGCGCAGATTTCGCCGTACTCGGTGACGTGGAGGATCTGGATGGTGCCGGATCGGAAGCTCGTATCGACCGTGATGCGACTACCCTTGGCGAGTTCGAATTCTTGCGTGTTGCGTACGGCCCACGGGAACCGTGCTTTGATTTCCTCTGGCAGGTTGTCGTAAGGGTAGAGAACCTTGTCCTTGAGAATGGTTTTCGCGTTGTCGAGCGTGTCAGCGACGATGCCGACCTTCAGGTTCTCCTCATTGAAGAGAATGCTGTCCAGCCATAGGATGCACAGGCCGGTGGTAACGCCAGGCTGCCGAATCTTCAGGATGACGCTGCGGTTCGCAAGCTGCTCGTAGACGCGCTTCTGCGCGTCATTCGGCTGAAACAGGACTCGCCGGCCCTTCTTGTCGACGATGTGGTAGAGGTTTCGCAGGCGCCAATCGCGGTTGGCCAGATTCTCCTCGAGCAGCTGCAGCACCTGTTCGGCTGCAACGTCGGCGGCCTTGTTCGCCTTGGTGATCTGCCCCTTCCAGTTGGCAGTGGCCCGGTCCCGCGGCTTCGATTCCTTGCGCCGCCGGGATGCAGGCAAGATCCTCTCCTACTGCTTCAGTACCGGGAGTGCCAGAGTCGGCATATCGCGCTTGTCCATCGCCTTGATCGCATTGCGCGCGATCTTGGCGAACTCGGCGCGCAGGGCCGACTGGTCGACGCGGCCGCCGGCCTGCCGCACCTTGTCGGCGACGATCTCGGAAAAGCCCTCCGACCAGTCATCGACGCTTTGCAGTTCCGGCAGCGCGTCGGCGCACGGAATGATCTGGTTGTCTCCTATCTGGATCACGAAGCGAATGGCTGGCAGGCGGATGTTCACCTGCTTGTTTCCCGCAACGCGCTCTGTCGAGGTGTGGATATACCCCTCGGCGTGCGTGATGCGGCAGTGCTTCGTCGGGCTGACGTACTCCACCTGGGCCTGGGCCACTTCCAGCCGGAATGCCGACAGGTAAGCGAGCGCCTTCTCTGCCGCTTCCGCGGCGAACAGCCACAGGGTGCTGGAATTGAAAGCCTCCGGCGCCAGTAGATTGCTCACTTTGATGCCAGCGGCAGCGGCAATGGTGACGCGCACGCACCAGCCGACGTAGCCACCGGGAATCTCGCCGGGCTTCGGCCGGTAGCGCTCGAAGGTCAGCGCGCCGTGAAGGTCCGGCGGTGGCGCCAGAGGGGCTGGATTCATGGGGGACGCCTTCTTTCGTAGCAGCATCAGTGAACTCCGGCGAGTACGTCGCGCAGGCGCAACTGGAAGCGGGCGGCGCGCGGTGTACGCGCAAGCCGGTCATACCGGCCGCCGGCGGTGCAGTCATCGCAGAACCAGAATCCGTCATAGTCGGCCAGGCCACCGTTGACTGCTGCTAGGTTGGCACCGCCGCGACAGTGCGGACAGGTGATGCGCACATGTTCGCCGTGCACCCGGCGCAGGTTGGCCTTCTCGGTCGAAAGCGTGATCGTGAACGGAGCCGAGGCCTGCATTACATCGAGTCTCCGACAACGGCATTCGCCAGCAGGGCATCCGTGCGCACCTTGATGCAGGCTGGGCACTCACACTGGTTCGCCAGCGGATTGTGGATGGTGCGGCCGGTCTTCTGCTCGTAGGTGCGCACGGCGTCAGGCAAGCTCTTTCCCGGCGCCGTGAAGAGGGCTCGCGTCATGTCGGCGCCAAGCTTCTCGCCAACCGGGCGATTCTCGGCACCCGGTTGCTTTGTGAAATCGGTCATTTGATCGTCACCTTGGGCTTCTTCTGCCCCAGTAGTCCCGCAATGCCGCCGCCGGCCTGCTGCGCGCGCAGCACGATCTCGGCAAGCCTTTCGCCAACGGCGCCGCCGGCGCTCATGGCCTCTTTCTCGAACAGGTTGTGGCGTCGCGCCAGGACGGTCAGGGCAGCGATGCGGTCGTTGACCTTCACTTTTCTGATCTGGACGATTTCGTTGCGTACCTCGTCTTCGTCGTCCTTGCGCTTGACCGTCTTTCTCTCTTCGACGTCAATGCCGGCGATGCACAAGGCTGTGTCGTCATCGAGTTCATGGGGCATCTTGAGATTGCCCATGTCGTCGAACATCTTTCGCGGATCGAAGCGGCCGATGCGTGACAGTGCGATCAGCACCTCATCGGCTGACATCTGCAGGCGCTGGAACTGCTCGGCGCGCAGTTCTTCGATTCGCGCCTTGACGGCCGGATAACACGTCAGGAGGCGCGGACCCTCCTTGGCGTACTTGTAACCAGCTCGCCGCGCCGCTGCGCAAGCATTCTGGTCGATCATGTACTCCAGGCAGAAACGCTCCTGTTTCGGCGTCAGCTTGGTTCCCTTGATCCGGTTGACGCCCTTGCCCATCTCCATAACCTCCGGAGGATGCCCCAGCCGCCTGTTGGATCGGCCGGGGCGCTTCCTCGAAATGCGCTTGTCGCTTCAGCCTCTTAGGCGGCGTTCCACTGGGTGCCGTTGTTGGCGATCGTGGCGATGCCGTTGGCGGCCGCGACGCCCGGGTTGCTGCTTCCGCCCTGGTACTGGTCGGAGCCGTTGAGGGCGAACTTCAGAGTGTTGGAACTGGTGCAACCGCCGCCGATGTCCTTGATCGACCACTTGAAGCCGGCGCCGACAGTGCTCAGCGGCGGCAGCGCGATGGTGCGGGCGGCGGTCAGCGCCACGGAGGTGATGAAATCGACCTCGCCATACGGCGCTACCAGGCCGGCAGCCTGCAGCTGGGCCAGGGTGATGTTCTCGTCACCGACCAGAAACGCCTTCTTCGGCCCCGCCTCGGCCGGGCTCATGAGTGCTTGCATGGAATGCTCCTGCGCCGCGGTGCGGCATTGGTTTGCGGCAGTCGCCGCGGAGGGGATTACTGCGTGGTGCAGCGTGCTACGCAGCGCATGGCCGGCGGCCGGTTGCGCTGTGAAATGGGGAAGGTGTATCAGCCTGGACTGGCTGCGGTGCGCTGTTGGCAGCGGCAGCCGTTCCCTTCTTGGCCTATGGCGGCAGTTTAATCACGCCTTCTTCCGCAGCGGCTTCGCCTTCCAAGGTGCTGACTCGGAGATGGAATCCGACAGCAGCCAGGCCAGTTCGACCACGCAGACGCCGCCGACAATGAGGCAGCCGGCGAGCTTCAGGAAGGCCGCCAGATCCGAATTCACCGACCGCGGCCTCGCGGCTTGCCGTGGTAGTTCGGGCCGCCTGGCGCGGCGCCTTTGCTGCGCGCGATATTGCCGATGACGCCACCGGGCACGCCCTGGTCGCGCATCTGCGCCGAGCGGCCGCCATGGCCCAGCTTGTTGCTCTTGCCCTTGTAGCTGCCGGTCTTTTTGATGGTAGCCACGTTCAGTAGGCTCCGGGGCGCCGCATCGGCATTTCGACCGGACCGCCGCGCTGCTTCTTGCCCGTCGGCGCCTTCTTCGCCGGCGCTGCTGGCTTCTTCGTGCTGCCTTTCTTCATCGGCATGGTCACTTCTCCTGCGGAAACGCCTTGCGATAGTCCTCACAGCCTGGATGGCCGTGCGTATGTCCGATGCGGACGCCGCCGCCTACTTGGTCGATGTATCGGCCGCCATCATCTGGCACACCCTGGGCATCGAGGACCGCCTTCAGGCCGGCCAAGGTCTGGCGCGAGGCTGGTCCGAACTGCCGATTCTGCCCGACAAGTTTGCCCACGTCTGTCACCTGGAATAAAAGCGCCGGAACCCAGGCGCGCCCGCCGCCGCGAAGGCAGGACACGGGTAAGTTGTGCAGCGCTTGGATGGCGCTGCGGAGGGGAGGTCAGTTGTACTTCGGCACGTAGCGATGCTGCTGATCGTCGTACCGGAAGCCGTAGTAGGCGAACACCGCGAATGGGTAGCTGTCGGTGCTGCCGTCTTCCCAGTACAGGACGATAGCCGTCTGCATGCCCGAATTCGAGCCGGCATACCAGCATCCCTGCTGGACGGTTCCGCCGCCGGAATCCAGCATCCGCGCCTCGCGCAGAGGCACAGCTGGCGCCTTGGCGGTGGCAACCTTGGACTGGCAGTGGAGAGAACTGATAACCGGGTAGCCCGGCCTGTGGTCTCTGGCGCGGCCGGCGCTGTTCAGAATCCAGACCGTTGGAAGCGCGATACCGGCGATGATCAGGGGCCAGCGGGTTGTGCGCATTTTGGACGCCGAGTGGGCGCCAAGGGCCAGAATGCCGCAGAGTATGGGATTGTGACCGTTCACCGGTCAAGGGGAGGCGGGTAAGGGTGGAGTCAGGGACAGGATTTGAACCTGCAACCCGCTGATTACGAAGCAGCTGCTCTACCGTTGAGCTACCCCGGCCCGGTTCAGGCCGCGGTTGTGGGTAGCACTGACGTGTTCCCGGAGGCATCGGTGAGCACGGCTCCGAGATGAATCGTCTCCACCAGCTGCGCTACGGTCACTACCACGCCGCGCTTGGCCTGCTCGACTGCGGCGGCGCGCGCCTCATCGTGGCTCGCGTGGGTCGAGACTTGGCTGCCGGAAATGACGAGATGGGGAACGGCGTTGGACACGAAACCCTCGACGGCGAACGAATGAAGCTCAGGGCGCAGAGTCTACGCCCAGCACATGGGCTGTCCGCAAGGGGTTCCCTTACCCGGTTTTTTCAAACGCCGGTTTCGGCGCGCCGGCGGCGGGATCGACTTTCCAGCCGGGTAACGCAGTGCTGGCACTCCGGAATGTTGCCGATCCCATACAGCCAGCGGACCTGGACATCGCGATGATGGCCGCACAGTGAATGGGCCATGTCAAAGCCGTCGCGCTCGTAGAAGTGTCCAACTTTGCCAGGCGATCCCATGATGTACTTTGCCCAACCACGCCGGAAGTTCTCGATCTGTCCACCGCTGAACAGCCCATCATCGAGCGTCACGTCCCGGCCAATGCAGCGGCCAACAGCGGCTGCTACCTCGGCAGCGCTATGTTTTTCGCGCTGGCTACTCACCGTCGTTGCCGATGACGTTCCACGGTCCATGTGGCGTCCGCTTGTATTGAAATCCCTGCACCGCGGCGAGCGCCACCATCGTGTCAGTGGGGTCTTTCAGGCCCAGATCCTCGCACTGCTTGAGCAGGTCCAGCACCAGGCCGTTTACCTTGATCTGCTCGTCGGCGCGCTCGGAGCCGTTGTGCAGCAAGCGGATCTTCTCGTCGACCATGTGGCCGATGATCGGCGGCCCCTTGAGGCGAACACGATCTCGCTCCAGCTTCTTCATCCTCTGCTCCAGCTTCTCCTTTGCAGCGCGCAGATTCTCGTTACTGTTCTGCACGGTGCCGCGAAAGCGCTCGATGAGGTTGCCACGGAACTCGCGCTCCTCGTTGAGATAGCCATCGATGAGCTGCATCAGCGCCTGCTCGGCCAGGCTGTTGAAATCCTTTTCCGGCCCATCGTATCCGGTGCGGTCGTAGCGTTTGCGCTTGTCGGGATCACTCAGCGTCTCATACGCCAGATTGATGGCGGCCATCATTTCCGGCGATCCGCCTTCGCGGTCTGGATGCGCCTTGCTCGCCTTTTCGCGGTAAGCGCGCTTGATTGTGTCGATATCGGCATCGCGAGGCACGCCGAGGATTTTGTAATGGTCAGTCATGGTCTCACCGTCTTGCAGTAGCTGCAGGCGCTATCGGAGGAAGAGTAAGGTGCACCGCATGAAGAGCAGTGCAGACATGTCTCGTCCAGCGTCATGAACGTCGATGCGTTGTAGAAGTGTCGAATGAAATACGACTTCCAATGGTCCGCAATCAGATCGGCAAAGTCGCGCTGAGTCTGCGTTTCCGCAAGGTCAGTGATCGATCCGCTGAGGATTCCGCCGATCACCGGAGCGCCTCGAACTGCGGCGACCTGAACTTCACGCCGCGGAACCAGCACACCAGTCCGAACTTCAGCCGCTGGTATTTGCCCAGGCTCATCTTCAGGCGCGATGCCGCATCGCGGTCAGGCCGTGGCACTTCGAGGGGCGGCCCGATATACGCGGCCTCGAGCACGCGCACCAGGTCGCTCGGCATAAATTGCACGAGGTCGTGGATCTCGCTGCAGCGCTGGTCCATGTCGATCTGCCAGCCCAGCTGATGGGCGCGCCGGGCCAAGCCGCCATCGGGCCGGCACGGCACGCCATCGATGATGTCCGGCTTGAAGCCGTCGCCGTGCAGGCCGGCGTTTTCCTGCATGTCCTGGATGCGTCCGAAGACGCTGTCCCCGGTTGGGTATTGAGTTCCATCCTGGTTACGCCAAGCCGCGTACTCTTCGAGGCGCTGCTCAACCGCTTGTTGGCTGTGCATGGTTCCTGTTCCCTCTTACTCGTTTTCCGGAAGTCCGACATCGACGAAGGTTTGAACGTCACCACGAAACTCGAAACGAGGACCACTGGCGCCGCGGCGGCCGCCGCGGTTCTTCGCCAGGATCAGTTCGATGTTGGGATTTACCGTGCCGTCTTCGGCCTCGCTGTGCAGGAACAACACCACGTTTGCGTCCTGTTCTATCGTTCCGCAGTCGCGAAGGTCCGACATGCGGGGTTTGCGCTGATCCTTCTCGACACCGCGAGACAGCTGCGACAGCGCGATGATCGGTATTCCGAGTTGCTTGGCCAGTTTCTTCAATTCGCGCGTGACGGCGCTCATGCGATCGATGGTGCTGCGGTACTCCGACGCCTCGATCAATCCGATGTGATCAACGGCGGCCCAGCGGATATCGTGCTGCCGGCGGTGCAAGGCGATCTGCCCGATGATCTCGTGCAGGTTGTAGCTCTTCGTGTCGAAGAACAGCGGAAGCTTGTCGAGCGCGTGCTTGGCGTTGTATTCCTCGGCCCAGGCCACCTCGGCGTCAGCGCCGAAGGAAAGTCGCGTCATGTTGATCTGCGCGGCGTGCGCCAGCGCGCGGAATCCCAGTTCGTCCTCCTCCATCTCCAAGCTGCAGACCAGGCCAGGCTCGCCGGCGAATCCGTTATGCACCGCCAACTGGTTGAGCAGCGCGCTCTTGCCGATGCTCGGCCTGGCACCGAAGAACACCAATTGGCCCTTTCGGAATCCACCGGTGCGTGAATCGATCCAGGGGATGCCGATGCGGATCCCGTGCGACTTTCCCTCTCGCCGCCGTGCCTGCATGTCCTGGATCGTGCTGCGCGCGGAGGCGATGACATCGCGCATTGTCCGCACCTCAGGCACCCGGCGGGCGTTGACCTCGCTGACGAGCTTCATCGCCGTGTTCAGCAGCTGCTGCGGTTCCCGGCCGCCGGGCTGGTAGCCCATCTCGGCGATGTCATGGCCAATGGCGATGAGGGTGCGCAGCACCGAGCGCTCACGCACGATTTCGGCGTAGGCGCGGACGTTGGCAGCGCTTGGGGTGTCGGCGGCCAGAGTGCCAATGTACGAAACGCCACCGGCCATTTCTAGGTTTCCCTGCTGGCGCAACTTTTCCGACAGCGTGACGAAGTCGCATGGCTCCCCTTCCTCGCAGAGGTCGTTGATGCCGTGCCAGATCGTGCGGTGGTCCTGGGTGTAGAAGTCCTCCACGCACAGGATCGCGCTCACCTCGTGCCAGGCGGCGTTGTTGAGCATCAAGCCACCCAGCACCGACTGCTCCGCCTCGATGCTATGGGGCGGGTACTTCTGGGTGACGCGTGCCTCACGCGTGCCTGTCACGTCAGGTCACCTCGTCGTCGCGCAGCGTCACGATGCCGCGTCCTTCCGGCCTTGGCGGAAGGCTGGGACGTGCAGTGGTCGGGGTATTGCCGGTAGCCATCTCGATGCGCAGGGCGTCACAGTCCTTGAGCAGCAGTTCCAGGGAATACCCTCGCTGGCTGTAGAACAGATTCCGGGATTTGAAGTAAAACCTGGCCAGCTTTGGCGCTTCCGACTGGCCGACTTTTCGCACCAGAGCGGCGATCATCCCGTTGAAGGCAGCCCCCTGGGACGCCTCGATCCCGTACCTGGCGAAAAATTCCTCGCAGTAGGCCGTCCTGGTGGCAGCATTTGCCGCCTGGGCTTCTGGCGTGACTTGGGGGGACGATGCCTTCGTGGTTGCCGGCGCCGCAGGCGGCGGAATGACTGTTTGCGGGGTGGGGTGGAACTCTTTTCTTTCTTCCTTTCCTTTCCCTTCCCTTCCCTTCCCCTGAAGGCGCGTGGAGGACGCGTCGATGTCACGTGCTTCACGCGTGGTTGACGCGTCAGTAACTATAAGAATTTTAGAGTCTTTTCCTTCTGGGTTGGGCAAAACAGAGGCTGATTCCCGATTGTTGATGATTTGATGCTTGCGCCATGTCGGAATGTAGCCGTATTCCTCGTTTTCACACGCGTACTTCACGAGATAGCCACGCGTGGCCAACGCGTCGAGCACGCGTGAGAAGTCCACTTCGTCGTGCGGCAAGGCCACTAGCTTGAGCTCGCGGGGGCGCCACTCGAACCGGCCCTCACGGTCGGAGGCACACCACAAACCGGCATAGGCGACGCGTAGGGGAAGGCCCGTAGCTTTCTCGGCGTCGTAGAGGTCGCCGTGAGTGAAGAACTTGGGCTTGATGGTCCTGATCCTAGCCATGGACGCCCCCTCGGCAGGCTTCAGGCCCTGTGTGCTGGGCTCGGCGCTGCCGCAGGATGGCGGCGACACCGGGATCGCGCAACGCGACCAGGTCCTGGGCCATGCGGCGCAGGACGTAGGCCTTGGGCGCGTCGATATCGGCGTAGAGCGTTGCCGTCTTCAACAGCATTCCACGTGCCGCCTCAAGCTGGCACTGCGGGTGATTTAGGTGGCGATTTGCCATATTCTTGACCTCCTCAAGGTCATGGAAAACGCACTGCGGCCCCCAGGTTGAGGTGCCCGGAGCTTGCGAGGCCTGCCGGCCTGCCGCGAACGTACTGCTTCAGCCAGCTGGCCAGTATTTGAGCCCGCTGCTGCGATCTGAGATCCGGTCATGACAGACCGTCCACCGATCGCTAATTTGGCCTCCTCGTGGTGTTGCTCTTGGCAGCACCGACAGGTTCGGTGCGCAGACAGCAGTGACGCTGCATCGTCATGTGGACGACACGGCTGTCAGGCAAAGCGGTGCAGGTGCCAATGCTCGACCAGCGGCGTGCAGGATCAGGGACGAAGCTGAAGCAGCCAGCGCAGCGGACGCTGCTCATAGTCGCTCCACCACAGCCACGGAGACCGGCAACTGCTGTCCTTCAGGAACTTGGTCATAACGCGCGCTGTGCACCCGGAAACCAATCTGGTCACCAAGCGGGACGGCTGCGACGATATCGCCGTCCGCCGGCAGGTTCAGGATTCGCGCCTGACCGCGGAGGAACAGGTTCCAATGCTCGCGTGATACCGTCAGGACGCGTACGCGGCGGCGGCATATCAGTGCGAAATCACTCTTGCTCATCGAGTGATGCTCTCCCTGGTTTGTTGGCGCCAATTACGCATGTATTCGGCCTTGCAACTCAGGCAGTACCGGCTGCTTGAGGCACGCAAACCACCGCATCGACTACAACTACTGTCAGCTTTGTTGCGTCGAGTAAATCCGCCCAACAGAAACCCTGACCTAGATTGATGGACAACCATAGAACGCCGAACCCTATCTACCTTTTCCTCAAAGGATTCAGCTCTGTGCAGAGCCCTGTGATGTAGCAAGCAAAGCCATCGCACAACCAGTGGACGGCTGTAATCGTCGTGGTGCATTTCAGCTTTAGTGCCGCACACCTCGCATGACTTGCGCTTTATGACGCCTCTGCTGAGGTAAAGCTGGGCTAATTCACGGGAACGTCGCGCCCGATTTTTGTAGGCCGCCGAATGTTCCACGAGGCACCAACTTTGTTCCACAAAAAACTCCGGACATGTCATAGACGTCAAAGCTCCGTGATTTCGATGCCGAATGCGGCTTCGACCTCGCGCTTCTTCACCCGGTACGTTTCCGTCTTGAATCCCTTGGTGTCCTCGACGGTGATCGAACCGGTCGCCCAAACGACCAGAAAGTCGGCATACCACCGAGTGCCGCCGGGTAACCTGAAAGGAACCTGCATGATGAACCACAGCACGCGTCCACCCTGGCGCAAGAGCTTGAGTTCGGCGTAGCGCTCGGCTTCGCGCTTGCTGTCGAAAGCAATGCCATCGACCACGGTACGCCGGCTGCCATACTTCGAACGCCTCGGCGTTGTGCACAGCTCTCCATCGGCCACAACCGGTGATCGAGAACGTCGAGACAGGATCGTCGCCAGATCCGCCTCTGACCAACGCGGCGCGAGTTTGCTCATCCGGCAGCGCCAGCATGTGTTTCGCGCACGAAGCGCTTGATGGTGTCCAGTTCCTGCTGGGAGCGCGCCAGTTCCTCGCGCAACTCCCGGTTCTGGCGTTCGACGTCAGATTCCAGCCTGCGCAATGAACGCGGATCGTAGCCACAGGCGTAGATCAGCCAGAACAACGGCAGGTGGTTGCCGCAAGCGTCCATAAAACGCAGCAACCAGCGTCCCTTGATCCCTGCCTCGCCTTGCTTGATCCGCGTCCACAATGCGTTGTCGATGCCGGTGTCGAGCGCCACCGCTCGATCCTGACTGCCGCAGGCTTCAGCACACTTGGTGAGCGCCTGTTCGAAGGAAGGCATCGCCGATACAGACATCACATCAACTGGCACCGGCGGACGGCGCACAACCAGATCCAGGGATTCGGCCATCACTGCTTCTCCAGAATGGGATTCACAACGACCGCCAAATCATTTGTCTTGCGTTGTTGGTCGCCGCCGGGCGAAAAAAGGAGGGCCATGAAAACGCACGAAACGAAGAAAAAGCCCGCGTCGCCGCGGGAAGGCTCAGGGTCAATACCCGTTGCCGGGATAGGAAACGCCGGCATTGCGGCCGACGAAGAGAGCCGCTACTGCGGCCTCGGAGGAGACTTGTGGATGCAGCCCTGGCGTGGGGTGGTACCGGCGGTCCCTGAACTCTCAGGGCGGGCTGGGAAACGCACAGAGGCCGTGACTCCATGTCGTGGCTTGCCGTTGCCGCACTTCTTCCCTGCCGGATCAGCGGCCTCGTCGCTTCGGACGGAGTCCACCTCGCTTGGGCCTGGTCCCACGGCAGGGCTGCATTCACAAGTCTTCTTGAAACAGCCGGCGGCACTGCGACCGCCAGCTGCGCCTTCATGGTTGCTGTGCCGGTTACAGCGTCCGGCGCCGTTTGGCTTTTCGGCTGATTGGTGGGCGCTATCCGCCCAAGTAGAGGGTCCGTCCCGAGCTGCCCACACCCGCCGCGACCTCCGAACGCGGCCGGTAGCGTCGGGGTCGGTTGGCGTAGCCAAGCGCACCGAAAACGCCGATAACGAGCAGGGAGATTGCGATCAGAGGGGCTGCCATCAAGAGCCGTTCGGCAGTGCTGGCCTTCGTAGGGCCAGGCGCCGCTACCTGCGCCGGGACGGCCTGGACGCTGAAGAGCGTGGCCGGTGCCTTGTCGAGGTGGAAGTCCATCTGTACCGGGGTGTATGCAGCGTGCGCCTGGGCACCGATCAGCGGCGGCGCGATCATCACGGCCAAGGCCATGACGATCCCCATCATGCAGAAGCGCTGCTTGCGCATGGCTTCCTCCTGGTTTGCCCACAAGGGGCGGAACCGTTCCTGCAAGAAGGCTTTGCGATGCGGGCCGGTCGTGATTCCGGCTTGATACCCGATTGGCTGAGGTATCAGCTGCGGCAGGTGAAGCCAATCGCCACATCCGCTGCTGCGGGCCACGATCCCGCATTGCCGCATCGCAAAGCATTCCCGCCGGTGCCCGGCATGCCTGGGCGTACAGGACATGCCGGGACTTCAACCCGTGGCAACCGCTCTCACTTATCGCCGCCACTTCATCGTCATGGCGGGGCAGCAGGCCGGTCCGATGCCGGTTTCCTCTGTACCTTTCGGTTTCAAAACAGAGACTGCCCCTGGGGGGTATGTGTGAGGCAGACAATCTTTGGCTGGTCTGCCAGCAGCCCTTCGCAGGCTTGCGCCCACGGGATATTTGTCCAGTCACTACCAATCACCCTGGATCAGCGTGCACAGGGCGCTGAAGCTCAATGCGACGCCAAGTGCGAGGCCAGCCAACACCAGGACCATCACCATCAAAATGCCGCCGATGGCGCCGCCCACGGCTTTGATGAACAAGACGGCCATCGGTCAGGCAACCCCCCGGCGCCTGGCTTGATCGACTTTCGGCCGTTCGATCGGGACGAAATGGCCCTTGATCTGACCTTTCGAGTCGCGCTCCCACTGCACGTCGGGGCGCAACTTCTCGCAGGCTATCCCGGTTCCGGCCTCAATCAGTGGGCAGATTTTCTCCGGGATGGGGTCGCCGGACAGCCACTGGCCGACGCGGGCTTTGGTTTTGCCGACCATGGCGGCAAGAGCAACCTGGCTGCCGGCAATGGCGATCGCTTCTTCAAGGGCTGTCGTAGACATGCCGTAAATCGTAAAGCTGTACTTGACAATTAGTCAAGTAATACTTTCCCTATAAAGTAAAGGAAGGCTTTACTATTTACCCATGAAAAAGGGCATTCCCCCAAAAGAACAGGCCGAGCGAGGTAAACGCCTTCGTGCCTACCTGCTTGTCCACCGAAAGCGGCTGAGAATGCCGTTCAGCGAAATGGCGGAAAAAGTCGGTCTTACAAAGCAAGCATCAAGCGAATGGTTTCGCACTGGGTCTATCGGCAAAGACACGATAAAAAAATTGGCGGCGTTGATCGGCAGCTCTGTCGATGAAATCGAAGCGGCGATTGATGGTCATGTCGCTGTCCCTGCACTTGAGTCAGCAGGTGCTGTAGACTTCCCTCCGAAGTCCGGATTCCTCGCGGTGCCTCAGCTGAATGTTGGGGGGTCAATGGGGACTGGCCGGTATGCTCCTGACCACGTGGAAGTCGTGCATCGCCTCGTCGTAGACCCAATTCAGCTGCAACGCAAGGTCGGATATACGGCCAAAGCAAACCTCAATTTCATCACCGGCTATGGCGACTCCATGGAGCCTACCTTTAGTGACGGTGATGTATTGTTGATTGACACCGGCATCTTTGAAGTGAAGATAGACGCGGTCTATGTTCTGGAACGGGGCGATGAGATATTCATCAAGCGCCTGCAGCGGCGCCCCGATGGCAGCTTGCTGATGATCTCGGATAACAAGAAATACGAGCCGTTCACCATCCAACGCGAAAAACTTGCAGAGTACAGGGTACGCGGTCGCGTCATCCTGGCCTGGAACGCGATGCGTTTATGACTCCACGCATTGGTCCGTTGAGAGAAGCCCGCCACAGAGCGGGCTTTTTTGTTTCTACCGTTCGTCGGATGATGTCAAGTTTGACTTGACTAGAAGTCTAGTTTAACTAGACTGACCCCGGAAATAGCCAGCCCCTTGTCGGGCGCGGCCAATGAACCGGAGGTCTATCCGTGGCAACAGTCGTAGTCACTTTATCAGCCGAACCCAATCCCGATTTCTCGACGAGTTCCCACAACGGCTCGATCTTGATCAAGCCGATCTTCGTCGAAGTGGACGATATCGCCGCGGCACAGGCGGCCGTCCGCGAGTTCATCGAAGAGAATGACCTGGGCGGCGGCAACTGGACTGGCGATGCGGGAAAAGTTCGTGAAGCCATCGCCGGCAAATACCTCGGCCGCATCTCCTACAACGGTCGCTTCTGGGATACCGGAAGCGACTACGGCAGGGAACGCACAGTTCGGGCGACGCCGATACCGCAGCCCAGCGCTCACCTCTCTGCGCTGGCGCTGATCCATCTCGCCCAGATCCTGCTCGAACGCGTCAAGAATAGCGACCAGCGCGAAGACATCGTCAACGACGTACTGCTGCTGATGCCCGAAGAAGAGCAGGGCGCGTTTCGTGAAATGGCCGGATTGCCAAAGCGCGCGCCGCGAATCCGGGAAGCATCATGATCCATACAGCGATTCTTGTCGTCTACGGCCTGGTTATTTTTCTGTGTTTGGTGTGCCTCGCTCGAGCAATCTTCAGTCGCCATCCCAGTGACTGGACTGTTATCCGCCCCTCGAACCGGTTCCAGGTTCACACAAAGAGGGAATTGCGGAAATGAATCTCAAGACCATGGCGCTCAACACAGCGTCGGCGATCCTGATCTGCGCGGTCCAGGGTTTGGGCTTATACGCCCTCATGGCGCCTCAGCCCGTTTCTGCTGGCGATCAGCAATTCGTCGCTACGTCGCGCAACTCCACAACGTATATCGCCTTCACTCGCGAGCGCAAGAACTGCCCGGCCGATCAGATGCGGGTCTATGTTGCGGTCGATTCGCGCCAGCCGCACGCGTTCTGCTGGCGCGGACGCGGCGAACTGGTCGATCTCTTCGATGGATCGACGTTGATCACCAGCCTGCCTGTGCATTCCTTTGATGTTGAAACCAGGAGAAATCAATGAACACTGCCGCACAAGCCGCACCCATCACTTTGGGTGAATTCGAACTGATTCAAGCTGCCCGCCGTCTACATGTGCCAGTGCCGCGCGAAGCCATCCTGACCAAGCTTGGCGAGGTGGCTGATCTGGTCAAGAGCACAGCAGCCAACACTGTCACCTTCATCGATCCCCTCGCGCCGCCGAAAATTGTGTTCCTTGGCGCCAACGGGAAACCGCTGCCCGATGACGCCGGTGCAATGGCCTTCGAGTTACCGCAGTACGGTCGCACCTTCCTGCTCGATGTGCTCACCGTCAAGAACGCTGATGATGCTGATCGCCAGGCCAAAGAGTGCCGGGCTCTCGGTCATTCCGACTGGTTTGTGCCGAAGGATATGGAACTTCAACTCCTGGTGAACCGCAAGCAGGTTCGGCCGGCCACCCATCCGGAACTGGTGAAGTACACGCCTTTTGACGATTACTACATTACGTCGAGCCCATATCCGTCGGATTCGTCCTACGTCTGCATGGTCGGCTTCGGCTACGGCCTCGTGTACTGGTACTACCGCTACAGCAGCGCGCGCCTCCGGCTCTGCCGCTTGTCCGCCGCCAGTCAGTAAGTTCGGCTTTTTGGACTGGAGCCTTCCATGAGCCGCAACGCGCGCTGGATACGCGTGAACTTCAGATGTCTGTGCCAGAGATGCCAGAAGGAGATTCTTCCTGGTGCACGGGCCTTCTGGGTTGCCAAGTGGCGTGTCGTTTATTGCGATGGCGACACGTGCGGCCTCGTGGAATCAGTGCGGTATCAGTCCCCACCCACCGATCATCGTGCTGTTGGATGAACACAGTGCTGGCCACAACACCTGTCAATGCGCGTCTATTCTTCAAACGTGATCCGATGTACCTGCGCCAGTTGATCGAATCGGCCGGCATCTCGCAAAGAGAAGCGGCGCGTCGGACTGGTGTGCCTCGCAGCAGGTTTAAACAGTACCTGTATTCCCCCGATCACCCCGGCTACGTGGAGGCGCCCTACGTGGTGCAGGTCGCGCTGGAGCAGTTGGTGCGCGCCGAAGCAACAGCACAACCGACCGCCCCGTGAGTTCCGATCCCTTTTATGAACCCGGCCGCTATGGCGGCCAGTTATCTACTGTAAGTAAACAGGAGACACCAATGTCCGAAGCAAAGCCCATCTCTCGCCTGATCAATCTCAGGGAGAAGCCCATCATCGTGTTCCTCGATGCCGTTGGAAATCCCGTCGATGCCGAGTCCCCACTCGCCGTCGCGTTCGACTTCCCGCAGTACGGTCTGACCTTCGAGCTCGCGACCCACGAGACCGAGGACCAGGACCACGCCGAGAAGATCGCCAAGGAATGCACCACGCTCGGCAAGACCGACTGGTTCATTCCTGATGACCGGGAAACGCAGGTCTTGGTCTGCCGCGACTACTACAACCCAGCCACCTATCCCGAACTGGCCAAACATACGCCGACGGATGACTGGTACCGCACATCAAAAGAAGACCCGTCGGGTTCGTCCTGCGTCTGCCTGGTCGGCTTCGACCTCGGCGGCGTGGGCTGGAGCAGCCGCCGCGGCAGCGCGCGCCTCCGGCTCTGCCGCTTGTCCGCCGCCAGTCAGTAAGTTCGGCTTTTTAGAACTGGCATGAAATCCAACTTCCCACAGATCGTCACCGAAGCGGAACGCCTTCTGTTCCAAATCGAGAAGGCAACCGCCAAGTTCCCCAGGGACTACAGGCACACGCTGGGTGGCGATCTGCGGGAGGATGCGACCAATGCCGTTCTGCTGGGGCAGGAAGCGGCCAGGGCATCGAAGCACCCGTCCAGGCAGATCAGCCTGCTCTGGAAGATGTCCTCCCTGATCGACCGTATCAAGCTCCGCATCGACATGGCGGAGCGTCTTCAGTGCATCAGCCTTGAGTGGGCCGGACTGATCACCGAGATTGCCGGCAGTTGTGGCAGGCAATGCGGTGGCTGGCTCAAGCAGGCAGACACCACCCTCAAAGGCCAGAGTCCTGATGCCCACGGGCGGCAGGAGCGTGCCTTGACACTGAGTACCGGTGCCGCCTCGCAGGAGGCATATCCATGACGAAGCCGTGCTACCAGTTGGATGCCCGGCCTGGTCCCAAGAGCATCGGGAAACGTCGGATTCGTCCTACGTCTACATGGTCAACTTCAACAACGGCAACGTGAACTGGAACAACCGCAACAACAGCGCGCGCCTCCGGCTCTGCCGCTTGTCCGCCGCCAGTGAGTGTCAGGGTGTCACGCTGAAGGAATTGCGCGGCGCATATCGCCGCGCGCGCAGGAACAAGAAGCCAAGCTATGACCAGGTCCGATTCGGCACCCGCCGCATCGAGCACCTGATCAGGCTTCGCAAAGAGATCAATGCCGGCACGTGGTCGCCTTCGCGGTGCACGTTGTCGGTGGCCATCAGGCCGAAGGCGCGGCAGATCCATGCACCAGCCTTCCGCGATCGGGTTGTCCATCATCTGCTGATTCCACAATTGACGAAGGTCTACGAGCCGATCTTCATCCATGACAGTTTCAGCAACCGAAAAGGCAAGGGCACCAATGCCGCGGTGAACCGACTCAGGCAGTTCGTTCGCCAGGTCCATAGCGGACAGGGCGGTGGCTGGTCACTGAAGCTGGACATCAAGAACTTCTTCAACACGATTTGGCGCCGTAAGTTGTGGGAGCAGTTGAAAGGGCAGATGGGCAGGTCTGGTGTGCCCGAAGTGACGCAGCGTGCCGTGCACGCGTTGATTCGGCGGCCGCCGCTTGCAGCGGGCGTGCACTACGCGGCATCGGCCGCCGAGCAAGCCATGGTACCCGCTCACAAGCGCCTGGAAAACGCGGCACCTGGCCGCGGCATCACGATTGGCAACCTCTCCAGCCAGTTCTTCGCCAACGTCTACCTCAACGAGCTTGACCAGTTCGTCAAGCACGTCTTGAAGGCGAAGCGTTATGTCCGCTACGTCGATGACTTTGTGATCATCCACCAGGACCGCGCGCAGCTACAGGCCTGGAAGGTCCAGATTGAGCAGTTCCTGCGCGACCGGCTGCGGCTTGAGCTCAAGGACGAAGGCGAACTCAAGCCGCTGACCCTGGGCATCGACTTTCTGGGTTATGTGGTCAAACCAACCCACACGACGGTGCGCCGGCGCGTCGTCTCACATGCCCGGGAAAAGCTGTCTCTTTGGGAGCGACAGCATGTCGGTAGTGGCTTTGCCCGTGCCACGCCGGAGCAATACCGGCATCTCAATTCCATTTGGGCCAGTTACGGACGCGGGCATTTCTCGCACGCAAACAGTCATCGGCTGATCCAGGACTTCCATCGTCGATACCCCTGGCTGCAGCCGTTGACTGGGGTAAAGCGGCACTTCCATTCCCGACTTGAGGGCAGACACGTGAAGGTTAAATTGCGGGGTGGAGCATGAGCAATGCTCCACTGGTCGGCGACTCCCATGCCCTGATGGGGCAGCTGGAGCGGGCAGTTGCCGAAATATCCTTGGTTGTCACCAGCCCGTCTCTTCCAGAAGACGTTCGCACCGCCAACCTGCTCGATATCGAACGTGTTCGCAATCGAGTTGAGAGGTGCATCGTTCAACCTGAGGAACGAGCATGAGCGCTGATGGGTCAGCCCCACGGCAATTCATTCTCGGCCTGGCCGACGAAATGATCGTTGACGGCTTCGCCGGCGCCGGCGGGATGTCGGAGGCAATCGAACAGGCCTTCGGCCGGCACGCCGATTTCGCCATGAATCACAACGACGGCGCGCTGTCCTGTCACCAGGTCAACCACCCACAGACGCCTCACCTGCGCGCAGACATGCGCGAGATTCCGCCCAAGCAGATCACCCGAGGGCGGCCGGTCGGCCTATTCCACATCTCGCCGGACTGCACCGACCACAGCCAGGCCAAGGGCGGCCAGCCGCGTAGCAAGAAAGTCCGTGCACTCACCTGGCTGGCATTGCGCTGGGTCGGTCAGGAGAGCGTCCGAGTCCTGTCTTTGGAGAACGTCAAGCAGATCCTGCGCTGGGGTCCGTTGATCGCAAAGCGCGATCCTGTGACCGGTCGCGTCATAAAGCTGGACCGTTCAGTGGCGGCACCAGGCGAGCGAGTCCCGGTCGACCAGCAATTCCTGATTCCCGACCCAAGGCGCAAGGGCCTATATTGGCGCCGCTTCGTGGCGGAGCTGCGGGCCCTCGGATATTCGGTTGACTGGCGCATTATAAATGCGGCCGACTTCGGCGCGCCGACGACACGCGAGCGGCTGTTCATGATCGCGAGGCGCGATGGGCTGCCGGTGGTATGGCCAAAGCCTACGCACTTCAAGAACCCGAAACGCGGCCAGAAGAAGTGGCGGTCTGCGGCGGAGTGCATCGACTTCAGCATTCCGTGCCCGTCGATCTTTGGCCGCAAAAAGGACTTGGCCGATGCTTCGCTGCGCCGGGTGGCGACCGGTGTATTCCGCCACGTCATCAATTCGGCCGATCCGTTCATTGTCTCCGCCACGCACCAGGGCGGAAACCGCGTGCACAGCGTGCGGGAGCCGTTGCGCACGGTAACCGGCGCCCAGAGGGGCGAACTGATGCTGGTGGCACCGCACCTGCAGCAGGTCACGCAGAGCGGCCGAATCCACGGCGTCAACAAGCCTCTGCCCGTCATCACCACGGCCAAGGGTGGCGAACAGGCGTTGTGCGCCGCCACACTGATTCAGACCGGCTACGGCGAGCGGGAGGGCCAGCAGCCTCGTGTTCCAGGCCTGGACAAGCCGCTCGGCACCGTCGTTGCAGAAGGTGGCAAGCATGCTCTGGTGACAGCGTTCCTGGCGCAGCACAATACCATGCCCAGCGGGGGCATCCATCCCGGCCATGACGTACGCAAGCCGCTGAGCGCGATCACCACCACCGGTAGCCAGCAAGGGCTGGTGACAGCCCACCTGGCCCACTTCCGCGGAAATTGTGATGCGCGGGACGCCCGCGAGCCGCTGCGGACGGCGTCGGCTGGGGGACAGCACCACGGCCTGGTCACTGCCACTCTCGTTACGAACACGACTGGCCACGCGCCGACCGATCCGCGAGACCCGGCACCGACGATCGCCACTGGCGGTCATCATGGGGTTGTTCAGTGCACGCTGTCCCGCGATGTGGAAGAAGGCGCCTTGCGCGTGGCTGCATTCCTCATGCGCTACTACGGACAGGGCGGTCAGTGGAGCGACCTGCGCGACCCATCACCGGCAATCACCACAAAGGACCGCTTGGCGCTGGTAACCGTCGTCATCGATGGCAACTCCTACCTGATCGTCGATATCGGCCTGCGGATGCTGACTCCGGAGGAGCTGAAGCTCTGCCAGGGATTCCCGCCCAGCTATGTCATCACCAACGGCCATGACGGCCGGAAGTTCACCAAGACCGAGCAGGTTAGGTTCATTGGCAACAGCGTCTCACCGCCGCCGGCGGTAGCGATTCTGAAGGCTAATTTCCCCGCCGATACCGTGCCCGAGATGAGGATGGCTGCATGAAAACCCTACTGCTTCGCACCGGCATCCTTGCCTGCCAATTCATCGGCCTGGGAAGTATTGCCATCGGCATTTTGGCTTCCACCGTTGGCTGCCGCCTGGAAGACGCAGAAAAGCGGCAGGAGCGCGAGCGCCTCGATCGGTTGCGCCACTGGCACGCGAGTACGGCGTGCACTTCAACATCGTTGCCGCCATCGAGCAGGGGAAATCATGGTAAGGAATAAAGCCCCATGGCGCACCGTCGAGGCGCTCGTGCTGGCGCTGCTGGAGGCTGCGTGAAAATCCGCATCACGCAGATCGACGGCGCCTTGCCCAACCTCGCCCTGATGAAGCTGGCGCACTGGCATCGAGCGCTGGGCCACGAAGTCACCGTCACCCGGCGCATCGAGCCGGATCTGTGGGAGCCGGCCTACGACCGCGTCTATGGCAGTGCCATCTTTAGTTTCTCGGCCGCGCGCCTGCAGCGCTTCCGCCAGCAATGGCCGGGTGCGGTGCTGGGCGGCACCGGGAGCGGGAACACGCAAACCGTTGAGCAACTTCTCGGCGTCCCGTCCTACGAGCACTACAGCTATGACGGCTGGGACGTGGACTACTCCATCGGTTTCACCCAGCGCGGGTGCCGGCTGAAGTGCAAGTTTTGTGTGGTCCCGATGAAGGAGGGGAAGAACCACAGCGTCAGCACCATTCCCGGGATCTACCGCGGCGCGCCGTACCCTCGCAAGCTGCACCTGCTCGACAACGATTTCTTCGGCCAGCCGTCCGCCGACTGGATGGCGCGCATGGCGGAAATCCGTGTCGGCAAGTTCCGGGTGTGCCTCTCGCAGGGCATCAACGTCCGGCTGATCGATGACACGGCCGCACATGAGTTAGCGAGCATCGAATACCGTGACACCGCGTTCAGCCGTCGGCGCCTCTATACCGCCTGGGACAACCTGGGTGATGAGAAGGTGTTCTTCCGTGGCGTGGACACGCTGGAGCGCGCCGGCATCCCGCCCAAGAACCTAATGGCTTACATGCTGGTTGGATACGACCCCGCGGAGACCTGGGAGGCGATCTGGCATCGCTTCAACCGCATGGTGCTGCGCGGGATAAAGCCGTATCCGATGGTCTACGACCGCAGGCGGGCCGACCTGCTGTGCTTTCAGCGGTGGGTCAACACCGGGCTATATCGGATCGTGGAATGGAAGGACTACCAGCGCTCCACAAAGAGCGCAGCGTCAATGGAGGCTGCTGCCTGATGGGCGACAAATCCGAAATCGAGTGGACCGACGCCACCTGGAATCCGACCCGTGGCTGCTCCCGCGTCAGCCCCGGCTGCAAGGGCTGCTACGCCGAGCGCGTCGCCATGCGCTTCAGTGGCCCGGGCCAACCCTATGAGGGCTTGGTGCGGATGGTCAACGGCACACCGACCTGGACCGGCGAGATGCGCCTGGCCGAGAACATGCTGGAGCTACCGCTGAGCTGGAAGAAAGGCCGGATGATTTTTGTGGATTCGATGTCCGACCTGTTCCACGACGGCGTGCCGTTCGAGTATGTCGACAAGGTCTTCGCCATGATGGCGATGTGCCCGCAGCACCGCTTCCAGGTGCTGACGAAGCGACCGGAGCGGATGCTGGAGTACGTCACCTCCCGCAACGCACAGCGCATCCACGAGGCCGCCAAGCATCAGCTGAGCTACGGTAATCCGAAGCGCCGCGCGGTCAACGACTGGCCATTGCCGAACGTCTGGCTGGGCGTCAGCGCCGAGGATCAGGACACTGCCAACGAGCGCATCCCGCCGCTGCTGCGTACGCCAGCCGCGGTCCACTTCTTATCGGCCGAGCCGCTGCTCGGAGGCATCGACTTGCACAGAATCGAGTTGCCGCGCGAGTTCAACATCACCCTCAACACACCGGGCTATATCAGCGCCTTGACCAAGGATCACGAAGATCGCTACTACTCGGCGCCGGCCTCGCTGGATTGGGTGATCGCCGGCGGCGAGAGCGGCCCCAAGGCTCGGCCATCACACCCAGACTGGTTCCGCAGCCTGCGCGATCAATGCGCTGGTGCCAGCGTGCCGTTCTTATTCAAGCAGTGGGGAGAGTGGGCCGAGGCTGATGGCGACGACATTGCGCTGTGCGATATCGCAGCTGATGGTTCCGTTTGGCATGAGGAGGTGCCGCCGGCAAATGTTCGCACCGAGTTGATGGGGAGGATGGGCAAGAAAGCCGCCGGCCGCCTTCTGGATGGCGTCGAGCACAACGGATATCCCAGGAGCGAACCATGAGCAGCATCGGCATCCTCAATGTCGGCGCCGGCGACACCAAATTGTCGTTTGACAAGAACAACCCGGCCGAGCGTATCCGGGCCGCCAGGATCGTCAAGGACATGCTGCGCCGAGGCTACGCCTTGCTGATAGAGATCGGCAAGAACGACGACGGCAGTCCAAAGTACACCAGAGCCCTGGACTTCGACGAAAACACCTGTGAGTACATCATCGCCGACTTCGACCCAGTCGCTGCGGCGGAGCACGACGAATCGGAGAAAGAGGATGGGCAAGAATGCCCGCGTAAAACGGCTGAAGCGCCTCAAGCAGGCCCAAAAAAGCGTGGCAGGAAACCGAAGGTCAGATCCGTGCCGGCCGAGTCCGCAACAGGAGTTGCGGTTGCGCGAACGGCTGGCGGCTGAAGGCGGCATGCAGCTGCTGGAGCGATTCGATTCGTTTGCGCAGCACCGTAACCAGTTGCGCAGCATGGCCGAGAGAGTGGGCGAGTATGCCGGCCTTCCGTGCGCGATCGAGGACGAGGAACTGATCATCGAGCCGAGCTATCCCTTCGCCAAGGTGTTCAACAAAAAAGATGCGCCGCTGGAGCCTGGGATAACGATCCACAACCACTTCTACTCGGACAGCAAGCGCTGCATGGTTTTCATCTACGAGGAGAACGGCAAGATTGGATACGCCCTGGAGCCGGCCTATCACCACATCGCGTACGACCTCCGCACCATGGGCTGTTCAGTCGCCTGGGGCATCGAGCAGGAGAGCAAGGCGCTGCAGCTGCTGGGCACGTTATTGAAGCATCACATGTTCAAAAGCTATTTGCTGACAGGGATGTTTATCGAGACCAGCAAGAGGAGCGGTCTGAAGTACATTTTTCGCCGGTTGAAGCCAACCGTTGTTCTGAAGAACGACAACGGCGAGATGAAGATTTTGTGCTGTCTGTGCCAGCACCCCATCGGCTATTACAAAGGGTCATGGGCAGGGGCAATGTGTCCAACCGACGACGTGATTTCTCATCTCATGATGATGAGAGCGGATGAGCATATGTTTTGGAAGAGGTCTGCACAGCACTCTGCATATAGGCCCGAGGCCGGACTGTGATTCAGCGCTCGGGAAAGATTACGTCGTACTCGTCGCTCAAGTGCATCAGCAAGGCATTCAGTCGCCTTTCGCAATCCGGGCTGCAGCCTCCAGCCTGCACTGGCAACCAGTTCGAGGCATCGCCGACAGACTCCCTTCGCACCACATTTCTCAGTACGCAGCCATCGCAGGGAGCATCCATCCGCACGCCGCGCATTCTCTTCTGCACCAGGTCAATCAGTGCCTGCTTTCCGATCTTTTTCCGCACGGTCATCCTCATGGCAATCCACGTGCCTATGGTGGGAAACGACCCGCAGTTTCGCAAGCCCTTGGACGCTTCCGCTTGAAGCGTCTTCTCACCCCTGCGATGCGCGCCTGGCTGGAGTCCAGCGACCTGGATGGCCGGCTCCCCGACAGACTGTACGGACGCAAGGTCGGCCGCGGAACCATCGCGGCATGCGCTCGCCGGGCGCTGGTTACTTCAGACCCTCACCAGATGACACCTGCCGGTGCGCGCGCCGTCGAGCGTGAAGTTCTCGCAGTCAGGATCGAACGCCAAAAGGAGCAGCACAGCACATGAGCATCGTCATCCAGGGCGGTATCGTTGTTTTCGGCTGCACGGCCGTGTATCTCAGCCAGGACGCCAGCGCCGAGCGGCGCCGATGGTCCAGTATTGCTGGACTGCTTGGACAGCCATTCTGGTTCTTGAGCGCCTACGCGGCGCATCAATGGGGTGTGTTCGCCATCTGCCTGTTCTATACCTTCAGCTGGGCACGCGGCTTCTACAACAACTGGTTGAAGGATCTCGGTTAGTAAACCAAGCAGCGCAAATCTGCTTTACCGTTCGTCGGAAAAGTCAAGTAACACTTGATTTTTAGTCAAGCAAAACTATACTAAATCCCATGCAGTGCACCGGCCAATGGCCGTCTCACGAAGGGGAGAGAACCGACAGATGATCAATGCGCTTACACCAGTCCGATTCTGCCGCAACTGTGGCGATCCAGCCCTCAGCTGGACCTGGGCCGAATTCGAGAAGCAAACCAGCTTCGATCAGGATCAGCTTGACCTGATCCGCCATGGGCTGCAGAGAGATGGATTCGCCGCCATCGGTACCAGCGGGTTCATCGAGTTCGCGGACGAGCAGGAAAGACCTCTCGTCGAAACCAGCTCAGACCGCCTGTGGACTTCCCTGTGAGCGCCGCCGAACAGACGAAGCCGGCATATGCCGAATTCATCGAACACGACACTGGTATTCCGGTGCGCCCCGCTGACCCCATGCCGGGGATTGTCTGCTGGATCAACGTGTCCTGCGACAGCAAGCCGCACTACTTCCTCCACGACCCAGAACGCCCCGATCGCACTCGGCAGGCGCTGGGGATGTTTTAACCATCGATTCAAAAGCAGGAGCTACCGATGTCGTCCAACACCCAGCTGGCCCCGACTACCTTCCCGCAGATGCTGGAGAAATTCCAGGGTGAAATTGCCAAGGCCCTGCCGAAGCATCTGACAGCCGAGCGCATGACGCGCATCGCGCTCACGGCATTTCGCCGCACTCCCAAGCTCGCCGACTGCGATCCGCGCAGCGTCTTCGCTGCCGTGATCCAGGCCGCGCAGCTGGGCCTGGAGCCGGACACCCTGGGGCGCTCCTACCTGATCCCCTACGGCAAGGAGTGCCAGTTTGTGCCGGGTTGGAAGGGGCTGGTGGACCTGTGCAACCGCTCCGGCAACGCCACGGTGTTCACCGGCGTCATCTACAGGGACCAGCGTTACACCTACTCCGACGGCGCCAAGCGCGACTTGGTCATCCACGACGAGACCGAACTGGAAGACCCGGAGGACATCACGCATACCTTCGCTGTGGGCTGGATTCGCGGCGCCGAGTTCCCGGTCATCGAACTGTGGCGCAACAGCAAGATCATCAAGCACCGCGACCGCTACAACAAGGTTGGAAAGCGCCACTACTCCTATCAGAACTGGGAGATGTATGCGCGCAAGGTGCCGCTGCTGCAGGTTCTCAAATATATGCCGGCCAGCCCGGAACTGGTGCTGGCGATGGGGCTCAATGACGCCGCCGAAATGGGCGGTCAGGGGCTGACCGTCCAGGACGCCATCGAGGGCAGCTGGGTTCCGCTGCCGCGCGACGACGAACGCGGTCAGCAGCAGGACGAACAGCGCGAGCGGACCGTGCGCGAGCCGCAGGCTCGGAGCAAGACCGCGGAAGCGGCCAACGGTGCCGGCGAACCCGCCGTGGACCCCGAGACCGGAGAAATTCTCGGTTCGAAGAGTCCCCCTGCAGGCGCCCAGCAGGAAGCCGCCGGCGCCGTGCAGAGAGAACCGGCAAAGACTTCGAACGGCGCGCCAGCCCCCTCGACCGACCAGGACCACAAGGCGAAGACGACGCCCGTCGGTACCGGTCAGCTCGGGATGATCCGCACGAAGCTGAAGCAGACCGACGGCGCCATCTCCGAACAGGATGTGTTGCGCCGCTTCAAGCTCGACTCCCTGGATGCGGCCACGGTCTACGAGGCGAACCAAATTCTCGAGTGGCTGCGTAACCCGAACTGAGAGGGCCGGGGCGCCAGCGCATGAGCACGGAACTGACATTCGACGCGAAGACGCACACCTACACCACGGCGAAAGGCGTCGTGGTGCCGAGTGTGACCCAGGTCATCGCGCCGCTGATCGATTACTCCATGGTCTCCCAGGAGTTGCTGGCCCTCGCCGCAGAACGTGGCGACGCGGTCCACAAGGCAACCTGGCTGGACGATCAGAACGACCTGGAAGAATCGTCAATCGACGAGGTCGTGTTTCCGTATCTCTACGCCTGGCGCAAGTTCCGGCGCGACAAATGTGAGTGGTCGGTGTTTCAGGGCGAGCGCTGGGTTTACTCGAAGGAGCACGGTTACGCCGGCACACTTGATCGCCTGTTCCAGATGAATCCGAGGTTCAAGGACCTGGCGCTAACCGAGATCAAGACCACCAGCCAGATCCTGCCAGCCACCGGCGTTCAACTTGCGGGCTACAACATCGCGCTGCCACCGGAAATCAAGCGCCACATCACCAAGCGTTTTGTTGTCCAGTTGCGCGCCGATGGCGAGTACCGGCTGGAAGAGTTTACCGATCAAACCGATTTCGCCACTTTCCATTCCCTGCTGTCCATCACCCACTGGAAGAAGCGTCATGCAGCTTAATATCGCTACGCCGGAGCAGCGCATCCTGGTCGCCTCCGCCAATCGTTCCCTTGAACTGGTCGAGTGCATCGTTATCGACTCGCCGGAAATGTTCGTCGAGGCGGACAAGGAATTGAAGGCCATCAAAGCCGCCGCGGCAAAACTGGAAGAGCAGCGCACCAGCATTACCAGGCCGTTGAATGATGCCCTGCGCAACGTCAACGACTTGTTCCGTGAACCCGCCGCCATCCTGGCAACCGCCGAGCGCAAGCTCAAGGGATCGATGCTGACGTTCCAGCAGGAACAGGAACGTATCGCGGCGGAAGAACAGCGGCGCCGTGACGAGGAAGCCCGCCAGGAGCAGGAGCGCTTGCGCCGGGAGGCGGAAGAGCGTGAGCGTGAGGCGCGGGAGGAAGCCACCCGCCTGCAGGCCGATGCCGCCAGGCTCAAAGCCGAGGGCGAGGCCGAGGCCGAAAGACTCCGTCAGCAGGCCCAGCAGGCCCAGGACGAAGGCAGGGCCGGAGATGCCGCCGACCTGTTCGTCCAGGCCGAGGCCAGGCAGGACACGGCAGCCCGAGTCGAGGATGCGGTTGTCACGCGTTCCGTCGAAGTTCTGCAGCAGGCCCAGCAGCAGGCCCAGGCAACACTGGCGCTGGCGCGCGTTACCACCGCGGCGCCGGTCGCTTCGGCCGTGCCGAAGGTCAAGGGCCTGACCACGCGCGGAACCTGGAAGGCGCAGTGCATCGACAAGATGGCGCTGATCAAGGCAATTGCCGATGGCAAGGCCAGCCCCGAACTGGTCGAGATAGCCCAGACCGAACTCAACAAGCGCGCCCGGGCTCTGGGCGCCGAGCTCGTAGTGCCTGGGATCCGGGTCTGGGAAGAAATGCAACTGGCATCCGCGCGGAGATAAGCAAATGGAAGCCAAGCACACCGCTGAAATCGATATGGACATCAGGGAGGTGATCGGCATCGATAACCCGTCAGCCCTCAAATTCTGGGCGATGGGTTTCATCATGCGCGAGGTGCAAGTTAGGCAGCTACATCACGGTCCCAATGTCTCCGCAATCCGGGGGCGTTTCCAGTGCGTTTGCGGGCGGGAAGAGGTGTTCCAGCAAACGTTCAATGACAGCGATATCGAAATCAGCGATGCGGCGAGGACTGGTTCCAACATCTACCGGGCACTGGACCGCTTCGGATCGATGGGACGCCAGCACCTGATCGGAGACGGATACGACCCGGCTTTAGTCGACGAGATGATCATGCGCGGCGGTAACGAAGCTCTGGGTGCCGCCGTTGCATTCGCCGCGATGCGGTACATGGAATTCCAGGGGCAATCCGTGGCGTATCTGCCGCCCACGTTTGATCATCGTGTCATCTACGCGATGGCCCTGGAGCATTTCAAGGGGAATATGCCGCGCCCCAATCATCGAGTGATGCGGCCGATGCACCCCGTCTACGACCCATTTCCTGTGAGGTTCTGAGCAATGCCCATCGAACGCAAACCCGTGCAGAGCAGCACCATCAAATCGATCGGTCATGACCCGACGACGAACACCCTGCACGTCGAATTCCACAACGGCGGCATCTACCACTACCACGGCGTGCCGGCGTCGGCGCATGTCGGGCTGATGGATGCCAAGTCCATCGGCGCCCACTTCATGAAGCACATCCGCGACCACTACAAGCACACCAAGGTGTGAGTGGATGGATGAGAAGGGTGATGAGCCGGTTCAATCGCAACGTCTCTTCGAGGCAGGTTTATATGCCGGCCTAAAGATGGCAGGCGTCCAAAATCCAAAGGAATTCGTGAATAACTCAAGATTGAAACAGCGAGAGAAAGCGCTCAGCACCATCGAGAGAAAAGTTCTTGAGTGTGTCCTGCCGGATGTGGCGCGCGAAGTTGGAGAGGTCCAGATCGACCTTTTCAACAAGGGCACCAAGATCGAAAAGAATGTCACTTTGGGTATTCTCCACGCGCTCAAAGATTCTGGCCTTGTTCGAATGGATCAGAAGATGTTTTTGCGCGTGGAACTCAAGGATGTCGGGCTACTTCAGACGAAACAAGTTCCAGATCCAGTTGGCGCCGAGGCGGAAGAACCGATTGATCGCATGTCTAGGCTGGCGATTACCGCACGTGCTATGGCCGAAGACCTTCGCCGTATGGCTAGCGAAATCGAGGAAGTCGCAATTGCCTTCGAAGAGAAGGTGGCATCTGTGCAGCACGGCAACGCCAAGCTCGCGCAGCTTCGCGATCTTCTGAAGAGCTTCAATTCGTGAAGCTCTCCGCCGCCGTCAAGCAGATGGACCCGATGCCGGACGCCTACACCAAGGCGGCCGAGCTGGTGATCGCGCTGGAGCAGGCTCCACTGCACCGGCATGCCGGCTGCTGGGAGTACCAGGTCGACGATCACTGGTGGGTGGCATTCAACGGTCATCCCGATCCGGTCTGCTGCAGTCATGGCGTCACTGTGCAGTCCCAGCACTGCTATATCGAATTCGACGGCTGGCCGGCAGGAGACATGTCGCCGGCAGGCGGGTACATCGCGTCCGGTGAGCTCTTCACCGAGGAATCGTTTATCCAGGCCTTACAGGCCGCTCTCAAGAGGGCGATGACGTCATGAGTGACGAGCAGAGAAAGCCGGAGCGAGTCATCACGATCGAAGTGTTCGGTGGAAACGACTACACCATTCGCGAGGGCGAGCATTACTGCGACCGACTTTGCTGGGACGAAATGCTTGGAACCGTTGCAGAGCTCACTCACCCCCAGATCGGCAAAGCGCGATACCGGATGCTGACTGCGCCTGAACATGCAGAGGTCAATGCGCGCCTGTATCGGCGGTCTGGCAGCGAGGACGTTGTGGAATGAAGGCCCGGCCCATCCTCTTCTCCGGCCCGATGATCCAAGCGCTGCTGGCAGGGCGGAAGACGCAGACGCGGAGAATCATCAAGCAGCAGCCACAGGGCCATCACTGGGCCAGTCTGCCGGGCTACCAGCTGCATGTGACGACGCCCATGGAGTTCACCAACGGCAAGATCGGCATCCGGTACTTCCATTCTATTCCCCAGAATCGAGAGCGGGACTACGACGGGCCATATGTCTATTGCCCCTACGGCAAGCCCGGCAATCTGCTATGGGTGCGAGAGACAACGGCTGTGCGCAGCAGTGGCTGGAACAGCGAGACTGGGCACTGGTATTGCGTGGATTACGCGGCAGGCGGTGTTGGCTGTGGAATCCGCCATGGTCATGCCCCTTCTTTCTTTCCATCTCGTAGCCACAACGCCAATGGGGTGCTGCGCTGGCAGCCCAGTATCCACATGCCCCGCTGGGCTTCGCGTCTGACCCTGCGCATCACCGACGTGCGCGTGCAGAGGTTGCAGGAGATCGGCGCGGCCGATGCCATCGCCGAGGGCTTGGATGTGGTGCTCGACGGCGGCAGCAAGTACGGCATCAACGGCTTGCCTGACACGTGGAATGACAATCCGCGCCTCAGCTACCTGGCGCTTTGGGATGCCATCAACGGGGCGGGCGCGGCATCCGCCAATCCCTACATCTGGGGCATCAGCTTCGAGGTCATCCAGAAGAACGTTGATCAGGTGTTGCGCGAGATGAAGGCCGCCTGATGCAGAAATACTTGACAAGGTCCACGCAGGGAGCCGCGTTCGTCGTCGTGATGTTGGCATCGCACGGCACGACTGCCGAGCTTGTCCTGGCCTTCATGGTCGGCATTTCATTCGATCCGGCCAGCTTCTGGTGGTTCCTGTGAGCGCCAGTTTGCTCAAGGCATACGATCAGTTCCTGGCCAGCAAGGTGGTCACCGCGGGCGCGCTCGGCTTCGACGTGTCCGACGACGAGATCAACCCGGCCCTGCTGCCACATGCGCGCGCGGCGGTACGCTGGGCCCTGGTCGGTGGTCGCCGCGCCCTGTTCGAATCCTTCGGGCTGCACAAGACCGTCCAGCAGCTGGAGATCGTGCGCCTGGCCACGGCGCGTGCCGGCGGGCGCGGCCTGATCGTTCTGCCGCTTGGCGTGAAGCAGGAGTTTGCCCGGGATGCCAAACAGCGCCTGGGCTGGACGATCGCGCCGGAGTTTGTGCGCCGTATCGAGGACACGGACCCGACCGGGATCTACCTCACCAACTACGAGACCATCCGTGACGGAAAAATGGATCCGCGCCTGTTCTCCGTGGCCAGCCTGGATGAGGCCGACTGCCTGCGCGGCTTTGGCGGCACGAAGACATTCCGGGAGTTCATGGCCCTGTTTGCCGGTGACCGGAAGACACTCAACGAGCGCACCCTAGGCGCCAGCGTTCAATACCGCTTCGTGGCCACGGCGACGCCGGACCCGAACGAGTATATCGAACTGCTGGCCTACGCCGCCTTCCTTGAGGTGATGGAAGTCAGCCAGGCCAAGACCAGGTGGTTCAAGCGCGATTCGACCAAGGCCGATCGCCTGACGTTGCATGCTCACAAGGAGGAGGAGTTCTGGTTGTGGGTCTCCACCTGGGCCCTGTTCCTGCAGAAGCCGAGCGACCTGGGATTCAGCGATGAAGGGTTCGACCTGCCGCCGCTGGATGTGCATTGGCATGAAATCCCCAGTGACCATGCCAACGCTGGTGCCGAGCGTGACGGCCAGCGCCGGATGTTCAGGAATGCCGCCGTGAGCGTGGTCGATGCCGCCGCCGAGAAGCGCGAAAGCCTGAGCGCCCGCATCGACAAGATGATGGAGATCCGTGCCGAGAACCCGGCGGCACATCGGATCATCTGGCACGACCTGGAAGCCGAACGTCGCGCGATTGAGGCGGCAATTCCCACCTGCGTCACCGTTTACGGCAAGCAGGACGACGAGGACAAGGAAGCCGCTTTGATCGGGTTTTCGGAGGGACAGTTCCAGGAATTGGGCGGCAAGCCGGTCCAGATTGGCAGTGGCGGCAACTATCAGCGTTTCTGCTGGTGGGAGATTTTCCTTGGCATCGGGTTCAAGTTTAAAGACTTCATCCAGGCCATACACCGAGTCCAGCGGTTCGGACAGCTGCACGTCTGCCGAGTCGATCTGATCTACACCGAGCGCGAGCGCGAGGTCCGCCGCGAACTGGAACGGAAGTGGCAACAGCACATCGAGAAAGTCCAACGCATGAGCGAGATCATCAAGAAGTACGGCCTGTCCGAGTCGGCGATCGCGTCCGTGATGAAGCGCTCCATGGGTGTGGAGCGGGTCGAAGTCGTGGGTGACGGATACACCCTGGTCAACAACGACTGCGTCAGGGAAACCGCCTCGATGGCCGACAACAGCGTCGGCCTGATCCTCACGTCGATCCCTTTCAGTTCGCAATACGAGTTCTCGCCTAACTACGCCGACTTCGGGCACAGCGACAACAACGCCCATTTCTTCCGGCAGATGGATTTCCTGACGCCGAACCTGTTCCGGGTACTGCACCACGGCCGGCTGGCTGCGATCCACGTCAAGGATCGCATCGTGCCCAGCGGCATGACCGGCCTGGGCTTCCAGACCGTGTACCCCTTCCACGCCGATGTCATCCAGCACTACCGCAAGCACGGCTTCGGCTACATGGGCATGAAGACCATCGTCACGGACGTAGTGCGCGAGAACAATCAGACCTACCGTCTGGGCTGGACCGAGCAGTGCAAGGACGGCTCCAAGATGGGTTTCGGCATGCCAGAGTACTTGCTGCTGTTCCGCAAGCCGCCGAGCGACTGTTCGAACGGCTACGCCGACAAGCCGGTGCAGAAGCTGAAGCCGCTTTCCCTGGACGAGGACGGCAACCTGATCCCATTCAACCGCAACAAGCCCATGGCTTATCCGGTCGAAGCAGGACGCTACTCCAGAGCTCGCTGGCAGACCGATGCGCACGGCTTCACCCGCAGTTCCGGCAACCGTCTATTGACGCCTGAAGAACTGGAAGGGCTGACCCACAAACAGATCTTCCAACTGTTTCGGAAGTACTCGCTGGAAAACCTCTACGACTTCGAGCACCACGTCCGCATCGGCGAATTCATGGAGGCCAAGGGTACCCTGCCGGTGACCTTCATGCTGCTGCAGCCGCAGTCCTGGCACCCGGACGTGTGGACCGATATTACCCGCATGCTGACGATCAACGGCGCGCAGTCGGCGGCCGGGCGCGAGATGCACCTGTGTCTGGCGCGCGACTCGCAGGTACTGACCCGCGAGCGCGGTTATGTGCCAATCCAAGAGGTTGCCGCGGGCCAACACGTGCTCACCCACAGAGGCCGCTGGCGGCCGGTGCGAATCGTGCGCAGAACCGGCGTTCAAAACGCCATCACCCTGAAGGCGCATGGGGTGCCCGGGCTCACCCTCACGCCAGACCACAAGCTGTGGACCCGCAAGACCACCTGGACGCGGGAGCGCGATGGCGCCGAGCGCGCTGTGCCGGAATGGACCGAGGCGCAGGAAACGCAGGGCGCGTACATCAACCTGAAACTGCCGCCAGCGGAGGCGCCAGCAGTCACCGATTTGACCGTCTGGTGGTTGGTTGGCCGCTGGCTTGCCGATGGCCATATCGACGCTCGCGGCTGCGCCATCATCAGCTGCGGCAAGGAAAAGTGGAGCACCTTCCTCGAAAAGGCCGGATGGTTCGCCGGCAACAAGCCTCGGGTCGGAACCGCGATCCAGCTCCAGTTGCGCGACCCCGGCCGCGTGCTTCGCGACATCCTTGAGCGCTGCGGAGCGTTGGCCGGTGGGAAGCACCTGCCGCCGGAAGCATTCTCACTGCCGACCGAGCAAGCCGCTGCTCTGCTGGATGGTTATCTATCTGGAGATGGTTGCTTCCTTGCCGAGCGCCGCCGTTGGATGGCTTCCAGCATCAGCCGCGAACTTCTGCTCGGGATCGCCTTCCTTGTTCAACGTGTGCATGGCGTCATTGCCAGCATCCATGTCGGCCGCGGAGAGCGCGAACACATCATCGAGGGCCGGCGTGTCCATGCTGCTCAGGAATGGGGTATGAGCTTCGATCTACCCGGCCGGCGCTCGCGGCCATTCGTCCTCGAAGATGGCGCGTGGAAGAAGGTGCGCTCGCTCGAACCGGCGGGCAAAGTCGAAACCTGGTGCCTGCGCGTCGAAGAGGACGAGAGCTTTACCGCCGAAGGGTGCATCGTCAAGAACTGCCCCATGCAATTCGACCTCGCAGACCGGGCCATTGCGCAGTGGTCGATGGAAGGGGAGACGATTCTCGATCCTTTTGGTGGCTTGATGACGGTCCCCTATCGGGCGATCTTCCAGCGCAGGCGGGGCATCGGCATCGAACTTTCGCACCGGTACTTCTTGGATGGCGCCTTCTACTGCGACAAGGCGGCGCGCCAGATGGCGATGCCGGACCTTTTCGGGGTTGTTGAGGACGGCGGCGGGGAAGTGGAGGAAGCCGCTTGAGTCTCTTTCCCCTCATCCGCTTCGACGCCATCACGCCTGACCAGGCCAACGACTGTCTGGAGCGCTGGAATCACCGCATGGGCACGCTGGAACGCCCCTACGACTCTCCGGTAGCGCATGGCCTATACCACGACGAGCAGCTGATCGCGGTCACTACCACGTCCACGCTGATCCGTGAGTGCGTGGGGGGGGGCGGGGGGGCTCGGCCACCTCAACCGCTCGAATTGCCTGGAACTATCCAGGCTCTGCGCCGACCGGCCGAGAATCTGCCGCGTTGCGCTCCGGCTGTGGGACGAGTTTGTGTTCCCGGGCCTTGGGGTGCCAATCGTGATCAGCTACCAGGACGCCGATCTCCACAACGGCAACACCTATCGCTTCGACGGCTGGGAGCGTATCGGGTTTGCCCGGGCCGGCGGAGACGATTCCCGCAGCGGGCGCGAGGCTCGCAACAAGGTCATCTGGGCGTGGCCGCGCGGTGCTTGCGCGCAACTGCTGGTGGAGCGTGCGGCATGATCCACTATCATGGCGGCCCCATCACACCGAATAGCTCCGCGGTCGCTTGCTGGACGGGACGACACGCATTCGTCAGCTTTGAGCGGCCGGACCAGATCGAGATCGCCGCCGAGGTCTGCCAGACCTTCGCCTTAGACAACGGCGCCTTCAGCGTTTGGAAACGCGGAGCAAATCCTGACTGGGCGGCATACAAGGCCTGGGTGGCCGAGTGGTGCGACCATCCTGGTTTTGACTTCGCCATCATCCCAGACAGTATCGAGGGCGACGAGCAGGACAACGAACGCCTGATAGACGAATGGCCATTTCGGCCGGCGATCAGTGTCCCGGTGTGGCACCTACACGAATGCACGCCGCGTCTGCGTGATCTTTGCCGGAGATTTCCGAAGGTCGCCCTAGGATCATCCGGCGCCTTCGCGGAGATAGGCACGCCGGCCTGGAACGGAAGGATGGAAAGCGCGATGCGGGCAGTCTGCGATCAGCGCGGACGACCATTCGGTAAGCTCCACGGCCTGCGCATGCTCGATCCGGACGTGTTCGGCCGCTTCCCATTCCACAGCGCCGACAGCACCAACGTGGCCCGGAATATCGGCATTGACTCGCGGTGGCGCGGCACCTACACGCCGCCGAGCAAGGATGTGCGTGCACAGGTCCTGGCGTCACGGATTGAATCCAGACAGTCGGCAGCGGCCTACGAATTCCAGCGGCAGCTGCAACTTAGTGGAACGGCAGCATGAGCCGCCCAGTCCAGCAAACGGACCTCTTCACCGCCTCACCGCGTATGGAAGTGGGCGAGGCGATGGAGTTGACGGTGCAGTCTTTGCTGGCCCATGCCGCATTGCACGAGCACTGGGCCATCGCCTGGTCTGGCGGAAAGGATTCGACGTGCACTCTGACACTGGTGATCGCGCTGATCATGAGCGGCGCAGTGCCGCGACCGAAGTCTCTGACGGTGTTCTACGCCGATACCCGCATGGAGCTACCACCGCTGGCGATCGCGGCGATGGCCATCATGGAGCGGCTGCGAGAGATCGGAATCCGTGTCGAAGTGGTCCGCGCTCCGCTGGACAAGCGCTTCTTTGTCTACATCCTGGGCCGCGGTGTGCCGCCTCCGAACAACAACACATTGCGGTGGTGCACCCGCCAGATCAAGGTCGAACCCATGCAGGACGCGCTCGAGGCACGCCTGAATGAGGTGGACGGCTCCGCAGTGATGATCACCGGCGTGCGGGAAGGCGAAAGCGCGGTGCGCGATCGCCGGATCGAGATGAGCTGCAGCAAGGACGGTGCGGAGTGTGGCCAGGGTTGGTACCAGCAGGTTGTGCCGAACGCCAAGGGGCTGCGTGGCCGGCTCGCCACCCTGGCGCCGATCCTGCATTGGCGGGTCTGCCTGGTATGGGACTGGCTCCGGGTCTACGCACCAATGGCGCAGTACGGTGGCTGGTACACCGCGCCGATCGCTGATGCCTACGGCGGCGACGAGGCCGAGGAGATCAATGCCCGCACCGGCTGCGTCGGCTGCCCACTTGCAGAAAAGGATATGGCCCTGGATGCGGTGCTGCTGACGCCGCAGTGGTCATACCTGAAGCCCCTGAAGCGCCTCAAGCCGCTTTACCGGCGGCTGCGGCTGCCGGAGAACCGGTTGCGCAAGCCTGGCCTGGAACCACTGAAGGGCGGCGGCTTTGCGGCAAATCCGCAGCGCCTGGGCCCTCTGACATTCGAAACTCGGCTGGCGGCGCTCGCTGAGGTTCTGGGCATTCAGGCCGAGATCAATGCCACGGCGGCCGCGGCCGGCCGGCCGTCCATCGACATTCTGGACGCCGAGGAAGAGGCGCGGATCCGCGAACTGATCGCGGCCGAGACTTGGCCGCAGGGCTGGGAAGGCGACGAGCCGACCGGTGACGTGCCGCTTGACCAGATCAATGCCGATGGCTCCGTACAGTGGCTGCTGGTGAGGTGAGGCCATGAAATACATCCGCCAGAACCATTTCGGCCTGCGCTACGTCTGGGAGTCGCGCATTTCCGGCTCGCGCTGCGTCAACCAGCGCGACGCCAAGATGGACGATATCGAAGCCGGCCGCTTCGCGATCATGGAGCGGGAGAAGATGGCGGAACGGGTCTACGGCAATTCCACATTCATCATCGAGGGGTTGCCTGCATGATTCCGCAGCTGCAGGAAAGGTGTGCAGCGTCCGATGGCCGCTTTCAGCCTAAATTTCCCGACTGGCTGGTGGTAAAGGCCAAGATGTTCCGCAGCCGCAAACTCAGCTATTTAAGCATCTCGCGTCGCATCTCCGAACTGTACGCCTGGGACGTGCCAGCAGACACCATCAAGGCGTGGTGCACCGGCCGATCCCGGAAGGTTGTTCCGTGAACGACCGCAGACAGCAGGCCGTGATGTGTCCCTACTGCCAGCGGCCGGCACTGCTCGTCGACAGCGACCGGATCTACCCGGACGTACCAGTGTTCGGCAAGTTCTGGCAGTGCAGGCCCTGCGAGGCTTGGGTGGGCACGCATAAGGGAAGCAAGCGGTTCGCGCCGCTGGGCCGTCTCGCCAATGCGCCGCTGCGAGCGGCGAAGGCTGACGCGCACGAGGCCTTTGATCGGCTCTGGCAGGGACGCATGCGTGACAAAAGGTGCACCAAGGCCAAGGCGCGCGGCGCCGCCAGCGCATGGCTCGCGCAGCGCCTTGGCTTTCCTTCCAAGAGCATCCACCTCGGCTTTCTGGACGTCGACGATTGCCGACGCGTTGTAGAGATTTGTCGTTCTGTTCCATCACCCCAAAGCGCTCCGGCGCTGGCAACACAGGAGTAATCCGATGTCCAACGTAATTGCGAAACCCCGCTGGGAGCAGCTTGGCGATGGCTTCCACCGCGACAATATGATCATCACCCTGCTGGACGGCACGCGCTGGTACCGCGAGTGGACGCCGACGCTGCTCAACGGCGAGCGCGTCAACCTCGCCCAAGCCAAGGAATTCGCCAAGACCTTCACCGAAAAGGGCGGCAACTGGATCGTGCCGAAGGTGCATGACCAGATCAGCCGGGTGAATTACAGCAAGTTCAACCCGGCCGTGGATGACGAACTGAAGGCCGACACCTACGCCGACTGGTATGTCACCGACCAGGAAGACCCGTCGGGTTCGTCCTCCGTCTACGTGGTCTCCTTCTACGGCGGCTACGTGAGCTGGCACCCCCGCGACCTCAGCGCGCGCCTCCGGCTCTGCCGCTTGTCCGCCAGTCAGTAAGTTCGGCTTTTTGGGCTTTTCCCTTCACACAGGAGCACCACGATGTCCAAATCATTCACCGACACGCTCCGCGAAATCAATGGTGGCAAGTTCGCGGAAGAGCTGACCGAGGCCTTCGCAGACCTTGTGCTGTCCACCAACACGGTGGGCAAATCCGGCAGCATCACTCTCACGCTGAAGATGCGCCCGGCCAAGGGCGGCAATGGCGTGATGACCCTGGAGCACGACTTCAAGGTGAAGTCGCCCGAGTTTGAGCGCCCGGTCGAGTACATGTTCGTTGCCAACGGCAACACCCTGGTTCGCGACAACCCGTCCCAGCGAAAGCTGGATCTGCAAGAGGTTCGCAATCCGGCGGCGCAGGCGGTCGTTGATCCGGAAACCGGCGAGGTCATCGGCAAGGTTTCAGCGGCGGCCTGATTCTTCGAGCAACATTTCCAACATGCTGGAGAGCAATTCAATGAGCAACACCGAACACGATACTGCTGCACAGATCATCAGCAACCTGAAGGCTGTCACGGTCACCGAGATCGGCGGCGTACCCGCGCTGATCACTCCGCCTGGCTTCCTGGCTACGCAGTACCCGAGGCTGTTGCCGCGGCCGCAGCGCACGGAGAAGACTGTGACGGCGCATGACGTGCTAGGCTTTGTCACCTACGCCAACCATTTCAAGATCAGCGGCATCACTGCGATCTTCGCGGCCCTGGAGCCGAAGCCGAGGCTGCACGCGGCCATCGACTACCACGCTCCGGAGTTGCCCTCGCACTGCGAGCACAACGTCTACTGTGAGATGGCCCACTCCGAGGAGTGGAAGCGCTGGACGTCCGAGAACAAAAAGGCCAAGTCGCAAAAGGAATTCGGCCTGTTCCTGGAGGACAACCTCAAGGACGTGGTGACGCCGGCCGGACCGGATCTGCTGCAGATGGCCCTCAATTTCTCCTCGTTCCGCTCCGTGGAGTTCAAGTCCAGCCAGCGGCTGTCCGACGGCCTCACGCAATTCCAGTACGTCGAGGGTGAGCGGGCGGGCGAGATCAAGATGCCGGACCGCATCAAGCTCGGCCTGCCGGTTTTCCGCGGCGAGCAGGTCTACGCCATCACCGCGCGTCTCAAGTCCAGCCTGACCGACACCAAGCTGTCACTGTGGTACGAATTGGAGCGGCCTGACCTAGTGGTAGATGCCGCCTACACGGCAGTGATCGAGCGGGTCGAGAAAGACACCGGCATCACGGTTTTCCGCGGCGCGGCCTGACCGACAGCAGGAATTAGATATGCGGGGCCAGTGGACACATGAGGCTTGCAACCGTCGATTCGCCAAAGGCAAGAACCGGGCGTTTGATGGGAAATGTGTCAGCGACTGCGGCGCTGATGAATGCCAGCTGCTGGTCTCGGCCCCGCATGAACCTGTGCGATGCACCTGCGATTGGGCCGACTCCGTCGGCGAGCGGGTGTACCGCGACTATCCGGCGCAGCTGGACCCACAGTGTGCTGTTCACAAATCGAGGGCGAGCAACGATGACTGACCCAATTGACAACACGGCCGAGGACTACATTCGTAGTCTCAACTGGTCGGCCGAGGCCAAAGACTACGAAAAGACTCTGGTGGCCGGCAACATCCGCGGCTTTTATGCCTGGCTGAGGGCCAACGACGTCACGTTACAGGGCGCGCGGCGAGGGCAGAGTGTCGCGTTGAACTTCGCCCAGGTGCAGCAGGTTGTGGATTGCTTCGGTGGCGAGACCGATCCGGAAACGGAAGTGACCATAGGGTGGTTCGCCAAATCCACATGCCAGGAAACGGGAACGGTCATGGAGGCCGGCTATTACCTTCACTTCACCGAGTATCCGGAGGAAGGGCGTTTCTACCTGGACGCGGATGCGCAGGGGCCTGGGCAGTGACTGCGGAAGAGACTCGCGCTGCCTTCTTCCAGGGGCTGATGCGCGGCGAGGTCGGCATCGCTGGCCCGAAGTACAACCCACCGGCAGACGATGTGGCAGCTGCGCTGCAGCGCTCCACTGCGCGATTCCACGCTGCGCGCCGCTGCGCAACGCCACGTAGCACAACGCAACGCAACTTTGCCAAGGACCGTTTATGAAAATTGCTACAGCAAAAATTATTGGCGTTAGCCCCTACAGTCAATCCGCGAAGATTCAAAGTGAACGCGGACAAAAAGAAACAGCCAAAGATCACGAGAAACGCTGTTGGCGTGAACGCATCCACGCCGATGAAAATGGGAACGTCTTTATCCCGCCGATGGCTTTTAAAAACTGCTTGGCCGAAGCAGCAAAGTTTCTGTCTATGCAGATTCCTGGAAAGGGCAAATCAACGTATACCAAACACTTCGAAGCAGGCGTGATTGTTGCCGATGGCATGTCTCTTGGGATCAACAAAGGCGATGTGAAAGGAGAATGGCTATTTCTTCCATCAGATGGCAAACGAGGCAGTGGCAAGAGAGTTGATAAATGCTATCCGGTGATTCACCAGTGGGGCGGCAGTATCGACTTCTATGTTCTCGACGAGACGATCACACTGGAGGTATTTAAGTACCACCTTGAACAAGCCGGCAACTTCATCGGTATCGGACGTTTTCGTCCACGGAACAACGGATTTTATGGTCGGTTCAAAGTGGAATCCGTAGTGTGGACTGACGTTTGACACGAAGCATTGTTATTTCCTAACCACACGGCAGCTCGGCGCCCCGCTACTCGCCGCTACGCGACGCAAGGCTGCTCTGGGCTCCGCTTCGCAACGCAACGCAACGTTTATTAGGATGCATGATATGAAGATCAATACCGACTTCAACCTCAGCAGTGAAACGAAAGCCATTGCAGACATTCTTCGGCTCGTGAACGTCGGCACTGTAATCGACTATGCCAGGTTGACTAGATCGATAGGACGAGACGTTCAGAGCGCTGCGCGATCGGCGTTGACAAGTGCTCGTCATGTGGTGATGCGAGAAGAGAGGATGGTCTTTGATGTTGTTCGCGGCATAGGGCTGAAGCGCCTCAACGATGTTGAGATAGTCGACAGTGGGGACAAGGATCGTGCGTCGATCCATCGGCGCGCCCGAAAAGCCGCACGAAAGGTTACTTGCGTCGAATATGACAGCCTTCCAAAAGAAAAACAGGTTAAACATAACGCGACGTTGGCAGTACTCGGTGTAATGGCTGAACTTTCAACTGCAAAGGGTCTTGCCAGGGTGGAAGGGCAAGTGGTTGAAAGTGGCAGTAAGGAAGTGCCCCACGTCAAAGCTGCAATCGCTGCTCTTGGCGGAATCAGCTGATGGGTGATGTTCCGAACATGAGCGAACAAGGAAACCTCTACGAAACATTCCTCGCCGGCGTCGAGCCAGAGTTCCTGCGGCGCGTGCTGGCTGAGGTGAACTGGAATCAGAGCAAGGCTGCGCGAATGCTCGGCCTCAACCGCGCCACGTTACGCAAGAAGTTGCGGCTCTACCGCATCAGCAAGATGGCGGAATAGAAATGACAAATCTGAAAATTGCCGAAAGCCTGGCTCTCCCCGTCGACGCGGCGGCCGCACGGTATGTGATTCTCGGAAAATCCGGTGCCGGAAAAACCAGTGGCGACGCAGTTCTGATCGAAGAGTTTATCGAAGCCGGTGTTCCCGCGGTGGTGCTGGACCCGCTTGGCAAGATGTGGGGCCTCCGCAGTAGCGCCAACGGCGATGCTGCAGGACTGCCCGTCGCAATCCTCGGCGGCGCCCACGGGGACGTGCCGTTGCGCGCCGACCGTGGCGCCTACGTTGCAGACATGCTGGCGGATGGCGTCTCGGCGGTGCTGGACCTGTCGCAACTGACACATGACGATCAGTGCACCTTCGTGGCCGACTTCCTGCCGCGCCTGCTCAAGCGCGTGCGCGTCAATATGCACGTGGCAATCGAGGAGGCCGAGACTTTCGCCCCTGAGCGGACCAGCTCGAAAGCGCATGCCAGAGCGCGGGCTGCCAGCACCGTGTTTGGACGCACCGCGCGCAATTACGGCATCGGCTGGACGTTCTCTACGCAGAAGTCGCAGATCCTGTCCAAGGAAGTGATTGACGCCGCCGACGTGTTCATCGCCATGAAGATGACCGGGGAACTCGCCCAGGCGGCCATCGGCGCCGAGGTGCGCTCCAGGGTCGGAAAAACCATGGCCGCGCAGATCATGGAAGAACTGCCCAGCCTGGCCAAGGGCCATGCGTGGTTCATTCCTGATGACGACTGGCTCGGCGGCGCGCCTGGGCCAGTGGAGCCGGTACGTTTCCATTTTCGCTGGCGCCACACTTTCGAGGTAAGGGCGCCGAAGGTCGGCGAAGAACGCCGCGCACCGCGCGTGCTGGCGCCGGTCGACTTGCTGCAATTGAAGGAGGCCATGGCGGCTGATGTTGTGGACGATGTGGATATCGATGCCCTGAAGGCACAGATCGCCGACCTGCAGGAGCAGCTGAAAAGTGCAGGTGAGGCAGGATCGGTGCAGGTTGACCAGCAGGCCATGGAGGCTGCCGTCGCCGACGCTGAGGAACGCGGGCGGATTCTTGGCCGGCAGGAGGTATTGCACACGCAACGCGGGGTGCAGGACTCGCTGGAGGCGGCCAAGAGCTACGTTGCTGAAGCGCTGGAGCGGCTCCAGAGCGAGCCCGACGTGCTTCCGGAGCCGATCCAGCGCGAGGCTGCGCCGGCGCTGCCGCTACGCCAGAGCCGCGCTCCTGTGGCGGCGCCGGCCGTATCCGGCGTCGCCATGTCCAAGGCAGAACGCCTGGTGCTGACCGCGCTGGCGCAGTACCCGGCTGGCCGCTCGAAGACGCAGGTGGCGATCCTGACTGGATATGCCAGTTCGGGTGGCGGATTCAACAACGCGATCAGTGCGCTGCGTTCCATGGGATACCTGGAGGGCGGTTCCAGTCACATGCGCGCCACCGCGGCCGGCCTGCGCACCCTCGGCGCATTCACGCCGCTGCCGCGCGGAAGGATGCTTCTCGCCCACTGGCTGGGTCAGGTGGGAAAGGCCGAGCGCGCAGTGCTGGAGGTGCTGGCCAACGCCTACCCCAAGAGCAGGACGAAGGAACAGGTTGCGGCTGCCGCCGGATACGAGCCAAACGGCGGCGGGTTCAACAATGCACTGAGTCGCCTACGGACCCTGGAATTGATCACGGGCCGCGGCGAGCTGCGTGCCAGCCAGGACTTGTTCGGATGATCGGGAAGGGCGTCATCGTCTGGCAGCGCCGGTTGCTGGTGTACGAACCAGTCAACCATGGCTACCGTGCCCACTTTCTGGGGGAGACGACACCGCAAGGGATATCCGACGAACTGCGCGCAGCGATCGAGGCCGATCAGCGGCACCAGGCGCAAAAGGCCAAGGAGGAATAGATGCTGCTTACCCAGGAAGAGCTTGCGCTCATCACAGACCTGGTCCAGCCTGCGGCGCAGATCCGTTGGCTTACCGACCATGGCTGGCGCTTCGAAATTGGCGCGTCCGGCCGCCCGAAGGTCTTGCGTGCCGAGCGCGATCGGAAGATGCTTGGCAGTGCCGCACAAAAAACGACCAAAACCAAGCAACTCAACGAGTCCGCCTTTCAATAATGGGGCGCCACAGATCAAAAAATAAGCATCTTCCCCCCAACGTCGAGATGAAGGGCGGCCGATACTATTTCCGGCCATACCGCGCCGGCGAGCGTCCCAGCATTGCGCTGGGAGACGACTACACGCGCATGTTGTTGCGCTGGCGTGAGCTTCATGGCCTGACCGACGAGGTGACCACGGTGTGCCAGGCCATCGACTCGGCACTGGCCATCATGACGGAGACCCTGAAGTCCGGAACGATCCGGGAGTACACTAGGGCGGCCAACATGATGAAGCTGGCCTTCAAGGGATTCGCCTTCGAGGACGTAAAGCCGGTGCACCTGTCTCAGTACCTGGCCAAGCGTAAGGCCAAGATATCGGCCAACCGGGAGGTCACCTTCTTTTCATCGATGTGGGACATCGCGCGCCAACGCGGCTGGACCGACCGGTCGAATCCGGCGACCGGAGCCAAGTTCAACAAGGAGAAGAAGCGGAAGCGGATCGCGGCGAAGGACGAGCAGCAGAAGCTGCTCTACGACGAGGCGGGGAACCCCCGGGACTGCCAGTACGCCGACATGGTGGCCTTCGCCATCAAAACCGGCCTGCGCGAGTCCGACATGCTGGCCTTCACCCTGGCGCAGATCTCCGACGAAGGGCTGCTGGCCAAGCCGCGAAAGACCGATGCCTCGACAGAGGCTGAGCTGCTGATCGAGTGGGACGACGAACTTCGGCAGCTGATCGACCGCTGCAAGGCGCGCCGGCGCCGCGTGGGTTCGATCTACTTGTTCCCGACCAAGTTCGGCACCCCGTACACCCTCAACGGCTTCCAGTCCTGCTGGCATCGCTATTTCGAGGCGTGCGGCGTGTCCGGCCTGCGCTGGCACGACTTCCGCCGCACCGGCATCAACTCGAAGAAGAAGGAGACCGGCTCGACCGATGCCGCCAAGGACTTCGCCGCGCACTCCAGCGTCACGACCACCGAGGGGTACCTGGCCAACGTCGGAGTTACCAAAGTGACGCCTATCCGGCTGAAACAGAGTTGAAAAATCGGCCTTCGGGAATGAGGTTTGGCGAACTGCGAATCAGCGACTTAGCGCTGCATTCCAACAGTCGATTCCCGAATTGTCCTAGGCGATGATTTGATAAATATCAGCAACTTAGGTGTACTTAAAAGAACAGATTCTGACTCTGTTTATCTAGGTTCGAGTCCTAGTCTCCCAGCCAATAAAAACAAGGACTTATCCGCGAGGATGAGTCCTTTTTTATTTTCCTGCACTTTTGGGCGCACCAGTGGCACATTCCGATACGGAAAAATCCCCGTTGCCCGCGTCGTCGCTCCAAGCCAGCTGGCGGGATCGCCGGGGTCCTGTTGCGGCTCGACCGGCTCTGTGCGGCATTCTGTTCGAGGTGCTCTGCTTCGCGGCCCAAAGATGACTGCGCCGCGGCATCTGCCCTTAAATTCAGTTTGTGCGGTGGAATGACGCCGACTGGCGCGGTCGAAGCTGCAGCAGCTTTTCCTTGACGGGGACCGGTTGGGTTCCAGGCGGCAGTTCGTCCCGGACCAAGGCGGCTAAAGCGGACAAGTCCTCGGCTTTCGGGTAGCCACGCCGCCAAACCAACCCGATGCGCCGGGAAGCGTTGCTGCCGAGAACTGGACAGACGGAAAATGGCGCGGGTACGACTTGGGCCCGTGCCGCGAGGGCCGGTAGCAGAGTGCTCCCGAAGCCTGCGGCCACAAGTTGGCAGATCGTTTCCAGGCTAACGGCGCTGAAGTTGTCGAATCCGCCTTCCGCGCCGTCGGCCGAGCGGCCACAGGCTGCCAGAGCCTGCCCGCGAAGGCAGTGACCGTCTGCAAGCAGCAACAGTGGTTCGTCTCGTAGTTGGGTCTGAGTCACCCCGGTACTCCGCGCCAGCGAATGCCCGGTAGGGCAAGCGAACCAGAAGGGTTCGTCGAACAGGGGCAGCTCCTCGAGATCCTCTCCCTGTAGCGGCAGAGCCAGCAGGGCGGCATCGATTTGGTATGTCTTTAGCTTGTCGAGGAGACTTCGGGTCAGGTCCTCCTGCACCGCGAGCTGAAGTCGTGGGTGCTCTTGTTTCAGGCGCGGCAGCAGCCAGGGCAGAAAGTATGGTCCCAGGGTCGGGATGATGCCCAGGTTGAGCGACCCCGCCAGGAACTCCTTGGGTGCTCGGCTTGAGGCGATCAATTCGTCGACCTGGCGGACAATCTGCCGTGCCTTTTCCACCACCTCCAGCCCCTCAGGGGTGAGGGCAACGGACTTGCAGTTGCGCTCGAGTAGAGTGGTTCCGAGATAATCCTCGAGCTTGCGGATCTGAACGCTCAGCGTAGGCTGGGATACGTGGCAATCCTCGGCGGCCCGTCCGAAATGCGCTCGATCCGCTACGGCGACCAAATAGCGCAATTCCCTTAGCGTCATGCGCTCCTCCTGCGGCTTGTTCTTTCGGCTGGATAGTTCTCCGGCGATTAGAGCGCGAAGCAGGTTGGTACTCCAATTAAAAATCGCTGTGCCGACCATAGGGCAATGCAATCGTCATGTGCGGCGCAGCATTGCGCGGCGCGCAGTGCCTCGATGTCCTGGCTGACTGGGGTGTGGATTCGGTTCTTCTATCGGAGCAATCGTCACTATCAATTAGAAATGGATGCTTGCGCTGGCTAACGTCTCCAACCGCACTCTTCGTGACGACTACCCTGGAGCCAATCATGCGCAAATCCGCGATGACTCTGCTGGTGGCGATGGTGATCGCCAGCACCGCATCCTTACCGCCTGGCGTGGCCAACGCCGATGGCGAGCCAAAAGCCAACCAGTTCTGGTGGCCGGATCAGCTCGATCTGACGCCGCTGCGGAAGAACGATGCCAGCTCGAATCCGTACGGGGCTTCGTTCAACTACCGAAAGGCGTTCCAAACCCTCGACCTTGCCGCCGTCAAGGCAGACATCAAGAAGGTGCTGACGACCTCGCAGGACTGGTGGCCTGCTGACTTCGGCAACTACGGTCCATTCTTCATCCGCATGGCCTGGCATAGCGCCGGCACATATCGGGTGGTCGACGGCCGCGGCGGCGCCAGCGGCGGCGAGCAGCGCTTCGAGCCCCTCAACAGCTGGCCGGACAACGGCAACCTGGACAAGGCGCGCCGCCTGCTGCTTCCGATCAAAGAGAAGTACGGCCGCAACCTGTCCTGGGGTGATCTGATGGTGCTGGCCGGCAATGTCGCCCTCGAGTCCATGGGCTTCAAGACCTACGGCTTCGCCGGCGGACGCGAAGACGCCTGGGAGCCCGACCTGGTCTACTGGGGCCCGGAAAAGGCGTGGCTGGCGGATGCCCGGCACGCAGCGGACGGGAAGCTGGAAAGGCCCCTGGGCGCTGACCAGATGGGCCTGATCTATGTCAACCCGGAAGGGCCCGGTGGCAATCCGGACCCGCTGGCAGCCGCCAAGGCGATCCGGCAGGCCTTCGGCCGCATGGCCATGGACGACGAGGAGACGGTCGCCCTTATCGCCGGCGGCCATACCTTCGGCAAGGCGCATGGCGCGCACGAGGCCTCCAAGTGCGTCGGAGCGGCGCCCGCCGGCGCCGGCATTGAACAGCAGGGTATGGGCTGGGCCAATAGCTGTGGCACCGGCAAAGGCGCCGACGCCATCACCAGCGGCCTCGAAGGCGCGTGGTCCGCAAGCCCGACGGTCTTCACCACACAGTACCTGGACAATCTGCTGGCCTTCGACTGGGTGCAGACCAGAAGCCCCTCTGGTGCCATCCAATGGATGCCGGCCGATGGCAAAGCCGCCAACCTCGTGCCTGACGCAGCCGACCCGGCCAGACGTCATCCCCCAATGATGTTTACGACCGACCTGGCGCTGAAGATGGACCCTGGCTATGGCGTGATCGTGAAGCGCTTCCACGACCACCCGGAACAATTTGAGCTGGCGTTTGCCAAGGCCTGGTTCAAGCTGACCCATCGCGACATGGGTCCGAGAATCCGCTATCTCGGCTCCGAGGTGCCGCAGGAGGACCTGATCTGGGAGGATCCGCTGCCGAAGGCGGACTACAACCCCATCGGGGCCCAGGATGTATCCAGGCTGAAAGCAGAGATCCTCAAGTCAGGCCTCAGCGAACCGGAACTGATCCGCACCGCCTGGGCCTCCGCGTCGAGTTTCCGCAACACGGACAAGCGTGGTGGCGCCAACGGCGCGCGGATTCGCCTGGCTCCCGAGAAGGATTGGGAGGTGAATGATCCCAAGGAACTGGACAATGTGCTCAAGAAGCTCGAGGCGCTGCAGAAGCATTTCAACAGTGCCCAGTCGGACGGCAGGAAGGTATCGCTGGCGGATCTGATCGTACTCGGCGGCAACGCCGCCATCGAGCAGGCGGCCAAGAACGGTGGCTTCAAGGTCCAGGTGCCGTTCACGCCGGGGCGGGTTGATGCCAGCCAGGAGCAAACCGATGTAACGGCATTTTCGGCGATGGAACCCACGGCCGACGGCTTCCGCAACTTCTATGGCGGACAGCAGACCCGCTCGCCGGCGGAAATGCTGGTCGACAAGGCAAACACGCTGGGCCTGAGCGTGCCCGAGATGACGGCATTGGTCGGCGGCATGCGCGTGCTGAACGCCAACCTGGGTGGGTCCTCCAACGGCGTGTTCACGGCGCGGCCGGGTACGCTGAGCAATGACTTCTTCGTCAACCTGCTGGACCTGTCGACCCAATGGTCCAAGTCGACTACAGATGGCTTGTACGAGGGTCGGGACCGGACTACCGGCAAGGTCAGGTGGACGGCCACTCCCGTCGATCTGATTTTCGGGTCCAACTCGGAACTACGTGCGGTTTCCGAGGTGTACGCCTCCAGCGATGCGAAGGAGATGTTCGTCCGCGACTTCGTGAGGGCCTGGACCAGGGTGATGAACAACGACCGCTTTGATCTCACGCCTTAGTTCTGCAGGCCAGCTGACGCGTCATCACAGGGCACTCCATGAGACGGTGACGCGCGAGCGCGTCGCCGTCTCTTTTGGTGTTGTCTTACATATTTCAGCGATACCGCCCGCCGACCTCGAACTAGGTCTGGGTGATCTGCCCCAGCGGGGGCTGTCCGGCCGCAGCGGAGGCTGCAGTTCGCCTTCAGCCTGCGTCGGAAGTCAGAGTGTCCGCCGCGACAGCGGAATCCTGGCGGTTGCGCATGGCTTCGGCGAAACGCACCAGGGGCCGCTGCAGCATGGCCGTGACCTCGGGTGAAGCGTCGATCCGGCGCAGCGCCTCGCGCATGCACAGCAGCCACTGGTCGCGCTCCGCCGGGCCGATGGCGTAGCGGGCGTGCACGCTCATGATGCACACGCCCGGGTGATTGTGGAAATAGACCTGCGGTCCGCCGAGCCAGCCGGAAAGGAACTCGAACAGCTTCTGCTTGACTCCGCCCAGGTCCTCGGCGTGCATGCGCCGCACGGCGGCGGCTTCGGGCAGCTCGTTCATGGCGTCGTAAAACGCTTCGGCCAAGCGTCTCACGCCGGATTCGCCGCCCAGCAGGAGGTAGGGATTGTCCATGCGCCCACTGTGGATGCCGCGGCCCGCGGCCGGCGTTGACCTGGATCATTGCGGGCGACGCGCGCTTTCGCCCTCCGCCACTTCGAGTGCTATCTTAGTTACGGCAGTACGGATCAGTCCTGAACACATGGAGGTGTTCGATGAAGTTTGAGGTTGGCTTTTACACCAGAGGGGATCTCGCCAGATCCTGTCTGATCGCCGAATGCGTGGTTGATGCGGCCAATATCCTGTCGGCCAGGACGACGGCCCTGACGCAGCTCGTTCCCAAGCACCCGGAAATCGCCGACTGCCGCTACTGGCATGCGGCGGTCTACCGGCCTGGCAAGCTCAAGTCGCTCCACCATACGCAATGATGCGCGGGCCGCTGGCGCAGGCCGCCGGCAGCTGGAACTGACGTTCCGTCAACGTTTCAAAGGTGCCGGATCGAAGCGTCGCATTGATCCGGCCATCGGACGTCGTGACCGGCGGCCGTGCCCGCCGGTCCGGGCGATGGCGCTCGTTCATACCCCTTGAAGCTACCGCTCGTCCGAAGCCGCGGCCAAGCCGCTGCGCCCGGCACAAAAGAGTAAGTCTTACCCACCCCAGGATTTCGAAGTTCGATTGACCGCGCTTGGCCGGGTACTCAGAGTGGCCTCGGCGCCGGTCCGAACCGCTGCGCTTCGCGACAACGTGCTTGCCGCAGTTTGGAACTCGAATGAAAAACCTGAAGGTCTGGCAGAAGCTGGCGCTCATGGGGGCCGTGTTCATGGTCCCTTTCGCAGTCGTCACCTACAAGATGGTTTCGTCCATCAACACCCTGGGCGTTGAATTCGCGCGGCTGGAGTTGCGCGGCCTGGAGTACTACCGCCCCCTGCTGGTGCTGCTCAACGATCTGCAGCTGCACCGTGCCATGGGCGCCGCCGCTTCGGCGGGGGAGAGCACGCCGCAGGCCGAACTGGCGGTCAAGGCGGCGGACATCGAGAACGATCTCAAGGCGGTCGATGCGGTCGACCAGCGCCTGGACAGCCAGCTGCACACCACCAAGAAGTGGCAGGCCCTGAGCGCGGCATGCCGTGAATTGCTGGCCAAATCGGGCGGCCTGTCCGCCGCCGACAGCTTCGACCTGCACAGCAAGGTGATCGGCGACACCGTCGGCCTGATCGGCGATGTCAGCGATGCCTCGAACCTGACGCTCGATCCGGACGTGGACAGCTTCTACCTGATGGATGTCGTGATGTTCCAGGCTCCGGAGCTGAGCGAGTACGTCGGCAAGGCCGGCGCTCCCGCCGCGCCGGCAGCGCTGCTGTCCAACTCGGCCGTGCTGACCGACTACCTGCAGAAGCAGGTCGATCAGTCCTTGGGCAAGGCGGAGGATTTCAACGCCGAGCTGAAGCCGATGCTGGCGCCGCAGGGCGGCGCCAGCGCCGCCCAACAGGCCGCGGCCGGAGTGGCCCGGCTGGCCGCCAGCCGCAAGGGCGGGCCGTCGGGCGCGGAGGCCTTCGCCGCGGTCAGCTCCGGTCTCAAGGCCATATTCGGCATGGAGCAGAGCGCCACCGAGGCCCTGGACAACCTGCTGGGCAAGCGCATCGGCAAGCTGCGCGGCGAGATGCTGGGCACGCTCGGCTGGGCGCTGCTCGGGCTGCTGGTGGTCACGCTGATCGGCATGTTCATCATGCGCGACATCACCGTGGCGCTGGGCCGCATGGTCGGCGTGGCGGACCGCATCGGCGCCGGCGACCTGGCGCTGGAAGTGGCCGCGGACGCGCGCCGCGACGAGATCGGCAGGCTCGGCCGGGCGTTCGCCCGCATGGCGGCGTCGCTGAAGGAAATGGCCGGCGCGGCGGAACAGATCGCCGCCGGCAATCTGGCGGTGCAGGTCAAGCCGCAGTCGGAGGCCGACGTCATGGGCAAGGCGCTCCAGCACATGGTGGAAGGCCTGTCGACCCTGGTCGGTCAGGTGCAGAAGTCCGGCATCCAGGTCAATTCCTCGCTGACCCAGATCGCGGCGACCGCCCGGGAGCAGCAGGCCACGGCGAGCGAGATCGCCGCCACCACCACCGAGATCGGCGCCACGTCGCGCGAGATCTCCGCCACCTCCAGGGAGCTGGTGCGCACCATGAAGGACGTGTCCGGCGTGGCCGAGCAGTCCGCGGCGCTGGCCGGGCAGGGCCAGACCAGCCTGGCGCGCATGGAGGACACCATGCACAACGTCATGGCGGCGGCGACCTCGATCAATGACAAGCTGGGCGTGCTCAACGAAAAAGCCGGCAACATCAACCAGGTGGTGACCACCATCACCAAGGTGGCGGACCAGACCAACCTGCTGTCGCTCAATGCCGCCATCGAAGCGGAGAAGGCCGGCGAATACGGCCGCGGCTTCTCCGTCGTCGCCACCGAGATCCGCCGCCTGGCCGACCAGACTGCGGTGGCCACCTACGATATCGAGCAGACCGTCAAGGAAATCCAGTCCGCGGTGACCGCCGGCGTGATGGGCATGGACAAGTTCTCCGACCAGGTGCGCCGCGGCATGCAGGAGGTGCAGCAGGCGGGCGGCCAGCTGTCGCAGATCATCCAGCGGGTGCAGGAGCTGGCGCCGCGCTTCGAGCAGGTCAACGAGGGCATGCAGGCGCAGGCCACCGGCGCGGAACAGATCAGCGAAGCGCTGGCGCAGCTCACCGACGCGGCGCAGCAGACAGTGGAATCGCTGCGCCAGTCGGGCCAGGCCATCGACGGCCTGAACCAGGTTTCCAGCGCTTTGCGCAGCGGCATCGCACGCTTCCGGCTGGAAGGCTGAGCCGGGGATGTCGGCATGCTCTTCCTGGTCTTCCAGCTCGCCGAAAGCCGCTACGTCATCGAGGCCCGCCTCGTCGTCGAGGTGCTGCCGCTGGTCGAGGTCAAGCCGCTGCCGCAGGCGCCGCCGTGGCTGGCGGGGCTGTTCGACCTGCGCGGCACGCCGCTGCCGCTGATCGACCTGAGCCAGCTGGCCCTGGGCCGCCCGTCGCGGCGTTGCCTGAGCACCCGCATCCTGCTGGCCCGCTGCCAGGACGCCAGCGGCGGCAGCCGCCTGCTCGGCCTGATCGCGGAACGGGCGACGCGGACGCTGCGCTGCGATCCGGCGCGTTTTGTCGACAGCGGCGTGAACAGCGACACGGCGCCGTATCTGGGCGCGGTGGCCAGTGACGCCGGCGGCCTGCTGCAGCGCATCGAACTGGAGCGGCTGCTGTCGCGGTCGATGCAGGCGCTGCTGTGCCAATCGCAGGAGCCGGCCTGATGGCGATGCAGAAGATCGAGTCGCTGCTGCGGCAGGCGATCGGCCTGGATTGCGCATCGATCGGACCCGCCGCGCTGCAGCGCGCGGTGCACGAGCGGCGCAGCCTGCACCAGCTGCCCGACGCGCAGTCCTACTGGGAGCGCCTCAGCGCGTCGGAGGCGGAGCTGCTGGAGCTGATCGAGGCGGTGGTGGTGCCCGAAACCTGGTTCTTCCGCGACCCCGGCGCCTTCGCCGCGGTGGCCAACCTGGTGCGCAGCGTCTGGCTGCGCAACCGCCCGGATCGCGTGCTGCGCTTTCTCAGCGTGCCCTGCGCCACCGGCGAGGAGCCTTATTCCATTTCGATGGCGCTGCTGCAGGAGGGGGTTGCGCCGGAGAATTTCCGCATCGACGCCATCGACATCAGCGCGCGGGGGCTGGAGCGGGCGCGGCAGGGGGTATACGGGCACAACTCCTTCCGCAGCGGCCCGTTGCAATTCCGCGACCGCTACTTCGAAAAGATCAATCAGGCCTATCATCTCGACGAATCGGTGCGGGCACCGGTGCGGTTCGAGCGCGGCAACCTGCTGGCGCCGGATTTCCTGCCGGGTACGGAGCAGTACGATGCGATCTTCTGCCGCAACGTGCTGATCTATTTCGACGGCCCGTCACGGGCGCAGGCGGTCGGCGTGCTGGCGCGGCTGCTGAAGCCCTCGGGCGCGCTGTTCGTGGCGCCGGCGGAGACCGCGTTGCTGAACGGCCACGGCTTCAGCCCCATGCACTGGCCGCGGGCCTTCTGTTTCAGCAAGAGCGGAGCGGCCGAATCCAGGCCGGCAACGCCAGCGGTCCGGCCCGCGGCCGCCGCGGCCAAGCCCAAAGCGGATGCGCCGATCCGCCTGCCGCCGGTGCCCAGCACGCCGCCGCCCGGCGATACGCAGCAGGCCGCCAAGGAGATCGCCAGGCTGGCGGACCAGGGCCGCCTGGAGGAAGCGGCGCGGGCCTGCGAACACCATCTGCGGGCGCATGGCTACTCGGCGCAAATCCTTTACCTGCTGGGGCTGATCCGCGATGCGGGCGGGCGCACCGACGAGGCGGTGCGTCTTTACCGCCAGGCGCTGTATCTGCAGCCGAACCACCGCGAGGCGCTGACCCACCTGGCCCTGCTGCTCGACCGGCAGGGCGACGCGCCGGCCGCGCAAATGTTGCGCGGCCGCATCCAGAGGCTGGAGCAGGTCCTTGCAAACCCCACCTGAGCCGCGCGTGGAGACCGATGGCGGCGCCGCGGTCGAGCGCTGCTGGCGCTCGATCGGCGTCCATGGCGACGCCTCCTGCCCAAAGCTCAAGCAGCACGTCCACTGCCGCAATTGCGCCGTGTTCACCGCCTCCGCCGAGGCGCTGCTTGAGCGCGAACCGCCGCCGGGCCACCTGGCCGAGAGCACGCGGCTGGTCGCCGGCGCCAAGCCGGTCGCCTCGCACGACACCTGCTCGGTGGTGATCTTCCGCCTGGGCGCCGAGTGGCTGGCCCTGCCCACCGCGGTGTTCGAGGAGGTGGTCGGCCAGCGGCCGGTGCATTCGCTGCCGCACCGCCGCGGTGCGGTGCAGGGCATCGCCAATGTGCGCGGGGAGCTGCTGGTGTGCATGTCGCTGCACTGGATGCTGAACATCGGCGCGGCGCAATCGCCCGCGGCGGCGCTTCGCCAGCAGCCCGGGCGGCTGCTGGTGCTGGCGCACGGCGGCAGCCGTGTCGTGTGCCAGGTGGACGAGGTCCGCGGTGTGCACCGTTTTGACCCGCGCCAGTTGCAGGAGGTCCCCGCCACGCTGGCCCGGTACGCCGCGGCCCATACCCGGGCCGTGCTGCGGCTGCCCAAGCATACGGTCGGCGTGCTCGACGAGCAGGCGCTGTTCCAATCCATTCACCGGAGCCTGTCATCAGCGACCACGACCTGAGCCAGCTGTCGATGCTGGACCTGTTCCGCCTCGAAGTGGAGAACCAGGTTCAGGTGCTGACCAGCGGCCTGCTGCAGCTGGAGCGTGGTGCCGCGCCCGGCGAGCCGCTGGAGGCCTGCATGCGCGCGGCGCATTCCCTCAAGGGTGCCGCACGCATCGTCGGTCTCGGCGCCGGGGTCACGGTGGCGCACGTGATGGAGGACTACTTTGTCAGCGTGCAGCGCGGCGGCACCAGCCTGCGGCGCGAACATATCGACCTGATGCTGCGCGGCGTCGACCTGCTCAACCGCATCGCGCAGGCCTCCACCGCCGAAGCCTGGGCCGGCGAGGACGCGCCGGAAGCGGCTGCTTTTCGCAGCGAACTGCGTTCGCTGCTGAGCCGGCCGGCGCTCAGTTCCGGCGAGCGTTCGGTGGCGACGCTGCCGGAGGCCGCGCCAGTCAGCGTGAGCACCGAGGTGGTTGAGGCACAGGCCGGTACCGAGGCTGCCGCCCGCATGTTGCGGGTGACCGCCGACAACCTCGATCGCCTGATGGGGCTGGCGGGCGAGTCCCTGGTCGAGTCGCGCTGGCTCAAGCCCTATACCGTCTCCCTGCTGCGCCTGAAGCGGATGCACGGCGAGGCCGGCAAGACGCTCGATGCCCTGCGCGAGGCCATGCTCGCCGCCGATGTGGACGAACGCTGCCGTACCCTGCTGGCCGAAACCCGGCTGCGCATGCTGGAATGCCGCAAGCTGCTGAACGAGCGGCTGGACGAACTGGAGCTGTTCGACAGCCGCTCCAGCAATCTGGCGGACCAGCTCTACAACAAAGTGCTGGACTGCCGCATGCGGCCTTTCTCCGACGGCGTGCAGGCGTTTCCGCGCATGGTGCGTGATCTCGGCCGCAAGCTGGGCAAGCAGGCGCGCCTGGAGATTGCCGGCACCGCCACGTCGGTGGACCGCGACATCCTGGAACAGCTGGAGGCGCCCCTGGGCCACTTGCTGCGCAACGCGGTCGACCACGGCCTGGAGCCGGCCGCGCAGCGCCTGGCGCTGGGCAAGCCGGAGGAGGGCGTGATCCGCCTGGAAGCCCGGCACAGCGCCGGCACCCTGCAGATCGTCATCGCCGACGACGGTTGCGGCGTCGACCTGGCACGGCTGCGCCACAGCGTGGTCGAGCGCCAGCTGACCACGGCGGATGTCGCCGCCAGCCTGAGCGAGACCGAGTTGCTGGAGTTCCTGTTCCTGCCGGGTTTTTCCCTGAAGGACAACGTCACCGAGATTTCCGGGCGCGGCGTCGGGCTGGACGTGGTGCGGGACATGGTCAGGCGGGTGCGCGGAACCGTGCGCATCGCCACCCGGCCGGGGCAGGGCACGCGCTTCCAGCTGCAGCTGCCGCTGACCCTCTCGGTGGTGCGCACCCTGCTGGTCGATGTCGGCGGCGAGCCCTACGCCTTTCCGCTCGCCCACATTGCGCGTACCCTGAAGGTCAGCGCCGGCTGTCTGGAAACGCTGGAAGGCAAGCAGTTCTTCGATTTCGACGGCCGCCCGGTAAGCCTGGTGCCGGCGCGGCAGATTCTGGACAACGGCGGCGCCGGCAGCGCCCCCGCCGGCGGCGAATTGCCGGTGATCGTGGTCGAGCAGCAGGGCAGCGCCTACGGCCTGGCCGTGGATCGTTTCCTGGGCGAGCGCGAACTGGTGGTGCAGCCGCTGGATCCACGCCTGGGCAAGATCAAGGACATCGCCGCCGGCGCGTTGACGGAGGACGGAACCCCGGTGCTGATCGTGGACGTGGAAGACCTGATCCGCTCGGTCGACCGGCTGGTCGAGGCCGGCGGCCTCGGCCGCCTGCCCGGTACGGCGGCGGCACCGCAGGTGCGCCGCAAGCGCGTGCTGGTGGTGGAGGATTCGCTGACGGTGCGCGAGCTGGAGCGCAAGCTGCTGCAAGGCCGCGGTTTCGAGGTCGAGGTCGCCGTGGACGGCATGGACGGCTGGAACGCCCTGCGCGGCGGAGGCTTCGACCTGGTCGTCACCGACGTCGATATGCCGCGCCTCGACGGCATCGAGCTGGTGGCGCTGATCCGCAAGGATCCCGCGTTGCGGTCGATTCCGGTAATGATCGTCTCCTACAAGGACCGCGAGGAAGACCGTCGGCGCGGGCTGGAAGCAGGTGCCGACTACTACCTCCCAAAAGGAAGTTTCCACGACGAGACGCTGCTGCAGGCCGTGGTGGACCTGATCGGCGAGGCCCCCGCGTGAGAATCGGCATCGTCAACGACATGCCGCTCGCGGTCGAGGTCTTGCAGCGCGCGGTGGCGGTCGATTCCGCGCACCGCACGGTCTGGGTGGCTCGCGACGGCGCCGAGGCGGTCGAGCTGTGCGCGCGGGAGCTGCCCGACCTGGTGCTGATGGACCTGATCATGCCCGGCATGGGCGGGGTGGAGGCGACGCGGCGCATCATGGCGGCCACGCCCTGTCCGATCCTGGTGGTCACCAGCAGCATCGGCGCCAACACCGCCAAGGTTTACGAGGCGATGGGCCATGGCGCGCTCGACGCCGTCGATACCCCGGTGCTCGGCCCGGGCGACATGAAGGCGAGCGCCAGGCCGCTGCTGGCGAAGATCGCCACCATCGGCAAATTGATCGGCGAGCGCGACCGGCCGCAGCGGCGGGCCGGGCGGGCCGCGGCGCCGGCCGCCGCCGGCAAGGTCGAACTGGTGGTCGTGGGCGCTTCCGCCGGCGGGCCGGCGGCTTTGGCCGAGGTGCTCGCCGGGCTGCCCGCGGACTTCGCCGCGGGCATCGTCGTGGTGCAGCATGTCGACCAGGTGTTCGCCTCCGGCATGGCGCAGTGGTTGAGCCAGCATTCAAAGCTGCCGGTGCGCCTGGCGCGGGAGGGCGACATGCCCGCGGCCGGCACGGTATTGCTGGCCGGCAGCAACGACCACCTGTGTTTCAAATCGGCCGGCTGGCTGGGTTACGCCGCCGAGCCGGCGGACTACGTCTACCGCCCCTCGGTCGACGTGTTTTTCCACAGTGTCTGCAAGTACTGGCCGGGCCGCGCCGTCGGCGTGCTGCTGACCGGCATGGGCCGCGACGGCGCCGCCGGCCTGAAGGCGCTGCGGGACAAGGGCTGTCACACCATCGTGCAGGATCAGGCCAGCTGCGCGGTGTTCGGCATGCCCAAAGCCGCCATTGCGCTCGATGCTGCCGCCGAAATCGTGCCGCTGCCGCGCATAGCACGGCGTTTGCTTGCAACAGTGGGGAGCGGGATGGCGGAGGCCGCGGACGCGCCGGGCAGCGCGTCCGGGCCTTATGGACGGAATGGGTAGAACGATGAGCGCGATGAGCAAGTACCCGGTGATGGTCCTGCTGGTGGATGACCAGGCGATGATCGGCGAAGCGGTGCGCCGGGCGCTGGCGCACCAGCCCGGAATCGACTTCCACTATTGCAGCGACCCGTTGCGCGCCATCGAGATCGCCGAGCACATCAAGCCCACGGTGATCCTGCAGGACCTGATCATGCCCAACGTCGACGGCCTGACCCTGGTGCGGCAGTACCGCGACAATCCGATCACCGCCGATATTCCGATCATCGTCCTGTCGACGAAAGAGGAGCCGACGGTCAAGAGCGAGGCTTTCGCTGTCGGCGCCAACGATTACCTGGTCAAACTGCCCGATCAGGTCGAACTGATCGCCCGCGTGCGCTATCACTCGCGTGCCTATGTCAGCCAGCTGCAGCGCGACGAGGCCTATCGCGCCCTGCGCCAAAGCCAGAAGCAGCTGCTGGAGAAGAACCTGGAGCTCGAACGGCTCACCAATCTCGACGGGCTGACCGGTTTGAGCAACCGGCGCTACCTGGACGAGTACATGGCGGTGGAATGGAGCCGCGCCGCCCGCGAGCGCATGGCGCTGTCGGTGCTGATGATCGATGTCGATGACTTCAAGCGCTACAACGACACCTATGGTCACCTCGCCGGCGACGACGTGCTGAAGCAGGTGGCGGAGGCCATCAAGCTGGGATCGGAGCGCCCGGCGGACCTGGCCACCCGCTACGGCGGCGAGGAATTCATGGTGATCCTGCCGTCCACGCCATACACGGGGGCGCAGAGCACCGGCGAAAAGCTGCGCCGGCGCGTGGAGCAGCTGGCCATTCCGCACAGCGGATCGGCCAGCGGCCGGATCACCGCCAGCGTCGGCGGGGCTTCGGTGGTGCCGGCGCGAGGCGATTCGCCAATGCGGCTGATCGAAGCCGCCGACCGGGCGCTGTACATGGCCAAGAAGAGCGGCAAGAACCAGCTGGTGATGCACGAGCGGCTGGAATCGTACGACCTGACCAAGCGTTCCACCGAAGAGGGGGAGCGTGAAGAAAACGAGGGGCTCGGCTAGAAGGTGCCGGGCGCGGCGGTCAGCGGCCTGTATCCGGCGTCCTGCGGGCGTCCGGCCTGACCTGCCGCGATCGGGTGCGCGGCGGAATCCCTGCCCCCGGCGGCTGATGCGCACGGCAAGCCGCCAGTAAACCCCCGTTTAGCGCCTTCTGTCGCGCTGGCTCTACCAATTCCGCCATCGGACTCCAGGTTCCGGACAGGAGCCGCAGGAAGCGGCGGCGGTCGTGCGCCAGGGATTCCGGCTTGGATCAAACGCCGACGCCCGGGTCGCGGCCCTGGCGTGCCCTTTTTTGGTTGGCGCGTTGTCGGCAACGGAGTTTTTTCATGCGTTCCAATCTTCCGGTCACTGGTGTGGAGGTGCCGCTCGCGGACGGCGCCATGATCGTTTCGCGGACCAACCTCAAGGGTGTCATCGAATACGTCAACCGTGATTTCACCGACATCAGCGGTTTCAGCGAAGCGGAGTTGATCGGCGCGCCGCACAACATCGTGCGCCACCCCGACATGCCCGAGGAGGCGTTCGCCGACTTCTGGGCAACGCTGCAGAGCGGCCAGCCCTGGACCGGCCTGGTGAAAAACCGCTGCAAGAACGGCGACCACTACTGGGTCGAGGCCAATGCCACGCCGGTTCGCCACAACGGCCGGATCGTGGGCTTCATGTCGGTGCGGCTCAAGCCCACGCGCGAGCAGGTGGCCGAAGCGGAACGCGCCTACCAATTGTTCCGCGACAAGCAGGCCGCGGGCCTGCGCATCCATCGCGGCCGCATTGTCTCCAGCGGCCGCCTGGCGGTGGCGGCGCAGCGCGTGAAGGACACGTCGCTGCAACAGCGCGGACTGGCCGGCGTTGCACTCGGTGCGGTGCTGTTCGGCGCGTCGCTGGCGCTGGCCCTGCGGCTGCACGACGCGGGCGCCAACGCCGTCCCGCTGATCGCGGCGGGCAGCGCGCTGGCTTTCCTCGGCGGCTGGTGGCTGCTGCGCGGCCTGCTCAGGCCCTTGCAGTACGTGCACGGCAAGCTGCAGGAGATCAGCGAAGGCCGCCTTGATGCGCGCATCGCGCTCGACCGCGCGGATGAGATCGGGCAGATCCTCAACTGCGCGCGCACCATACAGATCAAGCTTGGTTTCGACCTGGCCGAAGGCCGGCGCAACTCGGAGGAGATGACGCGCGTCAAGATCGGCCTGGACAATGTCGCCACCAACGTCATGATCGCCGACCGCGACCTCAACGTCATCTATCTCAACAAGGCCATCATGCGGATGTTCGCCGAGGCCGAAGCGGACATCCGCAAGGACCTGCCCGCGTTCAGTGCCGCCCGGCTTGTTGGCTCCAGTATCGACGGCTTCCACAAGAATCCGGCGCATCAGCGTGCCTTGCTGGACCAGCTCACCGCCGTGCACCGCGCTGAAGTCCGCTTGGGAGGGCGCGTCTTCAACCTCACCGTCGCCCCGGTGATCGATGCCGCCGGCACGCGCCTGGGCACCGCGGTGGAATGGCTCGACCGCACCGCGGAAGCGGCGGTGGAAGCCGAGGTCAACGGCATCGTGCGCGCCGCCGCCGAGGGCGATTTCAGCCGGCGCGTGACGCTGGCGGGCAAGAGCGGCTTTTTCCGGGTTCTGGCGGAAGGGATCAACCAGCTGCTGGAAACCAGCGCCACCGGGCTGGACGAGGTGGGCCGCCTGCTCAGCGCCCTGGCGCGCGGCGACCTGACCCAGACCATCCAGGCCGATTTCAAGGGAGCCTTCGCCCGGCTCAGGGACGACGCCAACGCCACCGTGAGCAGCCTGCAGCAGCTGGTCGGCCAGATCCAGGCGGCGAGCGAGTCGATCAACGTCGCCGCGCGCGAGATCGCCGCCGGCAACGGCGACCTGTCGGCGCGCACCGAGCAGCAGGCGGCCAGTCTGCAGGAAACCGCCAGCTCGATGGAGCAACTCACCGGCACGGTCAGGCAAAACGCCGAAAACGCGCGCCAGGCCAACCAGCTGGCCATCGGCGCCAGTGACACCGCGTGCAGTGGCGGGACCGCGGTGGACGAAGTGGTCCGGACCATGCAGTCGATCCACCAGTCGAGCACCAAGATCGTCGACATCATCAGCGTCATCGACGGCATCGCCTTCCAGACCAATATCCTGGCGCTGAACGCGGCGGTGGAAGCGGCGCGCGCCGGCGAGCAGGGGCGCGGTTTCGCCGTGGTGGCGACCGAAGTGCGCAGCCTGGCGCAGCGCAGCGCCTCCGCCGCCAAGGAAATCAAGGCGCTGATCAGCGATTCGGTGGAGAAGGTCGGCAACGGCACCCACCTGGTGGAACAGGCGGGCAAGACCATGGAAGCGATCGTCGGCAGCGTCAAGCGCGTTACCGACATCATGGGCGAGATCACCACGGCCTCGCAGGAGCAGAGCAGCGGCATCGAGCAGGTCAACCAGACCGTTACCCACATGGACGAGACCACGCAGCAGAACGCCGCCCTGGTGGAGCAGGTCTCGGCCTCGGCGCGCGCGCTGGAAGAGCAGGCGGCGACGCTCGTCACCACGGTGCGGAAGTTCGTGCTCAAGCAGGGCGCCGCCGCGGCTGCGGCCGACGACAAGCCCGCTTCATCCGCGCCGGCCGGCAGGATCAGGCCGCGGGCAGGCAAGGCCTCTGTGCGGTCGGCGCCGGGGCGGCTGGCACGCGGCGCGCAGGGCGCCGCCGGCCACGGCGGAGCGGCGTCCGGCGACAAGCATTGGGCGGAGTTCTGACGGTGCGGCCTTGCCGGAGGCAGGGCATCAGGAGAGGGCGGGCGGAACGGGCCGGCGCGGCTTGGCCGTAGCCGTCAAATGCCTGGACGCTGGGCCTACAGCGATAGGGCGATGTCCGCTGCCGTCGCCCGGTCAAACAGGTGACCCTGGAAATACTGGATGCCCATGCCGCACAGCTCGCGGAAGGCCAGCTGGTCTTCGACACCTTCCGCGAGCAGCTCCAGCTTCATGGCCTTGCCCAGCGAGACGATGGCTTCGACCAGGGCGCGGTCGACGGGGTCGCGGATCAGATCGCCGGTGAAGGAGCGGTCGATCTTGAGTCCGTCCACGGTCAGGCGTTTCAGCAGGTCGAAGGAGTTGTAGCCCATGCCGAAGTCGTCGAGCCAGACCTTGAAGCCGCGCCGGCGCAGCTCGGTGATCAGCCGCGACTCCGTATCGGTGGCATGCAGCTGCTCGGTTTCGGTGATCTCGAAGCGCAGCAGTTCCTTGCCGATGTTGTACTGATCGATCAGGGCAAGCATCCAGTCGACGAACGCGGGTTCGCCCGCGCTCTTGGCGCTGAGATTGATGGAAATGTAGTGCATCGTGCCGGGGCGCGACTGGTGCTTGCGGCGGTAAACCAGTTCCAGCACCTCGCGCGCCATCCATTGATCGATGCGCACCATCAGCCCCATGCGTTTGGCGGCGGGCAGGAACGCATCGGGGCCGATGATCCGTCCCTGCTCGCCTTTCATCCTGATCAGGGCTTCGAACCCGACCGATTCCCGGTTGTGGTCCACGATCTTCTGCAGGTGCACTTCAAAGCCGTGCTCCTCCAGCGCCTGCTCGATGCGCTGTGCCCAGTGCATATGCCGCTGAGCCTGAAGGATCTGGGCGTCATCGACGTTGTAGAACTGGTAGCGGCAGCGGCCGAGGTCCTTGGCCGCATAGCAGGCGGTATCGGCCTGGGCCATGACGGTGGAGCTGTCGGCATTGCCGTCGTTGATCTCCGCAATGCCGATGCTCAGCCCGGCCTTGAAGGTCCGCCCGGCGTAGACCAGGTGATAATCCTTGACCGCCTGGATCAGGTTTTCCGCCACCCGCCTGGCCGCGGCCTTGGATGAGCCGTAGAGCAGCACGGCGAATTCGTCGCCGCCCAGCCGGGCGATATAGTCGGAAGGCCGCAGGTGCCCGCGCAGCAGCGCCGAGACCTCGCGCAGCAGCTTGTCGCCCGCGGCGTGTCCCGAGGTGTCGTTGACGATCTTGAAATGGTCGAGGTCGATGTAAAGCAGGAAATGGACTTCCGCGCTTGCGGCTGCGGCGGCCAGGCAGCTGTGCAGGGTTTCCTCGAAGGCGAAACGGTTGGGCAGGCCGGTGAGCTGGTCGTTGCGCGCCTGGAACGCGAGCTTTTCCGTCATCTGCCGCGTGTCGCTGACGTCCTGGAACACGAACACCGCGCCGATCACCGCGCCGCTCTGGTCGCGGATGGGCGCCACGGAGTCGGCGATCGGCAGCTGCTCGCCCTTCAGGGTCCGAATGCTGCTGAACAGGCTGACGCGCAGCGCCGATCCCGTGCGCAGCACCTGCTCGACCGGATCGGGGATCGGCCGGCCGTTGTCGTCGAACAGGTGGATCAGCTCGCCGAATGCCTTGTGTAGCGGGTAGTCCGGCTCGGTGGCCAGCAGCTTCGCCGCGGCCAGATTGCAGAAGGTGATGCGGCCGCGCTCGTCGGTGCGGATCACGCCGTCGCCGATGGAGGAGAGCGTGACCTGGGCCAGCTCCTTGGCCTCGTGCAGCGTTGACTCGTAGCGCTTGCGCTCGGTGATGTCGTGCATGGCGATGACCGCGCCGAGCTTTTCCGATCCGGCCATGATCGGCTGGCCGTTGCAGACCAGTTGCAGGCGCGGGCGGCCGCGCGGGGCGATGACAAACTCGACGTCGCGAATCGTCTCGCCCTGGAACGCGCGGAACAGCGGCACCTGCTCCTTGGACATGCGGGTGACGCCGTCGGCCAGGTACAGGTCGTAGTGCTCGGCCCAGCGATCCGGCGGGATCGGCTCCTCCGGCATGCCGTGGAACTCGCGCGTGGCGCGGTTGAATACGGTCAGGATTCCTTTTTCGTCGCAGGCCACGATGCCGTCGGACAGATTCTCCAGCAGCGCCTTGAGAAATTCCCGTTCTTTTCCCAGGGCCTGTTCCGCCTGCAGCTTGATGCGGTCGGACTGCGCCGACAGTTTCGCGGTTCGTTCCGCCAGGCGGGCGTCGAAAATCGAGACCAGCAGCGTGGTGGCCAGGAACAGGAAAGTGCAGAAGCCCACCGCGATGGCCAGCCAGCTGCTGCGCAGCGCTTCGGGGCCGCCGTAGCAAATGGTGTCCGGCGCGAATCGCGCGGCCGCCATGCCCGAGTAGTGCATGCCGGCGATGGCGACCCCCATGATCGCGGCGCCGCCGAATCGGCGCCAGAACGCGCTGGCCATCGTTTCGCCGCGCAGCCGGAACGCGATCCACAGCGCGATGACGGAAGCGGCCACGGCGATGGCCACCGACAGCAGCACGCCCAGCGGCTGGTAGATCGGCGCGGGACGCACCTGCAGCGCCGCCATGCCGGTGTAGTGCATCGCCACGATGCCCAGGCCCATCAATGTGCCGGCGATGGCCAGCCGCATCCGGCCGAGCGTGGATCCGCCCACCGTGTACAGTGCAAAGGCCGAGACGCCGACCGCGATCACCAGCGACAGCAGGGTGATGCCGAAGTCGTAGGAAACCCTGATCGGAAGGCTGAAGGCGAGCATGCCGACGAAGTGCATGGCCCAGATTCCGGCGCCCATGGATAGGGCGCCCCCCGCAAGCCAGTATCCGGCCGAGCGCTGGCCGCGCGAGGCGGATACCCGCGAGGCCAGGTCCAGCGCGACATAAGAGGCGATGCCGGCGACCACGAAGGACAGCAGCACCAGCCACAGGTCATAGCTCTTGGGCACGCTGCGTTTCCGTCAGTCCGCGCGAGCGGCCGGCTGGCGGGCCGGGATCGGGGCGCGATAATCGAAGGGATTGCGGCAATGGTGCTTCATGGTCTCCAGCCAAGCTGTTTTGCGTCGCCCGGAGACTGAACATCGCTGCCGTCACACGGCCGTAGCAGCGGCCTCGTGCGGCAATCTTTGTACTGGGCCTCGGTTTTGGCAAACCGGCCCAGGTTACCCGTATTTTTCACATTGGGCGGACATTCCGGCATTGACCCAGGTCAAGCGCAGCGGAGCACCGGACGGGGGCCAATGCCGGTAACGCGGTTCGCCCACTCCGGATGGCCTCAGCCGCCCGGTTCCTGCGCGATCAGCCGCGGCAGCTCGGCCAGCGTGGCCATCACCGCGTCCGGATGGCTGTCGCGGATGTCCTCGCCGTGGTTGTAGCCGTAGCTGACGGCCGCCACCGCCATGCCCGCGGCACGCGCGGCCTGGACGTCGTTGCGCGAATCGCCGACCACCAGGCAGTCGGCCGCCGGCAAGCCGAGCCTGCCGGCCAGATGCAGCAGCGGGGCGGGATCGGGCTTCTGCCGCGGCAGGGTATCGCCGCTGACCAGCGCGCTGAAATACGATCCGATGCCGAAATGGTCGAGCAGCGGCGCGACGAAGCGCCTGGGCTTGTTGGTGCAGACCGCCAGGGCCAGGCCGCGCGCGGCAAGAGCCGGCAGGGTCGCGGCGACGCCCGGATAGAGCGTGGAGCGCTGCGTGTAATCCTCGGCGTAGTGCGCGGCGAACGCTTCCAGCGCCGGCTGCAGGGTCGCGGCCGGGTCGGCGCCGGCATGGCGCAGCGCACGCTCCATCAGCAGCTTCACGCCGTTGCCGACCCAGCCGCGGACGCGCAGCGGCCCCGCCACCGGCAGGGACAGGCCCAGCAGCGTGCGGTCCACCGCGGCGGCGATGTCGGGCAGCGTGTCGAGCAGCGTGCCGTCGAGGTCGAACAGGACCGCGCGGCAGCGGAAGCGAGGCGTTTCCGGCGGCGTTGCGGCCGGATGCGGCGGCGGATCAGGCAATCGGCTCATGGCGCGGTGCGCGTGGCAACGGGCGGAACCGATCCGCCGTCACGCCCCGCCGCGGCCAGTCCGCGCGAGCGCCTCGGCGCGCCCGCCTTCAGTCTTCCACCACGTCCGGCAGCGGCTCGGCCTCCGCCGGCTCGGGCGGCGGCAGCAGGGCCTGCAGTTCCTCCAGCTCGCTGCGGAACGCATCCAACAGGCCGCGCGGGTTGGGCAGCTGCGCCAGGTCCGCGGACACGCCGAAGCTGAGGTGGCCGGCATAGCTGAAGAAGCTGATGCCGATGCCGATGCCGCCCGACTGCGGCGGCCAGAACACCAGGTTGCGCATGCGCGCGCCGCCGATGCGCACATGGCGGCGCGGCCCGGGCAGGCTCGACACCACGGCCACCGACTTGGCGCCGATGCGGTCCACCAGCTTGCGCTCCAGCGGCACCGGCAGGTGGCCGGCGGCGGCCAGGCCGAGCATGGTGGCGCGCGCCTGCGGCGATTCCTTCAGCTCGGTCATGCGCTGCGCCACCAGCTGCAGGCGCAGCTGCGGGCTGTCGACGCCGACCGGCAGGTCCAGCAGCACCAGGCCGAAGTGGTTGCCGAGCGAGCGGCCCTTGCCGCTGCGCAGGTTCACCGGCACCGAAATGCGCAGGTTCTGGTCTTCCGGCAGCTCGGCGCTGCTGTGGTGGAGCTGGCGGCTGAAGGCGCCGGCCAGGGCGGTCATCAGCAGGTCGTTGACGCGCACGCCGAGCACCTTGGCCTGGCGGCGGATCGGCTCCAGCGGGATATCGTCGGCCCAGGCCACGCCGCGCCGGCCGGACAGGCCCTGGCGCAAGGCGGGCGGGTTGTTCTCCGGCAGGCTCAGCACGCGGCGCACCGCGGTGAACGCGCCGCGCCCTTCCTGGAACTGCTGCAGCAGGCGCAGGCGGCCGGAGCGGCTGCGCGACATCGCGCGCAGCTTGATCAGGCCGCCGTTGACCAGCTCCAGCGCGTCGATCAGGCCGCCCAGCGGGCCGGGGCGGATCATCGGCGCCGGCGCCGGCGCATTCGGGTCCGGCGCGCGCTGGAAGCCGCTGTCGGTGCTGTCGATCAGCAGGGTCACCAGGGCGATGCCGTCGGCCAGCGCATGGTGCGCGCGGAACAGCACCGTCACCGGGCCGCTGGGGCAGGGATACAGCAGCAGGCGCCACAGCGGGTGGTGGTGGTCCAGCTCGCGCGACACCTCGGCCGAGATCGCCTTGCGCAGCTCGCGCTGGTTGGCGCCGTGCGGCAGGCGCCGCACCTGCACGTGGTTGCGGAAATCCAGGTCCTTGTCGGTGACCCAGCGCGGCGGGCCCTCGCTGCGGTCGACCCGCTGGCGGAAGCGCGGGTAGCGCAGCAGGCGCTCCACCATCACCTTCTGCAGGTTGGCCGCGTCGACCGGGCCTTCCAGCTGGAAGATGGCGCTGATCACCATCGGGTTGCAGGGATCATCCATGTCGAGCCAGGCGCGATCCACCGCGCTCATCGGCTCGCTGGTCGGCCCGCTGTGCTGCGGCTTCGATGGGTGTTCGCTCATGGCAGTCTTCCGTGTGGCCGTTCAAGACCCTGCAAAGATCGGGCCGTCCCTGGCCCCGTACCCGCATCGCCGGATCCGGCCATGCACGGCTGCTCCGCAGCAGGCTTGGTGCTCACTATACAGGGGGCTGCCGTAGCCGACTGTGAAGTGGTGGTGAAAGTTCCATGAATAGAACGCCGCGCAACAGACTGTGCCGCGCACGGCGCACGGCGCACGGCGCACGGCGCACGGTGCCGGAGTGCCCGCCATCCGCTCAAGCTGCGCCGGGGCGGTGCTGTTTTGCGCAGCGCGCGGGCCGGGTGCCCCTCATCCATTTGCGGGAGATAAGCCGGCCGGCCTTGCCGCAAGATGAGCCCGGACCGCGGGCCCGGCGCCGGGCGGTCCGCGACCACACACCAACGAGGGGGAGCAGATGGGTTCGGAGACTTGGGATGTCATCACCGATGTGCTGGTGGTGGGATCGGGCGCCGGTGGGCAGGTGGCCGCGATCGCCGCGGCCGACCAGGGCGCGAAAGTGGTGGTGATCGAGAAGAGCGGCCTCTACGGCGGCACCTCCGCCATGTCCGGCGGCGCCATCTGGATTCCGGTGAGCAGCCAGGCGCGCGAGGCCGGCGCGCAGGACAGCCCCGAAGAGGCGTTCCAGTACATCCGTGCCCTGGCCGCGCCCAACGTGCCGGACAGCCTGATCCGCGCCTATGTCGAAAGCGCGCCGCAGATGCTGGACTGGGTGCAGGCCAACACCGAGGCGCGCTTCTTCAGCGTGCCTTATACCGACTACCACGCCGAACTGCCGGGCGGAAAGCCGGGCTGGCGCACCCACATGCCGCTGGAGATCGACGGCCGCGTGCTGGGCGAGGACGTGCAGCGGCTGCGCCCCTCGTCCAAGGCGGCCAACCTGTTCGGCCGCATCAACTGGACCCTGATGGAAGCGCACACCCTGCTCAACCGCCCCGCCGGCTGGATCAAGGTGTTCCTCAAGATCATGTGGCGCTACTACGGCGACCTGGCGCAGCGCCTGCGCTCGCCGCGCGACCGCTTCCTGACGCTGGGCAACGCCCTGGTCGGGCGCCTGCGCATGTCCCTCAACCGGCGCGGCGTGCCGATCTGGCTCGACACCCGCCTGGTGTCGCTGGTCAAGGACAACGGCCGTGTCGTCGGCGCCGTGGTCGAGCGCGGCGGCCGCACCCAGCGCATCCAGGCGCTCAGGGGCGTGGTGCTGGCGGCCGGCGGCTACGAGCGCAACCCGCAGATGCGCCAGCAGTACCTGCCGGGCAGCGGCGAGCCGTCCAACAGCGGCGCCCATCCCTACAACACCGGCGACGCCATCCGCATCGGCCAGGAGGCCGGCGCGGCGGTGCGCAACATGGCCTCGGCCTGGTACGCCCCGGTATTCAAGATTCCCGGCGAGGAGTCGGCGCGCCTGTGCACCTACGAGCGCGCGCTGCCCGGCAACATCATCGTCAACCAGTCCGGCCGGCGCTTCCACAACGAGGCCGCCTCGTACCACATTTCGGCACAGGAGATGATCAAGGCCGGCAGCGCCAGCGCCTGGGCGGTGTTCGACGCGCGCTACCGCTGGAACTATCCGATGGGCCCGGTGATCCCCAAGTTCCCGGACTGGATCCTGCCCGCCGCGGTGCGCTCGATCCTGCTCAAGGCGCCCAGCCTCGAGGCCCTGGCACAGAAGATGGGGGTGCCGGCGCAGGCGCTGAAGCAGACGGTGGAGACCTTCAACGCCGGCGCCGCGCAGGGCCGCGACCCGCAGTTCGGACGCGGCGACGCCGCCTACGACCGCTACTACGGCGATCCCAAGGTCACGCCCAATCCCAACCTGGCGGTGATCGACCAGGCGCCGTTCTACGCCTTTCCGATCTACTCCGGCGACATCGGCACCAACGGCGGCCTGGTCATCGACGAGCAGGCGCGCGTGCTGGACCCCGCCGGCCAGGCCATCCCGGGCCTGTTCGCCACCGGCAATTGCACCGCCTCGGTGATGGGAGGGTCCTATCCGGGCGCCGGCTCCACCCTGGGCCCGGCGATGACTTTCGGCTGGCTGGCCGGCCGGCACATCGCCGCCGGCTGAAGGCGATAGCGGTTCAGGCCGCGCCGTCGCTGATCCACGCGGCGTGGAGCGGCGCGGCGGGTGGCGGCAGCAGGTGCGCCTGGCGGCGCTGCAGCTCGGCCGAGATCGCCTCGTAGTCGCCCAGCTGCTGGCGCAGCCAGGCCCGCAATTGCGGGCCGAACAGCTGCTCGAACTTGCGCTGCGGCCTGCGCGGCGGGTGGTTCAACGACGCGGCCTTCCACGGTTCCAGGCTCAGGTCGGCGATCGCCGGCGCGGTACCGGGTGCGCCGGCACCGAGGCCGGCGAAGCCGCGCACCAGTTGCAGCGTGGCCTGCGGTGCGGCGATGAAATCCTCGTAGCGCAACACCAGATGACGCGGCGCACCGGCATAGCGCAGGTGCGTTTCGGCGGCGCGGTTCCAGTGCCGCACCCAGTGCGTGATGCCGCCGCTGAAGGCGTTGCGGTCGGCGTAGCGGATCTGGCCGTCGATGGCCGAGGCGACGACATCCTCGCAGTTGCGGATCAGGTGCAGGAAGCGGGCGTCGGGGATGTAGCGGGCGATGATCCCGATGTAGGCGAAATGGTCCGGCGTCTTTTCCAGCCAGCAGCCGCAGCCTTGCATCGTGGCGGCGCGGTCCATCAGCCGCACGAAGTCGCCGATGTAGCTGCTGCCGCGCAGGCGCAGCGGCAGGCGCGGCAGGCCTTCCACCGCGCCGTCCAGCACCGCGGCCGCGGCGCGCATGCGGCCGTGGGTGCGCGGGCTGGCCAGCGCCAGGCGGCGGCGCCAGCGGGTGCGGACATATTCGTCGCGGCCGTCGGTCCATTCGCCCAGCGCGCCCAGCAGCTGGGTGAACCAGGCGGTCTCCGGCAGCGTGAATACGCCCGGCAGGCGGCCGATGGCGGCCTGCAGCAAGGTGGTGCCCGAGCGCGGGCAGCCGACCAGGAACAGCCGCCGCATCGGCTCGGCCGCCACGGTTCGGGCCTTACCCGCGTGGACGGAGGGATTCAGTGCGAAGTCCTCGATGCGTGATGCCTGGGCATGGTGGCGGCGGGCGGCAGACTTACGGATGCCTTTCGGAACTCTACTATTGCAGTGCCGGCCGGCGTGCAGGCGCATCTTTACTTCACTTAACTTTGCTTTACCTCGCTTAACCTCGCCACGCCGCGCCGTTGCCGCCCGGGGCGCCGATGCGCAATGATCGCGTGGCGCAGGCGCTGCGCCGCGGGCGCTGCCCGTGGGACGATCGTGGAGTGAGTGGATGAAGCGTACTGTTGTCCTGCTGGTGCTTGCCGCCATGCTGTCGGCCTGCGCCGACGAGCCCGAGGTGCAGCGCACCGATCTCGGCGCCAGCCCGGAGAAGCTGGTGCTGGCGGCGTTGACCCAGGTGTCCGCCAGCGATGCGCAGCGCGTTGCCGTGCTCAATGCCTACGACAACCGCAACGGCACGCTGCGGGCGCTGGGCAAGAGCTCCGGGCAGATCATCGCGCAGTGGAACAAGCTGGACCGTACTGCGCCGGACTACCTGCAGCAGGTCGATGCCTTGGCGGCGCGCTGGGCGCAGGTCAACGGCGACGAGATGAAGGCCCGCGGCGCCTACGAGCACGAGCTCGCCGCCAACCTCAGCCCGGCGCAGTGGACGCGCTGGCAGGACTACATGCACAGCGTGGCCGCGGCGCGGCGGCGCGCCGAACTGTCCAGCGAGGAAGGCTTCAGCGGGCGGCGGCAGCCTTGATCCGGGCCGCCTGACGTCATCACGAGCGCGGCTCCGGCTTGCGGGCCGGGGACGGATTGTTCCGCGCGCCCGTTTTCCGGGCGGGGGCGAGGGGCGCGGCGTGCACGGGCCGCGCCGCCGCCGATGCGTAAAAGCTTTGTAAATCCCGGCGCCGCAACGGCCCCGGCACCTTACCTTGGCACCTAGGGCCTGTTAACACTGATTGGATCGCTGCGTTGCTGCTCCCCGCCTTTTAT
>CAYVKA010000007.1:45360-106770 GCA_964451925.1 uncultured Nevskia sp. | reverse complement strand
CCTTCTGCCAGCCGGAGCCGTCAACAAAGCCGCCGTGCACCAGCACGACGTTCTTGATAGCTTGCGGAGAGGGCTTCGCATCGGAAGCATGAACAGTCGAGGTCAGGGACATGGCTACTCCTATGGCTACGGTGAGGGTCTTGAGGTTCACGAGGGTCTCCTTGGGGTTTATCGGTGGAACGAGGCTGCGGCCGGCGCTCCGACAGCCTTGAAACAACAGCGCTGGATTTTGATCGGCATCGGCGCTCACAGAACCTTGATCGAGACGTCGACGTTGCCGCGTATTGCCTTGGAATACGGGCAGGTCTGGTGCGCGGCATCCGCGACCTTCAGCGCAATCTCGGATGCGATACCAGGCAGGTTGATGGTGAGGCGCCCGCGCAGGAAGTAGCCTTCCTTCTCGCCGAGGAACAGGTCGACCTCGGCATCAATGGCCAGATCGTCGGGCAGCGTGATGCGCATTTTTCGCGCGGCGCGGCCCATGGCGCTTTCGAAGCATGCGGACCATCCCGCAGCAAACAGCTGTTCCGGATTGGTGCCCGCCTCGGCGCCGTTCAGCATCGAAAGCCGCACCGCGAGACGGCCGTCGGAACTGCGGACGACGCCTTTTTCGCGGCCGCCGGTGGCGCGGGTCTTGGCGGTATGGATCAAGCTTGCGTCAAGCATTGGCCGGCTCCGTTGGCGTTTCGAACGCATCGGATTTGATGGCCAAAGGCTAAGCCTGTGCGCCTCGCCAGTCCTTGGGAGAACCTTAAAAATTCTTAAATCATCAGCGCGGCGGCGACAAGGCGGTTGCGAAGTCCGCAATTTGATTTGGATGCCCAATGGGCGCCGCTGTTCCCATTCTTGATGATGCGAGGCTCGCAGGAGCGGGCGCCTGCCGGAGCGCTATCGACTGGCGCTCCGGTCGCTGGCAGTGAACTAGCGGGATGACGCCGACGTGGTGGAGAGAGGCAGGATTCCGGTTTGTGAGGGCAATGCGGTGGTCCCGTCGGTCGTCGGGGAAATCGTCACTTCCACCTTCTGGGCACCCTGCTCGTTGCGGAGTTCAAGCCACGGCGCCCCCGGAGCCGATACCACTGTCGCACCGGTGGCTTCGACCTGGTACCCGGTCGGATACTGTCGGTGTGGAACGAAGATCTGCGTCAATGCTCCACTGGCGAGTGTCGCACCCGGGACCGGATCCGTTGTATAGGCCAACTGCATTGCCCGGGTGCTGCGATCAAACGCGTAGGAAACCGGCGTGCCGGCGATGGCCTGTGGGTAGGGAACCACCAAAGCGTCGAGCTTGGTTTGATTGGCGTTGCTCTGTGACCCGGGCTTGGTTGAGTCGAGCAGGATTGAACCTGCGGCAGGATCGCTGGGATCACCCGGCGGGATGTAATAAACCCAATAAGCCCAGGACAGGAAATGGCCGTCAAACGCGTCAACCTGCTTGGCATATGCCGAGTCGGCACCGTTGGCACCGAACTCTCCGATCAGCTCGGGGAGCTGCATCCGGTCCGCGTATGCCGTCTCATTGTTGACGGCCTTGCTGGTTTGCGCGTCGCAATAAACGTCGAACACGCCGCCAGGGTCGCTGGTGAGCTCAGTCGGGAAACAGTAGTAGTGCCAGCTGTAGGCGGCCTGCGGGCCGTTGAATGCAGCAGACGTGAACGCTGGCGTGAAGTCGGTGTGGTCCGGTTCGTCTTCTGTCCAGACGATGTGCTGGTCCCCGGCTCCGCGAATGGCGGTGCTGACTCGCCGATAGAAATCAGTCAGCTGGCTGGTCTCGAAAGCGGGGCAGGACGCGGCTGGAATGCACGTCGGATACCCGCTACCGGGATTGGGTTCGTTAATCGGATCGAGCCCCATGACGTTCCAGGCGCTGGGCGAGGCATTGATGAGTTTCGCCGTGTGAGCCCACAGGGAGTGAAAGCGGGTCTGGATTCCGACGCCGTCAGCAGCAGGCTTGTCGGCCCAGAAATCCTGCCAGTCCGATCCGCTGGAGCTTTCCAGCGTCGCCCAGCTGGGGGCACCGTCGCCGCCAGCGGACTGGCTCCAGGAATCCTGGTGAAAGTCGATGAAGGAACGAATGCCGTAGCTTCCAAGCAGCGCGTTGAATGCCAGCAGGTGCCCCATGTAGCCATCGTCGTATTTCCCAGGGCTGGGCTCGGCGCCCGCCCAGATCCATCCGATGCGGGCCAGATTGAAGCCTTCGTCCGACAGAAGAGCCGCGTCGGCAGACGTCAATGTGTCCGGCCAATAGGGTGCCAGCTTGCGCATGATGTTCACCCCGTGAAAGATCACGACCCTGCCCTCGCCGTCGGTCATGTACTTCCCCGTGCGGGTAATCGACGAAGTGATCGGTCCTCCGGCGACACCCGAAGACCTCGATGCCACTGAGACCGGAACGGAATCGCTGCAGCCAGCAAGAACAAGCGTCGCGAAAGCAGCCACAGCATGGATGCCTTTGCGGATATGGGAATGCGACATGACGGGGTTTGTTGTTTTTGATGTAAAGCTTTTTATTGTGACCGGACCTTGTTGCAATCGTGTGATTCGCAGTGAACGGATCAATCGCGTCAGTCATTGGCGATAGGGTTGGGGCCGGCTGGCGCAGCTGGCTGGTTACGGGGCACTTGCAACTCAGCCAGCGGTGGCCGGCAAGGAATCAACCAGCGTGGCAGCGTCGATAAGTTCAGCCGAGTTTGAGAGTGCACGAGCCCCGGGGAGATGCCGCTCCGGTGAGCGCAAGAGCGGCATCGTCCTTTGTCAGCCGTGAGGCAGCTTGCGATCGAGGAAGCGATGGATCTCCGCACCGATTTCACTCACCTGCGTCTCCAGCGCAAAGTGCCCGGTGTCATAGAAATGGATCTCCGCATCGGGGATGTCGCGCTTGAACGCCTCCGCACCCGGCGGAATAAAGAACGGATCGTTCTTGCCCCACACTGCCAGCAAGGGCGGATGGTACTTGCGGAAGTAGGCCTGGAACTCGGCATAGCGGGCGACATTGCTGGCATAGTCCAGGAACAAATCGAGCTGGATCTCTTGGGCGCCGGGCCTGGCCATCAGCGCCGAGTCTAGGGTGTAGGTCTCCGGCGCCACCAGCGAGGTGTCGGGCGCACCGTGGACGTACTGGGACTTCAGCCCTTCGGGACCCAGGGCATCGCGCAGCGCCTCGCGGTTGGCCGGGGTCGGCTCCTTCCAGTACTTCTGGATCGGGCTCCAGGCACTGCCCAGCCCTTCCTCATAGGCATTTCCATTCTGCGTGATGATCGCGGTGATGCGGTCCGGATGCGCCATCGCCAGGCGCCAGCCGACCGGGGCGCCGTAGTCGAACACTTCCACGGCGTAGCGCTTCAACCCCAGCACCGTGGTGAAGGCATCGATGGTCTGGGCCAGGTGATCGAAAGTGTAGGCGTATTGCGCGCGGTCCGGCATGTCGGAAAAGCCGAAGCCGGGAAGGTCAGGCGCAATCACGTGATAGCGATCGGCAAGGATCGGGATCAGGTTGCGGTACATGAAGGAAGACGTCGGGAAGCCGTGCAGCAGCAACACCGTCGGCGCGGCCGGATTGCCGGCCTCGCGGTAGAAGATCCTGAGACCCTGCGCATCCGCATAGTGGTAAGTCACCACCGGCGGACTGGGAGCGGCGGCTTGAACGGCGGGTGCGGCGGTGACGACGGCGGCGAACGCCGCCGACCACATCACGGCGCGGGCTGCGAAGCGTTTGATCGACATGAGAGGGCTCCTAATGCGCGAAGGAATGTAACCACTAAAACTATATTTACTAGGTTACATATTGAGACGTAACCAGTCAATTGCTATTTAACAGGTTACAATTCAAGTCCCCGCTTTCAGCGAGAAAAAAGTGGACAGATCGCAGAATGACGGCGCCGACGGCCCCTTGTTTCTCGGTGACAACCTGGCGCTGGATTTCATCAACACCGGCTTCGGTGTGGGAGACGCGCGTCGCGATTGGCTCGACAGCGACGCCGCCGTGCAGGACTGGCTGAGCCGCGCCGGCCTGCCGTCGGCAGTGCCGGGAGGCGGCCATCGCGGGCTGCTCAAGGCCGCGATCGCCTTGCGCGAGGCGGCCCGCAGCCTCGTCGAAACACGCAAGGCCGGAGGTCATGGCGATCCGGCGATCGTGAACCGGATGCTCCGGCAGGGTGGCGCGTACTCGGAGCTGCTGTGGGAAAAAGGACAGGCGCCAGTCCTGCTGTCGCACCGCCACGCGGACGCGCCGGTGGCGCTACTGGTGCCGGTGGCGGAATCGCTCGCACGCTTGTTGGCGGAGGCGGATTTCGGCCTGGTGCGCGCCTGCGAAAGCGCTGATTGCACTCTGTGGTTTTACGACCAGACCCGGTCGCACCATCGCCGCTGGTGCAGCATGGCCCGCTGCGGCAACCGCCACAAGGTGGCGGAATTCCGGGCGCGCCAGCGGAAGCCATGACGCCACATTGGCGCGGTCCAAAGAATTAGGCGGACCTTCGGCTTGGCGTTGCGACGGGCTGTGTGTCCGTCAGGGGCATATCGGATACGGGTTTTTCGGATTTCGAGAATACCCGGAAATATACCCGACAATCGAATGCGCTCCCCTGAATCTTGATGAGACTAGATGCGCCTCGCCAGAAGCAAAAAACCCCGCGTTTTCGCGGGGTTATGAGACTGCGTAAGACTGCCTGAGTCTAGTAACTGGTGGATGGTACAGGGATCGAACCTGTGGCCCCCGCCGTGTGAAGGCGATGCTCTACCGCTGAGCTAACCATCCAATGGAGCCGCGCATTTTAGGCATCCTGCGACCTCAGCGCAATGCTTGCGTGCAAAACAGCCGCGCTTTCCTGGGCTGGTGCCGCGTGTCAGGCCGGGGACTGTACCGTTCGCCCCTGCAACAGCAACCGCACGCTGATCGCAATCACCACGATATCGATGACGACGTGCAGCACGGTGAACGGATTGGGTTGCAGCGCGATGAAGCGGTAAATGCCCAGGCTGCCGCCGATCAGCGGGAACAGGGCCGCGCACCAAAGCGCCGCGCGCTTGGGCCGCAGCAGGTACAGGCCGATGGATAGATACAGAACGCCGAACGCCGCGGCGGTCACCACATGGGCTTTGGCGGGGTACACCGCGAGCTGCGCCACGTGGGTGAATCCGGACAGCATCATCAGGCCGGCGGCGAGCTTGCGGGCGGGAGAAAGCGGCGACTCCATCCTGACCTCGATCAAAGTACGGTTTGAGCCGCAGATTAACCCGTCCAGGGGTGCCGTTGCAGGCATGCGCCCCAAGTGGGTGAGCATCTGCCATGTGGCAATTTGTGCGGGATATGACACGAAGTCACGCCGGCCAATAGCCGCCCGTCGGCCACGATATGCCGCTCGTAGTGTCGCAGCACCGCGCTTCCCATGGCCGCCACCGCCCATCCGTCCGCGCGGTTTGGGACCTCCTAACAAACCTAGGCTTTTTTCAAGCGCAACGGCGGCCCTTCATTTCCGAAGCGGCACGTTGGCAATAACGTTGGGGGATCGTCCCATGAACCGAAGCAAGCTGCGAATTCTCGCCATCGGCGCGGCGACAACGGCCGTTGCGGCCGCACTGGTGCCGGCGCAGGCCGGGACCGTAACCGGCACCTTGAACGTGTCGCTGACCATCACCGCCAGTTGCACCGTCAATGGCGGCAGTTCGGCGCTGCTCAATTTCGGCAGCTATACCGGCGTGCCGACCGGGCCTATCAACCAGAACACCACGTTCACGGTGACCTGCAGCAACCTCGCCCCCTACAACGTCGGCCTGAGCACGGGTGCCAACGGCTCCAGCACCAGCGCGCGCCTGATGAAAGGCACCACGCACGCGGCCACCGTGGCCTACAACCTGTACTTGCCCAGCGGCAAGAACAGCGGCAGCAGCACCTGCACCACCACCAACTGGGACGACTACCCGGGCGGCACCAATACCGGCGCCGACACCGGCACCTCCACGGCGCAAACCTGGACCGTCTGCGGCAACGTGCCGACCGGCAGCCTGCCCAGCACCCTGGCCGTGGACAGCTACACCGATGTCGTGGCAATCGACGTCGGGTTTTAGGGAATCCATCGCTGCGCCGCACTCGAAAACCGGGAACGCCCGCATGAACAAGATTACCCAATTTGCCATTCCGACCCTGCTGATCGCCGCCGCAGCCATGAACCCGGCAGCGCGCGCAGGGACCGCCAACGGCACCCTGAACGTATCGCTGACCATCAATGCCAGTTGCACCGTCAACGGCGGCAGTTCGGCGCTGCTCAATTTCGGCAGCTATAGCGGCGTGCCGACCGGGCCGATCAACCAGAACACCACGTTCACGGTGACCTGCAGCAACCTCGCCCCCTACAACGTCGGCCTGAGCACGGGTGCCAACGGCTCCAGCACCAGCGCGCGCCTGATGAAAGGCACCACGCACGCGGCCACCGTGGCCTACAACCTGTACTTGCCCAGCGGCAAGAACAGCGGCAGCAGCACCTGCACCACCACCAACTGGGACGACTACCCGGGCGGCACCAATACCGGCGCCGACACCGGCACCTCCACGGCGCAAACCTGGACCGTCTGCGGCAACGTGCCGACCGGCAGCCTGCCCAGCACCCTGGCCGTGGACAGCTACACCGATGTCGTGGCAATCGACGTCGGATTCTGACCATGCGCCGCTCCCTGTGGCCTTGGGGACAGCGGATTTTCGCGGCCGCCGCCCTGCTGACGTGCGGCCCGGCATGCCTGGCTTCGGCCTTGCAGGTCTCGCCCATCGTGGTGCAATTCGCGGCGGACCAGCCGGCGGCGAGCGTCAATCTGCAGAACGCCGGGGATACGCCGCTCGATGCGCAGGTACGAATCTTCGCCTGGACCCAGAAAGACGGTCAGGACACGCTCGAACTTGACCCGGGCGTGCAGGTCAGCCCGCCGATCAGTGCCATTCCCGCTCTGGGCGAGCAGGTGGTCAGACTGGTGCGGCGCGATCATCAGGCGCCGGGCCAGGAGCTTTGCTATCGCCTGCTGATCGACGAACTGCCCGGTGTTGACGCCAACGCCAACAACAAGGTGATCTTCCGCCTGCGCTATTCGGTCCCGGTATTCGTCGCGCCGGCAGGCTTCCCCGCCCCTGCGAAACTGAGCTGGAGTGCCGAGCGGCGGGCGGGCGGCTGGCTGCTCAAGGCGCGCAACGACGGCGGCCTGCACGCGCAGTTCGGTGCCACCCGCCTGCGCTGGCCGGACGGACGGGAGTCGATCCTGACCGACGGGCTGTTCGGCTACGCGCTGGCCGGTTCCACCCGCAGCTGGGAGCTGCCCAAGACCTTGCCCGAGCTGGCGGCAGGGGTGAAGGTTCTGACCACCATCGACCACGCGGCTGTCATTGCGGACGTGCGGATCGACAGCCGCTAGGCACAAGCAACCGTGCGCCGCGGGTCTCACTGCCACGCTCCGGACCCGCGGAAGCCGCTGCCGTGCGGAAGGCGTGCGCCGCGCCGGTCGGCCAGGAGCGCATGGATACTGACTGCGTTATGCCTGTTACCGGCCGGCCAGCCTCGCGCCGATCTGGGCGCCGGCATCGATATCATTGCCGACTCCACGTCGGTATCGGGCCTGCTGAATTCCAGGACACCCCGTGACCTGTTTCTCGAGGTTTATATCAACGGCGAACCGACCCAGACCCTGGTTTCATTCAGCGAGCTTGACCACAAGCTGTATGCCAATCGCGGTGACCTCCTGCAATTGGGGCTCAGCGTGGTGGCACTGAACAAGCTGGAGCAGGCGCAGCCGTCCGCAGAGCGGCAGGGAACCGGGCTGAAGCAGATCCTGGTCGGCGACGGCGGCCCGAAAGTCCCGCTCGACGGAATCCCCGGCCTGCACTATCACTATGATCCGCTCAAGCAAACCATCGACCTGCAACTCAGCGACTCGATCCGCAACCCCAACGTGCTCGGCAGGAGGCGCCCCACCACCGTATCCAGCAGCGCCGACAGCGGGCTGCTGATCAACTACGACGCCTATGTGCAGGCGCCGGCCAACCAGCTTTCCGCCACCTCGCTCGGGCTCTACGCCGAGCAGCGGCTGTTCAGCCCGCTGGGCATCCTCGACAACACCGGTGTGCAGAATGTGCGCAGGAGCAGCGGCGACTACGTCCGGCTGGACAGCGCGTGGCACTACGATCTGGTCGATCGCCTGAGCACCGCCCTGGTGGGCGACGCCATCTCGTCCTCGCTCGCCTGGACCCGCTCGGTGCGCCTCGGCGGCTTCCAGTTCCGTCGCAATTTCAACCTGCGTCCCGACCTGATCACGTTCCCAGTACCGCAACTGGGCGGGTCGGCGGCGGTGCCTTCGGCGGTGGACCTGTATGTCAACAACGTGCGCCAGCTCAGCACGCAGGTGCCCAGCGGGCCCTTCGTCATCGACAACGTTCCGGCCATCAACGGCTCCGGCCTGGCCACGCTGGTGGTGCGCGACGCCCTCGGCCGCAGCGTGAGCACCAGCCTGCCGGTCTACGTCGACAGCCGCATGCTCAGCCGCGGCCTGGACAGCTTCGCCTTCGAAGGCGGCCTGCTGCGCTTGAACTATGGCGTGCGCTCGTTCGACTACGGCGGCGCGCCGGCTTTCAACGGTGTCTATCGCTACGGCTTGAACGACGCGCTGACCCTGGAGGGCCATGCCGAGGGCAGCAGCGGGCTGCTCAATTCCGGCGGTGGCGGCCTGGTGCGCCTCGGCCAGTTCGGGGTGGTGAATGCCTCGCTCTCCGGCAGCGTCGGCCCGACGCGCAACGGCGTGCAGGCCGGCCTGGGTTATCAGCTGGTGCTGTCCAGTATGAGCTTCACCGCACAGAGCAGCCGCGCCTACCGCAGCTACGGCGACCTGGCGGCGATCGGCGGATCGCCGCCGCCAAGGGTGTTCGATCAGGCCACCCTGTCGATCCCCCTGTTCCGCACGCAAACCCTGGGTTTGAGCTATATCCATCTCAACGGCAATGGCGTCGGCCCCTCGCAGCTGGCGAGCGTCTCCTACAGCGTGCAATTGCCGCATAGCCTGTCGCTGATCTTCAACGCCTATCAGGACTTCGACCAGCATGCCACCCGCGGCCTGTGGCTGGGACTGTCGTTTTACCTGGGCAACCAGACCAGCGGCTTCGCCAGCGGCGGAATCAACAACGGCCACTCCAACTACGGCGCCAGTGTCAGCAAGAGCGCTCCCTACAACGGTGGATGGGAATGGGCGGCACAAGCCAGCCGCAGCGGCGCCAGCGACAATCTGCTGGCACGCGGCGGCTACCTGGGCCGCTACGGCGAAGCCTGGGTGGCGGAACAGCACGCGGCCGGCCTGGACAATCTCTCGCTCGAAGCCGGCGGCAGCCTGGTGCTGATGGACCACTCGATCGAGCTGTCGCGGCGCATCTACGACAGCTTCGCCCTGGTCTCCACCGATGGCGTGGCCGGCGTTCCGGTGCTGCACGAAAACCGCCTGCTCGGCCGCACCGACTCCGGCGGCCATCTGCTGGTTCCGGACCTCAACGGCTATCAGCAAAACCAGCTGGCGATCGACGGCCTGGCGCTGCCGGCGGATGCGCGCATCCCGGTCAATCATGTCGAAGTGGTGCCGCGCAGCCAGTCCGGCGTGCTGGCGCACTTCCCGATCGAGCGCTATGTGGCGGCCAGTGTCATCCTGGTCGATGACAGCGGGCGGGAGTTGCCGCCCGGCACCATTCTCAGGCTGGTGGAGACCGGCAAGGACTTTGTAGTGGGGTATGACGGCATGGCATTCATCGAGGATCTGCGGGACCATAACCACGTCACAGCACGAGGACTGGATTTGAACTGTGACCTTAGTTTCGACTACCACCCCGATGGCCATGGCCTGCAGACGCTCGGGCCGTTGACCTGTCACAGCGCCGTGGCGGCCACGCCATGACCGCCGCCACCCCTGCGATGCACCGACTCCTGCGCCTTGCGTTGCTGTGCCTGGGAATGGCCGGCCTGCTGCCGCCCGGAACGGCGGCGGCGCAAAGCTGCACCACCACCGCCTCCCCGACCATCTCCTTCGGCAGCATCGACGTGCTGTCCGGCAGCAACATCGCGACCAGCAGCTCGATCACGGTGCAATGCAATCTCGGGCTGCTCACGCTCGGCTCGGCCAATTTCAAGGTGTGCCTGAGCATCGGCGGCGCCAGCGGCACCACGCCGCGCACCATGGCCAGCGGGGCCAACAGCCTCAACTACAATCTTTATACCGATTCGGCCCACACCCAGATCTGGGGCAGCGTGTTCAGCGGCTCACCCACCGGCGTGGTGGACATTCCGTTAACGGTGAACAGCCTGCTGCTCGGTGGCACCGCGAGCACCTCCGTGCCGATCTATGGCTACCTGCAGGCCAGCCAGAACACCACCGCACCCGCCGGCAGCTATACGCAAAACCTCACCGGCGGCCAGGTGGTGCTGACCTACAACTACAACTATTCCCTCGGCACTCCGGGCACCGCCGCCTCCTGCGCCAGCGGCAGCGGCACCAGTGTCAGCGGCACTTTCGGCTTCTCGCCGACCGCCACGGTCATCAACAGCTGCCAGGTCAGCACCAGCAACATCAACTTCGGCAGCGCCAGCTCGCTCGGCGGCGTGCTGCATGCAAACGGATCGGTTTCGGTCACCTGTACCATGAGCGACAACTACACCATCACCCTGGGCACGGGCAGCACCAGCGGCGCCACGCTGACCGACCGCCGCATGCAGGGCCCCGGCGGCAACGTGGCCCATTACGAGCTGTACACCAGCAGCGCCTACAGCACCATCTGGGGTGACGGCGTATCCGGCGGTACCGGAAACGTGACCGGCGTGGGCAACGCCACGCAGCAGACCCATACGGTCTACGGCCAGGTGCAGGCGCAGACTACGCCGGCGCTCGGCAGCTACTCCGACGCGGTGATCGTGACCGTCAACTACTGAACCCGCAGCGCGCTGCCGGGCGCCAGCTCAGGCCGCGGCAGCGCCCTTGAGCGAGACGATGCGCAGCGCCAGTTCCAGCGCCTGCTCGTAGTTCAGGCGCGGGTCGACCGCGCTGCGATAGGCGCGTTCCAGGTCGGTCTCGCTCAGGTCGCGGGCACCGCCAAGGCACTCGGTGACATCCTCGCCGGTCAGCTCCAGGTGCACACCGCCGAGCTGTGAACCGCAGTCAGCGTGGATGGCGAAGGCCTGCTCGATCTCGCCGAGGATGTCGGCGAACGCACGGGTCTTCAGGCCGTTGCCGGCGGTCTGGGTGTTGCCGTGCATCGGATCGCACATCCACAACACCTTGTGGCCCTTGGACCGCACCGCGTCGATCAGGCCCGGCAGATACTGGGCGATTTTGCCATTGCCCATGCGGTGGATCAGCGTCAGGCGGCCCGGCTCGTTGTCCGGATTGAGCACTGCGCACAGCTGCAGTACCCATTCGGTGCTCATCGAAGGGCTGACCTTGACGCCGACCGGATTGCGGATGCCGCGGCAGTATTCGACGTGGGCGCCGTCCACCGCGGCGGTGCGCATGCCGATCCAGGGGAAATGGGTGGACAGGTTGTACCAGCCCGGCTGGCGCGGCACGCGGCGCGTCTGCGCCGCCTCGGCGCAGAGCAGCAGGGCCTCGTGCGAGGTGTAGAACTCGACGCGGTTGAAGTCGCTGATGGTCTGGCCGGCCAGGGTCTCGAAGAAGCGCAGCGATTCGCCGATCGCCTCGACCCGCTCCCGGTACTCGTTGGCGTGCGGCACGTGCGGCACCCAGTCGAGGTTCCAGTATTCCGGATGGTGCAGGTCGGCGAAGCCGCCGTCGATCAGGCCGCGGGTGAAGTTCATGGTCATGGCCGAGCGCTTGTGGCCTTCCAGCAGGCGCTGCGGATCGGCGGCGCGCGCGGCGGCGGTGAACTCGGGCAGATTGACCAGATCGCCGCGATAGCACGGCAGCGTCACGCCGCCGCGCGTCTCGGTGTCGGCCGAGCGCGGCTTGGCGTACTGCCCGGCGAAGCGGCCGACGCGCACCACCCGCTTGCGCAGGCCATGCACCAGCACCAGGCTCATCTGCAGCAGCACCTTGAGCCGGTTGGCGATGATGGTCGATTCGCAGTCGGCAAAGCTCTCGGCGCAATCGCCGCCCTGCAGCACGAAACGGTTGCCGGCCTGGGCCTCGGCCAGCTCCGCCTTGAGCTTGTTCACCTCCCAGGAAGTGACCAGGGGCGGCAGGTGGGACAGCTCGGCCAGCGCCAGTTCCAGGGCTGCGGCGTCGGGGTAGGCCGGCTGCTGCACGGCCGGGCGGGACTGCCAGGAAGCGGGGGTCCAGCCGGGCGGGGAATCGGGCGTCACGGAGCACACTTTGCGGCGATAATGGGGCAGGAATTATAGGCCTTTCGCTGAACATGACCCCGAACCCGGAATCCCGGGATTTGCCGGCAGCAGAACCGCTCTACGGAATCGTCGGCGATGGTCGCGTGGCGACGCACTTTGCGCATTATTTCCGGCTGCTGGGCATCCCGTTCCGGCAGTGGTCACGCCGCTCGGCCGGCGGGAGTCTGGACGGATGCCCGGTCATCCTGCTGCTGGTGTCGGACCCGGTCATCGACGAACTGGCCGGCCGCTACCCCGACACGACCCTGGTCCACTTCTCCGGCTCGTTCAGCAGCGCCATCGCGCAGGGCATGCACCCGCTGATGAGCTTCGGCCGCGAACTGTATTCGCTGGCCGAGTATCAGCGCATCCCCTTTGTCGCCGAGGACCCTGCCCTGTTCCGGCGCTTGTTTCCGCGGCTGGCGAACCCCTGCCACGCCATCCGCACCGAGGACAAGGCGCGCTACCACGCGCTGTGCGCCATGGCCGGCAACTTCACCGGCTTCCTGTGGGCCAGGCTGTTCCGGGAATTCCCCGAAAGCCTCGGGATTCCGGCCGAGGCGGCCGTGCCCTACCTCGAACGCGTCTGCCGCAACATCGCGGCGGCGCCGACCCGGCCCGACAGCTTTCTCACCGGCCCCATCGTGCGCAACGACACGCAGACGGTGGCCAAGCACCTCGCCGCGCTGCAAGGCGACCCCTACCGGGCGGTGTACGAGGCGTTCGCCGGGATTCTGCTCAAGCCGGACACGCCGCGCCCGCCGCCGTAGAATTCCACCAAGCCCTGGCGCCGCGGATTCCAATGCCCCGCGTGCCGCCGGCACCGTCCGCGGCAGCGGCGGCCCATACCGCAAGAGCTCCATGCACAAAGACGATTATTCCGCGCACACGCCGCTGATGCAGCAGTACCTGGCGATCAAGTCCCAGCACCCGGATACGCTGGTGCTGTTCCGCATGGGCGACTTCTATGAACTGTTTTACGACGACGCGCGCAAGGCGGCGCGGCTGCTCAACATCACGCTGACCAAGCGCGGCGAGTCGGCCGGGGCGCCGGTGGTGATGGCCGGGGTGCCGCACCATGCGCTGGAGCAGTACCTGGCGCGGCTGATCAAGCTGGGCGAATCGGCGGTGATCGCCGAACAGGTCGGCGAAGTCGGCGTGGACAAGGGGCCGGTGCGGCGCGAAGTGGTGCGCATCGTCACCCCCGGCACCGCCACCGAGGAGGCGCTGCTCGACCCGCGGGTGCAGAACCTGCTGGCCGCCGCGTGCCACACCGGAGACCGCTACGGCCTGGCCTGGATGGAGCTGTCGTCCGGCCGCTTCACCGTGCTGGAGACCGCGCGCCTGGCCGACTGGCAGGCCGAGCTGCACCGGCTGCGGCCGAGCGAACTGCTGACGCCGGAGGAGGCAGCGCTGGAGCTGGGCGGGCTGAAGAGCCGGCCGCGGCCGGTATGGCATTTCGACCCCGCTTCGGCGCGGCGGCTGCTGACCGAACAGTTCGGCACGCGCGACCTGCGCGGTTTCGGCGCCGACGACCTCGGCGCGGCTCTCGGCGCGGCGGGCGCGCTGCTGCAATACGTGCAGGAAACGCAGAAGGCGCGGCTCAGCCACCTCGGCGGCCTGCGCGTGGAAGCGGTGGAGGACGCGCTGATCCTGGACCCGGCGACGCGCCGCAACCTGGAGATCGAGCACTCGCTGTCGGACCTGCACGAGATCACCCTGGCCGGTGTAGTCGACCGCTGTGTCAGCGCCATGGGCAGCCGCCAGCTGCGGCGCTGGCTGCTGCGCCCGCTGCGCGACCGCGGCCGGGTCGGCGCGCGCCACGACGCGGTCGCCGCCCTGCTCGACGGTGGCGGCCATCGCGGCGTGCGCGAGGCCCTGCGCAGCGTGGCGGACATGGAGCGCATCCTGGCACGCGTGGCGCTGCGCTCGGCGCGGCCACGCGACCTCAGCGGCCTGGCCCTGAGCCTGGCCGGGCTGCCCCTGGTGAAAAACGCGCTGACCGGGGTGGAGGCGCCGTTGCTGGGCGAGCTGCTGGAGCAGCTGGGCGATCACGGCGAACTGGCGGACCATCTGCGCCGGGCGCTGGCCGAGGAGCCGCCGCTGACGGTGAAGGATGGCGGCGTGTTCCGCCGCGGCTTCGACGCGGTGCTGGACGAGTTGCGCGGCCTGTCGGAAAACGCCGACAGCTACCTGGTGGACCTGGAGGCGCGCGAGCGCGCCCGCAGCGGCATCGACACGCTCAAGCTCGGCTACAACCGGGTGCACGGCTATTACATCGAGATCGGCAAGAGCCATGCCGCCAAGATCCCGCTGGACTACACCCGCCGCCAGACCCTGACCAATGCCGAGCGCTACATCACCGAGGAACTGAAGCGCTTCGAGGAAAAAGTGCTGAGCGCGCGCGAGCGCGCGCTGGCCCGCGAGAAGCAACTCTACGACGAGCTGCTCGATCTGCTCACCGCGCAACTGCGGCCGCTGCAGCAGGCGGCCGCGGCGCTGGCCGAACTGGACGCCCTGGCCTGCTTCGCCGAGCGCGCCGAGGCCTTGCGCTGGAGCCGTCCGCTGCTGGACGAAGCCCCGGGCATGGAGATCCGCGCCGGCCGCCATCCGGTGGTGGAGCAGACGCTGACCACGCCGTTCGTACCCAACGACCTGGAATTGAATCCGGCGCGGCGTCTGCTGGTCATCACCGGCCCCAACATGGGCGGCAAGTCCACCTACATGCGGCAGACCGCGCTGATCGTGCTGCTGGCCCATGCCGGCAGCTTCGTGCCGGCGGACCGCGCGCGCATCGGCCCGGTGGACCGCATCTTCACCCGTATCGGCGCCGCCGACGACCTGGCCCGGGCGCAGTCGACCTTCATGGTGGAGATGAGCGAAACCGCCAACATCCTGCACAACGCCACCGCGCAGAGCGTGGTGCTGATGGACGAGATCGGCCGCGGCACGTCCACCTACGACGGCCTGGCGCTGGCGCGCGCCTGCGCCGAGCACCTGGCCGCGCGGGTCGGCGCCTGGACCCTGTTCGCCACCCATTACTTCGAGCTGACTGCTCTGGCCGGCGAGATGCCCGGCATCGCCAACGTGCACCTGGACGCCGCCGAATACAGCAATGCCGGCGGCGAGCAGCTGGTGTTCCTGCACCAGGTGCGGCCGGGCCCGGCCAACCGCAGCTACGGCCTGCAGGTGGCGGCGCTGGCCGGCGTGCCGGCGGCGGTGACAGCGCGCGCGCGCGCCGTGCTGGCCGAGCTGGAACGCGAGGCCAGGCCGGCGTCCGCCGCCGTCACGTCCGCGCCGGCGCAGACGGAACTGGCCTTGTTCTCCCCCGCGCCGTCCCCGGTGCTGGCCCTGCTCGACGGGCTCGATCCGGACGCCCTGTCGCCGCGAGAGGCGCTGGACTTCCTCTATTTGCTGAAGAAGACCTACCAGGCCTGATCCAGCGCCCCCCTGATATGCGGGTTGGTGAGGCTCCGTGGCAGCGCTTACCGTATTCCGGCGCAGGAACTTTAGGCGCTTGAACACGGGGATACCATGAACAAACTGCTGCTGCTCGGAATCGGCTCGGCCCTGGCCCTGCCCTTGCTGGCCACCGCTGCCGGGCACCGCAAGCCCGGCCTGTGGCAGGTGACGGTGCAAAGCAACTTCACCAAGGGCGGACCGCAGATTCCACCGGAGCAGCTGGCGAAGATGCAGCAGCTGGGCATCAAGATGCCCATGATGGGCGGCCAGCCGCATACCATACAGTCCTGCCTGACGCCGGAGCAGGCGGCCAAGGACGATCAGCCCGACCACGGCAGCGGCGATTGCCAGTTGCAGAACCCGAGCTGGTCGGGCAACACCTTCACGGCGGACATGGTGTGCCATGGCCGCGAAGGGGATATGCACGGCCATATCAAGGCCGTGGCCAGCAGCGACACCAGCTATACCGCGACCACGCACATGGAAGGCAGCAACCCGCATCTGGGCGGCGATTTCGCCATGGACAACCAGGTCAGCGGCCAGTGGCAAAGCGCCGATTGCGGTGCGGTGAAGCCGTACACGCCGAAGAACTAGGCGTCCCGCTCTAAAGGACCAGGCGGCGGGACTTGCGTCCCGCCGCCTTTTTTTCGGCTCCCGACAGCCCCGGCATGGAGCCGCGGCGCCCGGACGGGATCTTTACTGCGCCGGCACGAACTGCTCCAGCACGGCCTTTTGCAGCAGGGCCGGCGGCAGCAGTCCCTGGGCGATGACGAAGTCGTGGAAGTGCTGCTTGTTGAACTTCGTCCCCAGCGCCAGCTCGGCGCGCTGGCGTGTCTCCATGATCGCCTGATAGCCGACGAAGTAGGACGTGGCCTGGCCGGGAGCGCGGAAGGTGTAACGGTCCACCTCCTCCTTGGCCAGGCCCTCGGACAGCACCACTTCGTTCATCAGGAACTGCTTCACCTGCTCCGGCGTGATCATGCCCAGGTTGACCATCGGGTCGAGGAACGCACGGGCCGAGCGCATCATGCGGTGCTGCAGGCCGATGAGCTGCCCGTCGAGCGGGAAGTAAGGCTTCATCTCGGCCTCCGAGTACAGCGCCCAGCCCTCGACGTTGACGCTGTTGAAGGCGAACACGGCGCGGGCGATGGACACGCCGTGGTCCATCATGGCGGAGAACTGCAGTTCGTGGCCGGGCCGCGCCTCATGCGAGGTTAGCGTCCAGCCGGCGGCGTCGAAGGTGAAATCGTCGGTCTTCAGATCCTTCTCGCCGGCCTTGCCGGGGGTCTTCAGCGGCAGCACGAATTCGCCGTATTCGCCGGTGTTGCCGATCAGGCGCGGCGGGTTCATGTGCGGCGCGGGCTGCCGCGCCGACTCGGCCTCGGTGGCCAGGCGGATCACGGCGTGGCGCTCCGGCACGGTGATCTCGTGCTCGCGGCGCAGGATGGCCTCGATGTCGGCCAGGCGCTTCTTGTAGAACGGCAGGATCGCCGAACCGGTGATCTGGGTCTTCTTCAGCTCGCGGATCACGTCGCGGTAATCAGTGGACTTGAAGCCCTTCTGCTTGGCCACCAGCGGCGCCAGCGCGCGCATTTCGTTGCGCAGCTCGGCGAAGGACAACAGGGCGCGGCGGATCAGCTCGTCGGGCGGCACGGTATTGCCGAACTGCTTGAGGTTGTCGGCGTAGATCGCCGGCGGCAGGCGGTTGTCGGCGCGGCAGCGGGGCAGGATTTCCTTGCTGACCCAGTCGTTGTAGCCCTGGATCTGGGTGGTCAGCGCGGCCAGCGGCTGCTCGTAGCCGCTCAGCCCGCTGTTCTTGAACAGCTCGCCGATGCCGGCCACCAGGCGCGGCGAGTCGGACAGGTCCTGCTCCACCTCGGCCTTGTAGGGACCGGTCAGGTCCTTGCTGTTGAAGTGCTCGGCGGTGCGCGCCTTGGCCAATTCGGTCAGCGCGGTCGAGCCGGGTTCCAGGCCGGCGTAGCGGCGCAGGCGCACCAGCGCGGCCGCCTGGCGCTCCTTGGGGATGCGCGGATCGAGCAGGCCGTGGATGCCGCCGAAGGCGATGCCGGCGGCGTTGAAGTACGGCAGCATCAGGTCGTTCTGCAGCTTGTTGGTGTCGATCTGCTGCTGCCCGGCGGTGATCATGATCTGCAGATCCTGCTTCAGAGAAGGATCCGCCGCCTGCGGCAGTTGCGCGTTGAGGCCGTCGACGGCCTTCTGCAAGGCGGCCTGGCCGCGCTCGTAGACCTGCGGCTGCAGGTCGATGACCTTGTCGTCGTAGCCGTCGACGCCGAGCCGCGCCGCTTCCTCGGGATTGAACTCGGCGATGGCGCCGAGCAGGGGCTGCGCCGCCTGGTTGCTGTCCTTGACCCATTGAGGAATGCCCGGCGCATCCGCTGCGGATACGCTGGCGGCGCAGGCCAGCACGGCGCCGGCGCAAGCGGCGGCCAGCATCTGCGACAGGCGGCCGGACAGGCTCCGGGCCGGATACGGTTTCGGCGTCATCGATTTCCCCATTTTCAGTGAACGTATCGTCTTGGATGCAACCGGAGGGAGTTTGGGTTTACATCCCGGCCTGCCGCAGCACCAGCTTGACCACCAACCACAAGGTCAGGATGAACAGCGCCGTCAGGACCAGTCCCACCGCGATGAAACGCGGCGCGCTGCCGTGCTGGAAGTCGCGCTGCCGCTTGCGCCCGCTCTGCACGCCGAAAAACGAGGCCAGCACGCTGCCGATGGTTTGCAGCAGCGTCAGCCGCTCGGGATCGGTCGGGCGCGGCTCGGTGGACTGGTTCACGAAAACCTCAGTAGTCGGCCAGCAGCTTGCGGGAAATCTCCAGGTCCGCCGCCGCCTTGTTGCGCATTTCGGTGGCAAGCATCTGCTCCAGCTTGCTCCCGACCAGGGGCACCGGGCAAGTCAGCGTCCACAGCAGCACGTTGGCGCAGCCGCCGGGCTGCTGCACCACGCGCATCTGCGCGCTCATGCGGATCGGCGCGTTGCGGATCTCGATGCTGAGGCGGCCGCTGGCGCTGTCCAGGTCCCACACGTCCTCCTGGGTCAGGTGCACCGAGTCGCCGATGAACTTGCGGGCGAAGCCGGGCACGTCGGCGTCCGGCTTGCGGCTATAGCCGCACTTGATGCGGAAGCGCCGGCCGCTCAACTCGTGCTCCAGCACCTGGATGTCCCAGCCGCCGCTGGCGGCGTACTTGCGCTCGAAATAGGCGCGGTCACTGAACATGCGCAGGACCTTTTCAATGGGCTGGTCGAAACTCTGGCGTTCTTCGTATTGGGTGCTCATGCGTGATTGGCTTGTACTAGAAAAAAGGCCGCCGGGCTTGCGCCCGGCGGCCTGGTTTGATGCGACCGCTGGATTACTTGGTGGTGAGCTTCTGCACCGACGCGGCGGTGAAGTAGTCATCCGGCCAGCTGACCGTCAGGTCGACCGGCTTGTCCTCGTTGAACGCGGCGGTGATGAAGTAACGACCGGAGAAGAAGTCGTAGATGATTTCCGGCACCGTGGAGGCGGCCTGGATGTTCGGCGCGGTGATCAGGTGGCCTTCCTGGAACTTGTACAGCTGGTCCTTGTTGTCGTAGTCGTCCACCGCCTCGATGTTCCAGCTGTCCTCGTCGACGTAGAAGCGGCGCGTCTTGAAGGTGTGGTTGGTGCCGGGCTTGAGATCGGCCTCGACCACCCAGTAACGATGCAGCTCGTAGCGCGGCAGGTCCTGGTTCAGGTGCTTCGGACGGATGATGTCCTTGTACTTGACGGTGTTGCCGGCGATCTTGTCGGAGTTGTACGGCAGGTAAAATTCCTTCTTGCCCACCAGCTTCCAGTTGTAGCGGTCAAGCGCGCCGTTGAACATGTCGACCTGGTCGTAGAACTGGTTGCCGTCGGTGCCCTCGTACGGGTTGTCGTACTGCACCGTCGGCGCGCGGCGGATGCGCTTCAGGCCCGGGCTGTAGAGCCAGGCGGCGCGGCCGTTGTCGCCGGTGCCGGACTTTTCGTGCACCAGGATGAAGGTGCCGGCCAGGCGCGGCGGCGACAGGGTCTGCGACAGGTACTTGAGGAACTCGCCCTGGCCGATCTTCATCGGCACCGGGTTCTTGTCGTTGGCGTAGGAGAACTTCACCTGCTCCAGGATCTTGGTCTGCTGGTAGTCGCCGGAGGGCTGTACGATGAACTGGTTGTTGTAGCGCTGGGCGGCCTCACCGCGCCACTTCAGGCGGTGGTTCCAGATCACCTCGGCGCCGCTCTTCGGAGCCGGGAACGGGAAACCCAGGGTGCAGTTGTCCGGCTCGTCGGTGCCGTTCAGCTTGCAGCTGGTGGCGTTGGCGGCGGTGGCCTTGTAGATGAAGTCCGGGAACGCCACCGTACGGTGCGTCGGGTAGACGTTCATCTTGTAGTCGGGGTAACGCTTCAGCAGCTCCTTGTGGCCTTCAGTGAGCTTGTCGGCGTACTTGGTGTAGTTGTCGTGGGTGATGGTGAAGACCGGCTTGTCGCCGTCCAGCGACTCGTCGTGCGGGAACTCGCCGGCCAGCGGACCGCTCTTGGCGCGGCCGCCGGTCCAGGCCGGGATGCTGCCGTCGGCGTTGGCGCCCTTTTCGGCGCCGACCGGGGTCAGGTCCGCAGCCGTGGCCTGCTGGGACAAGCCCAGGGCCAGAGCGCCGAGAAATAGGAGTTGTTTCTTCATTGCTAATGCTCTCCTCAACAGGGTGTTTGTAACCGTCCGGCAGCGTATGGTCGGATCATCCGCACCGATGCTACAGAAAAAGTCCACGTCCGCCAATCATGGAATCGTCAGAATCGATGTCCGGAGCACGGCGACCGACAAAAATTTTTCGCCCGGCCGGCAGGCGCGGGCGTGAGCGCCCTCACCCGCCACGCTGGCCTGCCAGACCCAGCCGCTGCAGCAGCAGATCGCGCGCGTTCAATTCCACGTCCAGCGTCGCCAGCATGATGAACACCCCGGCCAGGCGGCGGTGCAGGAACACGATCTCGCGCGGCGGCACGCGGAAGTGCACCGACAGCGCGTTGCGCGCGGCGACATTGGCGGTGCGCATCGGCAGGTCGCTGGCGCCCCAGCGGTATTCCCCCTTGTTGTTGCGCAACTGCGGCGGCGTGCGCGGATCGTCCGGCCCGTTGAACGGCTCGACGATCAGCTGGCACATCTCGGCAAAGGCTTTCAGCACCGGCTCCGGGAAGGTGCCGCGCATCAGGCCGATCTGCTCGGCACCCTGCAGGATCTGCGCACGGTCTGCGGTGAGCGCGCCGCGCACGATGCCGCGATAGGCGTTGACGAAGCGCGGGTCGAAGCGGCGGGTCGCTCCAAAATCGAGCAGCACGATGCGGTCTTCGGCTTCCTGCGTGCCGATGCGGATGCGGTAGTTGCCGAAGTGGGGGTCGCTCTGCACCAGGCCCCAGTCGAAGAACTCGGTCAGGAACAGTTCGAGGAAGGCGAAGCCGATGCGGTTGCGGCGCGCCAGCGGCAGGGCGCGCACCTCGGCGTCGCGCGCCGACACTCCGGACTCGAAGCTGGTGGTCAGCACCTGCCCGCTGCAATATTCGCCCAGCACGCGCGGCACCACGAAGCGCGGATCCCAGGCCAGGCGCCGCGCGAACTCCTCGGTGAAACGCGCCTCGGCGTGATAATCCACCTCACGGAACAGCATTTCGCGCACTTCGGCGAACACCGGCGCCAGGTCCAGTCCCTTAGGTGACAGGCGCGTCAGCAGCAGCAGCCGCGACAGGGTCTTGATGTCGCTGTCGATGGCGTCGGCCACGCCGGGATACTGGATTTTCACCACCAGTTGCAGACCGTCGGACCTGCGCACCGCGCGGTGCGCCTGACCCAGCGAGGCGGCGGCCAGCGGTGTTTCCTCGATCTCCAGTTCGGCCAGGCGCTGGCGGCCGAGGCTCTTCTCCAGCACCGGCGCCACCACCTTCCAGGCCACCGGTGCCGTGTCGTCCTGCAGGCCCGACAGCACCTCCACCGCTTCCTCCGGCAGGAAATACTGCCCGTACAGGGACAGCATCTGCCCGGCTTTCATCACGCTGCCCTTGAGCCGGCCCAATTCGTCGGCCAGCACCTGCGCCTGCCGCTGGTAGAATTCGCGGTCGGCGGAAGTGCGCGCCACCTCGCCGCGGAAGATGTTGACCAGCGAGTGCGCCACGATCTTGGTGCCCGCGCCCAGGCCCAGCTTGGTCAGCGCGATGTTGCGCTCCAGCGAGCCGGTCTTGATCGACGACATGGTAGGCTTTTTGACGTTGCCTGAGTCCATAGGATTCTGCTTGTTCGTAATTCGGGGATGATCGCATGCCGGCGCTGGCCGATATTGTATTGACTGAACGCAAGCGCGAAGCGCTGGTCGCCGACTGTGTGCGCCTGACCGAGGAGCGCATCGCCGTGCGCGGCGGCCTGCGCGGCGTGGCGCTGAAGACCAGCCTGTCCCTGCTCAGGACGGCGCGCCCCGACATCCTGCCGCGGGCGATGCAGGCCTTGCTGCCGGAATTCGTCACGGCGCTCGATCCGCTGTACCAGCACTACCTGGTCACCGCGCAACAGTCCGATTTTGCCAGCTTCCTGCAGGACCGGTCGGACACGGCGGTGGATGCCCTGCTCGGTGTCACCGACGCGCGCGCCGGCCGCGTGCACAACGCCGCGATCAAATCGGTCTATGCCCGCCTGCGTGGCGGCGCGGAAAACGAAGTCGGCGCCGCGCTGCCCGATTTCGCGCGCCTGTTGGCCCGCTACCTGGAATCCGCAGCAACCTGACTGCGACGTCGGTTCCACAGCGGCCGCACGCTTCGCCGCGTAGCCTGTGACATTGTCCGCGCGGCGCTTGACACGAAGTCTCGATGCGGCAAGATGCGGCAAGATGCGGCACAGGTTCGCGCACCACTGCCCGGTCGGCCCCTGCGGCCGCCGGTGCGCACCAACAATAACCATCACCGAAGGAGGTCGGGGTAATGCGGCTGGGAGTCCATCGTCGTTTCGTCGTTCCGCTGCTGGCAGCCGCCGGCCTTGCGATGGTTCCGGGCCTGGCCGGTGCGATCGATTTCAACCTCCCGGTGCCCGGCAGCGACAACGGCATCCACGGCCAGCTCAACACCACGGCCACCGCCGGCGTCGGCATCCGCATGCAGAGCCGCAACGACAGCCTGATCGGCAAGGCCGACCTCAATCCGACGGCGTGCAGCAGCTCGCCCGGTTCGGCCGGCACCATCCTCTACCAGGACTGCCAGGGCGTATACCGTACCCAGGGTTACACCGCCGGCCGGCTGTCGCAGGTGCCCGGCGAGTACTCGATGGCGCACGACGACGGCGACCTCAACTACAACAAGGGCAACATCTTCCAGGCGCCGGCCAAGGTCACGCCCGACCTGACCCTGACCTGGGGCGACTTCGGCTTCTTCGGCCGCCTGCTGTACTTCTACGATTTCGTCAACAACGACTTCAACGAACACCACCCGGACATCGTCACGCCGCAGAACGTGAACTCGGTCGGCCGTGTCGGCTCGCCGGTGCCGGGCCTGTCGGCCATCCAGCTGCCGGCACCGTTGGCGGGCAACGTGCCGCTGCTGTCGGAGCGTCTCTACGGCGTGGGCGCGCCCGAGCGCATCAAGCGCACTGATCCGGCGGTGCTGAAGCAGGTGGGCACCAACCTGGAGTACCTGGACAGCTATATCTACGGCAAGGTGCCGATCCCTTTCACCGACGGCAAGAAGCTGACCGTCAAGCTCGGCCGCCAGGTGATCAACTGGGGGGAGAGCACCACGCTGGTGTTCAACAGCATCAACCAGGCCAACCCGATCAACGGCAACAACTTCTACCGCGTCGGCAACCAGCTGGAAGAGGACTTCACCCCGATCAACCAGCTGTTCCTCAGCTTCGAGCCGTTCGACAGCGCCACCATGGAAGGCTTCTACCAGCTGGAATGGAAGCCGCTGGAAGCGCCGGCACCCGGCAGCTACTTCTCGTCCAACGACCTGGGCACCTACAACGCCGGGCACTTCGCCAATCTCAGCTTCGGCAGCACCGCCGACGATCCGAACAACATCGCCCACCCGCTCGACAGCCCGCTCGGCCTGATCACCTATACCACCGCCTATGCCGGCCGCTCGCCGGACATGAACCCGCGCACCGCCGGCCAGTACGGCGTCAAGCTGGACTACTACGCCGACAGCATCAACAACGGCACCGACATGGCGCTGTACTTCGAGCACTACCATTCCCGCCTGCCCTATGTCGGCTTCTTCGCCACCAAGGCCAGTTGCGCGCGCCGCGAAGGCAATTCGCGCGGCAACGACGCCAACGACCTGCTGTCCTTCCTGACCGACTGCCCCGGCATTCCGGGCCTGAACGGCCTGCTGTCGCAAAACAAGGATGATGCCGTGCCGCTCAATACCGGCAAGGTGTTCCTCGAATACCCGGAAGACATCGACCTGATCGGCGCCAGCTTCAGCACCACCTTCGGCAGCTACTCGGTGCAGGGCGAGGCGTCCTACCGCCCCAACCTGCCGATGCAGGTTTCGATCGCCGACCTGGAGTTCGCCGCCGCCGGCCCGACGCTGACCCGCTGCCACGAGGCCAGCCTCAACTGCTTCGGCACCGGCGCCGGCCTCAACATCGCCAACCAGGCCAACGGCGGCGTGGCCAGCGCCGGCGGCAGCGACTTCGTGGTCAACGCCAACAACTCGGTGGGCTACAAGGACACCTTCAACCTGCTCGGCCTGGGCGCCGCGCCGGGCTCGGCGCGCGCCTTCCCCAACTTCATCCTGCCCTACCGCGGGGGCGTGGTCGGCGAGAATGCACCGACCGACTACAGCAAGCCGCTCAACCGCGCCAATCCGGGCTACATCGAGGGCTACCAGCGCTTCGAGCTGGTCAAGCTCGACCTGGGCGTGACGCGCGTGCTGGGCGCCTCGGACAACCCCTTCGGCGCCGACCAGATCATCGTGCTGGGCGAGGTGGGCGCGGACATCATCCCCAACCTGCCGGCGCACGACGTGCTGCAGATCGACGGCCCGAACACGCCGCTCAGCGCCACCGCCGGCGCCGACGGCAGCGGCGCCAACCGCTCGCGCCTGGCCTGCTCCAACATTCCCGACTGCTCCTACGGCGTCGACGGCCTGCGCTTCAACCCGCACCAGCAGCCGATCAACGACTTCGTCAAATCCTTCGCCTGGGGCTACCGCGTGGTGGTGATCGGCAGCTATGAGAACGTGCTGCCCAACATCGGCATTCACCCGACCCTGCTGTTCTCGCAGGACGTGCAGGGCATTTCACCCGGCCCGGCGTTCGAGTTCGTCGGCGGCCGCAAGGAAATCGACTCGCTGTACGAGATCCGCTACAAGTCCTCGCTGTCGCTCAACCTGGGCTACACCTGGTACTGGGGCGGCGGCGACCAGAACGTGCTGTCCGACCGCGATTTCGCCCAGGTCTTCGTCAAGTACCAGTTCTGAGAATCCCCGCAAGAACTCTTGCGGCGGCACGCGCCCCAACGCTCTGCGCTGGGGCGTTTTTTTCGCCCGGCCGCGCCTTGAGCCTGGATTGAACTCCAGGGTTTAAACTGGGCACTCCCCCTCGTTTCGGGAACCGCCATGCCCGCCCACCGCCCCGCCGCCCCCGCGGCGCCCGAATCCTTCACCATCGGCCGCCTGGCCAAGGCCGCCGAGGTCAACATCGACACCGTGCGCTTCTACGAGCGGCAGGGCCTGCTGCAGCCCGCGCCGCGCAGCGCCGGGGGCTACCGGCTGTACCGGACGGCCGACCTGCAGCGCCTGCAATTCATCCGCCGCGCCAAGACCCTGGGTTTCTCGCTGGATGACATCGCCGAGCTGCTGCGGCTGACGGAGGACGGCCACGACCGCGGCAGGATCAAGGCCGTTGCTCAGCGGCGCGTGGCCGACCTGGAAGCGCGCATCGCCGAACTGAGCCGCATGCGCTCGGTGCTGGCCCACCATGCCGGGCACTGTTCCGGGCACGGCGAGGTGCGCGGCTGCCCGATCATTGAAGCTTTGCTCGACCCAGGGGCTGATTCTGCCCAGTCCGTGAGCGGGGCTTAGGTCAAAGTTCCTATTTGTGGGCACGCCGCCGCAGCTTATGGTGAACGGAAGCACCGGAGTAGTGCAATGGAAATAACGACCACCCTGTTCAGGCGCGCGACGGTATTCGACGGCAGCGGCGGCCCGCCGCAGGTTGCCGACGTGCTGGTGCGCGAGGGACGCATCGCCGCGGTCGGCCCGGACCTGCCGCTGCCGGCCGGGGCCACGCAGATCGACTGCGGCGGCCGCTGGCTGATGCCAGGACTGCTCGATATCCACACCCACCTCGACCTGGAAGTGGAGCTGGCGCCCGAGTTGCCGGAAGCGGTGCGTCATGGCACCACCACGGTGGTGATGAGCAACTGCTCGCTCGGCGTGGCCTACGGCAACCAACGCCGCAACGGCGAGGACCCCATCGTCGACTGCTTTGCGCGGGTCGAAAACGTGCCGCGGCAGGTGCTGCGCAAGGTCGGCGACGCGGTGCACTGGAATGATTCCGGGGCTTACCTGGAGCATTTCGAGCGCCTGCCGCTCGGCCCCAACGTGGTGCCGCTGATTCCGCACTCGATGTTGCGCATCGAGGTAATGGGGCTGCAGGCTTCGGTGACGCGCGAGCCGACCGGCGTGGAGCTGGAACGGATGGAGGCACTGCTGGAGAAAGGCATGCAGGAGGGCTATGCGGGCTTTTCCACCGACGCACTGCCGTTCCACTACCTGGCCAACCGGCCCAATACGCGCAAGCAGATTCCCACCCAGTTCGCGCCGTTCCACGAACTGAAGCGCCTGACCGGCATCGTGCGCCGCTGGGACCGGGTGTGGCAGGCCACACCGCCCAAGGACAGCCGCGTGCGGACGCTGCGCACCTTCCTGCTCTGCAGCGGCCGGCTCTACGGCCGGCGGCTTAAGACCACCGCGGTGGCGGCGATCGACCTGCACACCAACCGCTCGCTGGCGAAGCTGGGGCTTTCGCTGTCGCGCCTGCTCAACTCGCGGCTGCTCGACGGCCTGTTCCGCTTCCAGGCGCTGTCGGCGCCGTTCAAATTGTGGAGCGACGGCGTGATCACGCCAATCGCCGAGGAAATCCCCGAACTGCGCCTGCTCAACGAGTGCGAGCTGGACGACCGCGCCGGGCGCCTGCGCATCCTCGACGACCCGGACTACGTGCGCGCCTTCCGCGCCATGTGGCACAAGGGCAAACGCGGCTTCACGCTGGCCAATTTGCGGCGCCTGCTGCGGCGCGAGGACAACGTGCTGAACCGCCGGCTCGACGACATGCACGTCGAGTCCTGCCCGCTGCCCTGCTGGAACGGCCAGACGCTGGATGCCGCCTATCGCCGCCTGCTGGCCTGGCAGGGCGGCGACAGCGCCGAAGCGCGCAACGCCGAAGAGGCCGCGTTCTTCGCCACCTTCCCCAGACCCGCCGGCGACGACGCCGACTTCTTCCTGCACCTGCTGCGGCAATGGGACACGCAGCTGCGCTGGCACACCACCACCGCCAACCGCGATCCGGCCGTGGTGAAGAAGCTGCTGTTCCATCCGCTGACCCTGCCCGGCTTCAACGATTCCGGTGCGCACCTGACCAATATGGCGTTCTACGACGGCAACCTGCGCACGCTGCAACTGGCGCAGCCGGACGGGTTGCAGCAGGTCGCCGTGGCGGTGCGGCGCATGACGCGCGACCCGGCCGAGTTCTTCGGCCTGCGCGTCGGCACGCTGGCGCCGGGCATGCAGGCCGACCTGTGCGTGATCGATCCGCAGGCGCTGCAGTGCTGGCAGCCGGAGCGCACCATCCGTTCCGTGCACCGCGACATTTTCGACTGCGAACAGCTGGTGAACCGGCCGGAAGGCGTGGTGACGCAGGTCATGGTCGGCGGCAAGCTGGCCTGGAACGAAGGCACCTACACCCCGGCGTACTCGCACGAGCGCTTCGGCCGGGTGCTGCGCGCCAAGGATCACCCGGCGGAGCAGGCACTGGCGGCGGCACCTTCCCCGGCGATGCGCGCCGCGGCTTGACCGTCCCCATCGGGTCATCCTGAGCGCTGCAAGCCGGGTCCTTCACTGCACCCGGATGAAGAAGATGCGGCAACACCCCATGAACGCCGCGCATGGCGCCTGATCAAAAAGGATCATTTCATGGCGCGGCCGGCGGCGCCTAGGATGTAAGCCCAAGCCGGAGGATCATCCCATGGATTTCGAGCCCAGTCCCAAAGCCAAGGACTACATCAAGCGCGTGAAGGCCTTCATGCGCCAGCACATCCTGCCGGTGGAACAGCAGCATTGGGACGGCATCCTCGCCGCGCGCCACGGCGGCGAATGGAAGGAATGGACCATTCCGCCGCTGGTGGAGGAGCTGAAAGCCAAGGCCAGGGCGGAAGGTCTGTGGAACCTGTTCCTGCCCGACGACCGGCTCGGCGCCGGCCTCAGCACGCTCGAATATGCGCCGATCGCCGAGGAGACCGGCCGCAGCCTGATGGCGCCCGAGATCTTCAACTGCAATGCGCCCGACACCGGCAACATGGAAGTGCTGTGGCGCTACGGCTCGGAGGAGCAGAAGGAGCGCTGGCTCAAGCCGCTGCTGGCCGGCACGGTGCGCTCGGTGTTCTGCATGACCGAGCCCGACGTGGCCTCCTCCGACGCCACCAACATGCAGGCCACTGCCGTGGTCGAGGGTGACACGGTGGTGCTCAACGGCAAGAAATGGTGGTCCTCGGGCATCGGCGACCCGCGCGCCAAGATCGCCATCTTCATGGCGCTCACACCGGACCCGACCAAGGACCGCCACCACCAGCACTCGATGGTGCTGGTGCCGCTGGACGCGCCGGGCGTGGAGATCCAGCGCATGGTGCCGGTGTTCGGCGAATACGACGAGCCGCACGGCCACGGCGAAGTGCACTTCAGCAACGTGCGGGTGCCGCTGTCCAGTTTCATCGCCGGCCCCGGCAAGGGCTTCGAGATCGCGCAGGGCCGCCTCGGCCCCGGCCGCATCCATCACTGCATGCGCTGTATCGGCGCAGCCGAGCAAACGCTCGAACTGATGATCACGCGCGGCATGCAGCGCAGCGCCTTCGGCAAGCCGATCCTCAACCTCGGCGGCAACCGCGAGCGCGTGGCCGAGGCGCGCATCGCCATCGACCAGGCGCGCCTGCTGACACTGCACGCGGCATGGAAGATCGACAAGGTCGGCGCACTCAACGCCATGACCGAAATCTCCGCCATCAAGGTGGTGGCGCCCAACGTGCTGCAGAAGGTGGTCGACGACGCCATCCAGATCCACGGCGGCGCCGGCGTATCGCGCGATGTGCCGCTCACCGCTTTCTTCATGCAGGCCCGTTCGCTGCGCCTGGCCGACGGCCCGGATGAAGTGCACAAGGGCCTGATCGCGCGCATCGAACTGGCCCGGCGCGGCTTCGTGAAGTAGACGCTCAGGCGCCAGTCAATCGCACCGGTGGCGGCCTTCAGTTCTTGCCGTTGAACAGGGCCAGGCTTTCGCCGGTGTTCTGCAGCGCCAGCAGCGAGACCGGGGAGCCGTCGACGGAGCCGCCGCTGGCGTCGAGCGCACCGATCAGCACGACGCCGGCGTTGCTGTTGCTCGACGGCAAAGGCAGGGTCACGCCCTTGGAGCCGCTGTCGAACACCACCTTGCCTGAGGCATCGGTGACCACGATTTCGTAACTACCGTCGGGCAGGTTCGCCGCGGTGGAGGCGGCGCCGTAGTCCACCGCTGTGGGCGTCGCGCCGCTGATCCCGGCCCCCGGCGCAACCAGGTAGAAGTTGAATTGCCGCACGCTCTGCGATTCGGCATAGGCGGCATGTGCCAGTTCCAGGCGGAACTGGCCGGAGGGCGGCGCCGCCAGCGATGCCATCACGGCGAAGCCGCCATGGGTGCCGCTGATCAGGCCGGTGCCGAACACGACCGTGAGCTGATCGTCGGCAATGGAAATATTGCCGATGGAGAAGGTATCGCCGTTGCTGCTCAGCGTGGCGGCATAGCTGCCGGTGGCGGCGACAAAGTTGGCGGTGGCGGCACCGAACGAGGCGCTGCCGGTGCTGCCGCCGTTGAAGCTGAGCACCAGGCCGCTCGAATCGGCGATGCCGTTGACCGCACGAACGCCGCCGGCACTGGAAAGGCTGCTGTTCAGGTCACTGCCGCCGCAAGCCGACAGGACCAGTGCCAGAGCCACGCTGCAACCCCACACCAGCCGATTATTCAAGGTTCCCTCCTCGTATGGGGACGAGCGATCCCCCGCAGGCCAATACTTAGCAAGCAATATGCCGCTTTTGACGCCGCCATGAATGCCGCGCATGGCATGCGATGCAAAACAATCATTTGGTGAATACGGCAGCGGCGCCTAGGATGTGCGCTCCCGCCGGAATCCCGGCAGCAACCGCGATCTCGCCGATGGGCGCCATTTATCTGATTCGCCACGGCCAGGCCTCATTCGGCCAGCGCAACTACGACGCGCTGTCCGCGATGGGCGTCGAGCAGGGCCGTGTGCTGGGGCAAGCGCTGAAACCGCGCGTGCCGCAGGTGGACGCGGTGATCACCGGCACCATGCAGCGCCACCGCCAGACCGCGGAAAGCTGCCTGGCCGCGATGGGCCTGCGGATGGAATGGCAGGAATGGCCTGGCTTCCGCGAGTACGACCATGACGAGATCATCGTGCGGCACGAACCGCGCTTCGCCCAACCGGAAGCCCTGATGGCGGAACTGGCCAAGTCGGCGGAGCCGCGCCGGGCTTTCCAGGCGATGTTCGGCGCGGCGATGGAGCGCTGGGTCGGCGGCGCGCATGATGCCGACTACAACGAATCCTGGCCGGCGTTCCGCGACCGCTGCAACCTGGCCCTCGACGACCTGATCCGCTCGCTCGGCCCGTCCAGGACCGCCCTGGTCTTCACCTCGGGCGGCGTGATCAGCGCCATCTGCCGCGAGCTGCTGCAATTGCCGCAGCAGGAGGCCTACCGCCTCAACCTGACGCTGGCCAATTGCGGCGTCACCAAGGTCATCTACAGTGAGCGCGCGCGCTATCTGAGCACGCTCAACGAGCACGCCCATTTCGAGGGCGAGCTGAACAAACTCATCACCTACCGATAGACCCCCAACCCGATTCCATGCGCAAGAACATCCTCATTACCGGAGCCAGTTCCGGCCTCGGCGCCGGCATGGCGCGCGAGTTCGCCCGCAAGGGCCGCGATCTGGCCCTGTGCGCGCGGCGCATCGAGCGCCTGGAGGAGCTGCGCCAGGAATTGCTGGCGCTGAATCCGGCGATCCGCGTCTCGATCAAGCCGCTGGACGTGAACGACTACGAGCAGGTATTCAGCGTGTTCCGGCAGTTCGCCGAGGAATTCGGCGGACTGGACCGCATCATCGTCAATGCCGGCATCGGCAAGGGCCGCCCGGTCGGCACCGGCTACTTCTGGGCCAACCGCCAGACCGCCGAAACCAATTTCGTGGCGGCGCTGGCCCAGTGCGAGGCGGCGGTGGAGATCTTCCGCCAGCAAGGCCATGGCCACCTGGTGATGGTCTCCTCGATGAGCGCCATGCGCGGCATGCCCGGCAACATCACCACCTACGCCGCCACCAAGGCCGGTGTGGCGGCGCTGACCGAGGGCATCCGCGCCGACCTGCTGAAAACCAGGATCAAGGTGACGACGCTGTACCCGGGCTATATCCGCAGCGAGATCAACGAGAAAGTCAGGAACACCCCGTTCATGGTCGATACCGCCACCGGCTGCAGGGCCCTGGTCAACGCCATCGAAAAGGAAAAGCCCGAGGCCTGCGTACCGGCCTGGCCGTGGAACCTGATGGGCCTGGCGATGCGCCATCTGCCGCTGAAACTGGTGGCGCGCATGGGTTGATGTACGATGCGGACCTGGGTCGCTGCCAATGCGGCCCCTGACGGGGGAACGCCGGTGTCCGAAATCGTTCTGCATCAATGGGTCATGTCGCCGTTCTGCAACAAGATCCGGCGCTGCCTGGAGCACAAGGGCCTGGGCTACCAGGTGGTCAACTACAACGGCCTGCGCGCGCTCGACGCCGCCAAGCTGTCACCGGCCGGCAAGCTGCCGGTGCTGGATTACGCCGGCGAGCGCCTGCAGGATTCGGCGCACATCGCCCGCTACCTCGACCAGAAGCATCCCGACAGGCCGCTCTACCCGGCTGAACCCTCGGCGCTGGCGCAGGCGCGCGTGCTGGAGGATTGGGCCGGCACTTCGCTGTATTTCTACGAGCTGTACCTGCGCATGCTCGACCCGGTAGCCATGGAAAAGGCGCTGGACCTGGTCTGCTCCGGCAGGCCGGGCTGGGAACGCACCGTGGTCAAGCTGGTGCTGAAGCGCCGCTATCCGGGCAAGCTGGCGCAGCAGGGCCTGGGCAAATACTCGCGGGTCGAAGTGGTGAAGATGCTGCTGCAGCACGTGCAGGACCTCGACACGCTATTGCAGGACCGCCCCTACCTCACCGGCGAAACACCGAGCATCGGCGACATCTCTGTGGTGGCCCAGCTCGACGAGATGATCCGCACCAGCGATGTGGCGGACCGCATCCTGTCCTTCCCCCGGGTCAAGGCCTGGTACGAACGCTGCGGCGGACTGAACAGCTGAACCGCGCCACGCGGCCATCGCAGGTATTGGTGGCCGCGTTCTTGCTGCAACGCAGCAGCGACAGTTTGAACGCTGCAGTCAAGATGTTCTGTCCGGGGCTTTCTTCCCGGCCACCCGCTCGTCGTGCAACTCGATGCGGCTCTGGATGGCGTGCTCAATGGGGCCGCAGACGATCAGCAGGAACAGGGTGGCGACGAAGCCGATGACCAGGATCGGCCACGCCGCCAGCGCGCAGGCGATGCCCATGGCCGCCACCACCAGGATCGCCGAAGCGGTGGTCAGGCCGTAGACGTGCAACTGGTCGGGCCCGCGCAGGATCACGCCGGCGCCGAGAAAGCCGATGCCGGAGACGATGCCCTGGGTGACGCGGCTGGCCGCGTCCGAGCTGTTGAAGCCATGCTGCAGCGCGTACTGGCTGACCGTGAGCACCAGCAGGCAGGCGCCGAGTGACACCAGGCCCAGGGTGCGCAGGCCGATGGACTTGCGGTGCAGATCGCGGTTGATACCGACCATCGCGCCGGCCAGCACGGCCAGCGCGATGCGCAGCGACATCTCCAGCCAGTAACCACTATCGAAATTCTGCATGGTGCGGCGCTCTCCTCCCTGTGCCAGCCGGTCGATCCGCCCACAGTGTAACGCCGCCGGGGCGCCGGCAAGCTGTGTAGACTTTGCCGCATAAGCGCCGCCGGACCCATCCGCACCGCCGGTTCGGCCTGGCGCCATCACTTCCGGGAGAGATTCGATGATGCGTCCGCCACGCCGTTTCACCCTGCTTGCGCTCGCCGCCTGCCTGTCGTGGCAACAAGCCGCGGCGGCCCCGGCGGCACCCGCCGCCGCCGATGCCAACCAGGCTTTCGCGCTGGAATTCGGCGACCGCTTCTTCAAGGCCTATTGGCCGCTGCACGCGGACGAGGCCATCGCGGTGGGCTACTACGCGGTGGCCGATCGGCTCAACGTGCCGGACGCAGCGGAACGGCAGCGCGATCTGCGCTTCCTCGACGCAGAACTGGCACGCCTGCACCGCTATGCGCCGCAGAGCCTCGACGACGCCCATCGCACCGACCAGGCGCTGCTGGAGAACGAGCTCGAATCCGAGCGCTGGCATCTCGACGGCCTCAACGACTGGCAATGGGACCCGTCCAGCTACAACGTGGCCAACGCCTTCGCCTTGCTGCTCAATACCGACTATGCGCCGCTGGACCGGCGGCTGCGCACGGTGCTCAAGCGCCTGCGCCAGGTGCCGGCCTACTATGCCGCGGCCCGGCGCAACGTGCGCCATCCGACGCCCGAGCACACCCGGCTGGCGATCGACCAGAACCAGGGCGCGCTCGAAGTGTTCGGCACGGACTTGGACCGGCAGGTGGCCGGTTCCGGCCTGTCCGCCGCCGAGCGCGCGCAGTTCTCGCGGCGCCTGGCCGCGGCGCGCGCCGCCATCCGCGGCTATATCGCCTGGCTCAAGACCGTGGATGCCGGTCTGGCGCAGGACAGCCAGGCGCGCTCGTTCCGCCTCGGCCGCGAGCTGTACGAGCGCAAGTTCGCCTACGACATCCAGTCCGGCGGCACCGCGCAGGCGTTGTACAACCGGGCCAAGCTGGAGAAGGAACGCCTGGTATCGCACATGGACCAGCTGGCCGACGAGTTGTGGCCGAAATACATGGGCGATGCCGCGAAGCCGGCGGACCGCTTCGACAAGATCGGCCAGCTGATCGGCAAGATGTCCGAACAGCATGCGCCGCGCGACAATTTCGTCGGCACTGTGGAGCAGATGATCCCGCAGCTGGAGCAGTGGGTCGGCGATCACCAGCTGATCGACCTGGACCCGAGCAAGCCGCTGCAGGTGCGGCAGACGCCGGCCTATGAGCAGGGCGTGGCCATCGCCGGCATCGAGGCGCCCGGACCGTACGACCCCTCCGCCAAGACCTACTTCAACGTCACGCCGCTGGACAGCTACAGCCCCGAGCGCGCCGAGAGCTTCCTGCGCGAGTACAACCGCTGGATCCTGCCGGTGTTCATCATCCACGAGGCCATTCCCGGCCACTACGTGCAGCTGATCTACGCCAACCGCTCGCCCAGCCGCATCAAGAGCATCTTCGGCAACGGCGCCATGATCGAGGGCTGGGCGGTGTACAGCGAGCGCATGATGCTGGAATCCGGCTACGGCGGGAACACGCCGGAAGCCTGGCTGATGTACTCGAAGTGGAACCTGCGCTCGGTCACCAACACCATCCTCGACTACAGCGTGCACGTGCTGGGCATGAGCCGCGAGGACGCGATCCAGCTGCTGACGCACGAGGCTTTCCAGTCGCAGGAGGAGGCCAGCGCCAAATGGCGCCGCGTGCAGCTGACCAGCGTGCAGCTGACCAGCTATTTCTCCGGCTACTCGGAGATCTATGACTTCCGCGAGAAGCTGAAACAGCAGCAGGGCGCCGGCTTCGACCTCAAGCGCTTCCACCAGCAGTTCCTCAGCTACGGCAGCTCACCGGTGAAACTGATCGAACAGCTGATGCAGCGCCCCGACGGCCCGGCCCCGGCGGCGGCGTCTCCATGAGCTGCGCGCCAGCCTGAGCGCGGCCTGGGCCGTCGGCGGCGCTGCGCTCAGTCCAGACCGGCCGCTGCCATCGGCTCCGCCGACTGGCGCGCCACCTGCTCCCGCACCAGAGCGGTGGCGTCGGCGAAGGCCTGATGGCGGCCAAGGTCGAGGAACTGCAGACCCTGCGCCGCCAGCTGCGGGCACCACAACAGGCTCGGCGCGGCCTGGATCTGCTCCTCTCCCGGGCGGCCGTAGGCGCCGACGACGATGCAGCCGCGCAGTGCCTCGGACTGCAGCACGGCATGGGGTTCCTCCGCCGCCGCACTGTCTATCAGCGTGAACGGCGCCGGATGGGCCACGAGCCGATCGCTGGCGTCCGCGCCACGCCCCAGGTGCAAGGGCTCGAAGCGCCGCGCCGGCAGCAGGTGCAATTGCGGCACACCGTCGTGCAGCAGCAGCAGGCGGCGCAGGTCGGCGGGCAGCGGCTGCCCCAGCCGCGCCTCCACCGCCTGCAGCGCGGCGGCATCCGCCGGCGCCGAGGGACCCGGCCGGTGCAGCAGCAGCCGTTGCAGAAGTCCGGGCTGCGGGATTTTGGATAGGAGCTGCGCGATGTCGTCGCCGCGCAGCGATTGCCGCTGCTGCCGCATCACGGCATTGACGTGCGCTTGCCAGGCTTCGCCGACGCGTTGCGCCTGCAGCGCTTCGCGCAACGAGCTGCGCAGGTCGCTGGCCAGCAGGGTGCCGCCGCCGTAGGCGCGCAGCAGGTTGTAGCCCGGCAGCAGTGGCGGCTGGTTCAGGTCCAGCAGCAGGACTTCGCCGGCCTCGTCCGGGTCATCCCCGCCATCACCCGGAGTACCGCCCAGCTGCAGCGTATTGCGCAGCCGCGCCACCGCGATCGACGGCGATCGCGCCGCCTGATTCCCACCCTGCACCATCACCTGCAGCTGGCCGTCATTGGCGAGCTTGGACAGCGCCGCGGGATCGGGACGGACGATCTGTTCGAGCGGGCCGAATCCGAGTTCGGCCCAGCCGTCGTGGCGCCGGTACAGGGCGCGGATCTCGTCCGGCAGGCGCTGGCCCAGCCGCGTTTCGGCGGCGGCGATCTGCTCCTCGCTGGCGCCGGGCCGCGCCGCGTCGGGGTCGTGCACAGCCGCGAGCAGTTCCGGCACATTCAGCCCGGCGACGCCGGCACGGGCCCGCTCGCTGATCGCGCTGTAGTCGGAGCCGGCGCCGGTGCCGGCGCGGGCCGCCGAAGCCAGCAGCAGCAGGCCGGCGCCCGCCTGCACAGCGACCAGCAGCAGCGGACCGAGCAGCAACAAGCCGTAAATGCCGCCAAGCAGCAGCCGCTGGCGCCATTTCATCGCCACGGTATCGATCACCCGCAGCACCGTCTCGGCCTGCACGATGCGCGCCTGCGGCTTGTTCTGTTTCAGGCCCAGCTGCTCGAACGCCTCGAACACGCGCCGCATGCGCAGGATGCGCGGCTGCTGTTGCGGCGGCGGCGCCGCGGACAGCGCGCGCACCACGCGGCGCATCTGCCACATCGCGGGCAGGGTCAGCAGGCCGGCCAGGGCGAGCACCGCGATCAGGGGCAGGTGCAGGTACAGCGCGGCCACACTGCCGGCGATGCCGGCCACCGCCAGGAACACCAGCTCCACCCCGACCCAGCGCGCCGGCAACAGGGCCTGCAGCACGCGCCCGCCATCGAGCGGCGGAATCGGCAGCAGGTTGAGGTAGTTGACCAGCAGCAGGGTCGTCACCAACTGGTTGAGCCAGCTCCAGCGCTGGTCCAGGTGCAGCAGTGCGGCGGCGAGCAGCAGCAGCCAGCCCAGTACGATGCCCGGCAGCGGCCCCATCAGGAGCATCCAGGCGCGCTGCGCGGCGCTGGGGTTGGCTTCGAAGCCCAGGGTGACGCCACCGACCAGGGGCAGCATCAGCATCTGCACGTTGCGGTAGCCGAAGACCCGCATCGCCAGGTAGTGACCGGCTTCGTGGAAGGCGATGACGCCGAGCAGGATCAGCGCCAGCTGCAGGTTCCACAGCAGCGCGCCGAGCAGCACGAATGCCGCCACGCTGGCGCCGAAGAAGCCCCACTGCACCTGCGCCGGCGCACGCAGCGCGCGCGTCTGCTCGACCACCGCGGACAGCAGCGCCAGCCGCGCCGGCGGAGTCGGTCCCGGCCCGGGCGGCGGCGCCGGACGGCGCTGGAAATCGCGCAGCAGGCGCAGGGCGAAGGGCAGCCGCGGACGCACCACGCCTTTTGCGTCGCGCCACAGCTGTCCCTGCGACACCAGGTGCTCGGTGCGCTGGTTGTAGCGCTCGCCGGCTTCGGCACGGATCTCCGCTTCGCCGAGCGAGGCGGCATCCGCGGGAACGGCGTAGCCGGCGCGCCAGCGCTGATGCTGCGCCCACTGCTGCGCCAGGCTGACGCCGGTCAGCGTCCGCCCCGGGGCCTCGGGCGTGGCGGTGAGCTCGAAATAGGCGTCGAAGGCCTGGCTGGTCAGCGTGCGCCCGTCCGCCAGTCGTGTGCTGAAGCGCGTCAGCAGGCGGTCGGGTGCGCGGATGTCCACCGGCGGACCGAGCCAGGCCAGGCTGCTTTCCGCCGGATGACGGTAGACCGCGTAAAGCCTGCCGGCGCCGCCGTCCGGATCGAATTTGAGCAGCATCCAGACCGGCGCGCCGAAGCCGAGGGCGGCCAGTTCCTGCTGCGCGCCGCGGTACAGGTCGGCCAGCGGCTCCGGCGCCGCGGTGGCCGGGGGCAGCAGGCGGGCGTCGCAGCGGCGGAACGGCCGCGACAGCACGAAGCGCAGCAGCTGCGCATAGCGCAAAGCGAACACCACGACGAAGATCGCGACGGCGTACAGCATTGCTGGCCCCCTGCGGCCGGATGCGCGCCCCCGCGCGCTATCTCATTGTGCCAGAGCGCGGCCGCTTCCCGGCGTTCCGGCGCAGCGCCGCCTGCGGGCTACGGCGCGGGCTGCGCGTGCAGGCGCTCCATCTCGGCCGCCACCAGCACCGCCAGCTGCGGCGAGTAACCCATGTTGCACAGCTCGTCGACCGACACCGTACCGATGCGCCTGCGGTCGGCGGAGCGCCGGCCCTGGGCACGCGCCTCGGACGCCAGCGCCTCATCCAGTTGCGCCGTCCGCACGCAGCGCACCCCGCTGCGCTGTTCCAGGTAGCGCGCGATTCTCTGCCGATGCTCGCGCACCACCTCAGCCACCGGAGTGGCCGGCGGCAGCCATTCCGGCAGCACGCCGGGAGAACTGCTGAACGTGCGCCGCGCGGTGGTGGTGACCACGAACACGCCGTCGTCGAATTCGCTGCGCAAGGTCAGCACCCGCGACGGGCGGCGGATTCTCAGGCGCGTCAGCAGGATCAGCAGCCACGGCCACCAGCGCATCCGTACCTCGAACAGGTCGGCGCGGGTCTCGCCGCCGGCGGAAACGCTCTTGCGCACGAAACTGGGCCGCACGGCGCGCAGCTGCGTCGGCTGGCCAACCAGGCGCAGGTCGCCGAGATGGCGGAAGCCGCAGGCTTCCAGCTCGCGCTGCACGCGGTCGTACCATTTGCGGTCGAGGTGCCCGAAGTCGCGCGGATCGGCCGGCTCCCAGCGGTGCTCGGCAACCTTGATGTTTTCCAGGCTGGCCAGTACGCGCTGCGCGATCCGCGTAATGGTCGCCGGGCTGTAGTGAGGGCCTTCGACGCCCAAGCCGGTCAAGCCTGCTTCCATCGTTTCCCCCTGCGTTGATGACTGGGCGGCGCCCGGCCTGCCGCCGCCGCGGCGCGGGCGCTACAGCATCGGATTCTCGGCGTCGCGCAGCCGGCGCGCAGCGCGCAGATCGGCGTCGGCCTGGCTCGGCTTGGCCGGTGCCCTGGAGCGGGAGCGGGAACGGGGCGCCAGCCAGTCCGCAGCCCCGGCCCAGACTTCGCGCTGCGCCTTGCCACCGAGGATCACGCCCATGTGCCCGCCGGGCGCGATGCGGAATTCCTTGTCCTTGCCGGCGACGATGTCGATGATCTTGCGCGCGATCTGCGGCGGCACCAGATTGTCGCCGGCGCCGGCATAGACCAGCAGCGCGGCCCTGATCCGATCCAGCTGCGCCACCTGGTCGCCGAACTGCACGCGGCCGGCAGCGAGGCTGTTATCCACCGCCACCTTCACCACCATGTCCTGGATCACGCCGCCCGGGTAGTCGAGCATGTGATTGAGATAGTCCGAGGTGGTGCTGTAACTCTCGACGAACTCGCGGTCCCACAGGCGCGTGATCAGGTCCCAGTAGGTGGTGATGCTGCTCAGCGGGTCGGTGAGCTTGAAGGCCAGCGTGGTCAGCCAGCCCGGTGCGTGCAGCCGGATCGGCGCCAGGTTGTGCAGCCGGAAACTGGTGAACTTGCGGATCAGGCGTGCCGGCGTGTTCAACGCCGAGGCGGCGCGGGCGACGATGCCGCCGCCGCGCAGGTCGATCGGGCTGGCCACGGTGACCAGGTTGCGGATGTTGCGGTCATGGCTCAGGCCGCTGTGCAGCAGGCACAGCAGGCCGCCCATGCACCAGCCCATCAGCGAAAGGTCCTTGCTGCCGGAGTGCGCGCGCACCGCGGCGATGGCCTCGCCCATCATGTCGCCGGCATAGTCCTTCATGCCGAGGCCGGCGTGCCGGCGCTGCGGCGTGCCCCAGTCCACCAGGTAGGTGCGGAAGCCGCGCGCCGCCAGGTAGCGCACCAGGCTGCGCTGCGGCAACAGGTCGAACGTCTCGGTGGTCACGCCCAGCGGCGGCACCAGCAGCAGCGGCAGCGCGTGCTGCTTGCGCTCCACCGGCATGACGCCGCCATCGGCCAGCTCGATCTGCGTGTCCGGCAAGGCGTAATAGCGCACCGACATCGGGTCGCCCTTGTAGATCACATTGAACGGCGTCAGGCCGGACTTGATCAGGATCTCGCGCAGGAACAACCAGTCGAATGCATTGTCGGCCACCGCCAGCACCCGTTCATTCAGAACCAGGCCCTGGGCCAGCAGGTGTTTCAGCAAGCCGTTCATCTCGCGCAGTTTCCCCGGGGCGGTGTGACGGTGCGGCGTTGGGCGCACCTGCGGCGGATCATGGCCGCGTTGCCGGCGTCGATCAAGCCGGTCGGCGCCTCATGCGCCGCGCCCGCCGCCGGCGACGGCGAGCTGCGCCACCTCGCGCGGCTCCAGGTGGCGCCAGGCGCCCTTCTGCAGTTCGCCCAGCAGCACCGGGCCGATCGCCACGCGCACCAGGCGCAGCACCTCGTAACCGAGCGCCGCGAGCAGGCGGCGGATATGGCGGTTGCGCCCCTCGTCGAGCACCACTTCGAGCCAGGCGTTGCGTTCGCCCGCGCGCAGCAGGCTGACGCGCAGCGCGGCCAGATGCTCGCCGCGCTCCTCGACCCCGGCCTGCATCGCCGCCAGCGCCGCGGCGTCAGGGATGCCGGCAACCTGCACGTGATAGGTCTTTTCCAGCTGCCCGCGCGGCTCGGTGACACCGGCGGCCCAGGCGGTGTCGTTGCTCAGCAGCAGCAGGCCCTCGCTGGCCTGGTCGAGTCGGCCCACCGGCCCGAGCCAGGGCAGGCCGGCATCCCGCAGCAGGCCGTAGACCGTATCGCGCCCACGCTCGTCGGCGGCGCTGACCACGACCTTGCGCGGCTTGTTCAGCGCGATGTAGACCCGCGCCGCTTCATGCACCTCGACTCCGTCGACCGCGATCCTCTCACGGCCAGCCAGGGTCGGCCGCTCCGGGTTGCGCTCGATGCGGCCGCCGACGCTGACGCGGCCCTCCCGCACCAGGGCCTCGGCCTGGCTGCGCGAGCACACACCCAGCTTGGACAGCACCCGTGCCAGACCGTGCCGGGGCGCCGACGCCGCAGCTGGCGCGGCTGGACGACGGATGGGAGGACGCTTGGGCATCGGCGAGCAGGGGAGCGGGAACAAGCGGCCATTGAAACACAGGAGAGGTCATTCCGCTGCCAGGGGCAATGATGCGCCGCCGCGTGTGTGCCGGTCCATGAAATCGCGCATGCGCTTCAGGTAGACGCCCTGCTGCAGGTGCACCACATGATTGCCCGGAAACCAGTGCAGCGTGCTGCCCGGCCAGTGCTGGTGCAGCAGGCGCACGAAGCGCGGCGGAGTCAGGCGGTCGCCGGCGCCACCGATGATCAGCAGGCGCTCGGCGTCGATTCTGGGGCTGTAGCTCAGCGGCGAATGCAGGGCCAGGGCATGTCGCAGGTCTTCCACGCGGATGCCGCTGCGGCGCATCACGGCATGCAGCAGCCAGCGCATCGGCAGCCATTCGCGCGCCATGTCGATGGGCGACACCACCGGCGAATTGGGGATGCAATAAGCCAGGCGATCGTCCACCGAGGCCAGCAGCGCCGACAGGTAGCCGCCCAGGCTGAGGCCGGAGATGCCGACCGAGGGCGCGCCACGGTCGAGCAGGTATCCCAGCCACAGGCGCAGATCGTGGATCGAGTGCAGCATCGCCTCGTTGAGGCTGGCCAGGCCATGGGCGAAATAGCCAAAGCCGCTGAACGGCTCGGCCAGGCCGCGCCGCGCGCCGTGGAACGGCAGGGTGCACAGCAGGATGTCGTAGCCGGCGCGGTACAGCCAGGGCAAGGCAAACATGCGGCTGTTGAGCCAGTACGGGTCGGCGACGAAGCCGTGCACGAACATCAGTGTCGGGCGCGGGCCGTCGGCATGGGTCCAGTGTTGCGCCCAGGCGCGGCGGTTGCTGGAGTAGCCGCCGTAGCGCTTGCGCAATTCCGGGTGCAGCGGCGTGAACGGACTGTCGAAGCTGAGCAGGCGCGCCGTGATGTTGTTCGGCCGGTAGCGCAGCAGGCCTGGCTTGCGCGCCTCGATCGGCACCGGCCGGGGCTGGACGAAGATCCGTTCCGCGTCGCCCTGCCCCGCCTGTTCGCGGTAGAACGACAGCAGCTGCTGCTCGTGGCGCAGGCGCTTGCGCGACAGCACCGGCGGCGCCAGTGCCGCCGCCATCAGCGTACCGAGGCCGGTGCGCAACAGGTGGTCGAGCAAGGCGGTGCCGCGGACTTTCAGCGGATGCAGCGCGTCGAGCTCGGTATGGTCCGGGTGAAGATAGAAATCCTCCGGCAGCGCCTGCCACCATTGTGCTTCGGCCTGAGCGGGTTGCATGGAGCGCTATCCTGGGCTGAGTGCGGTTGCGGGTGGCCCCGCCGACTATGCCGCGTGGCGGAATTCTCAGCTCCGCGACAGGCCGAACTCGGCCAGCACCTGCTGGTTGTGCGCACCCAGCGCCGGGCTGTCGTCCAGCGTCAGGCGCGGCGCGGAGAACTGGATCGGCATGGCAAAAGCGGGCTTGCCGCCAACGCTCTCGACCAGGCCGCGCGCCAGCACCTGTTCGTTGTGCAACACCTCATCCGGGCTGAGGATGGCCGAGGCGCAGCTGTCCTCATTGGCCAGCAGCGCATCCCACTCGTCGCGGGTCCGGCTCTTGAACAGCGCCACCAGTTCCTGACGCAGCTCGTCGCCGGCCTTGCCCGGGGCCATGGGTTTCTTCAGCAGATCGGGACGGCCGGCGAGTATGCAGGCGCGCTGGAAGAACTTGGATTCGAGCGAGCCCAGCGCCAGGTGCCGGCCGTCGGCGCATTCGTAGATGGCGTAGTTGGGCAGGCCACCGGAGAGCATGTCCTGCCCGCGCGGAGCAGCGTGGCCGAGGGTGCGCATGGTGGCCAGCGTCACCACCTGCAGCGCCAGGGTGCCATCCATCATGCCGACATCGACCATGCTGCCCTGCCCCGAGGCCTTGGCCCCGATCACCGCGGCGAGGATGCCGATGGCGCAGGTCAGCGCACCGCCGGCCAGGTCGGCGATCTGGAAGTTGGACGGCACCGGCGGGCCGCCGGCGCTGCCGATCTGGTCGAGCACGCCGGCGTAGCCGCAGTAGTTCATGTCGTGACCCGGACGGTCGCGGTAGGGGCCGCTCTGGCCGTAGCCGGTAAGCGCCGCGTAGACCAGGCGCGGATTGAGCGCTTTCAGGGTTTCATAGCCGCAGCCGAGCTTGTCCATCACGCCGGGGCGGAACGATTCCAGCACCACGTCGCTGTTCTCGACCATGCGGTGGAACAGCTGCACGTCCCCGGCCTTGCGCAGGTCCAGGGTCACCGACTTCTTGCCACGGTTGACCAGGCTGAACATCTCAGGCGACAGCGTGCGGGTGTAGTCGCCGCCGTTGGGCTCCTCGAGCTTGATCACCTCGGCCCCAAGCTGCGCCAGGTACAGGGTGCAGAACGGGCCGGGCAGCAGGCGCGACAGGTCGAGGATGCGGATGCCGCTTAAGAGGGGATTGGTGGCAACGGTCATGGAGATGTTCCAGGAGTCGGGAATGGGGAATCGGGGGTCATGGAGACGGGGTTGCTGCCCTGACGATTCCCGATTCCCCTTTCCCGACTCCCGGCTTTTACAGCGTCCGCGAGATCAGTTCCTTCATGATTTCATTGGTACCGCCGTAGATGCGCTGTGCGCGGCAGTCGATGTAGGCCTTGGCGATGGGGTATTCCATCATGTAGCCGTATCCGCCGTGCAGCTGCACGCACTCGTCGATCACGCGGCTCATCATGTCCGAGCACCAGTACTTGGCGGCGGCGGCGGCATCGACGCCGAGCTTGCGTTTCAGCACCAGCTCCAGGCAGCGGTCGACGAACACCTGGCCGATGGCGATCTCCGTCTTCATTTCGGCCAGCTTGAAGCGTGAATTCTGGTAGGCCGCCACCGGCTTGCCGAAGACCTTGCGGTTGCGCGTGTATTCCAGGGTGTGCTGCAGCGCACTTTCCGCTCCGGCCACCGAGATCACGGCGATCATCAGCCGCTCCCAGGCCAGTTCCTGCATCAGCATGATGAAGCCCATGCCCTCCTTGGGACCCAACAGGTTGGACTGCGGCACGCGCACGTTTTCGAAGAACAGTTCGCAGGTGTCCTGGGCGTGCATGCCCACCTTCTTCAGCGGCTTGCCCTTGGTGAAGCCGGGGCGGGTGGCCTCGACCACGATCAGCGACATGTCCTTGGCGCCCTCGCCGCTGTCGCCGGTCTTGGCCACCACCACCACCAGGTCGCTGAGGTAACCGTTGGTGATGAAGATCTTGGAGCCGTTGAGGATGTAGTCGTCGCCGTCCTTCACCGCGCGGGTTTTCACCGCCTGCAGATCGGAACCGGTGCCCGGCTCGGTCATGGCGATGGCGCCGACCAGCTCGCCGCTGGCCATCTTCGGCAGCCACTGCTTCTTCTGCGTCTCGCTGCCGAAGTTGTTGATGTAGTTGGCGACGATGTCGGTGTGCAGGTTGAAGCCGATGCCGGAAGCGCCGGCACGGGTCAGCTCCTCCATCATCACCACGCTGTACAGCCGGTCGGTGCCGGCGCCACCGTATTGCTCCGGCATGGTGTGGCACAGGAAGCCCAGCTCGCCGGCGCGGTTCCAGATGGCGCGATCGACGTGCTGCTGCTCTTCCCAGCGCTCGTGGTGCGGCATGATTTCCTCGGCGATAAAGCGCCGCACGGTCTTGCGGAAATCCTCGTGCTCGGCGCTGAACAGGGTTCTGGGAATCATGCGGCGTCCTCTCCTCCGGTAATCCGGATATTTACATACAGTCTGGACTGTATCATATTAGCCCCATGTCATCCCGGGCAAGTCGTACTTGAGCGCCGTCCCCGCGTCGGCGCGCCGCACCCAGGCCGAGCGCAGCGACGCCATGCGCCGCCGCCTGCTCGCCGCCACGGTGGAAAGCCTGGCCGAGGACGGCTATGCCGGCAGCACGCTCAGCTCCATCGTGCGCCGCGCCGGCGTATCGCGTGGCGCGCAGGTACACCACTACCCCAGCAAGCAGGCGCTGATCCTCGATGCGGCGGACGACCTGCTGCGCCGCAGCTATCGCGCGCTGGGCGCCGTGCTGCTGTCGGTGGTGGATGAGGATGACCGCCTGGAAGCGCTGATCAAGGCGGCCTGGGAACACATCTTCGCCACGCCCCTGTACCGCGCCTACACCGAGCTGCTGGTGGCGAGCCAGCGCGACCCGGTGCTGGCCGAGGCATTGCGCGGCATGCTGCTGCGCGTGCGCGGCATCTTCGAACCGGCGGTGGAACATTATTTCGAGGCGGCGCCCGGCGCGCGCGAGAACCTGAAAGCGCTGTTCCTGCAGATGAGCTGCCTGCTCGGCGGCCTGGCGGCGCAGGCGCACCTGCTGCGCGGCAATGGCTACGTCGAGGCGCAGCTCAAGCTATGGACGCGGCAGACGCGGCAGCTGATGCGTGCGCGCAAAGGCGTGAAGACACCGCCGCCGCGGCCGGCGGAGTGGGAGCGGCTGCCGTAAGTAACGCCCTATCGCCCGGCCCTGCCGCAAGCCGATCCGCCGCACCTGCCGCAAACTCAGGCCAGCACCGACAGCTCCAGCGCCTGCCGACCGGGCAATGCCAGCGAGGTGAATCCACTGCCCGGATCGCGCACGTGTCGCAGGTAGTCGGCATAGTCCTGGCAGGCTCCGCCCGGCCGCGGCGCCAGCACCAGCGCGCCGGGGCGCAGCCTGGATCGCAGCTGCCGCAGCACGGCCAGCATCTGCGACGGATAGCCGTTGAGCAGCAGGCAGTCCAGCGGCTGGTCGATGCGTGACAAGGCCGGTTCGGGCGGGTCTTGGCGCAGGTCGACATAGCGCGATACGCCCGCCTCGCGCAGACGGCGGCGCGCCAGCTGCGCCAGGCATGGCGAGGGCTCGCAGACGATGATGCCGTGGTCGCCCGAGTGGCGGCGGCCGGCGCGCATGGCGCAGGCCAGCCAGATCAGCGGCGCGACGTTGCCGGCGCCCAGCGCAACTGCCAGACGCGTGTCGCCATGCCGGGCCAGCTGATAGAGCAGCACGCCGCAGGCGGCGGCAGGCGCGCAATGCCCAGCCTCCCCGGCGCGATAGCGCGGCGACAGATGGGACAAGCCCTCGCGCAAGACGCTCCACCAACCGCGCGCGCCACAACCCTCGGCCGCCAGGGCGGCCAGTGTCACCCGGGCGCGGTCGGTGCCGGCCGGCTGGCCGCCGTGGCGCGGCCAGCCTTGGTAGCGGCAGAGGCTGTCAGTGGACACGCGGAGCCTCCGCCAGCGGCGCCTGCAGGAAGCCGCCAAGACAGGCCGACACATCCGCCACGCTGGCGGCGATGGCACAGGGCCGCAGTTCGCGCAGCAGCGGCAGCGGCGCGCGACCGTAACCGAGCGCGACGGCACGCAGGTGCAGGCGCTGCGCCGCCAGCAGCTCGCACGGATGGTCGCTGAGCAGCAGCCAGCGCGACGGCGGCTGAGCGCTGTTTTCGATCAGGTGCTGCAGCAGCGGCAGGCGGACGCCGGGAAGACACGCCTGCTCCGGCGTGACGATGGAGCGCGGAAAGTGCTGCAGGCCGTAGACGTCCAGCAGCCGCGCGGCAGCCGCGGCGCCGATATGGGTCAGATAGTGCAATTCCACTTGCCATTCGGCGGCGAGCCTGAACAGCAGCTGCAGGCTGCCCGGGCGCAGCGTGCACAGGTAGCGGCCGGCCTGGTCATAGTGATGGAAGTAACGCGCACAGGCTTCGGCGATGCACAGGCCATCCTCGCCGCGCATCAGGATGGAAAGGACGTCGCGCAGCGGCGTGCGCAGCGACCAGTGGCGGAACGCGTCCGGCGGCAGCTTGTGGCCGACGTCATGGAGCGCGCAGCGCAGGCTGTGCTGCACACCCCGGGTGGGATCGAGCAGCAGGCTTTCGGCGTCGAAAACGGCCTGCCTGTTTCGCGCCCGGGGAAATGTGGAACGTGATTCGGGATCGGGAATATCTTGCATCGGCCAGCTCCTGTGTCGGGATTTGCGATCCGCTGGATCGCGCCGGCTGGCTCCCCGCAGGTGGCTGGCTTTGGCGTGGGTGCCGCGGTTATTTGGTCAGGATCAGTTTTCCGGCGCGCGTCTGGCGCAGGCGATAAATCTCGCCGCGGTGCAGGATCAGGGCTTCGCGCATGACACCGAGCAGCGCCCGGCTGTCGAATTGACGCACAGCGGCGGCGGCGCCGGCCGCTGCGGCGCCGGTGGTGTCGGCACCGGTGGAGGGTTGTGCTTGTGACATGTCTTTAATAATAATGATTATCATTTACATGTCAAACGGCAGATCACGCCACAGCGGTGCTGGCGTGCGCTAAGCCCCGGCTACCGCTTCGGCCCGCCGCAGGAAATCCACCAGCGCCCGCACCTTGGCCGGCACATGCCGCGCGGCGGGATAGACCGCGTGCACGCCGCCCCTGGGCAAGGACCAGTCGCTCAGCACGCGCACCAGGCGCCCCTGTTCGAGATCGCGCTGCGTGGCGAAGCTGGCCAGCGCCGACAGGCCCAGGCCTTCCCGCACCAGGGCCTGCACCGCGCCGGGCGCATTGGCGCGCGCCACCGCCTGCATGCGCACGGTGTGACGCGCGCCCCGGCGGTGGCTGAAGCTCCAGGTCAGCGGCGCGCGCAGCAGGCTCAGCGCCACCCAGGGGTGACCGGCCAGTTCCTGCGGCTGGCGCGGCACACCGTGCTGCGCCAGATACGAGGGAGCGGCGCAGATGTATTGCTCGAACTCGCCGATGCGCGCGGCGCGCAGCGTGGAATCGCGCAGCCAGCCGCCGCGGATGGCCAGGTCGACGCCTTCGCCGACCAGGTCAATCACCTGATCGGTGGCCAGCAGATCCAGGTGCAGCGCGGGATGCAGCCCGGCAAAGAGCGCCAGCGGAGCCGCCAGCATGCCGCTGAGCATGTCATGGGAGGCGGTCAGCCGCAGCGTGCCGCGCAATCCGCCCCCGCTGTCGGCGCCGGCCCGGTCCAGCGCGGCTTCCAGCTCGCGCAATAACGGGGCGCACTCGGCGAACAGCTGCTGGCCAACCTCGGTCGGCACCACGCGGCGCGTGGTGCGGGTGAATAGCGTCACGCCCAGCTCGGCTTCGAGCTGGCGCACCTGGGCGCTGACCATGGCCTTGGTGCTGCCGAGCCGCTCCGCCGCCGCGGTGAAGCCGCCCCCCTCCGCCACCGCGGCGAACACCGCCAGCCGCTTGAGTTCTCCGCGCTTCGGGCTCATGGATCGATTGTATCTTTTTTGCGAACTTTAAATTACCGATCAGGTTGTTTATCCGATCAATTGAAGCGGGCATGATGCTCGTTATCGAAAACCGCAACCGCCAATCAAGGAGACGCAGATGAAAATCACACTGTTCGGCACCGGCATGATCGGCAGCCGCATCGCCAAGGAAGCGCTGGACCGCGGCCACCAGGTCACGGCGGTGGTCCGTACCCCCGGCAAGCTGGCGCTGAAGCACGAGCACCTGAAGGAAGTGCGGGGCGACGCACTCGACGCGGACAGCATCGCCCGCGCCAGCGCCGGCCATGACGCCGTGATCAGCGCGCTTGGCGCCGGCATCGGCGACCAGCAGGGCCTGCTCGACAGCAACGTCGCGCTGATCAAGGGCGTGAAACAGGCCGGGGTGCCGCGCCTGCTGGTGGTTGGCGGTGCCGGCAGCCTGGAGGTGAAGCCCGGCGTGCAGCTGGTGGACCTGCCGGAGTTTCCGGAGGCGTACAAGCCGCCGGCGCTGGCCCATCGCGAACTGCTGGGGCTGTACCGCAAGGCGGATCTGGACTGGACCTACCTCAGCCCGGCGGCGCTCATCGCGCCCGGTGAGCGTACCGGCAAGTTCCGCCTGGGCGGGGACCAGCTGGTGACCGACGCCAAGGGCGAGAGCCGCATCTCGGCGGAGGATTTCGCGGTGGCGATGATCGATGAACTGGAGAAGCCGCGGCACATCCGGCAGCGGTTTACGCTGGCCTATTGAGCGCGCCGCAGGGCGCTCGCAACCGGGCGGGAACAACGCTCCGCAAACGAAAAAGCCGCCGCGCCTGGCAGCAGGCGCGGCGGCTTTTCTTCGTTGCGGAAATCAGCCGCGGTAGCGGTAGTACTCCAGGCCGAGGTCGTGGAAGCTGGCGTCGTGCGACTTGCCGACGCGCTCGATGGTGAAGCCGCGGCGCTGCGGGATCTGCGCCTCCTGCGGCCACTGCGCGGCGTGCAGACGGGCATAGTCTTCCTTGCCGACGCTGACGGCGTTGCCCTGCGCCTTGGCCAGGCCGATCCTGGCCGCGGCCTGGCGCCAGTTCGGCGTCACCTTGGCCACCACGGTCTCGGCGGCATCGCCGCTGCCGTAGCCGACCAGCAGCAGCTTGTGGCCGCTCAGCTCGGCCGGCTGCGCCTGCGCCTCTTCCAGGCCGGCGGCGATCCAGGCCGGCAGCGCGGCCGTGTACAGGTTGCCCATGTGCATCATGGCGGCGGCGCCGAGGCGCAGCTTGCCTTCCACCACCTCCTTGTAGCGCGGGCTCTTGCGGAAGGCCTTCATCACCTGGGCGGTGTGCGGATACGGCTCTTCCGGGGGGTGGCCGCTGACCACCTTGTCGACCAGCGAGGGACGCTGCGCCATCTCGGCCAGCAGCGACTTCAGCTCGACGCCGGCGGCCTTGCAGTAGCCGCCCAACTCCTCATGCTCCTCGCCGCCGTCGGCGCCCATGGCGAACAGGTAGGCCATGGTCCAGGCGCTCACCGGCATGTGGTGGTAAGGGCGGTGCATGAACACGGCGTTGAGGCTGCGCAGGAAGGCGGCGTGCTTGCCGTCGCGGCGCCGGAACAGGGCATCGAAAGCGCACACCACCTCGTCCAGGTAGCAGGCGGTGGAGTACTTGCCGTTGAACACCGGGAAGTCGCGCAGGCGGCCGTTGGCGCCCGGCGTCTGGCCGTTGAAGCGCAGGAACGGCTTGCGGAAGTCGGCGATGCGATAGCTGGAGGAGCTGCCCGAGGTGTGCAGGTCCAGCGCCAGCAGCTGCGGGTCGCGGTCGATCAGCATGGCCACGGCGCCGGCGCCCTGGGTGGGCTCGCCGGTGCTGCCGCGATCGTACTCGGCGATATCGGCGGAGACGACGATGGCCTGGCGGTCGGCGCCATCATAGGCCAGGTAGCGCATGGCGCCCTTGATGCCGTAGAGGCCGGCGATGCAGGCCTGCTTGTATTCGGGCACTTCGCAGTACCGCGACAGCGGCGGCATGCCGCGCACGGCCAGCGCCTGGTCGACCAGGCCGCGTACGATCACCGCGCCGACGGCGTTGTCGGAGCTGGACTCGGTGGCCAGGGCCAGCGAGCCGATGCGCGCCGGATCGACCTGGTAGTCGAGGATCAGCTTGAGCACGGCCTCGGCGGCCATGGTGTAGACGCTGTCCTCGGGGCCGGCCATGCGGAAGCTGTGGCCGACCACGGCGCTGATCTTGTCCCAGGCGCTGCCGGTCCAGCCGCACCAGTCCTGCAGGCTGACGCGGTAGGGGGGCACGAAAACCGAAATGCCGCTGATGCCGAATTGTTCGCGATTCATGTCCATTCGCTCTTTTTGCTCGGGGGGATTCTTCAACTGTTGTCCGGCCACTGGCAAGTTGACGCCGCCGTCAGTGCTGCTGCCCCGCCCCGCCAGCCGGCGCCTCGTGCGCCGTGGCGTAGACGCGGTCCTTCCAGCGCGAGCGTACGCCGCGCCAGTAGCGGATGGCGGAACTCCAGGTCATGGCCAGGTACAAGGTGGCGCCCAGCGGCGTCAGCAGCAGCCACAGGGGGGACATGCCGTAGTAGCGCAGCGTCGGCCAGTAACCCAGCATCATCGCCACCAGCGCCGCCGCGGCGAGTCCGCGCGCGCCGGGCACGAACAGCCCCGCCAGCGGCAGCCAGTAGGCGGCGGCGAAGATCAGCGTCACCGCCAGCAGCAGCAGCCTGGAATAGTGGAGCTGGGTGAACGCCGAGCGTGCCACCATTTCGTGGATCGAGCCGAGGCTGCCGTAGGGCCGCAGGCTGACCACGCCGCGGCTCAGGCCCACCCAGGTGCGGTGGCCGCTGTTCTTGATCTGCCGCGCCAGGGTGCAGTCATCGATCAGCGCGCCGCGCAGGCTGGCGAAGGCGCCGGCCATGTGCAGCGCCGCGGTATCCACCAGTACGCAGCCACCCGCCGCCGCGGCGACATGGCGGAAACGGGAGTTGGACAGGGCGAAGGGATAGAGCAGCTTGAAGTAGTAGACGAACGCCGGCAGCAGCAGGCGGTCCCAGAAGCTGGTGCGGCGCAGGTCGGCCATCAGCGAGACGAAGTGCAGGCCCTGCGCCCGCTTGTGGCGCAGCAGCGCCGCCAGCAGGCCGGGTCGCAGCTCGATATCGGCATCCAGCAGCAGGGTCAGCGGCGTGCGCACCTCGGCCTTGCCCTGCTCCAGCGCCCATAGCTTGCCGGCCCAGCCGGCCGGCAGCGGCTTGCCGGAGATGACGCGGGTGCTGGCGAAGGAGGCGGCGATCGACGCCGTGGCGTCGCCGGATTGGTCATCGACCACCACGACATTGAGCCCGCGCCCCTGTGCCCGCAGCCCCGACAGGGTGGTACCGATGACCTGCGCTTCGTTGCGGGCCGGGATCAGCACGGTGATGTCGCTCAGGTCCGCTTCGCGCGCCGCGTCCGCATCGGGCTCGATGCGCTCGCGCGTGCTCCACGGACGCCAGGGCGCCAGCAGCGTGCCGAACCAGATGACGGCGGCGGGCGCCGCCAGCCACAGCGCCAGCACGCCGTTATCCCAGGACACCGCAACTCACCGGATCGCGCAATACTTCGATATTACGCGCTTTCGCTTTCGGCCTTGGCCGGACGGCGCTGGATGGCGCTGACCGGGATGTGCACCGCGGTGGCGGCGGAGCGGTCGCCGTACTTGACCGGCAGGTCCGGCGCAAAGGCGCCGTCGATGCGAGGCCCGAACAGGGACACGCGCAGGGCCTTGAGCGGGTTGGCGAAGGTGTCGTTGACGGCGGTGCCTTCGAAACCGCAGTGCGCCATGCAGTTGTCGCACTTCGGGTTGATGCCGACGCCGTACTTGTCCCACTCGGTGTCTTCGATCAGTTCCTTGTAGGTCTTGGCATAGCCTTCATCGACCAGCAGGTAGCAGGGCTTCTGCCATCCGAAAATGTTGTAGGTCGGGTTCGACCACGGCGTGCACTGGTAGCTCTGGTTGCCGGCGATGAAGTCGAGGAACATCGACGACTGGTTGAACACCCACTTGCTCTTGCGTTCCTTGCCCAGCCTGAACACGTCGCGGAACAGCTGCTTGCTCTCGTTGCGGGCCAGGAACACGTCCTGGCGCGGCGCATGCTGGTAGCTGTAGCCGGGGGACACGGTGATGCCCTCGATGCCCAGCGTCATGGCGTAGTCGAAGAACTCGGCGATCTCGGCCGGCGGTTCCTTGTTGAACAGGGTGCAGTTGATGGTGACGCGGAAGCCGCGTTCGCGCGCCATCTTGATCGCGGCGACGGCCTTGTCGAACACGCCTTCCATGCACACCGACTCGTCATGGCGCTTCTCCAGGCCGTCCAGGTGGATCGACCAGGTGAAGTACGGCGAGGGCTGGTATTCGTCGATGTGCTTGGGCATCAGGATCGCGTTGGTGCACAGGTAGACGAACTTCTTGCGCGCGATGATGCCGCGCACGATCTGCGGCAGTTCCTTGTGGATCAGGGGCTCGCCGCCGGGGATGGACACCACCGGCGCGCCGCACTCGTCCACCGCCCGCAGCGCGTCTTCCACGCTCATGCGCTTCTGCAGGATTTCCTTGGGGTGATCGATCTTGCCGCAGCCGGCGCATTCCAGATTGCACTGGAACAACGGCTCCAACATCATCGCCAGCGGATAGCGGGTCTGGCCGCTGAGCTTCTTGCCCAGAAGGTATTTCGCGATCTTGGCCTGCTGGATGAGGGGGATACCCATGGATTCTCCGGATTCAGGAATACAGCTTGGACAGCATTCGTGGGGGATTGATCGACAATCTCAAGTAACCAATTTTGTCACACTTCCGCCGCCGGCACCGGCCTACGGCCGCGGCAGGGGCTGTAACACCCCGGGGTGGTCGCGGCGGATGCGCGCCCATTCGATCTTGAACCAGGGCGTGAAAGCCTCGGGATGCGCCGCCATTTCCGCGTCCAGGGCGTCCGGGGCGATGTAGCGCAGACCGGAAATTTCGTTGACGTTGACCCGCGCCCGCTGGTCGCTGCGGCCGGCGTAGACCCAGCACAGCTCGTGCTCGGCGCCTTCGGCGTCAAACTGCGCCTGGTACTGGAACTTGAACAGGAACTGCAGGCCGGTCTTCAGCCCCAGTTCCTCGTCGAGGCGGCGGTGGATGGCGTGATCCAGCGTCTCGCCGCGGCGCGGGTGGCTGCAGCAGGTGTTGGACCAGTAGCCCGGCCACAGGCGCTTGCCCGGCGCCCGCTGCTGCAGCAGCAGCTCGCCGTGCTGGTTGAAGATAAACAGCGAGAAGGCGCGGTGCAGCGTGCCGTGGCCGAGATGGGCCGAGGCCTTGTCCATGTAGCCGATCTCGCGGTCATGCTCGTCGACCAGCACCAGCGGCTCGTCGTCGAACGAAACAATGCGATCGGCATCCTGCATTTCCGTATCCAGGGCCATGCTATCCAATGTTCACCTCCATGCCCTGGTAGCCGGCGTCGCGCATTGCGCCGATCACCTTCTCCGGATTCTCCGGGCACAGCGCGATGATCGAGCCGCCGCCGCCGCCGCCGGTGAGCTTGGCGCCGATCGCGCCGTGCTCGCGCGCGATCTGCACCAGCTCCTCCACTTCCCAGCTCGACACGCGCAGCGCGTTGAGCAGGCCGTGGCAGATGTTCATCAGGTCGCCGAGGCGCTCCAGGTCGTTGCCCTGCACCGCTTCCACGCCCTGCAGCGTCAGGCGGTCGATCTCGCGGAAGATGCGCTCGTACAGCTCGGGGTCACGCTGCCAGGCGCTGCGCACGCCGCCGACCGTCTTGGCGGTGAGGCTCTCCTTGCCGCTGATGCCGATCACCATCGGGATCGGCTTGGGCACGTGCAGTTCGCGCATCAGCGGCGCCTCGCCCTCGGCCTGGCCGCGCTTGTACAGCACGAACTTGCCATAGGTGGCGATGGTGTTGTCGATGCCGGACGGCGTGCCGTGCGCCACCTTCTCGCAGCTGTACGCCAGCTCGTTGACCTGAGCGTCGCTCAGTCCCAGCCTGAAGTGCTGGTCGAGGGCGCGGATGATCGCCACCGCCATGGCGGCGGACCCCCCCAGGCCCATGGCGCGCGGCACGTTGGGAAACACCTCGATGCGCACCGAGCGCTCGGTCAGGCCGAGGGTGTCGAAGATGATGCCGAGCGAGCGCTGGAACGAATCGCGGTGCGCCGGATCGCGGTGCAGGCGGTACTCCACGCCCCAGCGCGGGATCATCATGTCGACGCCGCCGGACTTGGTCTCCTGCACCGCGGCGCGCACCGCCAGCGGCACCGGCGCGGCGATGGCGTGGCTGCCGTAGACCACGGCATGCTCGCCCAGCAGGATGATCTTGCCGAAGCCGCGGCCGGCGTGGTCGGGAATGGTCTCGGCGGCGGCGCCGCGGGCCTCCTTGCGCACCTGCACCACGATTTCCTGCGCTTTCCAGATCTTGATCTCGCCGCTTTCCACCAGGCGCTCGACCACGGTGTCGAAGATCTCCGGCGTGGCGCCGGCGGCGACGGCGACGCTGCGCGCGTGCAGCGTCATATGCCCCTGCTGGATGCCCTCGGTGACCAGCGCGCGCAGGGCGGAGAAATTCTGCGCCAGGCCCACCGCGCCCATCACCTCGGCCAGTTCGCGCGCGCCCTTCACGCCGAGCAGGCGCAGGTTCAGCGCCACGGTGGCATTGGACTGCAGCGGGCCGCCGACCGTGCCGACCTTCATCGGGATGTCCAGCTCGCCCACCAGTTCGCCGTTCTCTCCCTTATACCAGCGGGTCAGGGAGGTATAGCGGCCGCCGCGCGCGGCGTAGGCATGGGCCGCCGACTCGATGGCGCGCCAGTCGTTGCCGGTGGCCAGGGCCACGGCATCGACGCCGTTCATCACGCCCTTGTTGTGGGTGGCGGCGCGATAGGGGTCGATGCTGGCGAATTCGTTGGCCAGGATCACGCCGTCGCGCACTTCCTCGCCGGTGTAACCCTGGCGGCCGCCGAGCTTGTCCACCGGGATGACGCAGCGCGCGCGCACCATGGCGCGGTCGGTCAGGTTGGACAGGATGCGCAGGAACACGCGGCCGCCGGTGATCGACTCGACCAGCGAGGCGATGCCCTCGCACATGGTGTTGACCAGGTTGGCGCCCATGGCGTCGCGGGTATCGACCAGCAGGTGCACCACCAGCATGTCGCCGCCTTCCGGGCGGGCGTGCAGGTGCACTTCCAGGTCGTTGGCTCCGCCACCCCGGGCCACCATCTGCGGATGCAGGCTGTTGGCCAGGTTGAGCAACTCGCCCTTGCGCTGCAGCAGCGCCGCCTTGGCCTTGGCCACGTGCGGCACGTCCACCACCTGCACCTGGCCGATCAGCACCGGCTCGGTACTGTCGACGCTGAAGCCGCCGGCGCTGCGCACCACCTTGGCCGCAGAGGACAGCGCGGCGACGATGGAAGGCTCCTCCACCACCAGCGGCACGATGTAGTCGCGGCCGTTGACCAGGAAATTGAGGCCGAGGCCGACCGGCAGACCCATCACGCCGACCACGTTCTCGATCATCTTGTCGGCTTTGTGGATCTTCAGCGTGTGCTCGCCGGAGATCAGCGCCTGGTAGTCCTCGGCCGACAGCCAGCCGCGCTCGTGGATCACGCGCACGCGGTCCGACACCGACAGCTTGTAGAACTCCGGGAACCGCGACCTTTCGCTATTGTTCATTGTTTCTTCAGCTCCTTCAGGGACCGGCACGGGGGACAGGCCGGCCCTTGGTTGGATGCAGCAAATCAGTATCCGGTGTATTCCAGGTGCAAACCCTGCTCGTCCACCGCCAGCGGCACGCAACGGAAGCCCGCCGCGGTGACGTCCCGCGCCAGGTGCTCCAAGCGTTCCGGCTCCAGCGAGAACGCCACGCCGAAATCGCCGCCGCCGGCGCCGCAGGGCTTGTAGCGGACGCCGGCACGGGCCGCCAGCTGTCCCAGCTGGACATGCTCGGCCGAAAAGATGTCCAGGCCACAGGCGGCGCCGAACGCGCGCAGGGCCTCGGCATAGGCACCCGCCGCCTCGACGAAACCCCTGCCCTGTTCGTGCATCACCGCCTCCGAAGCCTGGCGCGCAATCGCGCTCAAGGCCTCCATATGGCTTGCATACTCCGCGCCATGCGTGGTGCGCCACAAGGCCAGGCGTTCGAGGAAATTCGAGGTGGAAGCCGAGCGGCCGGACCAGACGAACAGCGAATGGACCTCGCTGGGCCAGTTCACCGGCTCGAACCGCGGCTGGGTGCCGCCTTCCAGCAGGCGATAGGAAATCACGCCGCCGATGAGGCCGGCGGCGACGTCGACGCCGCTGCCGTGGCCACCCTGAAATCCGCGGTGCAGCTGCAGCAGGTGCTCCAGCCAGACGCGGCGGTTGGCGGTGGCGGCGCCGCGGCCGACGAACACCGCCATGGCCGAGGCCAGGGCCACGGTGAGGGCGGCGCTGGAGCCCAGGCCCAGCTTGGCCAGGCCCTCGCTGCCCTGGTCGAAGAACTCCGCGGTGTCCAGGTGCAGGCTGAAGCCGCGGCCGGGCTCCGGCGCCAGGCCCTCGTGGGCCAGGCCGCGCAGCGTCTGGTCCACCAGCCGCAGCGCCGCCGCCTGCTCCGCGGTGCCGAGCCATTCCGGCACCCCGTCGGCGCCGATGCGCAGCGGCACCTGCGACACCTTCATCTCCGGGGCGCTGACCTCAGCCATACCGCCGGCGCGGGCCGAGATCCGCACCTTGGCGTGGCGGTTGACCGCCATCACCAGCGCCGGGGCGCCCTCGAGCACGGCATAGTCGCCGAGCAGCACCAGCTTTCCCGGCGTACTGGCGGTTACGTTCATCATGCGGCGGCGAACTCCGCTTCAGCGAGATCGCGCGCGCCGCCGCCGAGGCCGGTCTCGACCACGTCGAGCACGCCCGGGACCTCGCGCAGCGCCGCCTTGACCTGCTCGACGGCGGCAGGCTCGCACACCGCCTTGACCTGCGGCCCGGCGTCGACGGTGAAGAACACCGGCACGCCCTGCCCGCGCAGCGCGCGCACGCGCCGCATGCACTCCACCGAAGCGCCATTCCAGTACAGCAGGCCGGGCTGCGCCGCCAGCGCCAGCGCATGCATCTTCAGGCAGCTGTGTTCGGATACCGCGGCCAGCGCCGTGAAGTCGCGCGCCAGGATGGCACTGCGCGCCGCCGCCAGGTCGGCCTCCTGGGTGTCGATCCAGGCCGACTGGTAGGGCGAGGTCTGCGCGGTGCGGCGCATGCCTTCGCTGGAGCCGATCTCCTTGGCCGCAGTCGAAGTGATGGCCACTGCCACGCGCAATGGCCAGGCCGCGGCATCGAGCAGCGGGCTGGCCACCGAGTCGCTGCCATCGGCCAGCCGGCCGTGGGCCCACTCGACGTAGCCGCCGAAGATCGAGCGCGCGGCCGAGCCGGAGCAGCGCCGCGCCAGCACGGACTTTTCGGCATCGCCCAGATCCAGGCGCAGGGCCTGCGCGCCGGCATGGATCAGCGCGGCGAAACCGGAGGCCGACGAAGCCAGGCCGGCGGCGGTGGGGAAGTTGTTGCGGCTGTCGACACGCGCTCGCCAATTCACGCCGGCGCGCTGGCGCAGCAGATCCAGGCCGGCGCTGACGCGCCGCGCCTCGGCGGCGTCGACGCGGCCGTTGAGGCTGACCTGGTCCTGTTCCAGCCCCGGCTCGAAACTGACTCGGGTGCGCGTCCACAGCGCGTCCAGCGTGATCGAGATGGAGCCGACCACCGGCAGGTTGAGCGCGGCGTCACGCTTGCCCCAGTATTTGACCAGGGCGATGTTGGGCTGGGCTTGCGCCAAAGCGCAGTGCTCGCCGAGGACCACGGCGCGGGGCTCGGAATTCATGGGAAGATCGGGATAAAGGCGGTTTCCGGGGAGGATAAGGGCAGCAGATCAAGCACTTACAGAGCTTGCGCGCCACCCGGCGCCGCATTGCTTGGGGCAATCATGATGGTCGCATTTTAGCAAAGCCGGCCGCTGCCGTGCACGGTGCCGGTGCGTCGCCGCGATCGCAGCCCTGTCATGACGGCGGAACCTTGTCGACCCGGGTCCAGGTGCTGCTGCCGCCGAACAGGGTGATGCCGAGATAACCGCGCAGACGCAGATGATTGGGGTCAAGCAGGCGCATCTGGCAGCGGAACACATGGCCGTTGTCGGAATCGTAGACATGGCCATCGGTCCATTGCTGTGCATCGGCGTCGTAGCGCAGGCCCCACATCAGGCGCAGCCCGTCCAGCGGCCGTGAGCGTAGCGCCGGATCGGGATTGTTGCGGTCGGTGACCGTCTTGCCGTCCAGCTCCGGGCCGTCCTCCGGGCCGTAGGTGTTGCGCAACTGCCAGGCGATGGTGCCGTCGTAGCTGTCGCCGTGCCGTTCGATGCGGATCACCGCGTCGGCGCTCTGCACCAGCCAGTTGCCGACGATGCCGTCGGCCGGCTCGGCGCGCGCCAGCATGGGCACCAGAAACAACAGGCAACAGACGCACCATCTCGGTACGAGCGGCAATTTCATCAGGGGACCCGCCGTTGGCAATCAAAAGCTTACGCTGTGCCTTACAATGGGGCACAAAGCACAGAACTCATCATAAAATCATGCAATTGTAGTCTCGGGTATTGTAAAATTCACACTGGACACCAAGTCCGCCCCCATGATCCAGCACCTTTCCATCCTGATCGGGACCGGTTTGGCCGCAGCGGCAGCAGGCTATGCCTGCTTTGCGATCTATGCCGTACTGAACGGTGTGCGCAGAGCCAGCGATGCGGCCCTGATGGGTCTGCGCCATGCCGCCCTCCGCAGCGGCAGCCCGCGCCCGGTCAGCGTGCTCAAGCCCTTGTGCGGCGACGAGCCGGCGCTGTACGACAACCTACGCAGCTTCTGCCTGCAGTCCCATCCCTGCTACCAGCTGCTGTTCGGCGTGCGCGACCCTCAGGACCCCGCCATCGCCGTGGTGCAGCGGCTGCAGGCCGAGTTCCCGGCGCTGGACCTGCAACTGGTGGTCGAGCCGCAGGTGCACGGCGCCAATCTCAAGGTCAGCAACCTGCGCAACATGCTGCCGTACGCGCGCCACGACTGGCTGGTGCTGGCCGACAGCGACATCGGCGTCAGCAGCGACTACCTGCGCCGCGTCACCGCACCGCTGGCCGATCCCGGCGTCGGCGTGGTCACCTGCCTGTATCGTGGAGTACCGCGCAAGGGCCTGTGGTCGCGCTTCGGCGCGCTGTTCATCGATGACTGGTTCGCGCCATCGGTGCAGGTGTCGCATGCCTTGGGCTCGACCCGCTTCTCGTTCGGCTCGACCATCGCGCTGCGCCGCGATTCACTGCAGGCCGCAGGCGGTTTCGAAGCATTGAACGACCTGCTGGCGGACGACTTCTGGCTGGGCGAGTTCACGCGCCTGCAGGGCCTGCGCACGGTGCTGTCCGATGTGGTGGTCACCACCGACGTCACCGACAGCACGCTGGCGGGCCTGTGGGATCACGAGCTGCGCTGGCTGCGCACCATCCGCGCCGCCGAGCCGGCCGGCTTCGCCTTCACCTTCGTCACCTTCACCTTCCCGGTGCTCGCCGCCGGCCTGGCGCTGGCGCAGACCGGCCTGTGCCTGGCCATCGCCGCCATCGGGGCGACTGCCCGCGTTGTGTTACATTACCTGCAACGCCAGTGGAGGCTTGAGCCTACTCCCGCTCTTGAAGCGATGCTGGTGCCCTGGCGCGACACCCTGCTGCTGGCGGAGTGGGCCGTGGCCCTGACCGGTTCGCGGGTGCGCTGGCGCAACCAGATCCTGGATTCCGCCGCCGAGCGCACCGCGCCCGCGCTGCGCCATCCGTCCACCACTTCTCCCCCGACTTCGTTACCCAATCCGGACTCCGTGCAATGACTGTCGCAAACACCTCGTACCTGAAGACGCTGTTCCTGCAGGCCCCGTCGTTTGATGGATTCGACGGCGGCGCCGGCAGCCGTTACCAGGCCAAGCGCGAGATCAAGTCGTTCTGGTTCCCCACCTGGCTGGCGCAGCCGGCCGCGCTGGTGCCCGGCAGCCGCGTGCTCGACGCGCCGGCCGATGAGATCGGCGTGGAAGAGACGCTGAAGATCGCGCAGGACTACGACCTGGTGATCATGCACACCAGCACCCCTTCCTTCCCCACCGACGCCAAGTTCGGCGAACTGCTCAAGCAGCGCAAGCCGGGCATCAAGATCGGCCTGGTCGGCGCCAAGGTGGCGGTCGACCCGACCGGCTCGCTCAAGGCCAGCAACGCCATCGACTTCGTGGCGCGCGAGGAATTCGACTACACCTGCAAGGAAGTGGCCGAAGGCCGTCCCTTCAGCGAGATCACCGGCCTGAGCTACAAGCTCGACGACGGCACGGTGAAGCACAACACGCCGCGCGCGATGATCGAGAACATGGACGAACTGCCGTTCGTCGCCCCGGTCTACAAGCGCGACCTGAAGATCGAGAACTACTTCATCGGCTACCTGAAGCACCCGTACGTGAGCTTCTACACCGGCCGCGGCTGCCGTTCCAAGTGCACCTTCTGCCTGTGGCCGCAGACCGTGGGCGGCCATCGCTACCGCGTGCGCTCGGCCGAGAGCGTCATCGCCGAAGTGAAGTGGATCAAGGAGAACATGCCCGAAGTGCGGGAGATCATGTTCGACGACGACACCTTCACCGACAGCTCCAACATGGAGCGCGTACACGAGATCGCGCGCGGCCTGGGCAAGCTGGGCATGACCTGGTCCTGCAACGCCAAGGCCAACGTGCCGTACGAGTCGCTGAAGATCATGAAGGACAACGGCCTGCGCCTGCTGCTGGTGGGCTACGAGTCCGGCGACGACCAGATCCTGCTCAACATCAAGAAGGGCCTGCGCACCGATATCGCGCGGCGCTTCACCGAGGACTGCCGCAAGCTCGGCATCCTGATCCACGGCACCTTCATCCTCGGCCTGCCCGGCGAGACCAAGGAAACGATCCAGAAGACCATCGACTTCGCCAAGTCGATCAACCCGCACACCATCCAGGTGTCGCTGGCCGCGCCCTACCCCGGCACCACGCTGTACAAGCAGGCGGTGGACAACGGCTGGCTGAAGGAGAATGACGCGGTCAACCTGGTCAACGACAAGGGCGTGCAGCTTGCCGCAATCAGCTATCCGCACCTGTCCAAGGAAGAAATCTTCCACAGCATGGAAGTGTTCTACAAGCGCTTCTACTTCCGTCCCAGCAAGATCTGGGAAATCGTCAAGGAAATGCTGGCCAGCTGGGAGATGATGAAGCGCCGCCTGCGCGAGGGCGTGGAATTCTTCCGCTTCCTGCGCGCCCACGAGGCGTGAGAGGCCGG
>CAYVKA010000007.1:0-45350 GCA_964451925.1 uncultured Nevskia sp. | reverse complement strand
GAATCGGGAATTGAGAGTCGGGAATCGTAGAAACCACATCGCCGCGGCACAGCCCTGACGTTTTTTGATGTCCGATTCCCGATTGCCGATTGCCGATTCCCGTCCGAGCGGCCTGATCGTCACGGCCGACGACTTCGGGCTGCATGCCGCCGTCAACGAGGCGGTGGAACTGGCCCACCGCGACGGCGTGCTCACGGCCGCCAGCCTGATGGTGGGTGCGCCCGCCGCCGCCGACGCCGTACAGCGGGCACGCCGCCTGCCACGGCTGCGCGTCGGCCTGCATCTGGTGCTGGCCGATGGCGCGGCGGTGCTGCCGCGCGAGCGCATCGCCGCCCTGGTCGACGCGCAGGGCCGCTTCGGCGACCGCATGGCGCTGGACGGCGTGCGCTTCTTTTTCCTGCCGTGGGTGCGGCGCCAGCTCGAAGCGGAGATCCGCGCCCAGTTCGCGGCCTTCGCCGCCACCGGGCTGGCGCTGGACCATGTCAACGCGCACAAGCATTTCCATCTGCACCCGACGGTGCTGTCCCTGATCCTGCGCATCGGCCGCGATTACGGCCTGCGCGCCGTGCGCCTGCCGGCCGAGGCCGGGGCGCCGGCGCCGCTGCGCCCCTGGCTGCGACTGCTGGCGCAGCGGCTGGACCGCGCCGGCATTGCCCATAACGACACGGTGGTCGGCATCGAGCACAGCGGCGGCATGGACGAGGCGGCGATGCTGCAGGCGCTGCGCACGCTGCCTGCGGGCGTCACCGAAATCTACCTGCATCCGGCCACGGTCTCCGGCGGCGCCATCGCCGCGTCGATGCCGGACTACCGCCACAGCGACGAACTGGCCGCGCTGCTGTCGCCGCGGGTGCGGGCCGCAGTGGCTGCGCTGGGCCTGCCGAGCGGCGGTTTCAGCGACCTGTTCGGCGGCGCCGCATGAAATTCGCCAGCGCCATCGCCGGCCTGATCGGCCTGCTGATCCTCACCGCCCTGATATTGCACCAGGGCCTGGGCGACATCACCCATCTGCTGTCGCAGGCGGGCTGGGCGCTGCTGTGGCTGGTGCCGTTCCACGCACTGCCGCTGCTGCTCGACGCGCAGGGCTGGCGCGTGCTGCTGGCGCCGCGCGATCCGCACCATCATGCGCCGCTGCCGTTTCTGTTCTGGGTGGCGACGGTGCGCGAAGCCGTCAACCGCCTGCTGCCCACCGCCAATGTCGGCGGCGAACTGGTGGGCATCCGCCTGACCAAGTGGCGCCTGGCCGACGGCGCCGCGGTGACCGCCAGCATCATCATCGAAGTGCTGCTGACCCTGGTCAACCAGTACGTGTTCACCGCGCTGGGCGTGGTGCTGCTGGTGGCGGCGACGCAGGCCACCGAGCAGACCTGGACCGTGCTCGCCGGCCTGGCGCTGAGCCTGCCGCTGCCGATCCTGCTCGGCGCGCTGCTGCGTTACGGCAAGGTGTTCGAGCGCATGGAGAAGTTCGTCGAAAGCATGCTCGGCGGCGGCCTGGCGGCGCTGCTCGACGGCGCCAGCCTCGACGCCGAGATCCGCGCGCTGTATGCGCGCCACGGCCGCCTGCTGGTGGCGATGCTGTGGCAGCTGTCCGGCTACATGCTCGGCGCGTTCGAGACCTGGCTGGCCCTGTATCTGCTGGGCCACCCGGTGAGCGTGTGGGCGGCGCTGGCGGTGGAGGCCAGCACCCAGGCCGTGCGCCATATCATCTTCATCGTGCCGGCGGGACTCGGCGTGCAGGAAGCCGGACTGGTGCTGTTCGGCCAGATCGTGGGCATCGACAGCAACGTGGCACTATCGCTGTCGCTGGCCAAGCGCATGCGCGAAGTGCTGTTCGGCATCCCCGCCCTGCTCAGCTGGCAATGGCTGGAGGCGCGCCGCCTGCGCCAGTCGCTGGCCGCGAGCAGCCCCGACGCCTGAGCCGCGGGGAAGCAGATTTCCGATTGCCCGGTCCCACCCCTCTACTGGAGCCGCTCATGTCCGATGCCTTCACCGTCGCCGATGCCGACTACGCCATGCGCAACTGGTCCGGTCCTGATCCGGGCCGCATCAAGATCGGCTCCGAGGCGCACAAGCGCCTGTTCTGCCGCATGCTGCTGGAGACTCACAATCCCTACAAGCCGGCGGTGATCGACTGGCCCAGGCTCTCGCCCGAGGCGCTGCGGCGCGTCACCTCGCTGCCGATCTGGGACATCGCCGTGCAGACCGAGGGCCGCGCGTCGGTCCGCGTCAGGAGTTTCGCCGAAACGGTGCGTGATCCGCTGCTGCGCGAGGCGCTGGACATGGACGGCGGCGAAGAAGCGCGCCACAAGGTGGTGCTGAGCAAGCTGGTCGAGGCCTACGATATCCGCCTGGCCCCTGAGCCCGAGTATCCGGCGCCGAAAAACGCCGAATGGGCCTGGATGGTCACCGGCTACAGCGAGTGCATCGACAGCTTCTTCGCCTTCGGTCTGTTCGAGGTGGCCAAGCGCTCCGGCTACTTCCCGCCGGAACTGGTGGAGACCTTCGAGCCGGTGATGCAGGAGGAAGGCCGCCACATCCTGTTCTTCGTCAACTGGGCCGCCTGGTACCGCAAGAATCTGCCCTGGTGGCGCAAACCGTTGTTCTTCTTCAAGACCCTGGCGGTGTGGTCGTTCCTGGTGTGGGAGCGCATCGGCATCGCCAAGGGCATCAACGCCGACGGCGTGGCGCAGGACGCGAACTTCGCCATGACCGGCAGCGGCGCCGTGGGCATCGATCTCAAGCCGCGCGAACTGATCGACCTGTGCCTGGAGCAGAACCGGCAGCGCATGGCCGGCTATGACCGGCGCCTGCTGCGGCCGTTGACCGTGCCGCGCCTGGCGCGCCTGGCCCGCAGCCTGCTGCCTCGGAACTGAGCGGCGGCGCTACGGCGCCACGGCGACGCCGCGCCCGGCCTGCGCCGAAGCGGCCTGCGCCTGGTCCCATACCTGCCCGGCCAGCAGCACGCCGAAAGTGCTGACCGGCAGGCCGCCGCTCTTCAATCCTTCGGCGGTCCAGGTGTTGCAGGTATAGAAGCCGTAGTAGGTGCGGGTGGAAGGATAGTAGACGTTGCCCGGGTATTTTCCGGGCAGGTACGGCAACACCTGGCCCTGACCGTCATGCTCCAGCGAATCCCAGACGAACTGGCCGATGGCGTCGATCTGCGCTTGCTGCAACGGCAGAGCCACCAGGTGGTCGCCGCCGTAGGTGTCCAGCGGCTCAGCCTGCAGCCCGGTCACCAGCAGCAGGCCGGCGCCGGGCAGCGGCGCCAGCAGCACATGCGCCAGGTTCTGGTGGGTGGCCAGCACGTACTGGCGGTCGCCGAAGCCGAACACCATGTAGCGCGCAGCGGGAAATTGCGCCGCCAGCGCGGTGAGCGGGCCGTGCAGCTGCGCCACCGGCAGGATCAGGTCGGTATGGCGGCCGCGGCGCAGCACGTAGACGCTGGCTGCCGGCGCCTGCACCGCGGGCGCCGCCGTTGCGCGGGTTTCCTGCGGCACCGCACTGCAGGCGGCCAGCCACAGCAGCGCCGCAGGCGCGGCGAAGCAAACCCAGCGGCGCATCAGCCGAGGTAGCCGTTGTCGCGGTACCAGCGCACCGCGTCTTCGAGCGCCTGCCGCGCCGGGCGCTGCGTGTAGCCCAGCTCGCGCACGGCCTTGGCGCTGGAGAAGAACATGTGCTTCTTCGACATGCGCACCTCTTCCACCGTCGCCACCGGCGGCACGCCGGTGAGCCTGGCCCAGGTTTCCGAGACGTAGGCAATCGGCAGCACCGCCGCATGCGGCAACCGCACCTTCGGCGGCTTGCGGCCGACGATATCGGCGATTTCGGCGAGGATTTCGCGCAGGCTCATGTCGGTGCCGCCGAGCACGTAACGCTGGCCGACGACGCCCTTGCGGTAGGCCAGCCAGTGCCCCTCGGCCACGTCCTCGACATGGGCGATGTTCAGACCGGTGTCGACATAGGCCGGCATCCTGCCGGCGGCGGCGTCGCGCACCACGCGGCCGGTCGGAGTCGGCTTGAGGTCGCGCGGGCCGATCGGCGTGGACGGGTTGACGATCACCACCGGCAGCCCTTTGCCGGCCATCTCGCGCACCACTTCCTCGGCCAGGAACTTGGAACGCTTGTAGTGGCCGATCATGTCGTCCACCGTCACCGGCGTGTTTTCGTCGCCGGGCGTGCCGTCCTTGGGGATGCCCAGCACGGCGACGCTGCTGGTATAGACGATGCGCTTGACGCCGGCGTCCAGCGCCGCCTGCATCAGGGTGCGGGTGCCTTCGACATTGGCCTGGTACAGCTCCTGCGGGTCCGGCGCCCACAGGCGGTAGTCGGCGGCGACGTGAAACAGCGCGTCACAGCCGGCGCAGGCGCGGCGCAACGAGGCGGCGTCGGTGAGGTTGCCTTCGGCCACCTCGACCTCCAGCCCGGCCAGATTGCGCCGGTCGGAGCCGGGGCGCGCCAGCACACGCACGATGAAACCCTCGGCCAGCAGCCGCCGCGCGACGGCGGAGCCGACGAAGCCGGTGGCGCCAGTGACCAGCGCGCGAGGTCGGGCGGAGGAAGATTCGGTCATCGGTGTCTCAGTCGAGATAGCCCAACGCCGGGCCGGCCGCCTGTGCGGCGCGGCGCAGCGCGGCGCAGGCCTGGTTCATGGTCGCGGCCAGGTGCGGCAGGCGCGGCACCAGCTGCGGGTGCAGCAGCAGCGCCGCCGCCACGCCCAGCGGCTTGGCCCGGCCCCAGCGGTCGATGGCACCGGCCAGGGGCGCCGGGATGCTGTCCTGGGCGCTGTCGGCGATGGCGCGCAGCGCCAGGAACGGCAGGCCGCAGTCGCGCGCCACTTCCGCCACCGCGGCGCTTTCCATATCCACCGCCGCGGCCTTGAAGTCGCGCCGGGCCGCCGCTTTGGACGACGGATCCAGCAGCGGTTCGTGCACCGTCAGCAGGGGGGCGTCGCGCAGCACCAGGTTGCCCAGCCGCGACGCCAGCCGGCGGCGCCAGGCCGCATCGGCGGGATAGCGCGCGCCACCGTCGTCGAGCACTTCGCGCGGGCACAGCAGCGTGCCCGGCGTCAGCTCCGGATCGAGCCCGCCGGCAACACCGTAGATGGCCAGCGCAGTCACGCCGTGCTCGACCAGGCCCTGCGCGGCGGCGGCGGCGGCGGGCATGCCCATGCCGCACAAGTGCACCGACACGCCATCGAGGTCCTCGATCATGCCCGGGCGCAGCTTGCGCGGCAGCAGCGCCCGCGCCTCCGCTTCCAGGGCGACGACCACGCCCACGTCATTGCCCATCGGGCCGCGCCGGCTTTCAGGATTTGCGCGCGATGAGCTGCCGGTACCGCGTCAGCGCCCACAGCGGGAAGTAGGCGGTATAGCCGTGGTACTTGAGATAGAACACGCGGGGGAAGCCCGGCGCGTTGTAGCTGGGGTGATACCAGAGCCCGGCGCAGCGCTCGCCCGGGCCCTGCTGGTCCGCGATCAGCCATTCGATGCCGCGGCGCACCGCCGCCGACCCGTGCTCGCCGACGGCAAGCAGGCCGAGCAGGGCCCAGGCGGTGGAATGGGCGGTGCTGACACCGCCGTTGCTGCCGCGCAGCTCCGGCTTCTCGAAGCTGTCGTTGGTTTCGCCCCAGCCGCCGTCGGCATGCTGCTTGGACTTGAGCCAGTCGATCGACTTGCGGATCCAGGGCTGATCCATATCCTCGCCCACCAGCGCCAGGCCGGCCAGCACCGACCAGGTGCCGTAGATGTAGTTGGTGCCCCAACGGCCCCAGTAGGAACCATCCGGCTGCTGCACCCGGCGCAGGTAATCGACGCAGCGGCGGATGGCGTCGCGGTCCTGCTCGCGCTTCAGCACGCCCAGGCAGGCCAGCACGCGGCCGGACACGTCCTCGGTCGGCGGATCAAGCATGGCGCCGTGATCGGCGAACGGGATGTAGTTGATATGGTAATGGGTGTTGTTGCGGTCAAACGCGGCGAAACCGCCGTTGTCCGACTGCATGCCCACCAGCCAGTCGGCGGCGCGCTCGATGCGCTGGCGCGACTGGGCCTCAAGCGGCGAGCCCTTGCCGGCGACATGCAGCAGGCCGGCGACCATGGCAGTGTCGTCCAGGTCCGGATAGTAGGCATTGGCGTACTGGAAAGCCCAGCCGCCCGGCGCCAGTTGCGGCGCGTTCACCGCCCAGTCGCCCTTCACTTCCAGTTCCTGCAGCGGCGTCAGCCACTGCAGCGCCCGCGTCACCGCGGCCTGGGTCTGCTCGTCCTTGCCGGCGCGCAGCAGCGCCATCGCCGACCAGCCGGTATCCCACACCGGGGACACGCAGGGCTGACAGAAGGCGGTGCCGTCGCCGCAGTCGACGATCAGCTTGCGCAGCGACTTGAGGCAGGTGGCGCGGGCCGGATGATCCTTGGCGTAGCCGAGCAGGTCCATCGCTTCCAGCGCATTGACCATCGGCGGGAAGATGGCGCCGAGGCCGTCCTCGCCGTTGAGACGCGGCAGGAACCACTGCTCCGCCCGCTTCACCGCCCTGGCGCGCAGGCCTTTCGGAATCAGCGGGTCGCATGCGCGGCCGATCTTGTCCAGCAACAGGAACAGCTGGTTGACCACGCCGCCGGTGGCGAAATAATGCTTTTCCAGTTCCGGCGCGGTGACGAACAGCTCGCGCACGCCGACCTGGCGCGGATTCTTGGCCCTGGCCTTGAGCGAGCACAGGATGAACAGCGGCACCATGGTGGTGCGCGCCCAGTAGGACACCTTGTCCAGATGGAACGGCGCCCACTTGGGGAACAGCATGATCTCCACCGGTACGTACGGCGCGGCGCGCCACGGCACCTGCTCGAACATGGCCAGCAGGATGCGCGTGAACACATTGGTCTTGGCCGCGCCGCCGTGGGCCAGGATCACTTCGCGCGCGCGCTGCATGTGCGGCGCATCGACGGCGTCGCCGGCGGCCTTGAGCGCGTAGTAGCACTTGACGGTGCAGGACAGGTCGATGGCGCCGTCCTGGTACAGCGGCCAGCCGCCGTGCGTGTCCAGGCGCTGCTTGGAGCGGATGTAGCGCGCCAGCTTTTCCTGCAGCACGTCGTCGATCTCGTCGATGAAGTGCATCATCAGGATGTATTCGGCCGAGATGGTGCAATCGGTCTCGAACTCGAAGCACCAATGCCCGTCCGCCTGCTGCAGGCCGATCAGCGCCTGGCGCGCGCGGTCGATGGCGTGATCCAGGGGGTCTGTCTGGGGAGCAGCCTGGGGAACCGCCACCGGCGCCGGCGCGGCGGCCGGACGCGGCTGAATCAGGCCTTCACGCAAGGGGCCGCGGAACTCGTAACGGTTGCTCACTACTTCGGTGCTCTTCTCGAAACGGGCGCCGGCGGCGCCGGCCAGGGCCAGCTCGGGCGCCCAGCCGCCGGATGCGTTCTGCGGCTGCGGCAGCGGCTGCCACTCCGGCCCCAGCGCGGTCAGCGGCAGCTTGCGCCAGGCGAAGTCGAACAGGCGGCGCAACAGGGCGTCGCGCCGGACCGAGACGTTGCTGACCATGATGGTGCGGGCCACCGCGCCGCGCGACACCTTGATGTCCGCACCGCCGGTGAAATCGGGCTTGCGCTGGATATTCTTCAGGGTCAGCACCGCCAGGCCGGTCGCCCACAGGCAGAAACGGCGGATGCCGGTGTGCTGGGCCGGGATCAGCAGCGTGTAGGACAGGGCGTTGCGCAGATGGGCGTGGGCCACGCCGATCAGCTCGGACAGCGCTGCGCCGTAGGCCGGCGTGTAGTGACCCGGCTGCAGCGTCGACAGGTCGACGCCGTGGCGCTGGAACACCTCGCGCGGCAACCAGCAGGCGCCGCGGGCGCGGTCTTCCCATTGGTCCTTGAGGATATTGGTCATCTGCAGCGCCTGGCCGAACGAGGTCGCCAGGTGCAGCATCTGCTCGCGCCGCGCGGCGATGGCCGGATCGAAGTCGCAGAACAGTTCGGTCAGCATCTCGCCGACCACGCCGGCCACGTAGTAGCAGTACTGGTCCATCTCGCGCTGGGTGGCCAGGCCGTGCACACCGCCGCGCTGGGCGGCTTCCTGCTGGAAACGATGCATACCGCGGCACATGACGCCGACACAGCGCTCGATGGCGTCCTGCTGCGCGCGGTTGAAGCTGCGCAGCACCTGGATCACCAGCGGCAGCTGGCGCACCAGGTCGCGCTCGGCCTCGATAGTTTCCTGCGACAGCAACGGGCTCAGTTCGGCGGCGAAGCGGGTGGCGTCGGCGCGGCCGGTGACCACCTCGACGAAGGCTTCCTCGTAGCGGCGCTTGTCGGCCGCCGGCAGCGCTGCGTCATCCTCGATGGTGTCGGCGACGCGGCACAGCAGGTAGGCGTTGGCCACCACCCGGTGCAGCGCGCCGGGCAGCTGCGGGATGGTCAGCGCGAAGGTGCGGGAGACCAGAGGCAGGACGAAGTCCTGATACGCCTCCGCTGTACCGGTCCAAACCTGTTTGAATGAGGTATCGGTCATGTGCACAAAACGGATCGGGGGGTGCCGGGGCGCAGCGGGCGGGGGCAAACGGCCTGCACTACAGCCCGAGCAACAAAGCCCATTATAGCGCGCTGCAGCATGCGCCAGCTGAACGGGGGGCGGAGCACGGTAATCGGGATATCCATATCCCTGCCCATGCAGCGCGGCCTACCAGAATTCCTTACGCTGACGCGGACAACGGAACAATTCCAGCAGACGCAGGTGCGAGGCATGGACCACCAGCGCGGAAACGATGATCAGCCACATCACCGCAGCCGAAAAGCAGGCCGAGGTGAAGGGCGCGATGATCTGCAGCATGCCGTTGAAGGCCTGCGCCACGCCGTGCTCGTCGAGCTGGCCGGAAAAAGCCATCACCGAGGGCGCCGCCAGGCTGGACCACAGCACCACCTGTCGCACGCGCGAGTAGGTGCGCTCCAGGCGCGCGGTCACATTGGGCAGCTGGCGGCTGCCGGAATAGACGAACAGGTTGTGCTGGATGGCGCGCCGCTCCAGCTGCAGCCAGGTGAACAGCACCACCGCGATGAACGATGCCACCAGGATCGGCAGTCCGGCCTCAAAATCCATTGCCTGCTCCCGCCCGGCGACGACGCTGCCGCAGCCTGTCTGGGTGGAACACGCCACCCGCCTGAATTCGCATCTCTCGTACCACCATCCCGGCATGCAACATGGGCGACCACCCGCTTATGTAAATGCCCCTGGTCAATATTTACCCGCTCTGGCGGAAAATAGCCAGAAGTCACAAACACCTAAGCCCGGGAAGTACCGTTAAGTTTTGTTAACTCCGGCGCCGCACGCCACTGCGTGCCTCAATAGTGCAGCAGACTTTCCACCGGACGGTCGCCGAGGCGCTCGCGCCCTTTGAGAAAATCCAGTTCGATCAGGAAGATGCAGCACGCCACGGTGCCGCCCAGCTTCTCCACCAGCTCGGCCGCGGCGACGGCGGTGCCGCCGGTGGCAATGACATCGTCGATCAGCGCGTAGCGCGCCCCCGGCACCACGTCCTCGGCGTGCATTTCCACCCGGTCGGTGCCGTACTCCAGCTGATACTCCACGCCGACCGTGCGCCGCGGCAGTTTGCCCGGCTTGCGCACCGGCAGCAGCGGCAGGCGCAGCCGCTGCGACAGCGCGGCGCCGAAAATGAAGCCGCGCGATTCGATCGCCACCAGGCCCTGCACCTGATGCGGCTCGATGCGCGCGGCCAGCTGCTCGATCGCGGCGCTGAAGGCGGCGCCATCCGCCAGCAGCGGCGTAATGTCACGGAACAGGATGCCCGGCTTGGGGAAATCCGGGACGTCGCGGACAAAGGAACTGATCTGCAAAGGCTGGCTCAGCGGCGGCATTCGAATGTACCTGAAGAAAAGCGCGGCAAGCCGCGCGGCCCGGCGCGAAGGCGGGAAGCGGCGTGACCTGCGGACTGGACGGCACCGCTGTGCCGTTGCCGCATTTTAGCCGCTGCCGGCGCCCACTGGCGCTTCCAGCCAGTCCGGCTGCGCCGCCTCGCCGCCGAACAGCTCGCCCCAGCCGCTGCCGGCGCCGACCCCGGCGACGTAGACCAGCTCGCCCCGCGCCTCGACCAGCGGGGTGCGCAACCGCACCCAGGGCGGGATGCCGGCTTCCTGGAACAGGTTCTTGAGGGTGCGGCTGTGGCCGCCGCCGGCTGGCCGGAAGCGCTCGCCGCCGCGCATGAAGCGCACGCTCAATCCGCGCGGCGGTGGTTGTGGCAGCCGCAACAGGCCGCAGCCGGGCGGCAGGGACAGCTGCGGCCCGGTCCAGGCCAGCGCGGCATCGGCCACCGGCGGCTGCGGCAGCGGCGCCATGGCATAAAGCCGGTCGCGGTAGCGGCGCAGCTCGCAGCCGCCCCAGGCCAGCAGCGGCTCGGAATCCTCCGCAGCGCCCAGCACCTCGGGCTCGATCCGCTGCAGCAGCCCGGCCGCGGGCATTTCGAACCCCTGCTGGCGCAGCCAGTGACGCAACAGGTTGTGACGCCGCGCCGGTGCCAGCTCGCGCAAGGTGCCAACGCCCAGGGCACTGCCCCGCCCCGCCTGCGCCAGATCCTGCGCCGCCAGCGTGTCCAGCAATTCCGCCGCCTCCGCCGCCAGCCGCGCGGTGCGCGCCAGGCTTTCCTCGACCTGCGGGAAGCGTTCGCGCAGCAGCGGCGTCAGCTCGCTGCGCAACCAGGAGCGGGCGTAACGCAGGTCGCGGTTGTGCGGGTCCTCGATCCAGCGCAGGCCGTTCTGCTGCGCGTAGCCGTAGAGCAGCTCGCGCGGCAGTTCAAGAAACGGCCGCCATAGCCAGCCCGGCGCGAACTCGCGCAAGCCGCGCATGGCCGACAGGCCGTGCACGCCGCTGCCGCGCAGCAGGCGCAACAGCACGGTTTCCGCCTGGTCGCCCCGATGGTGCGCCGTGGCCAGGCAATCGCCCGGCCGCATCAGCCCGCGCAGCGCCTCGTAGCGCGCCTCGCGCGCCGCCGCCTCCGGTCCGGCCGGATCGAGCGCGTCCACCTGCACGCGCAGCAGTTCGAACGGCACTCCGAGCGAGACGCTGAAGCGCTCGCACTTCCCGGCCCACTCGTCGGCGAGCGCCTGCAGACCGTGGTGAATGTGCACCGCGCGCAGGCGCAAACGCGGGTTGAAGTGCGCCAGGAAATGCAGCAGCACGGTGGAATCGAGGCCGCCGCTGTAGGCGACATGAACCACGGCGCCCGGGGCGAGCGTGGGCGGGGTGATGGCAAGGGCGGGGGAGTTTTCAGTCACGAGGCGTGCGCGTGCCGGGCACTCGGGGGCGCGGCTCGCTCGCCACACCCGCCCGGCGGACACCCGGAGCACACGGAGTCCGGTGCAATCACCGGGGAAAGGCGCCCCTCGCTGAAAGGGGCGCGAAAAATCAGCCGGCGGCCTGGTTCATCGGCGTGACGACCTGCGGCTCCTCGTAGGTGCCGTAGGACATCAAGCGCTGATAGCGATCCGACAGCAGCCGCGTCATCGGCACTTTGCACAAGCGGTCCAGGTTGGTGATCAGCCGTTCGCGCAGCGTCGCCGCCATCGCCGCCGGATCGCGGTGCGCCCCGCCCAGCGGCTCGGGAATGATCTCGTCCACCAGCTTGAATTCGATCAGATCCTTCGCGGTGATGCGCATCGCCTCGGCCGCGTCCTTGGCGCGGTCGGCTTTCTTGAACAGGATCGAGGCGCAGCCTTCCGGCGAGATCACCGAGTAGATGCCGTACTGCAGCATCATGACGTGGTCGGCCACGCCGATGGCCAGCGCGCCGCCGGAGCCGCCTTCGCCGGTCACGGTGGCCAGCACCGGGCTGCGCAGCCGCGACAGCTCGAACAGGTTGCGGGCGATGGCCTCGGACTGGTTGCGCTCTTCGGCGCTGATGCCGGCGTAAGCGCCGGCGGTGTCGATCAGGGTGATCACCGGCAGGTTGAACTTCTCCGCCAGCTTCATCACGCGCAGCGCCTTGCGGTAACCCTCCGGGCGCGGCGAGCCGAAGTTGCGGTAGATGCGCTCCTTGGTGTCGCGGCCCTTCTGCTCGCCGATGACGGCGCAGGCGCGGCCGTCCAGGCGCGCCACGCCGGAAACGATGGCGGGGTCGTCGGCGAAGTGGCGGTCACCGTGCAGCTCTTCCCACTCGGTGAAGATCGCCTTGATGTAATCCAGCGCGTAGGGACGCTGCGGGTGGCGCGCCAGCTGCGCGATCTGCCAGGGGCTGAGGTTGGCAAAGATCTGCTGGCTCTGCTCCTTGATGCGCGCTTCCAGCCGCGAGATCTCCTCGCTCAGGTTGAGCTCGCTGCCGCCGGTCATGAAACGCAGCTCTTCGATCTTCTTTTCAAGATCGGCAATGGGCTGCTCGAAATCCAGGTATGTAGTATTACTCGCCATAGCCATAATCCATTTTGGCGGACTGGGGCGCCACGAAGCGCTTATAGTCCACTCTCACCGCCCCGTCCCCAAGGAGACGGCGCAATTCGCTCAGCGCCGCCTCGTCCACCCGCATGCGCCACTGCGGGCCGAAATCAAGCGTCGCGCGGGCGCGACCATTCCAGTACTCCAGCGTCACGGCCGCGCCGTGATCACTGCGCCAGGCGCTCAACCTGCTGCGCAACGCCGCCGGCTCCGCTGCCGGCTTGCGCCAGTGCAGTGTCACACGATCGGCGCGCTCGCGCATCACCGCGTCCAGATCCCAGAAGCCGCGCGGATAAAGCCGGTGCTCCAGGTCGCGGCCATCGCGCTGCACCGCGCGGACCTCGCCGCTGGCGAACACCAGCGTATCCCTCCGCAGCGTGTTTTGGAACCTCTGCCACTCGTCGAAGCCCAGCCAGCAGATGATCTGGGCGGTGCGATCGTCCAAGATGATGATTTTGCCGGGTCTTTCGCCGCCGACGTTGCGGATGTCGGCGAGCCAGGCACCGAGCATCACGGTCTTGCGCGCACCACGACGGGGCGCCGGGGCGCCGTCCTCATCGTCACCGCCGCCAAATGAGCCGAACGGCGGCGGCGCCTCGGCGATCAGGGCCTTGATGGTGCCGCTGCAGATCTGCTCGATCAGCGGACGGTAGGTTTCGATCGGGTGGCCGGAGAAATACAGCCCCAGCACCTCTTTTTCCCGCGCCAGGCGCTCGTTCGCCGGCCACTCCGGCTCCTGCTCGGCGACGACGCTGGCACTGGTGGCGGCCGGAGCGCCCAGGCCGAACAGGTCGTCCTGGCCGGCACTGGCGCCGGCGGCGGTCTGCTCGGCGAGTTGCAGCGCCTTGGGCAGGGTTTTCAGCAGGCTCGGCCGGTTCAGGCCGAGGCTGTCGAGCGCACCGGCGAAGATCAGCGCCTCCAGCACGCGCTTGTTGACCTTGCGCGTGTCGATGCGGCGGCAGAAATCGAACAGGTCGCGGAACGCACCGCTGCGGTCGCGCTCGTCGATGATGCCCTGCAGCGCGCCCTCGCCCGCCCCCTTGATGGCTCCGAGGCCGTACAGAATCTGCCCGCGCTCGTTGACGGTGAAACGGAACAGCGAGCGGTTGATGTCCGGCGCCAGCACCGTCAGCTTCATGCGCTGGCATTCGTCCAGCATCACCACCACGGTGTCGGTGTGGTTCATTTCCGCCGACATCACCGCGGCCATGAATTCCGCCGGGTAATGCGCCTTGAGCCAGGCCGTGTGGTACGACACCAGGGCGTAGGCGGCGGCATGCGACTTGTTGAAGCCGTAGCCGGCGAACTTCTCCATCAGGTCGAAGATCTGCGAGGCGATTTCGGCGTCGATGCCGCGGCCGCTGGCGCCCTTGACGAAGATGTCGCGCTGCTGCGCCATCTCCTCCGGCTTCTTCTTGCCCATGGCGCGGCGCAGCAGGTCGGCGCCACCCAGGGTATAGCCGCCCAGGCGCTGCGCAATCTGCATCACCTGCTCCTGGTAGATGAAGATGCCCAGGGTATTGGCCAGCACCGGCTCCATGTCGGGGTGCAGGTATTCGGGCGGCTTGCCGTTCTTGCGCGCCACGTACTCGGGAATCAGCTCCATCGGGCCGGGACGGTACAGCGAGATCAGCGCGATGATGTCCTCGAAGCGATCCGGCTTGAGATCCACCGAGGCGCGCTGCATGCCCTGCGATTCCATCTGGAACACGGCGGTGGTGAAGCCGGAAGCGTAGAGCTGGTAGGTCTTGGGATCGTTCAGCGGCAGCTGCAGCACATCCAGCTTGCGCTCGGGCTGGCGCGCGTTGATCTGGTCCACGGCGGCCTGGATGATGGTCAGGGTGCGCAGGCCGAGGAAGTCGAACTTGACCAGGCCGACCGTTTCCAGATCCTTCATGTCGAACTGCGAGCGCAGGCCGGCGCCGCCCGGTTCGCAGAAAGTCGGGGTGTACTCGGTCAGCGCCTTGGGCGCGATCACCACGCCGCCGGCATGCACGCCGACGCCGCGGGTCAGGTCCTCCAGCACCATGCCCAGGTCGATGATGGCGCGCACCTCCTCGTCGCTGTCATAGAGGCGCTTGAGCTCGTCCTGCCCCTCCGCCACCAGGGCGTGCTCAAGGGTGGAGCGGCCCAGCTTTTCGGCGTCGGCCTTGAACGCGGGGGTGCCCGGGATCAGCTTGGCGATGCGGTCGCCCATGCCATAGGGCTGGCCCAGCACGCGCGTCACGTCGCGCACCACGTTGCGCGCCGCCATGCTGCCGTAGGTGATGATCTGGCTGACGTGGTCGCGGCCGTAGCGCTGCGCCACGTATTCGATGACGCGGTCGCGGCCTTCCATGCAGAAGTCGACGTCGAAGTCCGGCATCGACACGCGCTCGGGATTGAGGAAGCGCTCGAACAGCAGGTTGTAGGGCAGCGGGTCGAGGTCGGTGATGCCGGTGCAGTAGGCCACCAGCGAGCCGGCGCCGGAGCCGCGGCCGGGGCCCACCGGCACGCCGTTGTTCTTGCCCCAGGCGATGAAGTCCGCCACCACCAGGAAGTAACCGGCGAAGCCCATCTTCTCGATGATGCCGAGCTCGTAGTCGAGCCGCTGCTGGTACTCCTCCAGCGGCCGCGCCGGCGGGTGCTGGCGCAGGCGCCGCTGCAGGCCCTCGTTGGCCTGCAGCCGCAGATAGTCGGCCATGGTCACGCCTTCCGGCGCCGGGAAGTCGGGCAGGTAGTTCTGGCCGAACTTGAGGCTCAGCGTGCAGCGGCGGGCGATCTCCAGCGTGTTTTCCAGCGCTTCGGGCAGATCGGCGAACAGCGCCTGCATGTCCTCGGCCGACTTCAGATACTGCTCCGGCGAATATTCGCGCGGCCGGCGCTCGTCGTTGACCACGCGGCCCTGGGCGATGCACACCCGCGCCTCGTGCGCTTCGAAATCCTCGCGCCGCAGGAAGCGCACGTCATTGCTCGCCACCACCGGCAGGCCGGCGTGGCGGGCGAAGGCGACCGCGGCCTGCAGATGCGTTTCGTCGTCCGACCGGCCACAGCGGGTGATTTCCAGGTAGCAGCGGTCGGGGAAATGGCTCTGCCACCAGGCCGCGGCCTCGCGCGCGCGATCGAGCTTGCCGCCGAGCAGGGCCGTGCCGATGCCGCCATGGCGCCCGGACAGCGCGATCAGGCCGCTGCTGGCCTCTGCCAGCCAATCCCGCCGCAGCTGCGGCCGGCCACGCCCCTGGCCCTCGTTGTAGGCGCGCGAGATCAGGCGGGTCAGGTTGCGGTAGCCGGTCTGGTTCTGCACCAGCAGCGTGACGCGCTCCTGGCTCTCGCCTTCCAGCCGTTCCTCCACCCAGACATCGGCGCCGATCAGCGGCTTGATGCCGGCCGACTCGGCGAACTTGTAGAACTTGACCATGGCGAACAGGTTGTCCTGATCGGTGATGGCCAGCGCCGGCAGGCCCAGCTGAGCGGCGCGCTGGGTCAGCGACTGCACGTTGGCGCCGGCGCTCTTGCGCGCCGGCGGCTCGACCCGGATCAGGCTGTCGACCAGCGAGAACTCGGTGTGCAGGTGCAGATGGACGAAGCTCACGGGAGAGAATCCCCCACGGCAACTCCGCCCGCCGACGTATCGCGCCCCGCCAGGTCCTCCATGGCGAATCCGGGCAGTTCGATCTGGGCGCACGGCGTGAAGCTCATGCGATGGACCGCGCAGGGCCCGTGGCGGCGCAGGGCGGCCAGGTGCTCCGGGGTGCCATAGCCCTTGTGACGGGCGAAGCCATAGTGCGGATGCTGCTGGTCCAGGCGCAGCAGTTCGGCATCGCGCGCCACCTTGGCGATGATCGAGGCGGCCATGATCGAGCGCACCGTGGCGTCGCCGCCGACAATGGCACGCACCGGACAGCCCAGCTCCGGCACCTGATTGCCGTCGACCAGGCACAGTTCGGGGCGCAGCGCCAGGGCCTGCACCGCCCGCGCCATCGCCAGGAAGGTGGCGCGCAGGATGTTGAGACGGTCGATTTCCTCGACCGTGGCGCTGCCGATGGCCCAGGCCAGAGCGCGCGCGCGGATCTTCGGCGCCAGCAACTCGCGCCGCTCGGCGCTGAGCTGCTTGGAATCGGCCAGGCCGATCAGGCCGTGGCGGGCCGGCAGGATCACGGCCGCGGCATAGACCGGGCCGGCCAGGCAGCCGCGCCCGACCTCGTCCACGCCCGCGGTAATGGCCGCCGCCGCGGTGCTGGTCATCGGCGCAACAGGTCGGCGATGGCCGCCGCGGCGCTGGCGGCTGCGTCACGTTTCAGCTCGCGCTGCACCGCCGCGAATTGCGCCGTTTGCCGCTCGCGCGCCTGCGGCAGCGTCAGCAGCTCAAGCACAGCGGGCCCGAGCGCGGCGGCGTTGGCCTGCTCCTGCAGGAATTCCGGCACCACGGGTGTTTCGCAAAGCAGGTTGGGCAGGCTCACGCGGTCGATTTTAAGCAGCTTCAGCGTGCGCAGCAGCCAGGCGGTGAAGGGCGAAACGCGGTAGGCCACCACCATCGGGCGCTGCAGCAGCAGACATTCCAGCGTGGCGGTGCCGGAAGCCAGCAGCACCGCATCCGCGGCGCGCATCGCCTCGCGCGAATGGCCGTCCACCAGGTGCCAGCGCAGCTGCGGCGCATGCGCCGCAATAGCCTGCTCGAACATCGGCCGCAGCGCCGGTTTGGCCAGCGGCACCACCAGGGCGAGGTCCGGCAGACGCTGAGCCAGCCAGGCGGCGGTCTGCACGAAGGGCTCGGCCAGGAAACGCAGCTCGCCGCCGCGGCTGCCGGGCAACAGCGCCAGACAGGGACCGTCGCCCAGCCCGAGCCGGCGGCGCGCGTCCTCGCGGCTGGGCGGATCGGCCAGTTCCTCGGCCAGCGGATGGCCGATGTAGACCGCCTGCAACTGCGCCCGCGCAGCGCCGGCGGCGGCGCGCTGGTGCGCAGCGTAGAAGCGCGGCTCGAACGGAAACAGGCACAGGATCAGGTCGACGGCGCGGGCGATCCCCTTCACCCGCCCCGGACGCCAGGCCCACACCGTGGGGCTGACCACGTGCACCGTGCGCAGGCCGCGCCGGCGCAGGCGGCGCTCCAGCGGCAGGTTGAAGTCCGGCGCGTCGATGCCGATGACGCAGTCCGGCCGCTCGGCGGCGAAGCGCCGGTACAGCTCGCCGCGCAGACGCAGGATATCCGGCAGCTTGGGCAGCACCTCGGCCAAACCCATCACCGACAGGCGGTCGATGGTGTCGATGCTGTCACAGCCGGCCTCGCGCATGCGCGGACCGGTGACGCCGCAGAACGCGGCTTGCGGGAAACGGGTGCGCAGCGCGCGCACCAACGCGGCGCCGAGCAGGTCGCCCGATGCTTCTCCCGCGATCAGGGCGAATTTCACCGAACGCGCTACTTCTGGATCAGTCGTTTCGAGTTTTCGACGAACTCGAGCAGGCGCCGCACGTGCGACGAGCGCTGGGCGATTTCGGCAAGCTCGGCCTTCACCTCATCCTGGCGCAGGCCGGCCAGGAACATCGAGCGGTAGGCGTGCTTGATGTCGGTGATGTCCTCGGCGGTGAAGCTGCGCCGGCGGATGCCCTCGATATTGATGCCGCGCGGCGCCGCCGGGTTGCCCTGCACCACCACGAACGGCGGCACGTCGCGGGTAATGCCGGCGCCGCCGGCGGAGAAGCTGTGGGCGCCGATGCGGCAGAACTGGGCGACCATGGTGACGCCGCCGAACACGACGAAATCCTCGACGTGCACGTGCCCGGCCAGGGTGGTGCCGTTGGCGAAGATGGTGTGGTTGTCGACAACGCAGTCGTGCGCGATATGGCAGTAAGCCATGATCCAGTTGTCGTTGCCGATGCGGGTCAGGCCCTTTTCCTTGAGCGTGCCGCGCTGGATGGTGACGTACTCGCGTATGGTGTTGTCGTCGCCGATTTCCACCCGCGTGGCGTCATCCTTCTTCGCCGTCTTGTCCTGCGACACCTCGCCGAGCGAGGCGAACTGATACACGCGGTTGCGCTTGCCCAGGCTCATCGGCCCCTGCAGCACGACATGCGGCCCGATCCAGCTGCCCTCGCCGATGCTGACGCCCGGCCCGATCACCGTGTACGGGCCGACTTCGACGCTGTCATGCAGTTCGGCCGCGGGGTCGATCACCGCTGTCGGATGAATCCCTCCGCTCATTCGCCGCGCTTCTCGCCGGCGGCGCCCTCGGACGCAGGCGGCTGCTTGAACACGCACATCAGGTCGGCCTCGCAGGCCAGTTCGCCGTCCACCGAGGCCTTGCTCTTGAAGCGCCACAGGTTGCGCTTGATCTTGTCGATCGACACTTCCATCAGCAGCTGATCGCCCGGCACGACGATGCGCTTGAAGCGCGCGTTGTCGATGCCGGCGAAGTAGAAGATCACGCCGGACTCCGGCTTGATGCCGGTCTCCTGCGAGGTGAGCAGGCCGCAGGTCTGCGCCAGCGCCTCCAGGATCAGCACGCCGGGCATGGTCGGCACTTCAGGGAAGTGGCCGGTGAAGAACGGCTCGTTGTAGGTCACGTTCTTGATGGCGGTCAGCGATTTGCCCTTGTCATAGGCAATCACCTTGTCCACCAGCAGGAAGGGGGAGCGGTGCGCCAGCATCCCCATGATGGCGCGGATATCAAAAATCGTCTGGCTCACTCGCGTCTCCGGGTTTCGGGTCCAGCTTCAGTATCTTTTCCACTTGTCCTAGGCGCTCTTCCAGACCCGCCAGGCGCCTGATGCGCGCCACCTGCTTGCGCCATTCGCGCACCGGCTGGGCCGGCGTGCCAGAGCCGTAGACGCCGGGAGCGGTCAACGACTTGGTGACCATCGCCCGGCCCAGCACCACCACATCGTCGGCGATGCGGATGTGCCCGTTGATGCCGACGGCGCCACCGATCATGCAGCGTTTGCCGACGACGGTGCTGCCGGCAATGCCGACACAGGACGCGATGGCGGTATGTTCGCCGATGCGACAGTTATGCGCGATCTGGATCTGATTGTCGAGCTTGACGCCGTTCTCGATCACCGTATCTTCCAGCGCGCCGCGGTCGATGGTGGTGTTGGCGCCGATCTCGACGTCGTCACCGACCAGCACCGCGCCCAGCTGCGGCTTTTCCTCCCACCCTTGCGGGGTGGGCACCCAGCCGAAGCCGCGGCCGCCGATGACGGCGCCGGGCAGCACCAGGGCGCGGGCGCCGAGGCGGCAGCGCTCCGCCAGGTAGACATTGGCCTCCAGCCGGCTGTCCGCACCGACCACGGCGCCGCCGCGGATGACGCAGCCGGGGCCGATGAAGCACCCGGCGCCGATGCTTGCGCCGCTTTCGATCAGCGCATGCGGGCCGATCCAGCAGCCCTCGCCCAGCACCGCATCCGCCGCCACCACCGCGGTTTCGTGCCGGCCGGGCTGGAAGGCCCGGCTGGTGTCGAACAGGCGGGCGATGCGGTAAAAGGCCAGTTCCGGATTGGGCGCCAGCAGCACGCTGCCGGCGAACTGCTGCGCGTCGCGCGGGTTCAGCACCAGCGCCGAGGCCTGCGTGCCGGCCAGTTCGGCGCGGCGGCGCGGGTCGGCGCAAAAGCTCAGGCGGCCCGGCTTGCCGGGGGACAGCGAACAGACGCCGGCGATGCGCAGCTGCGCATCGCCCTGCAGCTTCAGCGTGAAGCGCTGCGCCAGCTCGCCCAGCGTATAGGTGCCGGTATCGGCCCGTTCAGCCATGCCGCTCCCTTCCCCCGCAAGCCCCGATGCCGCAGCGCGCTTGCGCCGCTTACTTGCCGCCGGCCTGCGCGTTGAGGCGCTTGAGCACGTCGTCGGTGATGTCCACCGACGGATTGATGATGAAGGCGTCGCTGACCACCAGGTCGTAGCCCTTTTCCTTGCCCACCTGGAAGATCACGTCGCGGATCTTGCTGACGGCGGCGTTCTGCAGTTCGGCGCTGCGCGCCTGCAGCTCGTCCTGGGCCTTGCGCTGGTCGTAGTCGAGCTGGGCCTTGCGCGTGTTCAGGTCCTTCTCGGTCTTGTCGCGCTGGTCCACCGACATGGTGGCGCCGTCGCGCTGGTATTTCTGCACATCGTCGGACAGCTGCTTGCCCTCGGCTTCGATGGCGGCGCGGCGCTTGTCCACTTCCGCCTGGATCTGCGCCTGGGCGGCCTTGATCTGGGCCGAATTCTGCAGCAGATCGTTCCTCACGGCGGCGATCTTGACGTCGGCGTGGGCGGCGGCGGAGGCAAGCAGCAGCACGGCGGCCAGGCCGAGTGCACGGATACGCGTATGCATCATGTCAGTCTCTCTAGGTGTGTAACGTCGTAAGTGATCATCAGAAGCCGGAGCCGAAAGTCAGCTGGAAGTGCTGAGTTTCGTCACCCGGTTTCGCGTTCAGCGGGAAAGCGTAGCTCAAGTCCAGCAGGCCCAGGATCGGCGTGAAGAAGCTGAACGCCAGGCCGGTGGACTGCCGCAGCTGCGAAACCTTGAAATCGCCGGCCTTGTCGTAAACATTGCCGATGTCGAAGAACAGACCCATGCGCGTGGTCTTGTTGTCGCTCACCACCGGCAACGGCAGCACCAGCTGGCTCTGCGCCGTGGTGCGCAGCTTGCCGCCGAAGGGGTTGTCGAACGGCGTATCGCGCGGCCCCAGCGTGCCGTCGCGGTAGCCGCGCACGGTGTTGGGACCGCCGGCGAAGTAGTTCTGGTACGGCGGCACGCCGATGGTGCGGGCGTAGCGGTTGATGTAGCCGACAGTGCCGTCGAACTCGGCGAAGAACTGGTACGGCAGCACCAGATACTGCTGCTGCTGCAGGCTGGCGTTGTAGTACAGCAGATCGCTGCCGGGGATCGCCACGTCGACGTTCAAGCGCGACAGCGAGCCGCTGCTGGCGAAGAAGGTACGGTTGCGGGTGTCGCGCGCGATGCCGGTGTGCAGCTGGTACTCGTTGTACGAGGTGCCGTTGTTGATGACGAATTCCAGCACCTGGTCCGAGGTATTGCCCGGGAAGGTCTGCAGCGAGGTGCGGGAGGCGCCGCCGCCGATGCGCAGGAAGGTGAATTCCGACAGCGGGATGCCGTAAGTCAGGTCGGCACCGATCACGTCGTAATCGAAGCCCGAGCTGTAGCGGATCACGCCCTTGGAACGGCGGTAGTAGGTGGAAATGGTCTGGCTGATGCCGTCCGAGGTGAAGTACGGGTCGGTCCAGCTGAGGTTGAGCTGGCGCGTCAGGTAGCTGTTCTCGGCCGTCACCGACACCGTGTTGCCGGTGCCCAGGAAGTTGGAGTTGCTGACGCTGGCGCTGATCAGGAAGCCCTGCGAGCCGGAGTAGCCGACGCCGAACTGCACCTGGCCGGGCTGGCGCTCCTTGACCTTGTACTCGATGTCGACCAGATCGTCGGCGCCGGGCACCGGCTTGGTCTCGACTTCGGCCGACTCGATGAACGGCAGGCGCTGCAGGCGCACGCGCGAGCGCTCCACCGCGCTCTTGGAGAACGGCGAGGCTTCCAGCTGGCGCATCTCGCGGCGCAGCGTCTCGTCGTTGGTGCCGGCGTTGCCGACGAAGTTGATGTGGCGGATGTAGGCGCGCTTGCCCGGCTCGATGTAGTAATTCAGGCTGACCTGGCGCTTGGCCTCGTCCACTTCCGGCAGCGGCGTGACCTTGGCGAAGGCGTAGCCGATGTCGGACAGCGCGGCCTCGATGCGGTCCGAGCTTTCGGTGGCCTCGCGGCGCGAGAACTGGCTGCCGTCCGGAGTGCTCACCAGGCGGTTGAGGAAATCCTCGTTGAGCACGGTCTCGCCGGAGAAGCGGTGGCTCTTCACCGTGTACTTGTCGCCCTCGTCCAGGTTGAGGGTGACGTAGACGTCCTTCTTGTCGGGCGACAGCTCGACCTGCACCGAGATGATGTTGAACTGCAGGTAGCCGCGGTCCTGGTAGTAGGAACTGAGCGCTTCCAGGTCGCCGCCGAGCTGCTGCTTGGAGTAGCGGTCGCTCTTCTGGAACAGCTTCCACCAGATGGTGCTCTGCAGCTTGAGCTGCTCCAGCAGCGTCGCCTTGGGGAAGCTCTTGTTGCCGAGGATATTGATCTCTTTGATCTTCGAGGCAGGGCCCTCGGTGACCTGGATCTTGATATCGACACGGTTGTTGGGCAGCGTATCGACGTGCGAGTCGATGTCGACGTCGTAGTAGCCGTTGGCGTAGTACTGGCGGCGCAGTTCCTGCTGCACCTGGTCGAGCAGTTCGCGCTTGAACAGCTCGCCCTGTGCCAGGCCCAGGTCCTTCAGCGACTTGTCGAGCTCTTCGCCGCCGATTTTGTCATTGCCCTTGATACTGAAGCTGGCGATTTCCGGGCGCTCCTTGACCTTGATCACCAGGGCGTCGCCGTCACGGTTCAGGGCCACGTCCTGGAACAGGCCGGAGCCGTACAGGCCGCGGATCGCCTCGCGCGAGGTGTTGTCGTTCAGCTCGTCGCCCACCGCCAGCGGCAGGTAGGTCAGCACGGTGCCGATTTCCAGCCGCTGCAGTCCCTCGGCCCGGATCTCGCGGATCTTGAACGGTTCGACCGCCCAGGCAGCACCTTGCAGCGCCAGCAGGGCCAGAAAACTCAGGGCAACAGTAATCCCGCGTCGTTCAGATCTCAAAAAGCCCATTCCGGGTCAGCCTATCAGGCGTGCTAAATCGTTATAAAAAGCCAGTCCCATCAACAACATCAGCAAGGTCAGGCCGATCTGCTGGCCAAACGCCTGGGCGCGCTCGGAAAGGGGCGATCCCTTCACCCACTCCACCAATCCGTACAAAATCTGACCGCCGTCGAGCAGGGGCACCGGCAACAAGTTGACGATGCCCAGGTTGAGGCTGACCACGGCGATGATTTTCAAAAACGCCCACAAGCCGATGCTTGCCGACAATCCCACCACCTGGGCGGTGTTGATCGGCCCGCTGATATTCTTGGTAGAAATATCACCAACGACCATGTGGCAGACGAACTCGACTACCGTCACGGCCGTGTCCCAGGTGGCCTGCAATGCCAGCGGCAGCGCCTCCACGGGACCATACTGCTGATTAATCTGTAAATCCTGCCATATCTTGTCGTCCTTCGCCATCGGCTTTGCAATGGCGCCGATCTGCGCGATGCTGGTGCCGTGGTCATTCACCACGTTCGGGATGACCGAGATCTGCAGTTGCTGCGTGCCGCGCTGCACCTGCAGCCGGATCACCTGGCCGGGACGGCTGGACACGCCGTGCTGGAAGTCCTGAAAGCTCTTCAACGGCACGTCATCCAGCGCCAGCACGCGGTCGCCGGGCTTGAGCCCCGCCCGCTCCGCCGGGCTGTCCGGCTTGAGCTGCGCCAGCACCGGCTCGATCGGCGGCTGGTAGGCGTCGAAGCCGAGGTCATCGAACAGGTACTGCGGATCGCTGCGCACCTTGCCCAGGTCGAGCACCACCTGGCGCTGCGCGCCATCCACCCCGCGCACCGCCAGGCTGGTGGCGCGGTGGATGAAGACGTTCTTGATCAGGTCGTTGCGCAGCGCCTCCCAGCTGTCCACGGGGTGGCCGTTGACGCTCAGCACCCGTTCACCCTGGTGCAGCCCCGCCGCCGCAGCGACGGTGCCGGCGGCGGGCTCGGCCAGGAACGGCTTCAGCCCCGGCACGCCGACCATCAGCATGAGCCAGAAGAACACCACCGCCAACACGAAATTGAACGCCGGGCCGGCCGCGAATACGGCGATGCGCACGCCGACGTGCTGGCGGTTGAAGGCGCGCGGCAGGTCGGCTTCGGCCACCGCCCCCTCGCGCTCATCGAGCAGCTTGACGTAGCCGCCGAGCGGGATCGAGCCGATCTGGTACTCCACGCCGTCGCGGCCGCGCCAGCGCCACAGGGGCTTGAACGGACCGAAGGAGAAGCCGACCGAGAAGCGCAACACCTTGATGCCGAAGCGGCGCGCCACCCAGAAATGGCCGAATTCGTGAAACGCCACCATGATGGCGATGGCCACCAGGAACCACAGCAGGTTGTGCACGCCGGACTGCAGATACTCGATCATCAACAACACTCCCGGCACGGGCCGGCATCAGGCCGCTCGCAGCCGCAGACCGGGCCTGGGGCCCGCAGGATTTGCCCCGTCAGCGCGCCGGCATGCGATGCCACGACCGCGGGTTTGGACTCAATAACCGCAAAGATACCCAAGAATGGCCCCTCGTGCCGGGTTCGACCGCAGCTTGGCGCACGCGTTCCGCCGCACGGCATCAAATGTGCAGCCAGTGCAGGCCCAGCGCCATGGCCGGCGCCGCGGCCAGCAGACTGTCAATGCGGTCCAGTATGCCGCCATGGCCGGGCAGCAGCTTGCCGCTGTCCTTGATGCCGGACAGGCGCTTGAACATGCTGATGCCGAGGTCGCCGACGATGGACAGAGCCGCCACCAGCAGGCTCAGGCCCACCAGCCACAGCAGCGCCGCCAGGCCGGCGGGCTGGAATACGTAACCGCCGGCGGCGACAGCATAAACGCCGCACAACAGCAGGCCGCCGAGCGCGCCCTCGCGCGTCTTGCCCGGGGACACGTTCGGCGCCAGCTTGTTGCGGCCGAAATTGCGGCCGGCCAGATAAGCGCCCACATCCGCCGCCCATACCAGTGCGAACAGGTAGATCAGGCGCTGACCGTGCTCCTGCGCGCCGCCCAGGACCACCATGGACAGGATCGCCGGCACCCACAGCACCTGGCCGAGCAGACCCAGCGCGGCGACGCCGGGGCGGTGGCGTTGCAGGTTGCCGGGGAAGCCCGGCATCAGCCCCAGCGCGGCCAGCCACCACAGCACGCTGAGGGCGGCAAACCAGGGCCAGCAGCCGCGCAGCTGCCAGGTCCCGGCCAGCACCGCGGCGCTGAGCAGCACGTAGGCCCAGCGCGCGGCGGGACGCGACAGCCCCATCATCGCGGTCCATTCCCAGGCCGCCAGAAGGCCGGCACCGCTGAACAGCGCATAGAGCCAGGGCTGCGGCGCGAACCATACCGCGCCGAGCACCAGCGGCAGCAGCACCAGGGCGGTGATCACCCGTTGCAGAAGCATGTCCGCCCCCCTTTAAGGCTGGTTGTAATGTTTTGTTATGCGCCTTCCGGCACGCGCCCGAAACGCCGTTCGCGCCCGGCATACCAGTGCAGCGCGCGCTCCAGCTCGGCGGCGTCGAAGTCCGGCCACAGCACATCGCTGAAATACAGCTCGCTGTAGGCCAGCTGCCACAGCAGGAAGTTGCTCAGGCGCCTCTCGCCGCCGGTGCGGATCAACAGGTCCGGATGCGGCAGGTCGGCGCTGACCAGGCGGGATTCGATGTTGGCCGGGGTCAGCGGCTTGCCCTCGGCGCACAGCTGCTGCGCCGCCTGGGCGATGTCCCATTGCCCGCCATAGCCGGCGGCGATGACCAGGGTGAGGCCGTCGTTGGCGGCGGTGCGGGCGGTCGCTTCGCGCATCAGCTCGCGCAACGATTCGGGGAAGTCGGCGTGGTCGCCGATGAAGCGGATGCGCACCCGGTTCTTGTGCAGGCTGTCGATCTCGCGGCCCAGGGTGCGCACGAACAGCTCCATCAACAGGCGCACTTCCAGCGGCGGGCGCTGCCAGTTCTCCTGGCTGAAGGCGAACAGGGTCAGCACCCCGACGCCGTGGCTGTGGCAGGCGCGCACGATGCGGCGCGCGGCGGAGACACCGGCGCGGTGGCCCAGCGCGCGCGCCTTGTGGCGCTGCTTGGCCCAGCGGCCGTTGCCGTCCATCACCACGGCGATATGGCGCGGCAGGCGCGGCTCGTGCAGCGGCGGAGGTTCGCGGGTCACGTGAGGGAATCGCTTGCGGTCAGACCGCCAGGAGCTCTTTTTCCTTCGCCGCCATCACCTCGTCGGCCTTGGCGACGTACTGGTCGGTAAGTTTCTGGATGGCACCCTCGGCCTCCTTCTCCTCGTCGCCGGTGATGAGCTTTTCCTTGCCCAGCTCCTTGACGTCCTGGTTGGCGTCGCGACGCACATTGCGGATCGCCACGCGCGCCTGCTCGGTCTCGGCCTTCACCACCTTGATCAGGTCGCGGCGGCGCTCCTCGGTCAGCGGCGGCAGGTTGATGCGGATGCTGGTGCCGGCGGTGTTCGGCGTCAGGCCCAGGTTGGCGGCCATGATCGCTTTCTCGATCACCGGCACCAGATTCTTTTCCCACGGGCTGATGAGGATGGTGCGGGCATCCTCCACCACCACGCTGGCCACCTGGGTCAGCGGCGTCTCGCTGCCGTAGTAGTCCACCCGCACATGCTCCAGCAGCGCCGTGTTGGCGCGCCCGGTGCGCAGCTTGGTCAGGGCCTGCTTGAGCACGTCGACGCACTTCTGCATGCGCGCAGCGGCGTCCTTCTTGATGTCATCGATCATATGCACTCCGTGCGGGAATGGGGAATGGAGAATCGGGATTGGTAACACAAATGCCGGGCTGCGGCGATTGCCGATTCCCCATTCCCGATTCCCGTCTTCATACTTGCACCAGCGTGCCAATGCTGGTGTCGCCGGTGACGATGCGCATCAAGGCCCCGGCGCGGAACATGTCATAGACGCGCAGCTTGATCTTGTGGTCCCGGCACAGCACCAGCGCGGTCTGGTCCATCACGCCCAGGCGCCGGTCCAGCGCCTCGTCGTAAGTCAGCGTGTCGTAGCGCTTGGCCTGCGCGTCCTTGTGCGGATCGGCGGTGTAGACGCCATCCACCTTGGTCGCCTTCAGCAGCAGGTCGGCGTTGATCTCGATGGCGCGCAGCGCCGCCGCCGAGTCGGTGGTGAAGAACGGGTTGCCGGTGCCGGCGGCGAACACCACCACGCGGCTGCGCTCCAGGTGGCGGATGGCGCGGCGGCGGATATAGTCCTCGCACACCTCATTGATGCGGATGGCCGACTGCACCCGGGCCGACAGGCCGATGCGCTCGACCGCGTCCTGGATCGCCAGGGCGTTGATCACCGTGGCCAGCATGCCCATCTGGTCGCCGGTGACGCGATCCATGCCGGCGCGGGCCAGGCCCTCGCCGCGGAAGATGTTGCCGCCGCCGACCACCACCGCCACCTGCACCCCCAGATCGATCACTTCCTTGATCTCCAGGGCCAGGCGCGACATCACATCGGGCGAAATGCCGTAGTCCAGCTCCCCCATCAAGGCCTCGCCGGACAGCTTCACGAGGATGCGCTTGTAGGCGGGTTGCTGGCTCAAGAGTGGGCTCCGGTCTTGAATGGGGACTTTACCTAAAGCAAGGCCCCGTCGCCGGGGCCTTGGGTCACAACGACTTGCGGCGAATTCTAACGCAAGATTCCTGCATCCTGCGTGAACCGCAGCTTAACGGCGTCGATTACGGCTACTTGCCGTCGCCGCCGTCTTTCGGCTAGTCCTTCTTCAGGCCGGCCTGTTCCATCACCTCGGCGGCGAAGTCGGTCTTCTTCTTCTCGATGCCCTCGCCCACTGCCAGGCGCACGAAATGGGCCACGCCGGCATTCTTGGACTTGAGCAGCTTTTCCACCGTCTGCTCCTGGTCCTTGACGAAGTTCTGGCCCAGCAGGGTGATTTCGGACAGGAACTTGCGCACCTTGCCCTCGACCATCTTGGCCACGATCTCGGCCGGCTTGGCCTTCTTGCCGCTGGCGACCTCTTCTTCCTGCTCCTGCGCCACCTGGGCCTCGATCACCTTGCGCTCGGATTCGATCGTCTCGGCCGGAACGGAAGCGGCGTCGAGATGGCGCGGCGACATGGCGGCGACGTGCATGGCCAGGTCGCGGCCCAGCTCCAGTTCGCCCTGCTTGAGCGCCACCACCACCGCGATCTTGTCGCCCGGGTGGATGTAGGTGGCCAGCGGGCCGCCAGCGGAGGGGACGAGCTCGAAACGGCGGATGGTGATGTTTTCGCCGATCTTGGCGACCATTTCGCGGCGCTTCTCGTCGAGCGTCTTGTCGCCGTCCTTGAGGGCCAGCAGCGCCTCCAGGCTGGCCGGGCGGTGCGCCAGGACGGCCGCGGCGGCGGCACTGGCCAGGGCGCGGAAATCGCTGCCCTTGGCGACGAAGTCGGTTTCGGAGTTGAGCTCGACCAGGGCCACGGCCTCGCTGTTGGAAGCCAGCGCGACCACGCCTTCGGCGGCGGTGCGGCCGGCCTTCTTGTCGGCCTTGGCGGCGCCGTCCATGCGCAGCTTCTCGGCGGCGGAGTCGATGTCGCCGCTGGTGGCTTCCAGCGCCTTCTTGCAGTCGCTCATGCCGGCGCCGGTGCGCTCACGCAGTTCCTTCACCAGGGCCGCAGTAATGGGGGTGCTCATGTCAGATGTCCGTTTGTTTGCCCGCCTTTCAGGCTAAGGCCGGAAAAAGGCGGAAAGATGAAATGGCGGCCGGGGCGGCGTGCGCCCCGGCCACGGCCAGCTTCAGGCTTCGGCGCGGTCGCCCTTGCCACCCGGCTTGCGCGGACGGCGCGGCGGCTTCGGCGCCGCCGAGCGGGCTTCTTCGGCCACTTCGACGGTCTCTTCCGGACGGCCGACGGTGACACTGCCCTTGCCTTCGATGATGGCGTCGGCGATGCACTGGGCGTAGACCTTGATGGCGCGGGTGGCGTCATCGTTGCCCGGGATCACCACGTCGATGCCTTCCGGATTGTTGTTGGTGTCGACCACCGCCACCACCGGGATGCCGAGCTTGCGCGCCTCGGACACGGCGATATTCTCGTAGCCGGTGTCGATGACGAACAGGCAGTCCGGCAGGCTCGGCATGTTCTTGATGCCGCCCAGGGACTTGCGCAGCTTTTCCAGCTCGCGGTTGAACAGCAGCTGTTCCTTCTTGGACAGGCGGTTGATGCTGCCGTCCTCGATCTTCTTCTCCATGTCCGTCAGGCGCTTGATCGAGCCCTTGATGGTCTTGAAGTTGGTCAGCGTGCCGCCGAGCCAGCGCTGGCTGACATAGGGCATGCCGGCGCGGGTGGCCTCGGCTTCGACCGCCTCACGCGCGGCGCGCTTGGTGCCGACGAACAGGACGCGGCCGCCGTTGGCGGCGAGCTTGCCGGTGAAGGAGCAGGCTTCCTTGAGCAGCGGCAGCGTGTGCTCGAGGTTGATGATGTGGATCTTGTTGCGGGAGCCGAAGATGTAGGATTCCATCTTCGGGTTCCAGTAACGGGTGCGGTGGCCGAAATGCACGCCGGCCTCCAGCAACTGGCGCATGGTGATGCTCGACATTGGTCTGTAGCTCCAAGGGTTGGTTGCAAACCGCGCACTCGGAATCCAGTTCCTGGGTTGAGGACACCGGACACCCTGGGATGGGCGCGGATGGACTTGCGGAAAGGGAGCCTGACCGAATTGGTTAGACTATTCGCTTCCGCATCATTGCCTTACGGCGGCGCGCTTTATACCATAAAGAGCTTGTCAAAGCTACTGTTTCCGGTAAAAAGCGCCGCCCCCGCGGGCAGTCCGGAACCGCTTTCCCGTCTACTCCAGGCCCCCGAGGCCGCTTCCAGGTACCCTTGCAGGCCATGTCGGTTTCCATCAAAACCCCTGAAGAACAGCACCTGATGCTTGAAGCGGGCCGCGCCGCGGCCTCGGTGCTGAGCATGATCGCCCCGCACGTCAAGCCCGGAGTCACCACCGAAGCGCTGAACCGGCTGTGCCACGATTTCATCGTCGACGAACTGCACTGCATCCCCGCCCCGCTCAACTACGGCGGAGGCGGCGGCCGGCCGCCGTTCCCCAAGTCGGTCTGCACTTCGGTGAACCACGTCGTCTGCCATGGCATCCCCGGCGAAAAGCAGCTCAAGCGCGGCGATACCATCAACATCGACGTCACCGTCATCAAGGACGGCTTCCACGGCGACACCAGCCAGATGTTCTCGGCCGGCGAGCCGTCGGTGCTGGCCCGGCGGCTCAGCGAAGTGACCCGCGAGGCCATGTTTGCCGGCATCCGCAAGGTGCGGCCGGGCGCGCGGCTGGGCGATATCGGCTACGCGGTGCAGCAGGTGGCGGAAGGCGCCGGCTTCTCCGTGGTGCGCGAGTACTGCGGCCACGGCATCGGCCGGGTGTTCCACGAGGACCCGCAGATCCTGCACTACGGCCGTCCTGGCACGGGCCTTGAATTGGTTCCGGGCATGACTTTCACGGTCGAACCGATGCTCAACGCCGGCCGCGCCGAAGTGCGGCTGCTGCCGGACGGCTGGACGGTGGTGACCAAGGACCATTCGCTGTCGGCGCAGTGGGAACATACCGTGCTGGTGACCAACACCGGCTACGAGATCCTCACCTTGCGCGCCGACGAGAAAGTCCCACATTGAACAAGGCCGCAGCAGCCACGGCAGCGCCAGCCCACGCCCCGATGAACGTGAACAGCCGTATCGCCATGACCGGAGTAGACCTCTAGTGGGAGCCGAAATCGACCTGAACGAGGGCGAGGCAGCCACCGTCTTTTCCGCGCGCAAGGTGCGCTCGCGGCTGCGCAGCGAAGGGCAGAAGCCGGTCGCCACCTTCCGCAGCACGCTGGATTGGGGTCGTGAACGCCTGATCAGCCTGTTTCACGAAGGCGCCGCCTCCGACTCGCTGGTGCATGCCCGCGCCCACCTGGTGGACGAGGTGCTGCACCAGGCCTGGCTGCAGTTCCTGCCGGAACAACCGGCCGGCCTGGGCCTGATCGCCGTGGGCGGCTACGGCCGCGGCGAGCTGCTCCCGCACTCCGATATCGACCTGCTGGTGCTGCACGACGAGCAGGCGCTGGAAGGCAACAAGTCGGCGCTGGAGCAGTTCTTCGCCTTCCTGTGGGATATCGGCCTGGAAGTGGGCAGCGGTGTGCGCACCGTGGCCGAGTGCGCCGAACTGGCGACGCAGGACATCACCGTCATCACCAACCTGATCGAGTCGCGCCCGCTGTGCGGCGACGGCCGTCTCTACGCCGCGCTGCAGGAGGCGATGACGCCGGACAAGATGTGGCCGGTGGACGCTTTCTTCCGCGCCAAGCTGCAGGAGCAGCGCAAGCGCTACGCCAAATACGACGATACCGGCTACAAGCTGGAGCCGAACGTCAAGGAAAGCCCCGGCGGCCTACGCGACATCCACACCGTGGCCTGGGTGGCCAAGCGCCATTTCAACGCCATCACGCTGACCGAGCTGCGCAATCGCGGCTTCCTCAGCAAGCAGGAGTGCGACGAGCTGTTCGCCGGCCAGGATTTCCTGTGGCGGGTGCGCTTCGCCCTGCACATGATCACCGGCCGCCATGAGGACCGCCTGCTGTTCGACCACCAGATCAAGGTGGCGCAGCTGTTCGGCTATGTGGATTCCGACCACAACAAGGCGGTCGAGCAGTTCATGCAGCTGTACTACCGCACCATCAAGTCGCTGTCCTGCCTCAACGACCTGCTGCTGCAGCTGTTCGAGGAGGCGATCCTGGGCAAGGGCGAGGAGGCGGCGGTGCAGCCGCTCAACTCGCGCTTCCAGCTGCGCGGCAGCTACATCGAGGCGCGCGCCGACGACGTGTTCCAGAAGCAGCCTTCGGCGCTGATCGAGATCTTCGCGCTGATGCAGCAGCATCCGCAGATCGAGGGCGTGCGCGCCGCCACGCTGCGCATGATCCGCCGCGACCGCAAGCGCATTGACGCGCACCGCGACGACGTGCGCGCGCGCACACTGTTCATCGGCCTGTTCCAGCACGGCAGCGGCCTGACCCACGCGCTGCGCCGCATGAACCGCTACGGCGTGCTGGGGCGCTACCTGCCGGAGTTCGGCCTGGTCATCGGCCACATGCAGTACGACCTGTTCCACACGCTGACCGTGGACGAGCACACCCTCTACCTGGTGCGCAACCTGCGCCGCCTGGCGATGGAGCGCTTCCGCGACGAGCTGCCGTTCTACAGCGACGTGATGTCGCGCATCCCGCGTCCGGAGCTGCTGTACATCGCCGGCCTGTACCACGACATCGCCAAGGGCCGCGGCGGCGACCATTCCGAACAGGGCGCCGAACTGGCCGAGCGCTTCTGCCTGGACCACGGCCTGTCGCACGCCGACGCCAACCTGGTGTCCTGGCTGGTGCGCAACCACCTGACCATGTCGCTCACCGCGCAGCGCCAGGACATCAGCAACGCCGAGGTGGTGAGCAGCTTCGCCAAGCGCGTGGGCGAGCGCGGCCGCCTCGACTACCTGCTGCTGCTGACCGTGGCCGACATCCGCGCGACCAATCCGGCGCTGTGGAATTCCTGGCGCGACAGCCTGCTGCGCGACCTGTACCACGGCGCGACGCGGGCCTTGCAGCGCGGCCTGGACAATCCGCTGACCGAGGTCGAGCGCGTCACCGAGCAACGCCGTGCGGCGCTGGCGCTGCTCGGCGGGCGCATCGACGCGCAGCAGGCCGAGGCGGTGTGGGCGCGGTTCGAAAGCGACTACTTCCTGCGCCACTCGGTGTACGAGCTGGCCTGGCACCTGCCGGCGATCTGCGCCGCCACCGACTCCAGCCTGCCGCTGGTGCTGGTGGACGTGGTCGACAGCCAGGGCACCACGGTGTTCGTCTATACCCGCGACCGCGACCATCTGTTCGGCCTGTCCACCGGCGTGCTGGCACGACTGGGCCTGAACATCCTCGACGCGCGCATCAACACCACCGCCGACGGCTACGTGCTCGACTCCTACGTGGTGATGGAGGGCGACGGCAAGCCGATCGAAAACCCGCATCGCTACGAGGAGATCCGCGAGGGCTTGCGCAAGGTGCTGGGCGACCCGAACACCTCGGTGATCGACGTCAACCGGCGCCGGCCGCAGCGCCTCAAGCACTTCGACACGCCGACAACGGTCAGCTTCAGCCAGGATCTGGCGCGCAAGCGCACCATGCTGGAACTGGTCACCGCCGACCAGCCCGGACTGCTGTCGATGATCGGCCGCATATTCCACAAGCGCGGCATCCTGCTCGACGCCGCCAAGGTCAACACCATCGGCGAGCGCGCCGAGGACGTATTCTTCATCACCACCGGCGAGCACCAGCCGATCACCGACGACGGCCTGCTCGACGAGTTGCGCGAGGTGCTGATCCGCACGCTCAGCGACGCCGAACCCACCAAGCCCTCCTCCAAGAAAAATGAACGCGACTGAAGCCAAGGTCATTGTCGAACACGCCTGGGAGAAGCGCGCCTCCCTGGATGCCAGCGAAAGCCATGTGCGCAACGCGGTGGAAAGCGCCATTGCACTGCTCGACGCCGGCCAGGCGCGCGTCGCCGAGCCGGGCGCCTCCGGCTGGGTGGTGAACGAATGGCTGAAGAAGGCGGTGCTGCTGTATTTCCGCCTGCATGACAACGCCCCGATCGAAATGGGCCGGCTGTCCGGTTACGACAAGGTGCCGCTGAAGTTCGACGGCTGGAGCGAGGCGCAGTTCAGGCAGCAGGGCGCGCGCGTGGTGCCGCCGGCCGCGGTGCGCCGCGGCGCTTACATCGCGCCGGGCGCCATCCTGATGCCGAGCTACGTCAACATCGGCGCGCATGTCGGCAAGGGCACCATGGTCGATACCTGGGCCACAGTCGGCTCCTGCGCGCAGATCGGCGCGAACGTGCACCTGTCCGGCGGCGTCGGCATCGGCGGCGTGCTCGAGCCGCTGCAGGCCAGCCCCACCATCATCGAGGACGACTGCTTCATCGGCGCGCGTTCCGAGGTGGTGGAAGGCGTGATCGTGGAGAAGGGCGCGGTGCTGTCGATGGGGGTGTTCATCGGCCAGAGCACGCCGATCTACGACCGCGAGAACGGCCAGATCTCCTACGGCCGCGTACCGGCCGGCGCCGTGGTGGTGCCCGGCTCCTTGCCCAAGGACGGCGGCCGCTACAACCTGACCTGCGCGGTGATCGTCAAGCGCGTCGATGCGCAGACCCGCGCCAAGGTCGGCATCAACGCGCTGCTGCGTGACTTGTAGGCCGGTTCAAGGGCGCTTGCACCCGCGACCGGCGTGCCTCGCCGTTATTGGCGGCCCGGCCCGGGGTCAATCACCGACGCGGACGCCGGCGAATGCTCCGGCTCCGGTTCGCCGATACGCAGATGCCGGGTCGCCAGCGAGATTTCGCGCAGAAAGCAGATCAGGCCGAGAGTCAGCGCCGCCATGGCCACGATGAACAGCGCGGCGATGAAGGCGCTGAAATTGACGCCGCTGAGCGAGTCGATGAACAGCACCACGACCACGACGCTGATCAGAATGGCACTGCCGGTGCACAGGCTGATGCCCCAGCTCACCAGCCGCGCGCGCCGCGCCAACCGTCCCAGGCTTTGGCGCAGCGTTTCCATGCGCGCCGGCAGCGCGGCGGGAAATTCAAGCTCCAGGTGCCGGGCGCGATCGACGATGCGCGACAGCCGGTTGGTCAGGACATTGAGCAGTGCGGCAATTCCCGACAGCAGGAACACCGGCGCCACCGCCAACCGGATCACGTCGGCAATCGATTCGATGTGCTCCATACCCGGCACCGCCATGTCTCCCCCAGCGCCGCTGCTCGTCGGCCTGCCATTCGCAGGGCCAAGCATGCCTTGCTAGGCTAGCGCGTGCCAAACCCTGACGATCATCGATGCCAACCGACTCGCCCACCCTGCACCTGACGCAGCAACTGATCGCCCGCCGCTCGCTGACCCCGGACGACGCGGGATGCTGCGTGCTGATCGGTGAGCACCTGGAACGGCTCGGCTTCGGGCTGGAATGGCTCAACCGCGAAGGCGTCACCAACCTGTGGGCCACCTGGGGTGAAAGCGGCCCGCTGGCGGTGCTGGCCGGCCACACCGACGTCGTGCCCACCGGCCCGCTGGAACGCTGGGGCAGCGATCCCTTCACGCCGCAGATCCGCGACGGCGTGCTCTACGGCCGCGGCGCGGCCGACATGAAGAGCGGCCTGGCAGCGATGGTCTGCGCCGCCGAGCGCCTGCTGGCGCGCGGCCCGCTCCAGGGCCGCCTGGCTTTCCTCATCACCAGCGACGAGGAAGGCATGGCGCAGCACGGCACCAAGCATGTGGCCGAGGTGCTGCGCGGCCGCGGCATCCGCCCGGACTACGCCATCGTCGGCGAAGCCTCCAGCAACGCCCGCCTCGGCGACCGCATCGTCGTCGGCCGGCGCGGCTCGCTCGGCTGCAACCTGCGCGTGCACGGCAAGCAGGGCCATGTCGCCTACCCGCACAAGGGCGACAACCCGATCCACCGCTTGGCGCCAGCGCTGGCCGAGCTGGTGGCGACCGAGTGGGACCAGGGCAATGCGCATTTTCCGCCGACCTCGTTCCAGATTTCCAACGTTCACGGCGGCACCGGGGCCAACAATGTGATTCCCGGTGAAGCCGATGTGATCTTCAATTTCCGCTACTGCACCGAGTCCACCGCGGAGGGCCTCAAGGCCCGCGTGCACGCCGTGCTCGACCGTCACTTGCCGCGCTACGAGGCGGACTGGTGGCACACCGGCGAGCCCTTCCTGACCCGCCAGGGCCGCCTGATCGAAGCGGCGCAGGCCGCCATCGGCGAAGTCACCGGGCTGCAGGCCGAGCCGTTCACCGGCGGCGGCACTTCGGATGCGCGCTTCATCGCGCCGCTCGGCACCGAGGTGGTGGAGATCGGCCCGATCAACGACAGCATCCACAAAATCGACGAGCACGTGAACGTGGCCGACCTCGACCGCCTCAGCCGCATCTACGAAAGCACCCTGGCGCGGCTGCTGGCATGAGCACGGCCATCGGCGACTTCCATCCATCCTGGCTGGTCTCCCATCCCCAGCTGCAGTCGATCCTCGCCACCAAGGGGCCCCGGCGCCGGCAATGGCTGAAGCGCGGCAGCCGCATGGATGCGGTGGCGCAACGGCACCTGCTCGAATGCGGCGACGGCGTGCGCCTGGTGGGCTACCACTCGCGGCAGCCCGAGGAGGTGCAGCCGCGCGGCCTGGTGGTGCTGATCCACGGTTGGGAAGGCCATCACGACTCGGCCTATGTCTATTCGATGGCCTGCCAGGTCTACGCACGGGGCTGGAACGCCTTCCGCCTCAACCTGCGCGACCACGGCGGCACCCATGCGCTCAACGCCGAGCCGTTTCATTCGGCGCGCATGGACGAAGTGCTGGGCGCCGTCCGCGCCGTGCAGCAATTCGACCCGGCACAGCCGCTGGTGGTGATCGGCTTTTCGCTGGGTGGTAATTTCGCCTTGCGCGTCGGCATGCAGGGCCCGGCCGCCGGCGTGACGCCGCGGCTGTCGATCGGCATCTCGCCGGCGATCGACCCGGGCGCCACGCTGCACGCGATCGACCACGGGCCGTTGCTGTTCCGCCGCTATTTCCTGGGCAAATGGCGCAAGACCCTCAACGCCAAGGACCAGGCCTGGCCGGGGCGCTACGATTTCAGCCCTTATGCCGGCATCCGGTCTTTCGTCGAGACCACGCGACGCTTTGTCGCCGACTTCACCGACTTCCCCAGCAGCGAGGACTACCTCGCCACCTACACCCTGACTCCGGCCATGCTGATGGCCTCGGCCTCGCCGCTGGCGCTGATCACGGCACAGGACGATCCGGTGATCCCGTTTCGCGACTTCGCCGGGCTGCAAGCCCGCGGCTCGGTGCTGGCTTACGATGCGCCGCCGCGCGGCGGGCATTGCGGTTTCATCGAGAATTGGGCGCTGGACTGCTGGGCGGAAAAGCGCGTGGTGCAGCTGCTCGGCACGCTGTAGGGCCAGCGGAGCATGGGCGTGAAAATGCCATACACTCTGGGCCTGGCGCTGATCATGGCGGCCGCGGCCGGCACCGCCGCCAGCGCCGGCCCTGAAGCGGACCCGGCGGCGGTCAGGCCGCAACGAGGAGCAATCATGATGAGCCACGCGCGCGGCGCTTTCGACGTCAGCCTGAAGCCCCTGGAGACTTACAACAAGGCGCCAGACTCGGGACTGGGACGCATGTCAATCGACAAGCAGTTCCACGGCGAACTCGAAGCGCTGAGCCAGGGCGAGATGCTGAGCGCGGGCTCCCCGGTCAAGGGCTCCGCCGGCTATGTGGCGATCGAGCGCGTCAGCGGCTCGCTCAACGGCCGCCACGGCAGCTTCGTGCTGCAACACAACGCCACCATGACCCGCGGCGCGCCGTCTCTGAATATCATCGTCGTGCCCGACAGCGGCACCGGCGAACTGGCCGGGCTCAGCGGCACCATGAACATCATCATCGCCGACGGCAAGCACTCCTACGACTTTGAATACCAGCTGCCGGACCGGCCGTGACGACTCCACGCCGCTGGCGGCTCAGCTCGACCGGGCCCGCTTCAAGGCATAGGACACCAGGGCGGGAGCGAAGCGCTTGAGCTGCACCGCCAGCCCCTCGCGGCCGATCAGCAGCTCCTCGCGATTGTTCTCGACCGCGCGCCAGATGCGCTCGGCGCACTGCTCCGGCGGCATGCCCTTGTCGATGGCCGCATCCATCACACCGTGTTTTTCGCCACCGCCGCCGAGCGCGTTCTTCGACACCTCGGTGCGGATGAACCCGGGGCAGATCAGGCTGAAACGCAGGCCGTCGCGCCACAACTCGGCGCGAGCCGCCTCGGTGAATCCGGCCAGTGCATGCTTGGCGGCGGAATAGCCGCTGCGCAGCGGCACACCGAGCCTGCTGACCACGCTGCCGATCATGACGATATGGCCTGCACCGCGTTCGCGCATTCCCGGCAGCAAGGCCTTGCTCAAGGCCACCGGAGCAAAAAAATCCAGCTCCATGATGCGGCGGTAGACCGGCAGCTCGGTGTCCTTGAAATAGCTGCGCTGCGAGATGCCGGCGTTGTTGACCAGCACGTCGACCCTGCCGAAGAAGGATTCGGCCTGCTGCGTCACGGCGACGGCGTCGAAGCTTTCCAGATCCACCGGCAGCAGCGCCACCTGCGCGGGATCGGCACAGCGGCCGCGCACCCGCTCCAGCTCCGCTACGCGCCGCGCGCTCAGTACCAGCCGGGCGCCGCGCCGCGACGCCAGTACGGCAAGCGCCTCGCCGATGCCGGAAGAAGCGCCGGTGATCCAGACCACGTTGCCCGCAAGTTGCGTCATGAAGTGCTCCAGGTGACCGGTGTGCCGCTATTAAAAAAGCCCGCTCGCGGAGTTCCGCGAGCGGGCTGGTGTGCGGCTGTCGGCTCCGCCTTCGGCTTGAGCCGACCTACAAAGGGATCAGGCAGCCTTTTCCAGGCTCTTGTCCCACTGGCCCAGGGCGGCCAGGCCGTTCATCTTGGCGCGGTGCAGGTGGGCCAGCTTGCCGGCTTCCACGTTCTTGCCGCTCCAGGCCTTCAGGGCCGCGGCCTGCAGCGCGCGGCCGTAGGAGAAGGTCAGCTTCCAGGGCAGGCCGCCGATCTTGTTCATGGCGTCGAGGTGGGCGGTGGCCAGCTCGTCCGACTGGCCGCCGGAGAGGAAGGCGATACCCGGCACGGCACCCGGCACGCGGCGCTTCAGCACCTTGAGGGTGCGCTCGGCCACTTCCTGCACGCCGGCCTGGGTCGGGCATTTCATGCCGGACACCACCATGTTCGGCTTCAGCACGATGCCTTCCAGCAGCACCTTCTGGTAGTACAACTCCTGGAACACCTCGGACAGCACCCAGTCGGTCACCTTCTCGCAGGTTTCGACGGTGTTGTCGGCGTCCATCAGCACTTCCGGCTCGACGATCGGGACGATGTTGGCCTCCTGGCACAGGGCGGCATAGCGTGCCAGGGCGTGGGCGTTGGTGTGGATGGCGTTGTAGGTGGGGACGCCGTCGCCGATGGTGATGACCGCGCGCCACTTGGCGAAGCGGGCGCCGGCGGCGTAGTACTTCTCCAGCCGCTCGCGCAGGCCGTCGAGGCCCTCGGTGACGGTTTCCTCGGCGCCGCCGGCGGCAAGCGCCTTGGCGCCCTTGTCGACCTTGATGCCCGGGATCACGCCCTTGCTGGCGAGCAGTTCGGGGAAGGGCTGGCCGGCCAGGCTCTTCTGGAACAGGGTTTCCTCGAACAGGATCACGCCACTGGTGTACTGCTCGAAGCCGGGCGTGGTGAACAGCATATCGCGGTAGGCCTGACGATTCGGCTCGACGTTCTCGACACCGATCTTGTCGAAGCGCTTGGCGATGGTGGCGGTGGACTCATCGGCGGCCAGCAGGCCCTTGCCGGGGGCGACCATCGCCAGAGCGGTTTCGCGGAGCATCTTTTCGTTCACAGGTAAGCCTCTAACGGGGAATTTGGATCAACCAGCGGGAGTTTCTTATTTTATCGGCAGGCCGGCAGGGCAGCCAAGCCGAAAAACACATCCTGCATCACGTTTCAGCCGATATTCAGCAATAAACCGGCCATGCGGGGCGGCTTGACTCCCGATAATTAGTTACTAAAATGGTCACGCATGAATACGCGCTTCGCCGTCGCCACTTACGCCCTGACTTTCATGAGTCTGGCACAGGAGCGCATGGTGACTTCCGACGAACTGGCGGCGAGCATCAACACCCACCCGGCCCTGGTGCGCCGCATGCTGTCGATGCTGCGCGCCGCCGGGCTGGTGGAAACCCAGCTCGGACCCGGCGGCGGCGCCCGGCTGGCGCGCCCGCCGGAAGCGATCAGCCTGCTGCAGGTGTACGACGCGATCCGCGCCGCCGACGACCTGTTCGCGGTCGGCCGCATCAGCCCCAACCCGGACTGCCCGATGAGCGCCGGCATCCAGTCCACGCTGGAGTGCATGCTGTCCAGGCCGGAGCAGGCGTTGCGCCAGGCGCTGGACCGCGTCTCCATCCGCAACCTGCTGACCGAGGCGGCGGCGCGGGTGCCGCAGGCGGCCGCGGCACACCCGGCCTGAAATCCAACCGCAACCGACCGGACCGACACTCAGGGATGAGCCCGCACAACGAACCGCAAATGGTGCCCAGCCACTACACCCGCACCGCCCTGGCCCTGCACTGGGTGGTGGCCGGCCTGATCATCTGCGCCTTCAGCTTTGGCCTGGTGGTGTCCGACCTGCCGTTCAGCCCGCAAAAGCTCAAGCTGGTGGCGTACCACAAGTGGCTCGGCATCACCGTGCTGGCGCTGGTGGCGCTGCGCGGCATCTGGCGCCTGACACACCGCCCGCCGGCGCTGCCGCCGATGCCGGCCTGGCAGCAGATCGGCGCCAGGTTCACCCACGCGCTGATGTACACGCTGATGTTCGCCATCCCCTGCAGCGGCTGGCTGTTCAGTTCGGCGTCCGGTTATCAGGTGGTGTACCTGGGGCTGCTGCCACTGCCCAACCTGGTGGCCAAGAACAAGCTGCTGGCCGACTGCCTGGGGGACATCCACGCCAGCTTTGCCTGGCTGATGTTCTACGTGCTGCTGCTGCACGTGGCGGCGGCGCTGAAACACCATTTTCTCGATCGCGACGACACGTTGCGGCGCATGCTGCGCTGGCGCCCCCACTAGAAGGAATTCCCATGCCCAACAAATCCGCGCCGCGCGCGGCTGCATTCGCCATCCTGCCGCTGGCCCTCAGCGCCTTTGCCGCCGATGCGCCGGTCAACGCGGCCAAGAGCAGCGTCAGCGCCAATTTCACCCAGATGAAAGTGGCGGTGGACGCGCCGTTCAAGCAGTTCCGCGGCAGCGTCGACTTCGACCCGGCCAAGCCGGCGCAGGCCAAGGCGCATATCGAGATCGACACCGCCAGCTTCGATCTCGGCGACGAGGACTACAACAACGAGGTGCGCAAGCCCGCCTGGTTCGACAGCGCGCACTATCCCAAGGCCACCTTCGACGCCAGCGGCATCAAGCCGCTCGGCGGCTCCAAGTACGAGGCCAGCGGCACGCTCAACCTGAAAGGCAAGACGCAGGCCCTGACCGTGCCGGTCACCTTCAAGAGCGAAGGCGAAGCGACGGTGTTCGACGGCGCCGTCACCATCTCGCGCGCCTCTTTCAATATCGGCGACGCGGAGTGGAAGGACACTGTCGCCGATCCGGTCACCGTCAAGTTCCATATCGTGGTTTCCCCCAGGAAGTAGTTCACAAGTCATTCAAAAGGAGGCTTTTCCGATGAAACTCAACCGCGTCGCCGCAGCGGCCCTGCTGCTGGGGCTGAGCGTCCCCGCTTTTGCCGAGGTCGAGCACTACACCGTTGACACCGACCACACCTACGCCAGTTTCGAGGCGCCGCACATCCAGGCCATTTCGTTCTGGCGCGGCAAGTTCGACCGCACGCAGTCCGGCACCGTCACGCTGGACCGCAAGGCGCACACCGGCACGGTCGACATCACCATCGACACCAGTTCGATCGATTTCGGCCACGAGAAGATGAACAAGCACGCCAAGAGCGCCGACTTCTTCGACGTGGAGAAGTACCCCACCGCGGTCTATCACTCGGACAGCATCAAGTTCGACGGCGACACGCCGGTGGAAGTGGACGGCCAGCTGACGCTGCACGGCGTGACCAAACCGGTCACGCTGAAGATCAACTCCTTCAAGTGCATCACGCATCCGATGCTGAAGGTGCCGTATTGCGGCGCCGACGCCTCGGCGGTGTTCGACCGCAGCGATTTCGGCATTGCCTATGGCGTGCAGATGACCGGCAGCGGCCAGGTCAAGCTGCAGATCCAGGTGGAAGCGAAGCTGGATGACAAGCCGGGGCCCAGCCACTAACGCCGACGGACGTCCTGCCCGGCACCGTGCTGAAAAAAAGGGGGCCTTGCGGCCCCCTTCTTTTTTGTCCGGCTTGCCCCGCTACTGGATCGCGCTCAGCGGCACCACCGGCAGCACCACCTTCGACGGGTGCTGCGCGTCGCTGTAGACGCTGAGCACGCCGAGGATGGACTGCACCAGGTCCGGCAGCGGCGGCAGACCGTGCGGGAAGTCGCTGGCGCCGACGGCGATGCGCAGCTTGTGGCCGGTCTGGATCACGGCGCTGGTGGGGAACACCTCCACCTGCACTTCCACCAGGTCACCGCTGCCGACTTTCTGCACCGAGGCCTGGGTGTAGGGATGCCAGGGCTGGATCATCTGGCCGTCGAGGTAGCGCGAGCGCGAAGGATCGAGCGCACGCAGCGAAGCGGTCTGGATGCCATTGGTCAGGGCAAAGGCCTTGCCGTCGGGGCCGACATCGTCGACGCGCACCACCACACCCGCGTCCTGCGCGGTGGTGGAGATCCACAGGTCGGCCATGATCGGGCCGTTGATGTAGAAGTCCTGCGCCATCACCGCGCTGTCGTACTTGGCTTCCAGCGTTTCGGCCAGGTTGTCGTTGGTGAAGCAGGGCAAGGACAGCAGGCCGAGCAGGCCGGCGGTCCACTGAGAGGTGCTTTCCGAGCAGATGCCCTCCAGCGGCTCCTGCGGCATCTTGAGGGCGGCGGCGCCGGCGGCGGGCTGTGCGGTGGACAGGCTCTTGTCGGCATGCAGATACCACTGCTGCGCACTGGCCTGCGGATGCGGCCAGTCCTGGGCGGTGACGAAATGGCCCTGGCCATACAGGTACTGCGTGACGTTGGGCAGCTGGTCGGCGCCGACGCTCATGCCCTTCTCGTACTGGTCGAACCACTGCAGCGCGATGTGATCCAGCACCGGCACACCGTCCGCCGGCAGGCCCATGCCCAGCGCTGCCTGCACATGGGTCCAGGGGCCGAGCAGCAGCTTGGTCGGCACGTGATTCTTCAGCTGCTCGTACAGGTTCGGCTCGCCGCGCTGGAAGATATCGTGCAGGCCGCCGACGATGAAGGTCGGTACCTGCACCTTGGGCGTGTTGTCGATGGGCGAGCGTTGCGCCCAGAAGTCGCCGTCGTAGACGGTGCCGGGATCGCCGCTCACCGCTTTGAGCAGCACCGGCACCTGAAAGTTGGTCACCGCGCCGAGCACATGCTCCAGTTCGGCCTGCAAGGCCTCGGACGGATCCTGGTAGAACGAGGTGTCCACCAGGCTGAGCCCGGTGACCAGGGTCAGCCACAAGGGGATGAAGCCGATGTTGACCTCGCCGCCGTTGAACACGATGTCGCGGTAGCCGTCGCCCATCGGCACGATCGGGAATGCGGCTTTCACCGCCGGGTGCTGCTTCTCGGCCGTGAGCATGGCGGTGATGGCGAGCAGCGAGGCGCCGTACAGCCCGATGCGCCCGTCGCAGAAGGTTTGCTGGGCGACCCAGTCGACCGTCGGATAGTAGTCGGCCTGCTCGGTGTCGCCGAAAGCGGTCCACTCGCCTTCCGAGCGGCCGGTGCCGCGGGTGTCCACCACCACGTGGGCATAGCCGTGCTGCACCAGGTACTGGTCGGCGCCGCCCAACGCCGGCACGAAGGCGCCGACGTCCTTGTTGTAACCGGTCTGCGTCAGGATGGTGGGAAATTTGCCGGGAACAGCCTTGCCGCTGGCGTCCGCCGGCAGCGTCACGCTGACCGCGAGCTTGACGCCGTCCTTCATGGTGATGAACAGGTTGTTGGTGGTCACCGTCTTCGGGTACAGCAGCGCGGGGTTGTAATCGACCCATTTGGCGCCGGCGTTGCTGGTGATGGTAACCTGCGGCGAGCTGCCGCTGTTGCGCGTGCCCAGCGTGGTCCAGGCCGAAGCGGCGGACAGCTGGCCGTCGACCGCTTGGCCGCTGCCGCAGCCCGCCAGCAACACCGCCGAAAACATTGCCATGCCGCCGCACAGCCGAATCACCGTACGCGACGGCGCTTGCCTGATCGTTCCCACGAGCTCCCCCTGATCTAATCGAATGGCGCGATAGTGCCGCAAAGTAACCGGGAATGGTCTGACCCGCCTGACATGAACGGGCGAGCCCGCGGCCAATCCGCGCGCCGGCAAACCCGCGTTCCGCCGCGGCCCTAGGCCGAATGCGGATGCAGGTGGCCGCAGTACAAGCCTTCGATTTCCACCGAAGGCGCGCCGGATAAGGCTTCGCCCTGCACCACCGCCAGCGGCTCCAGCCCGGCGCCGCCGGGCAACAGGAACAGGGCATCGCCGCTGCGCCGCAGGCGCCGCACCGTCAGCTCGACGCCGCCGCGCGAAAACAGCTTGGCGACGATCACCTGGTTGTGCTCGGCCCGCAGGGTCTGCTTGACGCCGATCAGGTCGCCATCCTGGATGCCGATGTCCACCAGGGAGTTGCCGGCCATGCGCCGCAGATAGTCGGCCGCAGGCCTGAACATGGAGGGCGCGATCGGCAGCAGCTGATCGAACTGCCCGGCGAGCCGCGGCAGCCCCGGCGTGAGGCGCTCCAGCAACGGCAGGCAGGCGCCACCGGCGGGGACCGGCTGCCGATCGCCTTCGCGCAGGCGGATGCCGCGCGGAATGTCGCGGCGCAGCTCGATCGCCCCCTTGGCCGCGATCAACTTCAGGTGGTCGCCGGCCGCCTTCTGCGTAAAGCCGAAACGCGTGGCGATTTCCGCCTGGGTCGGCGGCATGCCCTCGCTCGCCAGGTACTGGCGCAGGAAATCGACGATCTGCTGCTGGCGGGCGGTTAACGACATGGACAAATACTACTTATATAAGTAGTATCGAGCAATCACCCACGTCGGAGAATCAGCAGATGACGCAGTCAGCAGGCCTGCAATCGTCGGAAAGCCGTCCGCTCCAGGTGCCGCGCCGCGCCTCGCTGCGCCGCACTCCCAGGCCCGCGGCGGAACGCCGCATTCCATTCACGCGCTCGGACGTGCGGCGCGGCACCGGGGCGGTATCGGAAGAGGAGGTCAACAGACCGGAAGCGGGCCGCAACAGCGCGCTGTTTCAGGAAAAGCTGGCGACGCTACAGGTGCAGGCCACGATCGTCGCGGCCATGCTCGGCATGCTGGTGTTTTTCCGCGCCCCGCTGGCGACGGCGCTGAGTTCCCTGTTCGGCTAGGGCCTGTTAACACTGATTGGGTCGCTGCGACGGAGGTCATTGTTGCGCAGCGCCTAGTCGGACAGGACGCGGCATGGTGATTCCATGCAAGTCCTGGCCGGCGTAGCGATGCGCAAAAATGGCCCCGTCCCCCCGAGCCGTTCTATTAAATTGTTGAAGTCCTGTTTGTAAGAAAATCGCCCCCCGG
>CAYVKA010000006.1:0-113728 GCA_964451925.1 uncultured Nevskia sp. | reverse complement strand
ACCTGGCCATGGAATCACCATGGCCAGGTCTTCCGCCTTGCCTGACGCGATTTTGTGCGGCAACGCAGCGATCCAATCCGTGTTAACAGGCCCTAGCGCATTCGGAGAATGAAATCGCGGAAAAGGCCGTGGACAAAGCCCAAACACCGGCTTCGTCAGCGGTATTCCTTGAGCATCCGCAGGCTGATGGCGGTCTCTTCCGCGGCACGCCGCTCCAGGTCCGACACCACGAACTTCTCCAGCGCCCCGCCCACCAGCGGCACCTTGGCATGGATGGTCCATTCGAAGCTGACCAGGCATTCGCCGCCCTGGTCCCGGAGCGCGGTAACGCAGTGCATCTCCAGTGGCATGCCTTGCGGCTCCACCAGCACTTTGCCGCTCCTGCTGCGCGTGTTCCAGCGCTCCTCGTTGACCACGGTGGACTCGGCCGAGACGAACTTCTTCACCAGGGCCGGCGCCTGCATCGGCACTTTGCGCTGGATGCGGATGCGGAAATCGGTGCCGTCGAAGGCATGGTCCAGCACCTGGTAGTCCTTCAAGCCCATCTCGTCGAGCTTGCGCGTGTGGAAGCCGCGGTCGGTGAACATGCGCATCACCACCTCCGACGGCGCCGGATAACGCGACACGCTTTGATGCTTCATCGGGTTCCTCCCTGATCGATCACCGGTTATCGGCCGGCTTTGTGATTGCCCCCCAGCTTGGCAAATCGGCCGGCGCCGCGCCTACTCCGCCAGGATGATCCGGCTTATGGCTCACGCCGCCAGATCACCGATCCGGCGCGCAGGCTCAGCCGCGGGCGCACCGCCGCCAATTCGCCGCGCACCGCGCGCCAGGGGCTGTCGAGCAGACACAGGTCGGCGCGCTGGCCGATTGCGATACCTGCCGGCGCCTGCCCGGGCGCCTGCAGCGGCGCGGTGAACAGGGCCAGCGCCTGCTCCGGGCTCAGCGCCTCGCCGGCGCCCAGCACCTGTCCGCCGGCGCTGCGGCGCGAGACCGCAGCCTGCATCGCCTGCCAGGGTTCGGCGGCGCCGAACGGCGCATCGCTGCTGCCGGCCAGCGGCACGCCGGCATCGAGGAAAGCCCTGAGGCGGTACAGCCAGGGCTGGTCCGCCGCCTCCACCTCCTGCAGGTAGCGGTCGCCACGCTCGGCCACGAAGCCGGGCTGGCTGACCACCGCCAAGCCCAGCTGGCGCAGCGCCTGCAACAGCTCCGGCGGCGTCACCGCGGCATGCTCGATGCGGTCGCCCGCGCGCACCCCGGCCTCGCGCAAGGCGCCGAGGGTGAACACCAGTTCGGTGCGCGTGACGCAGTGGAAGGCGACGTTGCGCCCGGCACGATGCGCGGCGCGCACCTGCTCGCATACCGAATCGTATTCGGGCAGATGCGCTTCGTGCAGGTGGAACTTGCGCGGGCCGATGCTCAGCTGCGGCGCACACGGATCGTCCGCCACACCCGGGTCGTAGCCGTCGAGCCCGGCGCCGCCCATCAGCAGCACGTCCTGCAGCAGCTCGCCGCGGCGCTGCGCCTGACGCAGCCACTGCGCTTCCTGCGGCGCATTGTCCGGGCTGGTGTCGGTGACGGCCGTGACACCGCGGCTGGCGAGTTCGCGGCTCACCTCGGCAAGGCCGGGGCGTTCGCGGCCGAGGCGCTGGCGCAACCAACGGTCGTTGTCGTAGAGCCGCCCGCTGGGTCGGCCGTTGATGCGTTCCAGCGGGTCGTCGCCCGCCGGCCCGTCGGCGCCAAGCAGGCGCAGCGCGGCGGAGTTGAGAATCCACAGGCGGCCGCCGCGGTGCTGGATGCGCACCGGCCGCTGCGGCACGCAGCGATCGAGCCAGTCGCGGTCGATCGAACCGGCCACCGATTCGTGATAGCCGATGCCACGCAGCCAGCCCGAAGCGCCGGCCTGCTCCGCCAGCCGCGCCGCCAGCTGCGCCGCGCTGTGCACCTGCGGCGGCCCGCACTGCAGCGAGGCGCGCGCGGCCGCCAGCGAGGCCAGGTGCAGGTGATGGTCGCGCAGGCCCGGCAGCAGGGCGCCACCGTGGGCGTCGATCACTTCCTCACCGGTCTGCGTGGGCAGCCCGGGTCCGATTGCGGCAATGCGGCCCTGCGCGATGCGCAGGTCGGCCACCGTGCTGAAATTGATCTCGGCGTTGCGGATCAGCATGCGCGGCGCAGTCCGTCCAGCACGGCGGCGGTATCCGCGCCGAGCGCGCCGGCGGGCGCGATGACCGGCCGCGCCTGCGGCGGCTGCACGCCCTGCTGCCGCGCCAGCGCGGTCCAGCGCCGCTGCCGCTGGCGCAGCGCCGCGTCGGTCTGCGGCGGCTCGAACGCGAGGGCGTGCGCCACCACACCGCTCAGCGACAGCGCCAGCAGCCGGCCGCCGCCCTCCCGGTAGCTGGCCCAGGCGGCGACCGCGGCGTGCAGCCCGGTCAGCGGATCGGCGATGGCGTCACCGGCGAACAGGCGCAGGCCGGTGGCCTGGTGCATCAGGCTGGACAGGCCCGCCGCCACGGCGGCGTCGTCGCCATAGGCCACCCAGTTCTCCTGCGGCTCGCCACGGCCATGGCCGGTGATCGAGATCCAGCTCAGCCCGGGTGTGTCGCGCAGCAATTGCATGGCGTCGATACCGAGCTGGCGCAACGCGCGCGGGCGCGAGCCCTCGATGACGATATCGGCGCTGCCGATCAGGGCGCGCAGTTGCGCGCGGCCTCCGGCATCGCGCGGGTCCAGCGCCACGCAGCGCTTGCCGGCGTTCAGCAGGTCGAAGAATCCGCGGTGCCCGCCCCGCGCCCCGTCCGGCCGCGCCGCGCTTTCCACCTTGATCACCTCGGCGCCCAGCCGCTGCAGCAGATGGCTGCACAGCGGACCGGCCCACAGCGAGGACAGGTCGACCACGCGCGGCGCGCGCAGCGGAACAGAGCGGCGCGGCTGCGCCACGGCCTCCGTCGAGAACCAGTGCCCGGCGCCGCGATCGGGCGGCTGGTCGGGCGCCACTGCCAGGCCCAGCAGCTGGCCGCGCTCCACCAGTTCCTGCATGGCACGCCCGGCGATCAGCCGCGGCAGTTCGGCAGCGGACGGCACCTGCTCCAGTTCCAGCCAGGCCGGCAGCAGCGCCTGGTCCTCCTCGCGCGCCAGGTTGAGCGCGATGCGGCCGTCGGCCGCGGCATACAGGCGGCAGGCGCCGCCCGAAGACACATCGCCGGCGCGGCGCAGCCCCAACAAGGCGGCGCGCTCGGCCAGCAGCGCCGCACCGCGCAGGCCGTCGAGCGCGCCCGCGGGCGCCAAGCTGGCCAGTGCCGCCAGCGCGCCGTCGGCACAGGACGCCAGCGGCGCCGGGCACATCTGCGGCGCGCCATCGGCCAGGCCGGTCAGCGCCATCAATCCGGATGCCGCCCAGGCCACGGCGGGATGCTGCTCAGGCACACACAGGCTCTGCGCCGCCGGCAGGCCCAGGGAAGCGAGCAGGCGCTGCGCATAGCGGGCAGCGGCGCCGGCCGGCGAAGGCTGCATTGGCGATGCGGCGGACATGGCGCGAAGCTTATGCCGCGCCCGGCGGCGCCGTCACGGCTCAGCCGGAGGAGGCGGACGCGGCTTCGGCGAATTCCTGGCGGATCACCCGGCGCAGCACCTTGCCCAGCTCGTTGTAGGGCAGCGCCTCGCGGAACACGATGGCCTGCGGCACGCGCGACGAGCGCAGGCGCTGCTTCACCAGCTCCTGCAGCTCGGCGACGCTGGCCTTGGCATTTTCCTTCAACACCACGGCCGCGCCGACCCCCTCGCCCCACTGCTCGTCCGGCACCGCCACCACGGCGGCGTCGGCCACCGCGGGATGGCTCAGCAGCACGTCCTCGATCTCGCCGGGTGAGATGTTCTCGCCGCCGCGCACGATGACGTCGTCGGCGCGGCCTTCGAGGAACAGGAAGCCCTCGTCGTCGAGATAGCCGCGGTCGCGGGTGGAGAACCAACCGTCGTCGTCGAGCGCGCTGCCCAGCGACAGGTACTCGCCGGAAACCTGGCCGCCGCGCACGAACACCAGGCCGGGCTGGTTGGCGCCGAGCGGCGTGCCGTCTTCGTCACGGATCAGGATTTCCACCGCGCCGGTGGGCTTGCCCACCGAGGACAGGCGCTTGCGCACCAGCGGGTCTTCGCTGGCGGCGGCGGCGCGGTGATCATCCGGGCCGAGCACGGCCACGGTGGAACTGGTCTCGGTCAGGCCGTAGGCATTGGTGAAACCGACCTGCGGGAACAGGCTCATCGCGCGCTGGATGGTGCCGAGCGGCATCTTGCCGCCGCCGTAGGCGATGGCGCGCAGCGACGGCAGCGCCGAGGTTTCGCCCTGCTCGACCAGGTGATCGACGATGCGGCTGAGCATGGTCGGCACCAGGAAGGCGTTGCTGACATTCTCGCTGCGGCAGGCCTGCAGCCAGGAGCCGGCGTCGAAGCCGTCGAGCTGCACCATGCGGCGGCAGGCGTAGGTCGAGCTGAGCACCGAGGAGATGCCAGCGATGTGATACGGCGGCACGGTGACGACGATGGCGTCGTCCTCCTCGGCGGCGGCGAACTCGACCGTGCCGACGATGTAGGACATCAGGTTCTCGTGGCGCAGGATCGCCGCCTTGGGCTTGCCGGTGGTGCCGCTGGTGAACAGCTGCACCGCCACGGCGCGCGGATCCTCAAGCGGCTCGGGCAGGCCCTCGGCCGCCGCTTCCGGCAGCCTGAGGAAGCGGGCACGGTCCTCCACCCACACGTCCTTGCGCAGATCGAGCAGCGGGCGGTACTCGGCGCTGGTGATCAGATAAGCCGGCGCGACGCGCGCCACCAGCTCGTTGATCTCGGCGCGGGTCAGGCGGTAGTTGAGCGGCACATAGGGCACGCCGGCATAGGCCGCGGCGAAGATGGCGACCGGGACCGCGGGGCTATTCACGTCCAGCAGCGCGACATAGGCGGCGTTGCTGTTGCGGATCACGCCGGCGGCGCGGCGCGCCGCCGCGCGCAGCTCGGCATAGCTCATGCGGGTGTCGCCGGAAACCACGGCGATACGCTCGCCGAATGCCTCGGCGGCCATGTCCAGAATGGTCGCGATGTTCATCAGGTCACTGTCCGCTGGACCGCTCCCCCATCGGGAGCGGGTTTGGGGTGGGTGGCGTGCTGGTCGTGCATCCGCCGGGTCGCATCAATCCGACGACGGCAGTTGCTTGGCCTGCTTGATGCCCAGCGGCGTACCGTTGAGCACCAGCGAGCCCTTGCCGCCCTTGGTGCAGAGCAACTCGACCTTCTCCTCGGCGTCGACATAGCGCTTACCGATGAGCGTGCCTTCGGCCTGCGCCGGGTCGAGCTGGGCACCTTCCGGGGCGGTCGCCGTGCCGCTGAGCATTTCCACGCCGCCGCAGCGGAGGTCGTACTCCCCGGCCGGCGCTTTCACCACCATCAGCTGCGTGTCGCAAACCGCGCTCTTCAGCTTCGCGCCGGCTTTCAGTGCTACCGCCATCTCACAATCTCCAGAACTCAGGTTGGAACCGCTTGGGGAAATCTTACAGCCCGCCGGCCACCAGCCGCGCCCAGCCCGCCAGGCGGTTAAACAGGCCGGTGCGCGCCGGGAACAGGAAGTGACTGTGGCCGCTTTCCGGCAGGATGTGCAAGCTCACATCGCGGCTGCCGGTGAACGCCGCCGGCACCTGGTGCGGCGGGCCGGCGATGTCGCGCTCGCCCAGCGCCAGGAACAGCGGCACGTCGATCCGCGCCGCCTCCGGCGCCACGTTGCCGGGCAGCATCGACATGAAGGCCGTCACCGGCAGCATCTTGTCGCGCGCCACCTTGATCGCCTCCACCCCGCGCGCCTCGGCGGCGGCGCCGGCGAACAGGCTGTTCGACTGCGGCGAGGGCTTCACTTCCGGATACGGCACCACGAACGTGGCCTTGGCCAGGCGCACCAACTCGGCCCGCACCGCCTGTGTATCGGCGGCCAGGGCCTTGGCCTCTGGAATCAGGTACTCGGGCATGCCGCGCGTGCTGAACCCCAGCAGCGCCAGGCCGGCATGCGGGCGGTGGGCGGCCTGTTGCAGCAGGGTCAGCATGGCGCCCATCGAATGACCCACGCCGATGCTCACCAGGTCCGGCAGCGGCGGCAGATCGCCCAGCAGGCTGCCGGCGCGCAGCCCGGCCAGCACCTGCTCCAGCGCATGCTGGTTGGCCTGCACCAGCACCTCCGGCGTCAGCAGGTAGCCGTCCTCCGGACGGTCGCTGTCGCCGACGCCGAGGTGGTCGATGCAGACGACGACGAAGCCGCGCCCCGCCATCTGCCTGGCGAAGCTGAAGCTGAGGTCGCCCGCTCCCTCGCCGCCCGGCATCAGGTCGAAGAAGCGGCGGTTCATGCCGCCGCCCGGCAGGCACACCAGCACCACGGGCGCCGCGCCGAGGCTGGCCTGGCGCGGGGCGCGCACTTCCACCGCCACGTGCAGCGGGCCGGCGCCCGGCAGCGTAACGCCGGAGTCCAGGCGCAGAACGATCGATTGATCGCTCATGCCGGCTGCCGCGCGCGGTGCTGAAATACGCCCTGCTTCACGACGCTGCCCGGCATGAGGGGTTTGCCCATAGGAACCCGGGACAAGCCTCAGACCTTCTCGAAGATCGCGCCGGCCATGCCGGAGGAGACCAGCACGCGCTCGACGTTCTTCACCTGGTTCGCCGCGCTGCCGCGCACCTGCCGCACCGCCTCGGCGATGTTGTTCATGCCGTGGATATAGGCTTCGCCGATGAGGCCGCCGTTGGTGTTGACCGGCAGGATGCCGTCGATGTCGATCTCGCCGCTCTTGACGAAATCCTTGGCCTCGCCGCGTTTGCAGAAGCCGAAGCCTTCCAGCTGCTTCAGCACCTGCGGCGTAAAGGCGTCATAGATCATCGCCATCTGCATATCGGTCGGCTTCATGCCGGTCTGGGCGTAGAGCCGCTTCGCCGTGCCCTCGGCCTCCGGCATCATCGACAGGTCGGCATGGTAGTAGTTGGAGATCACTTCCACGTTGTAGGGGATCGACTGGCAGGCCCCGACGATCCTCACCGGCTTCTGCTTCAGGTCCCTGGCGCGCTCCAGGCTGGTGATGACGATGGCCACGCCGCCGTCGCTCTCCTGGCAGCAGTCGAGCAGGCGCAGGATCGGCTCGACGATCCACTTCGAGCTCTGGTGCTCCTCCAGCGTGATCGGCTTGCCGTAAAACCAGGCCGCCGGGTTGGTGGCGGCGTACTTGCGCTGCGCCACCGAGACCCGGCCCAGGTCCTCGTTGGTGACGCCGTACTGCTGCATGTAGCGCTGCGCCGCCAGGGACTCCCAGGTGGCCGGGGTCTGCGCGCCGAACGGCATGCACCACAGCAGCGAACCGGTGCCGTTGCCGGCCTGCGGGCCCAAGTTCTGCGTGTGCGGCTGGCCGAAGCGATACTGCGAGCGCTCGTTCATGGCGCGCCACACCAGCACGGTGTTGCACAGCCCGGCGTTGACCAGGGCCATGGCCTGGTAGATGGTCGCCACCGCGGCGGCGCCGCCGCCGGGGATGCGCGCGGTATAGGCCAGGTCCTCGACGCCGAGGCAGCGGCACAGCCCGATCTCGTCGCTGTTGTCGATGGTGAAGGTGATCATGCCGTCCACCTGGGACGGATGGATGCCGGCGTCGTCCAGCGCCGCCTTGGCGCATTCGGCGGCGAGCTGCAGCTCGCTGCGGCCAGAGGCCTTGGAGAACTCGGTGGCGCCGATGCCGGCGATGGCGGCTTCACGGAAGGTACGTGCCATTTATTGTTTCTCCTGTCTTATTTCGCACGCGGCCGGAATACCGGCACCTGGTGATTGCCCATGGTGGGCGCGAAGAACACCTCCACCGGCAGGCCCTGCTTCACATCCTCCAGAGCGATGTCATAGAGGTTGGAGACCAGGCGATAGCCCTCTTCCAGCTCGATGGTGGCGACGATCGGCGGCTCCTTGAAACCGAACGGCGTCGGGTGACGCGGCTGGATCCAGGTGTAGACGGTGCCGCGCCCGGACAGCTTCACTTCCTTGCGCTTGACGCTGTGGCAGTGCGGGCACATCGGCCGCGGCGGAAAGCGCAGCTTGCCGCAGTCGGCGCAGGCCTCGCCGAGGAATTCGCCGCGGTCGGCGCCGTCCCAGAAGAACTTGGCGTCGAGCGTGACGATGGGGGCCAGGCGGGTGGGCTTGGGCGGGGGGATCGGTGCTGACTCGGTCGGATCGGTCATGGCGGCTTTGTTGGCTGATTTGATTTGAAATATCGAAAGGTGAAAGTGCGCCCCTCACCCCTACCCCTCTCCCGCAGGGAGAGGGGATGTGTTGTGGTCTATTTCTTGGCGGCTTCTTTTTCCAGCATGCTGGCCATGCCCGGCTTCGGCGCGGTCGGCTGGCCGACCGGCGCACGCGGCGGCATGCGCGGCATGCCGACGAAGCCGATGGCGAACTGCTCTTCCAGCGCCTTGACCTTGTCTTCGGGGTAGCCCATGCCGGCGAGGATTTCCTTGGTGTGCTCGCCCACCAGCAGCGGCCGTCCCTGGATCACGCCCGGCGTGTCCGACAGGTTGAACAGCAGGCCGATCTGGTCGAGCTTGCCGACCACCGGGTGCGGATAGGAAGTGACCCACTGGCGCTTCTGGAACCCGGCGTTGTCGTACAGCTTGAGCGAGAAGTCCTCGGAGACGATTTCCAGCGGCACGCCGGCGGCGTCCAGCCGGGCGAACCACTCCGCGGCAGTGGCGGTCTTGAAGCGGTCGGCGATGCGCCCGGCCAGGGCCTCGTCGTTCTTGCGGCGCGCCTCGTCGCTGCAGAAGCGCGGATCGGTGACCAGTTCCGGCAGGCCCAGCACGGTCAGCAGCTCGTCCCAGTGCGACTGGTTGAGCAGCAGCACGCACAGCCAGCCCTGCTTGGTCTCATACAGGCGATGGCCGGCGGAATAGCCATACTGCATGCCATCGACCTTGGGCCGCTCGAAACCCTTGCCGTCCGGCGTGGCCACTGCATAGGAGGTGTTGAGCAGCGCGGCGTTGATGATGGAAGTGTCCACCATCTGGCCTTCGCCGGTGCGGTCACGGTGATACACCGCGTTGATCACCGCCACGGCGGAGAGGAAGCCGTTGCCGGTGTCGCCGAACGAGGTCAGGCTCCAGATCGGCTTGCCGCCCCGGTCCATGCCGCCGTCCTCGTACTGGATGCCGGACAGGCAGGCGCCGGTCTGGTCGTTGCCCGGCAGGCTGGCGCGCTGGCCGGTCTCGAAGCCGCGGGTGTGGCAGTAGATCAGCTTGGGGTTGATCTGCTTGAGGCTCTCGTAGTCGATCTTGAGGCGCTCGGCGGCGTCATAGCGCATGTTGTGATGCACCACATCGGCCGTCTTCACCAGCTCGAGGAAGATCTTCATCGCCTCGGGGTGCTTGAGGTTGAGGGTGATGCTCTTCTTGCCGCGGTTGGCCATGTAGGCGATGTGCACGCGGTGCCAGAACAGGTCGAACAGGCCGTTGATCTTGATGACGTTGGCGCCCAGGTCCGACAGCAGCTGCGCGCCGAAGGGACCGGCGATGGCCAGCCCCAGGTCGAGCACGGTGATGCCTTCCAGCGGACGCTTGATCTTCCTGCCGGCGGCAGCGGCGGCGACCGGCGCCGCCTTGGCTTTATCCGCCTCGGCCTTGACCTCGGCGGTGTGCTGCCCCACCTTCGGCGCCGGCCCGCCGATGCTGCCCGGCGTGGCGCTCATCTTGTAAGCGGCGCCGACGGCGCGGATGGTCCCCAGCTCGGGATCGTTCATTTCGGTGACGCAGCCGTCCTTGAGGAACAGGGGGTCGGCCAGCGACTCTTCCACCGAGCGCACGTCCTGCATGGTCATCTCGGCGGTGGCGGCGGCGTCCACCCACTCCTTGGCGGTGAACTTGCGGATCGCCTCGGCCAGGATCGGCTGGTAGTGGGACATCACCAGCAGCTCTTCCGGCCCGGTGCCGAAGCGGTCCGGGTCGTTCTGCACGGTGAGGTTCGGCGTGGCGTTGATGGTGTCGCCTTCCGAAGCGGTGAGGATGAAGCGCGGGTTCGGCACCCAGTTCTGGATCCAGCGGCCGTCCTTGCACTGGAAATGGCCCTTGGGCGAGCGGCTGCCGAGAATCCAGCTGTCGAAACCGTCGGCGTCGATGTTCTCGGCGCGCTGCCACACGCCGGCGGCGCCGGCCATGGCGCCCTGCAGCAGCGAGGTTTCCACCAGTTGCCCGGTGCCGTTGATTTCGCGCGCGCGCAGCGCGGCGCTGATGCCGACCGAGGCGGCGAAGAAGGCGCCGAGGCTGGGCCAGTGCGAGGCCGGGAACAGCGGGCCGGGACGCGGCGCGCCCTGCACCCAGTCATACGGGATTTCCAGGTCGGGGAACGGATCGGGCCGGCCCAGCAGGTGGTTCATGGCGCCTTCCGGCCAGCCGCGCTGCTCCCAGTGCAGGCCGGAGCGGGCCGCCACCAGAGCGTCGTAAGCCGGGCGGTCGGAATTCTCGTTGTCGCGGCCGTAACCTGTGATTGAGCAATACACCAGCCGCGGATTGAGCCGGTGCAGCGTGTCGTAGTCGATGCCGAGCTTTTGGGTCACGCCGGGCGCGTAGCTTTCGACCAGCACGTCGGCGGTCTTCACCAGGGCCAGGAAGTTGTCCTTGTCGGCGGGGTTCTTGAGGTCGTACACCGCGCTGCGCTTGCCGCGGTTCCACACCTTGTAGCCGAGCTGGTGGCGGAATGGATCGCCGCCGGGTGGCTCGATCTTGGTCACTTGCGCGCCGTTGTCGGCCATCAGCATGGCCGTCATCGGGCCGGCTATGCCCCAGGAGAGGTCCAGTACCCGCAGCTTGTCCAGTACGCCAGCCATCATTGCTCCTCGTTGTGCGGGAATGGGGATACGAGAATCGGGAATCGTCAAAAGCGATTGCTTCTACGACTCCCGATTCCCCATTCCCGATTCTCGGTAGTGCTTACTTCAGGCCAAACAGCTTCAGCCCATTCTCGGACGTGATCTTGCGGCGATCGGCTTCCGGGATGCCCGCTTCGGCGAATTGCGACACCACCTGCTTGCGCGAATTCGGCCAGCAGGTGGCCGGATGCGGGAAGTCGGTGGACCAGAACAGGCAGTCCGGGCCGAAGTACTCATAGCAGTCCTTCAGGCCTTTCGGCTCGTACATGAAGGTGGCGCCCATCTGCCGCTTGAAGTACTCGCTCGGCGGCAGCTTCACGCCGGGGAACTCATAGTGCTGGTGCATGCGCGGGTCGAGCAGGAATTCGAAAAACCACGGCAGCCAGCCCAGGCCCGGCTCGACCAGCAGCACTTTCAGGCCGGGGAACTTCTCCAGCGTGCCGGTGAGAATCCACATGCAGATCGACTCAGCCAGCGGCGCCCAGGCCAAGCCGGTGAAGATGCCTTTCTGCGGCGTGGGATCGCGGCGGAACAGGTCCCACAGTTCCTTCTTCAGGTCGAGGTGGTTGAGGATGGTCAGCTCATTGGCCTGGATCGCGGCCCACAACGGCTCGTAGGACTTGTCGTAGACGTCCGGCAGACCCAGGTCCGAGGGGAACGGGGTGATCTGCACGCAGCGCGCCTTCTTGTCACGCGCCAGGCGTTCGACTTCCTTCACCGCGAAGGGGATGTCGTACAGCGGCAGCTGGTAGGCCGTCATCAGGCGCACCGGGTCCACCGAGGCGAAATCGCCCATGGCGTTGTTGTAGCCCTGGAACACTTCCTTCCAGTCGTTGCCCATCAGGTGCGGGTTGGCGATCTTGGCGCCGGCCAGCTCGGGGAAGATCACCTCGGCGTAGACGCCGTCGCGGTCCATGGCCTTGAGCTTCGCGTGCGGCTCGAAGTGGCCGGGGTCCAGGGCCGCTTCCGGGTCGACGAAATCCTCCAGCTGCAGCTGCGGCTGGCCGCCGCGCAGCACCTTGGCGGCGTATTCCTCGGCCTTGCGGTTGGCCTCGTCCCACACTGCCTGCATCGGCTTGCTCAGCCGCGCCTTCACCCATTCATCGGTGAAGTGCACATGCGAATCGACTGAAATCAGACGCTCAGTTGCAAGTTCAGACATTTCCTGTTCCTCCAGCTTCCGGCCTTATCGGGGTTTAAAATGCGCCATCGGATCTCACCGTAATGGGACTGATGGACTTCACCAGTCTAGGCAGGCACTCCGGCCCGGCCCATATCAAAAAGTGACAACCTGCCTGGCGCCGCAACCGCGATCCCCGGCCCACTGCCTGTTGCAAAAGTTACCGCCGATCAGCCTGGCCGCGCCTGCTGCAAACGGGTGAGAAGGCACCGCGTTGCCAGGGTATTTGTCATTTCCATTCAGTGATTTGCGGGAACCGGGCGGCGCCGGTGCAACCGCCTCCGGCTGGCCGGGCACAGACACAGGCAACACGGTGTCCTGGCATCACCCCGGCGGCGGGCGGGGACGCGATGGAACGGATTCACGCCTGCTTGCCGGCAACCGGATTGGCGCCTGCGCCGATCACCACCGACATGGAGGAACCCCTGATGAATACCGTCCGATCCCGCCGGCCGCGGCGTTTCGCCGCCAGACTGACCGCCCGGCTCGCCGCCTGCGTGGGCGCCGCAGCCTGCCTGCTGTCGCTGGCCACCGCAGCGGCGGCCGGAGGCTTCAACACGCCCGGCAACATCCTGATCGCCGACCAGTTCAACAACCGGGTCATCGAAATCGACCGGCAGCACAATATCGTGTGGCAGTTCGGCGACGGCTCCAGCGTCGCCGGGCCGCACTCGGTGGTGGCGCCGAACGACGCCGAGCGGGTCGGCCGGCTCACGCTGATCGCCGGCACCGGCGCTCCGGCCGGCGCCGAGCCTTCGTGCGGCGGCGGCTGCCAGGACAACCGCGTGGTGCTGGTCGACCGCCAGGGAAAGATCGTCTGGCAGTATGGCCAGAGCGGCGTCGCCGGGGCCGGCCCGGACCAGTTGAATACGCCGGTTTTCGCCGCCTTCCTGCCCAACGGACACATCCTGATCACCGACCAGGGCAATGCGCGGGTGATCGAGGTCAACCTGCGGCACCGCATCGTCTGGCAGTACGGCACCACCGGCGTCACCGGCGCGGCCGCCGACCAGCTCAACAACCCCAACAGCTCGGTGCTGCTGGAAAACGGCAACGTGCTGATCGCCGACGAGAACAACAACCGCGTGATCGAGGTGAACCGCGCCAGGCAGATCGTCTGGCAGTACGGCAGTCCCAGCGACACCAGCACCCTCAACGGCGCTGCCTTCGCCAGCCGCCTGCGCAACGGCCATACGCTGATCACCGACTCCAACAACAACCGCATCGTCGAGATCGACAGCGGCAAGAACCTGGTATCGAGCTACGCCACCAACACCCGCCCCGGCAGCGTCGCCAATCCCCTGCCGACCCGCGCCGTGCGCCTGCGCAGCGGCAATACCCTGATCAGCGACCAGTTCAACGGCCAGGTGATCGAGATCAACCCGGCCCAGGCCATCGTCTTCAGCCAGGGCCAGGTCGGCGTCAACGGCAACGGCCCCGGGCAGTTGAACGCGCCGTATGACGCCAAGGTGATCGGTGACTACACCGGGCTGACCCCACCATTCGGGGAACCGTTCGACGACGAGGACGACTAACTAGTTAGCGCGGGAGCGCGAAGCGGAATCGGGGCTTTGCGTCAGGTAAAGCCCCGATCCCCACCGGCCTTGCATCGACGCGACTCCAGCCACACGACGCGGTGAACGGATCGCCCGCCTGCCCTTCCGTGCTGCCGGTCACACTCCATCCGGCGCATTGCGCGTTCGCGCATTGCGCCGCCCTTGCTAGGGCCTGTTAACACTGATTGGATCGCTGCGTTGCAGCTCAAAATCGCGTCAGGCAAGGCGGAAGACCTGGCCATGGTGATTCCATGGCCAGGTCTGACAACGCCGCCTGGTGCGATTTTGAGCGCAACCCCCACGAACATAGTGGGGGACGGGGCCATTCCGTCGCAGCGACCCAATCAGTGTTAACAGGCCCTAGTGGTTATCGGCGAAAGCACAGCCCCGATCGGTCTGGCTGATGGCTTCGTTGATCGCCTTGATGGCGGCATCCCGCCACCCGCCCTTGTTGTGTTCCGCCTTGAGCAGTTCCTCCCTCGCCTGCTTCAGCGACTCCAGGGCCGCCGCCATGTTCGGCTGGTCGTGACAAGGACCGGCGTTGGCCATCGGAGTGATCAGGAACAGGGTCGCGGCAACGGCGACGATACGCAGGGTCTGGGTCATGCGGAATCCTCCACGGGTATGGCTGCCAGCGGCAGCCTCGCCGCTACTGTAGACAGATCCGATGGGGCGCATCCACCCCCACTCTACGCCGGGTTCGCGCAGCAACCGCGCTGCAATTTTCCCGCGACGAGGTACCGGCGAAACGTCATGACAGCGCGCGGCGGTACTCGCTTGGACTGGCCCCCACCCAGCTTTTTAGCGCCCGCGACAAGCCATTCTCCTCGGCAAATCCCGCCAACAGCGAGGCCTCGCCGACGCCAATGCGTCCGTCGGCCAGCCACTCCAGCGCCGCCTCGCGCCGCACCTCCTCCTTGAGCAGGCGGTAGCTGGTGCATTCCGACTGCAACCGCCGGCGCAAAGTCTGGCTGCTGATGTTGTAGTGGGCGGCGGCATCCTCGATGGACAACAGCGCCCGAGTCTGCCCCAGGTGCTCGCGCAGGCGCGAACGCAGCATGGAGCGGAAGCTGCGGTGCACGCCGAAGGTATTGCTGAGATCCTGGCCGCTGGGCAGGAGGAAGGATTCGAGTTCGTGCGGCTTGCGGATCAGCGGCTGGCGCAGGGACTGCGCCGGCACCAGCAGGCTGCCGACCGGACGGGAGAAGCGGCAATTGCCGGTGAAGCTGTCGCCATACTCCTCGGGCGAGCCGGAGCGCGGATGGGGGAAATCGGCGGCGACCACTGGCACTTCCTCGCCGATCAGCCAGGCGCCGAAGCCGGCCCAGACGATGAACCACCATTCGTAGAGGAAGTTGTAACGGTCCAGCTCAGGGTGGGCCAGGCCTATGCGCAGGCTGGCGGTATCCTGGTGCGCGTCAAGCTCGAAGCCGATGTCGCGGGTGACCTGGCCGTAGAAACGGAAGGCGCGCTCGTAGGCCTCGCCCAGGGTCTTGGCTTCCAGCGCCGATTCGCACATGTGCTGGAACGCGCCGATGCGGACCGGGGCGGTGGTGAAGCCGCAGAACTCGTCGTCCATCAGCAGCTTGACGTTGCGCGAGATGCGGCAGAAGGTTTCGGGGTCGAAGCGGGCTTCGCGGTCGCGCACCACGGAGGGCGTGAGCTGCAGCGCGTCGCAGATCACCTCGAGGTGGTAGCCCTTGGCGGCGGCGTTGCCGATCATGGCGCGCGCGAAGCGGTTGATCAGTCCTGAAGCCACCATGGTCGAACGGTCCTCCGGGTTACGGTTCCAGCGCTGCTGCCATGCTTGCGCCTCTCCCTCCGGGAGAGGCCGCGCCGCAGGGCGCGGGTGAGGGCGCAGGTCTGGCGCGGCGATACTCCACCGGACCCGCGTTCCAGCACCCCTGCCCCTCTCCCTCCGGGAGAGAGGATTGGGGCTTGGCTTAGCTTACTCCACGTACGGCCGCATGGGGCGGCGCCTTGGGCGCGGCCTTGCCCTGGCCGTAGAAGAACCAGGCGCCGAGGGCCGGCAGCAGGCAGATGGCGCCGAGCATGTTGACCAGGAACATGAACGACAGCAGCAGGCCCATGTCGGCCTGGAACTTGAGCGCCGACAGGGTCCAGGTGCCGACCGCCACGGCCATGGTGATGGCGGTGAACACCGCCGCGGTGCCGCGCTGGCGCATGGCGCCGTGGAAGGCTTCGCGGAAGTCCATGCCGTCGTCACGCATATGGTGCTGGATGCGCTCGAACAGGTAGATGCCGTAGTCGACGCCGACGCCGACACCCAACGCGATCACCGGCAGCGTGGCCACTTTCAGGCCGATGTTGAGGGAGGCCATCAGGGCGTTGCAGAAGATCGACACCATGGTCAGCGGCACGATGACGCAGATCACCGCGGTGATCGAGCGGAACGTGACCAGGCACAACAGAATCAGTGCGCCGAAGATGGCCAGCAGCATCTTCACCTCGGCCGCGCCGACGGTCTCGTTGGTGGCGGCCATCACGCCGACGTTGCCGCTGGCCAGGCGCAGCTTGACGCCGTCCACCGGGTTGGCGGCGATGAACTTCTTCAGCTCCTCCACCACATGGGCCACGGTGGGGCCGTCATGGTTCTTGGTGAAGATCATGACCTGGATGGCGCGGCAGCTCTCGTTGTTGAAGCCCAGGTTGGGGTCAAAGGCGCGCGAGCCGACGGACAGGCCGGACTCGCTGCGCGGCAGCGCCTCCCAGCGCGGGCTGCCCTCGTTGAAGGCGGTGATCACCAGCCGGCCGACGCCGCCGACGCTGAGCACCGACTGCACGCCGGCGACGCCGCGCATGGTCAGTTCCAGCCGGTCGATCAGGTCGGTCACCGGGTAGTGCAGGCAGGAGTCGCCTTCGAAGTTCTTGGCCTCGGCGATGACGGTGAGCACGTCGACACCAATCAGGTAGGTGCTGGCGATCTGCTCGCTGTCACGGTTGTAGCGCGAATCCGGCCGCAGCTCCGGCGCGCCGTGGCCGGAGTCGCCGATGACTAGGCCGCGCGACAGCCAGGTGGTGCCGATCAGCAGCACGGCGCAGACCACGAACACCCACACCGCGCAGCGCGGCTCGGCGCACTTGGCGATGACGCGCCAGATGGCCGCGCCCTCGCCGCCCATGCTGGCGTCGTCGGTGCGCTGGCGGCAGGAATCCTCCAGGCGGATATGGGTGAGGATGATCGGCAGGATCATCTTGTTGGTGATGATCATCAGCAGCACGCCGAGGCAGGCGGTGATGCCCAGCTCGTGCACGATCGGGATCTGGATGAACATGATCACGGCGAAGCCCAGCGCGTTGGTCAGCAGCGCCACCGCGCCCGGCACGAACAGCTTGCGGAAGGCGCGGCGCGAGGCTTCCACCGCGCTGGCCCCGGCCACCACTTCCTGGCGCCAGGCGTTGGTCATCTGCACCGCGTGCGACACGCCGATGGAGAAGATCAGGAACGGCACCAGGATCGACATCGGGTCCACGCCGAAGCCGATCAGCGGCAGGATGCCGATCAGCCACAGCACCGGCAGCAGCGCCACCACCAGCGCGGTCAGGGTCAGGCGCGGCGAGCGGGTGTACCAGTACAGCAGCACCAGCGTGATGACGAAGGCCAGGCCGAAGAAGCTGAACACGCCCAGCAGGCCCTTGATGACGTCGCCCAGCAGGCGGGCGAAGCCGATGATGTTGACCTCGATATTGGGGTTGTACTCCGGGTTCTTCACCGTCTCGACGCTGACGTCGGCGCCCTTCACCGGCAGCGCTTCGCCGGCCTCGCCGTTGGCGTTCCTGGGGATCGCCTGGAAGGTCTCGTAGCGCAGCATCCAGCCGTAGTCGACATAACCCTCGCCGACCACGTCACCGGCCTTGAACGGGCCCTGGTCCTGTTTGATCCTGTAAACATACTTCTGCGGGCTCTCGAAGCGGCCGCGGATCTCCTCCAGCTTCTTCTGCACTTCCCAGTAATCGACGCGCATCTGGTCGCGCGGCGCATCGGGATCGACGTCCTGCAGGTCGGCGCGGATCAGCGCGCCCTTGAGGTCGTTGGCCACCAGCAGGCCGATCTGGCCGGACAGCGTGACGTTGTGCCGCACCCGGTCCAGTTCCTCCCCGGTGGCGCTGAACTTGGCCGGCACCACCGGCTCGCCGCGGAAGCCGTCCTCGGTGATCTCCAGGTACCAGGTGTTGGGCGTGAACAGCGAGGTGACATGGGTGCGGTTGATGCCGGGGATGAAGAACACGTCGTCCGTGGCCTTGCGCAGGTCGTCCATGAACTCCTTGTTGTAGATGTCGCCCGGCCCTTTCCAGCGCAGGTTGACCAGCAAGGTGTTGGCGCCGGAGAAGTCCTTCATGTACTCCATCATGGTGCGCATGTACTCATGCTTCACCGGCAGCAGCTTGAGGAAGCCCGGATCGAGCTTGACCTTGGTGGCGTTGTAGCCGAAGAACACCGTCATCGCCGCGAACAGCACCGACAGCAGGTGGCGGCGGCCGATGAGGACGTTGGAGATGCCCTCGACCAGGCGGTTGATGAAGCTGCCATTGGCCTTCATGGCTGGCCTCCTTCGACCGGCGCGGTGGGTTTCTGGATGCCCAGGCCCGGCTCGCCGGCGTCCAGCACCTCGCCGTCGGCCAGCGGCAGCACCGCCGCCAGCGTCTGCCGCTCGCCCTGCGAGTAGACTTTGAAGCTGGCGCCGTTGTCGTCCGACACCAGCACGGTGCGCTGCGCCCCCGCCAGGTAGATCTTGCCGTCGGCCCGCAGCGAGCCGCCGAAGATCGACAGCGGCGCCGGAGTGACGCTCTCCTTCCAGCTCTGGCCGGCGTCATGGCTGACAAAGACGTGGCCGCGCATGCCGTAGACCAGCCAGCCCTTGTCCGGCAGCGTCAGCGCGCCGAAGAAGGAGCCCTTGTAGACCTGCGGCAGCGTCTGCCAGCTGGCGCCGCCATCGGTGGACTTGAGCATCAGGCCCTGCTCACCGACCAGCAGCAGCGTGCCGCCGCCGCCGAGCATGCCGTACAGGTGCTTGTCGCCGACCGCGTCGGACTTCTGCGACTGCCAGGTCTTGCCCAGGTCGGTGGACACCATCAGCGTGCCGAAAGCGCCGAAGGCATAGACCTTGCCGTCGAAGGGACCGGCCACGCCGAACAGCGGCGCCGCCTGGTCCTCGTCCTTGTTGTAGGACACTTCCTTCCAGGTCTTGCCGTTGTCCTCGCTGCGCACGATCCAGTCGTCGTGGCCGACCGCCAGCGCCACGCCGTCGCCGACATAGCGCACCTGGGTGAAGGTGTCGCCGCGCTGCGGCTCCACGGTGGCGTCGAGCCAGGGCCCCTTGGGGTCGTCGGCGACCAGGATATGGCCCTGCTCGCCGGCGGCGAGCAGGCGCTTGCCGTTCTCGGCCAGGCCGTTGACCAGCAGCCGGTCCGGAAACACCTGGGTCGCCGGAAACGGCGGCTCCGGGCGCGGCGAGAACGCGAACAGCGCCGCGCCCAGCACCATGCCGGTGAAGACCGCCGCCGGCCAGCCCTGGTTACCTGTCTTCACGCCCGGCTGCGTCTTGGCCAGCGAGGACACCGATTGATTCATGACCCGCTCCTCCACAGATCCCGCCGCCACGCCGCGTTCCGGTTGCCCCGGCGTCACGACGGGCGATTCTCGTAATGGATGCAACACCCGCACTACCCGCACCGTCCCGTGGACCGCCCCGGACGCGCCCGCCGATCGGGCGCCGCCGGCCACAGGGTACCCAAACGCTTCACGCAGGCAGCTCGAACAACGCCGCCGCGCCCATGCCGCCGCCGATGCACATGGTCACCACCGCGTACTTCACGCCGCGGCGGCGCCCTTCCAGCAAAGCATGACCGACCATGCGCGCGCCCGACATGCCGAACGGGTGGCCGATGGCGATCGCGCCGCCATTGACATTGAGGCGGTCGTTGGGAATGCCCAGCTTGTCGCGGCAATACAGCACCTGGCAGGCGAACGCCTCGTTCAGCTCCCACAGGCCGATGTCGGCGACCTTGAGGCCGTGCCGCGCGAGCAGCTTGGGTACCGCGAAGACCGGGCCGATGCCCATCTCGTCCGGCCTGCAGCCGGCCACCGCGCTGCCGCGGTAAACGCCCAGCGGCTTGAGGCCGCGGCGCTGCGCCTCGGCGCGGCTCATCAGCAGCGCGGCGGCGGCGCCGTCCGACAGCTGCGAGGCGTTGCCGGCGGTGATGTGCTGCCCCTGCTTGACCCAGCGGCCGTCCTTCCATACCGGCTTGAGCGCGGTCAGGCTCTCCAGCGTGGTCTCGGGGCGATTGCCCTCGTCCCGGGCCAGCGTCACCGCTTCCTTGGTGGTGGGTTTGCCTTCCTTGTCGAACAGCTGCTTCGTGGTGGGCAGCGGCACGATCTCGTCGGCGAACAGGCCCGCCTTCTGCGCCGCCGCGGTGCGCTGCTGGCTCTGCACCGAGTATTCGTCCTGCGCCGCGCGGCTGATGCCGTAGCGCTCCGCCACCAGCTCGGCGGTCTCGATCATCGGGATGTAGGCGGTGGGCTCGGCCGCGATCACCGCTTCGGATACCGCGCGGTAGCTGTTCTTGTGCGAATTCTGCACCAGGGAGATGGATTCCAGCCCGCCGCCGATGCCGATGTCCATTTCGCCCGCCATGATGCTCTTGGCCACGGCGGCGATGGTCATCAGGCCGGAGGAGCACTGCCGATCCAGCGTCATGCCCGGCACGGTGTCCGGCAGGCCCGCGGTATAGGTGCACAGACGCGCCAGATTGTAGGCCTGGGTGCCCTGCTGCGCGGCGGCGCCGAGCAGCACGTCCTCCACCGCCGCCGGCTCGACCCCGGCGCGCTCCACCACGGCGCGCAGCACGTGGCCGCCGAGAACCGGGGCCTCGGTGTCGTTGAAGGCGCCGCGGAAGGCCTTGCCGATGGGGGTGCGGGCAACCGAAACGATCACGGCTTCATTCATGGCCTGCATCCGGCACAAGAACCCGCCATCACTGGCTCGACTTTCCAAATAGGCGTCATTTTCTTCATCCTCAAAAATAATAGCGGGAGATGGTGTCGGCGACGCAGGCGGGGCGGCTCTCGCCCTCGATCTCGACGGTGACGCGGATGGTGGCCTGCACCCCGCCGTCCTTGGTCTTCTCGGCGGCGACCAGTTCACCGCTGCCGCGGATGCGGGCCCCGACTTTCACCGCGCTGGGGAAGCGCACCTTGTCGCAGCCGTAGTTGACGCCCATCTTCATGCGCACCGTGACGATCTGTGGCAGGAAGCGCGACACCAGGGACAGTGTCAGGTAGCCGTGGGCGATGGTGGTGCCGAAGGGGCCTGCTTTGGCGCGCACCGGATCGACATGGATCCACTGGTGGTCATCGGTGGCGTCGGCAAACAGGTTGACGCGCTCCTGGGTGATGGTCAGCCAGTCGCTGCTGCCAAGTTTCCGGCCGACCGCGGCCAGGATGTCGTCGCCGCTTTCGAACACTGGGGCCATGACGATCTTCTCAGGCGCGCTGGCTGGAGGCGGAAATCACCTCGCCCACCAGGTAGGAGGAATAATCCGAAGCCAGGAACACCATGATGTTGGCGATTTCCCAGGCCTCGGCGCCGCGGCCGAAGGCCTCGCGGCTGGCCAGTTCCTTCAGCAGCTGTTCCGGCGCGCTCTTGCGCAGGTGATCGTGGAACACGATGGACGGCGACACCGCGTTGATGCGCACGCCGAACTCGGCCGCTTCCAGCGCGCTGCAGCGGGTCAGCGCCATCACGCCGGCCTTGGCCGCGGCGTAGTGGGCTTGCTCCTTCTGCCCGCGCCAGCCCAGCACCGAGGCGTTGTTGACGATGGCGCCGCGGCCGCGCGGCTGCATCAGCTTGAGCATGGCGCGGGTCATGCGGAAAGTGCCGGTGAGCGTGATGTCCAGCACCTTGTGCCATTCCTCGTCGGACATGTCGACCACGCGCTTGCTGCCGCCGAGGCCGGCGTTGTTGAGCAGCACGTCGACGCCGCCGAGACTGCGCTCGGCTTCATCGACCAGGGCCTGTACCTCGGCTTCGACAGCGACATTGGCGAGCTTGCCGTGGATTGCCTGATCCGGATGATCCTTGCGCAGGGCCGCCACCGCCTCGTCCAAACGGCGCTGGTGGATGTCCGAGATGAGCAGGGCGCGGCAGCCTTCCTCGAGGCAGCGGCGGGCGGTGGCAAAGCCGATGCCGCCGCCGGCCGCGGCGGTGATCAGCACGGACTTGCCTTTGAGCAGGCCGTGGCCGGAGACGTAGGGGGGTGGAGGGACGGTAATCACTGATCAAGATCTCCGTTCGTCCCGAGTAGCGTAGCGGAGCAACGCGTATCGAGGGATGAACTTGTGCGCCGGCCCCTCCCTCGATACGCGTCGCTCCGCGGCGCACTCGGGACATTCGGTGCTACGTCCCCTGCGGGGACACTCGGGGCGAACGGACCTTGGTGCATGGCAAACGGGGCTTGGCATTTGAATGTGGCTTTTCATGGCACGCTCAGGCGGTCGGCCGCGGCTCGCGCGGCATGTCGAGCCCACGCTCCGCGATCAGGTTGAGCTGGATTTCATTGGTGCCGGCGTAGATGGTGTCGGCGCGCGAAAAGAAGAACAGCTGCTGCAGCGGGCGGATGCACGGGTCGTCGGAGACCACGTCTCCGGCCGGGCCGAGCACGTCCATGGCCAGCTTGCCGAGGTCGCGGTGCCAGTTGGACCAGTAGTATTTGTAGATCAGGGCTTCGCGCTTCAGTCCCGGCCCTTCGCCGCCGGAAAGCATGCGCAGGGCGTTGTAGCGCATCACGCGCAAACCGCACCAGGCCTGTGCCAGACGCTGACGCAGCTGCGGGTCGGCGGCTGCACCGTTGGCGCGGGCCGCCTTAAGCACCAGGTCGAATTCGTAGGCGAAGTGCATCTGCTGGCCGAGGGTGGAAACGCCACGCTCGAATTCGAGCAGGCCCATCGCCACCTTCCAGCCATCGCCGGGCTTGCCGACGATGTGCTCGGCCGCGGCCACGGCGCCGTCGAAGAACACCTCGTTGAACTCGGCGCCACCGCCCATCTGGCGGATCGGCTGAATACGCACGCCGGGCTGGTCCAACGGCAGCAGCAGGAAGCTGAGGCCGTGGCGGCCCTTGCTGCCCGGCTCGCTGCGCGCCAGCACGAAGATCCACTCCGACTCGTGCGCCAGCGAGGTCCACACCTTCTGGCCCTGCACGCGCCAGCTGCCGTCCGCCTCCTGCCAGCAGCGGGTCTGCACATTGGCCAGGTCGGAGCCGGCATTGGGCTCGGAATAGCCCTGGGCCCAGAACTCGGTGCCGGCGACGATGCCGGGCAGGAAGCGGCGCTTCTGCGCCTCGCTGCCGAAAGCGATCAGGGTCGGGCCGATCAAGCCTTCGCCGATATGGCCCATGCGGCCGGGGCCGCCGGCGCGGGCGTATTCCTCGTGGAAGATGACCTGCTGCTCGATGCTCAGGCCGCGCCCGCCCCACGCCGCCGGCCAGCCGACGCAGGTCCAGCGGCCGGCGGCGAGCTCGCGCTCCCATTCCTTGCGCAGCGCCGGGTCGGCTTCCTCGTCGCCGGGACCGCCGCGGTGCCTGAGGCTGTCGAAGCGGCCGCTCAGGTGCCGGCGCATCCACTCCGCCACTTCGGCGCGGAACGCTTCATCGGTGGAACTGGGCTGGAGATTCATGTGGGCATTGAGGCGAACAGCGCCTGCGCGATGCGTTCGCGCAGCGCATCGGCGCCGCCGAGCCAGTGGCTGCTGGCCTGGGCACGCTTGAAATAGAGCTGGGGATCGTACTCCCAGGTGAAGCCGACGCCGCCGTGCAGCTGGACCGCTTCCTGGGCGCAGAAGAAAGCGGTGTCGGCAGCGAGCGCGCGGGCGGCGGCGCATTCGAGCGCCAGCTCCGCCGTGGCGGCCCCGTCGGCGGCAAGCGCGGCGGCGCCGTAGACCGCGGAACGCGTCGCCTCGATGCGCACCATCATCTCGGCGCAGCGGTGCTTCACCGCCTGGAACGAGGCGATGGCGCGGCCGAACTGCCTGCGCGTGGCGGTGTAGGCCACGGTGAGATCCAGGCATTGCTGCGCTGCGCCGAGCTGCTCGGCGGCGATGGCCAGGCGCGCCAGAGCGGCCGCGCACGGCAGCCCCGCAGCGATGTGGGACGCGTCGTCAATGCGGTTCTCGGCCGGCAGCGTCACGCCATCCAGCTGGAGCTCGCTGAAACGCCGTGTCGCATCCCAGCCTTCGAGCGGCCTGATCTGCAGCCCGGAAATCCCGCGCGGCACGGCGAACAGCGCCGGCCGGGCCTCGGCCTCGACGCGGGCGAACAACAGCAGCCAGTCGGCGGAGCCGGCCTCCGGCACGCGCGGGCACTGGCCGCTCAATAACCACACGTCGCCCTTGCGCCGTGCCTGCACCAGCCTGGCGGACGCGCTCCAGTCGTCGGCCGCGCTGTCCAGGGGTGCGGTGGCGCACCAGCGCCCTTCGGCGATGGCGGGGAGGAAGCGCCGCTGCGCCTGCGCGCTACCGCACCGGGCCAGCAGGTTGGCCGCCAGGCACACAGTGGAGAAATACGGCGCGCACAACAGGTGGCGGCCCATCTGCTCCAGCACCAGGGCCAGTTCCACCGCGCCCAGGCCCAGGCCGCCGTGCTCCTCGGCCACCGGGATGGCGCACCAGCCCAGCCCGGAGCCGATACGTTGCCACACCGCAGCATCGAAGCCGGCCGCGCTGGACGAGGCGGCGCGCACCGCGGCCGATCCGCTCTGCTCCGCCAGGAAGCCCTGGGCAGCATCGCGGATCATGACCTGGTCGGCGGTGAGTGCGAAGTTCATACGCGGCGCGTGGGCTCAGGTGCCGTAGACTTTCTGCGGCTTGGGCGCATCTTCGACCAGCGCCTGCACCACCTCGGTCAACTCGGCCGGCTGCCAGCGCGCCTGCTTGTCGCGGATGCGGCCGGTGCGCCAGCCCCCGGCGACGGACAGCTTGCCGCCCTCGACCTCGAATACCTTGCCGGTCACGCCGGCCGACAGCGGGCTGCACAGCCACACCACCAGCGGCGCCACGTTGCCGGGATGGAAATGGTCGAACGCCTCGCCGTCCGGCTTTTTCATCACGTCGGCGAAGACCTTCTCGGTCATGCCGGTGCGGGCCGCCGGGGCCAGCGCATTGGCGGTGATGCCGTAGCGGCCCAGCTCGGCCGCCTGCACCAGCGTCAGCGATGCGATACCGCCCTTGGCCGCGGCGTAGTTGCTCTGACCGACCGAGCCTTGCAAGCCGGCGCCGGAGCTGGTGTTGACGATGCGCGCGTCGACTTTCTGGCCGTTCTTGACCTGGTCGCGCCAGCGGCGCACCAGGATGCTGGCCAGGCAGAAGTGGCCCTTGAGATGGACGCGGATGACCTGATCCCAATCCTCTTCGCTGAGGCTGGCGAACATGCGGTCACGCACGATGCCGGCGTTGTTGACCAGGGCCTGCACGTCACCGAAGCGCGCCACCGCGGCGTCGACGATGCGCTGGGCGCCGTCCATGCTGGTGATGTCGTCGCTGTTGGCCAGGGCCTGGCCGCCGGCCGACTCGATCTCCTTGACCACGGCGGCGGCCGCTTCGTTGCGGATGTCGTTGACGATGACGTTGGCGCCCTCGCCGGCCAGCAGCAGGGCGTACTCGCGGCCCAGGCCGCTGCCCGAGCCGGTGACGATGACGGTGCGCTTGTCGCAAATACCCATGGATCAGCCCAGCCTCTCGATGATGGTGACGTTCGCCACGCCGCCGCCTTCGCACATGGTCTGCAGACCGTAGCGCTTATTGGTCCGCTCCAGCTCGTTGAGCAGCGTGCACATCAGCTTGGCGCCGGTGGCGCCGAGCGGATGGCCCAGGGCGATGGCGCCGCCGTTGACGTTGGTCTTTTCGTGCGGGTAGCCGATCTCCTTGAACCAGGCCAGCACCACCGAGGCGAAGGCCTCGTTGATCTCGACCAGGTCGATGTCCTCCAGCTTCATGCCGGCCTTCTTCAGCGCGTGGCGGGTGGCGGGGATCGGCGCGGTGAGCATCATGATCGGGTCGTCGCCGAGCACGCTCATGTGATGGATGCGCGCGCGCGGCTTCAGGTTGTAGCGCTTCAGCGCTTTCTCCGACACCACCAGCAGGGCCGAGGAACCGTCGCAGGTCTGGCTGGACACGCCGGCGGTGAGCTTGCCGCCCGGCTCCAGCGGCTCCAGGCTCTTCATCTTCTCCAGCGAGGTCTGGCGCGGCGTCTCGTCCTGCTCCAGCCCTTCCAGCGGCACGATTTCCTTGTTGAAGCGGCCTTCGGCAATGGCCTTGAGCGCGCGCTGATGGCTCTCCAGCGAGAATACTTCCATCTCCTCGCGCGAGATGTTCCACTGGTCGGCGATCTTCTGCGCGGCGTAGAACTGCGACACCGGCAGATCGCCGAAGCGCGCGGTCCAACCCTTGCTGCCGGAGAAGGGATCGCTGAAACCCAGCGGCTTGGCGGCGATCATGGCCGAGGAAATCGGGATCTGGCTCATGGTCTGCACGCCGCCGGCGACGACCACGTCGTTGACGCCGCTCATCACCGCCTGTGCGGCGAAGTGCAGCGCCTGCTGCGAGGAGCCGCACTGGCGGTCCACGGTGACACCCGGCACGGTCAGCGGCAGGCCCGCGGCCAGCCAGCAGGAGCGCGCGATGTTGCCGGCCAGGGGGCCGATGGCGTCGAGGCAGCCGAACACCACGTCGTCGTAGTCTTCCGCGGGGATGGAGGGATTGCGCTCGACCAGCGCTTTCAGCACGTGCGCGCCGAGATCGGCGCCGTGGATGTGGGCCAGCTTGCCGCGGCGCTTGCCGACGGGGCTGCGCAGCGCATCGACGATGTAGGCTTCTGCCATGTCAGTTTCCGTTTTTTTCGATTGATCAATTGAACGTTTCGCCCGGGCCCAGCGCCGCGCCCTCAGCGAAGATGAATTGCGCCACACGGGTCTTGTGGAAGGCGCGGTCGCCCCAGGCGGCGTCCAGTGCCCAGGCGCGCTTCATGAACATCTGCAAATCCGCCTCCCAGGTGTAGCCCATGGCGCCGTGCACCTGCATGCTCTTGCGCGCCGACAGCCAGGCGGCTTCGCAGGCGGCCAGCTTGGCGTGCGACACGTGCACCGCGGCGCGCGGCCGGTTGGTGGCCAGGGCCTGGGCGGCGCGGAACACCACCGGCTTGGCGAACTCGATCTTCACCGCCACGTCGGCCAGGTGGTGCTTGACCGCCTGGAACGAGCCGATCGGCTTGCCGAACTGCTTGCGCTGGGCGCTGTGGTCGATGCCCAGGTCCAGCATGCGCTGCGCCAGGCCGAGCTGCTGCGCGCTCACCGCCAGGGCGGCGCGGTTGAGCACGCCTTCCCACAACTCGCGGCCGACGCGTGCCGGCGCAACGCGGGTGGCGTCGCCCGGGGTCCACTTCACCTGGTACAGGCGGCGCGACATCTCGATGCTGGGATTGAAGCTGAGCTTGACCTGGTCGCGCTGCACCGCGTGCACCTCGTCCTGGTGCCACAGCAGCAGCAGGTCCGCCAGCTGTGCGTCGGCGACGAAGGGGTTGACGGGGTGGCCGATGGCGATGCGCGCGGTGCCGTTGGCGATGCGCGGCAGCCAGGCCTTCTTCAGCGACGCGTCACTGGGCAGGCGGGTCAGCAGCCAGGCCGCGAGGTAGGCGGTGTCCGGCAGCGAATCGGGAATGGCGTAGTAGCCCAGCTCCTGGTTGATCAGCACCCAGTCGAGATCACCCAGACCGATGCCGCCGAACTCCTCCGGCACCGACAGCGCGGTGATGCCCTGGTCGGCAAGCTTGGCGCGCAGATCCTTGGAGCGGCCGCTCTCGGTCTCCCAGATCTCGCGCAGCATTTCCGGCGCCGCCTCGACCATCAGGAACTTGCGCACCGCGTCGCGGAAGGCGACTTGTTGCTCTTCGAAGGTGAAGTCCATGGTTAATGCGCCGCGTGGTTGTGGTTGGCCGCAAACGCCCCGTCGCCAGCCTCGAGTGTTCCCGCAGGGAACGTATCGACAGACCGCGCCGAGGGTTCGGCGCTCCCCCTCGATGGGCACTGCTTCGCAGCGCTGCTCGGGGCGAACGGGTATCTATAGACGAGCGAAAGCACGGCTAGGACCTCGGCAGGCCAAGCATGCGCTCGGCGATGATGTTGCGCTGGATTTCATTGGTGCCGGCGTAGATCGGACCGGCCTGCGCGAACAGGAAGCCGTCCAGCCAGTGGCCGACGTCGCCGGCATCCGGTGCGTGCGGCATCAGCTCGGCGCGGGCGCCGAGGATGCGCATGGCGGTCTCGTGCATCAGCAGGTCCAGCTCGGACCAGAAGATCTTGTTGGTGCTGGCCTCGGCGCCGATCTGGCCGCCCTTGGCCAGGCGGCAGGCGGTGCGGTAGGTGGCCAGGGCGTAGGCCTCGGCGCCCATCCAGCTCTGCAGCACGGCATCGCGTACCGACGGGTCTGCATCGGCGCGCACCTGGTGGCGCAGGTACAGGTCCACCAGCAGTTTGGCGGTCTGCTGGAAACGGCCGGGCGAACGCAGCATCAGGCCGCGCTCGAAGCCGGCGGTAGCCATCGCCACCTGCCAGCCGGCGCCTTCGTCGGCGAGGCGGTTTTCGACCGGCACGCGCACCTCGTCGAAGAAGATTTCGGCGAAGCCGGTCTGGCCGTTGAGCTGCTGCACCGGGCGGATGGTGATGCCGGGCAGGTTCAGCGGCAGCAGGATGAAAGTGAGGCCGTGGTGGCGCACCGAGTCGGGGTCGGTGCGGAACAGGCCGAACAGCCAGTCGGCCCAGACGGCGCGGGTCGACCAGGTCTTCTGGCCGCTGATGACGTAGTGGTCGCCGTCGCGCACCGCCTTGCAGCGGATCGCCGCCATGTCGGAGCCGGCGCCCGGCTCGGACCAGCCCTGCGCCCAGATGTCCGCGCCGGTGGCCATGCGCGGCAGGAAGCGCTGCTTCTGCTCCTCGGTGCCGTATTCCATCAGCGTCGGCGCCAGCAGGAAGATGCCGTTCTGGTTGACGCGCAGCGGCGCGCCGGCGCGCCAGTACTCTTCCTCGAAGATCAGCCACTCGATCAGGTCGCAGCCGCGGCCGCCGACTTCCTTGGGCCAGGTCACCGCGCTCCAGTGGCCGCCGGCGAGCCGGCCCTCCCAGGCGCGGTGCTGGGCGAAGCCTTCCTCGGTGTCGAAGCTTTGCAGCGGCTGCTTCGGCACGTTCTGCTCCAGCCAGGCGCGCACTTCCTTGCGGAACCGCTGCTGGCGGTCTGTGTACTCTAGTCTCATTGCGGGGCTCCTGACGGCCCTTTGTTGTTGGTATTGAGCTGCGCCTCGCGCTTCTCGACGAAGGCGCGGCGCGTCTCCGCCGATTCGGCGCTCATGTAGGCCTGCAGCGTGAAGCCCTGCTCCCAGCGATACTTGTTCTCGAGATTGCCGTCCTCGACGCCGTTGAGCGATTCCTTGGCCAGCCGGATCATGGTGCCGCTCTTGGCCGCGATCTTGCGCGCGATGCCCAGCGCCTCCTCGCGCAGCGCGGCGCGCGGCACCACTTTCTCGATGGCGCCGAGGCGGTAGGCGTCGGCGGCGGTGATCGGCTCGCCGGTGAAATACATCATGCGCACCTTCTGCACCGGGAACAGGCGCTGCAGGTGGGCGCCGCCGCCCATCGCGCCGCGGTCCACTTCCGGCACACCGAACGTGGCGTCCTCGGCGGCGACGACGATGTCCGCCGCGCCGGCCAGTCCGATGCCGCCGCCGAGCACGAAGCCGTGCACCGCCACGATCACCGGCAACGGGTTGCGGTGCACCGCCTCGAAGCTGCGGTAATTGCCGGCGTTGACCGAGACGATCTTCTCCGGGTGCCGGTCCAGCTCCTTGATGTCGACTCCGGCGCAGAAGCCGCGCCCTTCGGCCCGCAGCACGATGACGCGCGCCGCCGGATCGCTGCCGGCGCGGAGGATGGCGTCGGCCAGGCCGTGCCAGCCGGCTTCGTTGAGGGCGTTGACCGGCGGCCGGTTGATGACGATCTCGGCGATGCCCTCGCCGATGGTGACGCTGAACTGCTCGCTCATGCGGCGATCCCCGGATGGTTGGCGGCGCCGGCCAGCGCGCCCAGGCGCGACTCGGCCTCGGCGACGATGGCGGCGATCAGCTCGGCCACGCTGGGCAGGCTGTCGATGTTGGAAGCGACCTGGCCGCTGGGCAGCACCCCTTCGTCCGGCCGGCCCTCGACCATGGCGCGCTGAATCAGCACCGGCGCATTGGCGGCCATCATAGTCTGGATGGCGGAGTCGCCCTCGCCCAGCGCGGTGACGGCGGTGCGCAGCATGTGGCCGATGGACATTCCGGTATGCGCGCGCCATTTCCAGGCGCTGGACAGCGCCACGAACAGCCGGTGCAGCAGGCCGCCGCTTTCCAGGCGCAGCAGGTAGGGATTGTCGATCATGCGTTGCGGCATGCCATCGACGGCGGTGGAGGCGCGGATTTTCGAGGGATCCTTGGCGTCCAGGTATTTCTGCAGCGTGGCGCGCGGCACCGGTGACTCGGCGCTCATCAGGAAGCGCGTGCCCATGGCGATGCCGGCGGCGCCGAAGGCCAGCGCACCGGCCAGGCCGCGGCCGTTGTAGAAGCCGCCGGCGGCGACCACCGGCACCTTCACCGCATCCAGCACCTGCGGCAGCAGCAGCGTGGTCGGCACCGAGCCGGTATGGCCGCCGCCCTCCGCGCCCTGCACGGTGATGATGTCGGCGCCCAGTTCCGCCGCCTTTTGCGCGTGCTTGAGCGCGCCGACGGTGGGCATGCACAGTACGCCGGCCTGCTTGAAGCGGGCAATGGTCTTGGCATCCGGGCCGCGGCCGTAGCTGACGGCGCGCAGGCGGTGCTTGATGGTGAGGTCGATCACCTGCGCGGCATTCGGCTGGAACATGTGGAAATTGATGCCGAACGGGCGGTCGGTCAGCGAGCGGACCTTGAGGATCTCCGCTTCCAGCTTGTCCGCCTGGATGGTGGCGGCGGCGAGGAAGCCGAAGCCGCCGGCATTGCTGGTGGCGGCGACCAGCCTGGCATCCGCCACCCAGCCCATCGCCGTCTGCACGATGGGATAGCGGCAGCCGAGACGTTCGCACAGGGATGTGTGCAGCACGCCGGAATTGTTGAGGACAGCCTGGTTCATGATCTCAGCGCTTCACGATGACGGACGAGCCATGGCCGAACAGGCCCTGGTTGGCGGTGATGCCGACCCTGGCGCCCTGCACCTGGCGTGAGCCGCTCTGGCCGCGCAGCTGCCAGGTCAGTTCGCACACCTGGGCCAGGGCCTGGGCCGGCACCGCCTCGCCGAAGCAGGCCAGACCGCCGGAAGGATTCACCGGCAGGCGGCCGCCGATGCGGGTGACGCCTTCGCGCACCAGCCGCGCCGCCTCGCCGCGGGCGCAGAACTGCAGGTCTTCCATCCAGTCCAGTTCCAGCGCGGTGGACAGGTCATAAACCTCGGCCAGGCTGACATCCTCGGGTCCGATGCCGGCTTCCTCGTAGGCCTTGCGCGGCAGCGCGGCGCGGAAGCGCTGCGGCTCGGCGGCCACGGCGGAGTCGGTGGCGAGGTCCGGCATTTCCACCGTGTCGGTGGCAAAAGTCGGCGTCACGGTGGAGATGGCGGCGATGCGCGGCGCGTCCCTCTTCCCGGCCCACCTGGCGTAGTCGAGGCTGGAGACGATCAGCGCGGCGGCGCCGTCGGAGGTGGCGCAGATGTCCATCAGGCGCAGCGGGTCGGCCACCATGGCCGAGGCGGCCACGTCCTGGGCGCTGAATTTCTTGCGGTAGCGGGCGTTGGCGTTGTCGAAACCGTGCTCGGCATTCTTCACTTTGACCAGGGCGAAGTCGTCCTGGGTGTCGCCGTAGAGCGCCATGCGGCGGCGCGCGTAGAGGGCGAAATAGGTGGGATTGGTGATGCCGATGCGAAAGCGCACCCAGTCCGGATCGTCCGGGCGCTCGCCTTTCTGCGGGGCGAGGAAACCCTTGGGCGTGGTATCGGCGCCGATCACCAGGGCCACCTCGCACTCGCCGGAAAGGATCTTGGAACGCGCCGCGGCCAAGGCCTGCGAGCCGGAGGCGCAGGCGGCGTAGGAGGTATTCACCTGCGCGCCCTGCCAGCCGAGGGCCTGGGCGAAAGTGGCGCCGGCAACATAGCCGGGATAACCGTTGCGCATGGTGGCGGCGCCGGAGACGAACTGCACCTCGCGCCATTTCACGCCAGCGTCGGCCAGGGCGGCACGCGCCGCCACCACGCCGTATTCGACGAAATTGCGGCCCCACTTGCCCCAGGGGTGCATGCCGACACCGAGGATGGCGATGTCCTGGCTCATCGCGCCGCCACCCCTTCCGGCAGCGGCTTCCACTTCCAGCTCAACTTGCCGTCGTCGAGCGGCTCCAGCACCAGTTCCACTTCCATGCCGACGCGCAGCGCCTCGACGCCGACGCCGCTGGCCACCTGGCCGAGCACGATCATGCGCTCCTTTTCCAGTTCCACCGCGGCGATGGCGTAGGGCACAAAGGGCTCGCTGGCAACGTAAGGCTCGGGCGGCTTGTACACCGCGTTGGTGTAGGACCACACGCGGCCGGTGCGCGACAGTTTCACTTGCTCGAAGGATTCGCCCGCGCAGTCCGGATGGCGGCAGAACTTGATCGCCGTGGGGAAGTAGTAGGTGCCGCAGGCGCCGCAGCGCACGCCCAGCAGATGCGGCGCGTTCCGGTCGAGCGTAAACCAGCCTTCCAGCACGGGGGTGTTGAGCGGAGCGTCCATCAGGCGGCTTTCAGCGCCGGCGGATTGTTCTTGAGCACCGCGCCGCGATAGTTGTGCGGGTCCAGGCGCGCGATGAGGGCAAGCTGTTCGGCGGTGGGCAGCGGCGTCGCGCCCAGGTTCTCGGCCTTGAGCAGCGGAAAGCCGGTGGCGGCCTGCACCTGCTCGAAGCTCACGCCCGGGTGCAGCGACTTGACGCGGATCGCATGCTGCGGGCCGCCGAAGTCCAGCACGCACAGGTCGGTGACGATCAGGCGCAGATCGACATAATCCTGCTTCATGCCCGGGCCCCAGCGCTCGGGCTTGTAGCCGACGCCGGACACCATGTCCACTTCGCCGGCGACGAACACGCGCGGACCGTGGTTGGGCACGAACAGCGAGTTGATGTGGTTGATGCTGTTGCCGGGCAGGCCGCGCACGCCGAGCATGGCCGACTTCGGCCTGGCGTAGTCGCCCACGATCGACAGGTTGGTCTGTCCCCAGCGGTCGACCTGGGTGGGCCCGATCATGACGTGGCGCTTGCCACCCCAGACGCACTCGAACACGCGCTCGAACGACATGTAGCCTTCGTATTTCGCCCGGTAGTCGCCGCGCGGGCCCAGCGGCACCGGCTCCGACACCAGGAAGGCCTCGCTGTCGGTCATCAGCAGCTCGGGCGAATGGGTCAGCTTGGCCAGGGAGGCGGCCAGGCGCGGGATGGTGGTGATGCCGGAGGCCAGCACCTCGCCGTTGTCGCGCCAGGCCTCGGAGGCGGCGACGATCATCAGTTCGGCCAGGGTGATTGGTGTCGGTTCGGTCATGTCAGAACACCGGCAGCTTGAGCTTGGCGACGCGCTCGGCACCGCCCACCTTGTCCAGATACGCGGCTTCGCCGCCGCTGACGAATTCGCTCAGGTAGTTCTGCCAGCCGTTCTCCTCGGTGGCGGAGGCGTTGTAGCGCTTGAAGTGATCCATGTCCCAGCCGTAGTTCGGCCCCATGTAGGTGGGATGCGCGCCGCAGGGGGCATGCACCACGCCGGCGACCAGATAGCGCTCGAAGGGATTGAGCCTGGCGGTGTCGGCATCCAGTTCCAGCCGCTCGTGCAGGACTTCGGTGCTGACGTAGCTGCGCTCGGCGGCGCGGGCGTAGAGATGGTCGAAGAAGGTATCGGCGCCGCGCACCAGGGTGTTGCCGAGGCGGTCGCACTCGTTGACATGCAGCAGCGCCGCGTCCAGCTTCAGCGCCGGCATGGCGACGTAGACCTCGCCGTCGTCATAGGGCGAGGTGATGGTCTTGATCTGCGGGTTCCTGGCCAGCACATCGGTGGCCAGACCGACGCGGGTGGGCAGGAAGGACATGCGCATGCCGGCGGCGCGCAGCCCCCATTCGAACATGCCCTCGTCCAGTTCCATCACCTCGATGGCAGCGCTCTCGCGCGCCTTGCGGTAATACGGCTCCAGCGGGATCGCGTCGAGGGTGACAAAGGGGAACACCAGCTTCCTCACCTTGCCGGCGGCGCAAAGCATGCCGACGTCGGGGCCGCCGTAGGACACCACGGTGAGGTCCTTCAGGCCGGAGCGCAGGATCTCGCGCACCAGGGCCATAGGCTTGCGCCGCGGACCCCAGCCGCCGATGCCGACGGTCATGCCGGAGCGCAGCTGCGCGATCGCCGCCGCCGCCGTCAATTCCTTGTTGAGTGCCATTGGCTGGTCTGGTCTTTGTTGATTCTGGTCTGGTCTTTGTTGATTTATTTGAAGCCGACGGAGAAGTCGTGACCCCACAGGCTCACAGCGGTGGATTCGAAGGCCTGGTGCTTGTCCCAGTCCACCATCAGGCCGCCGTAGCCGTATTCCAAGGCGAAGTTGGACGGCGTGTTCATGTAGAACGAGGTCATGCGATCGTTGACATGGCGGCCGAGGGTGGCCATCAGCTTGACGCCATGCTTCTGCATGCGGTCATAGGCGCGGCCGACCTCGTCCATGCTCGGCACCTCGAGCATGATGTGCACGCAGCCGCTGGGGATGGCCATCTCGAACAGCGCCAGGCTGTGGTGGCGCGGGTTGGCGCAGTGGGTGAAATAGATGCGCTTGACGGGCTCGTTCGGGTCCGGCGTGAACTTGTGGCGGAAGATATCCGACAGGTTGAAGCCGAGCACGTCGCGGAACAGGGCCCAGGTGGCGTCGAACTCCACCGCCGGCAGCACCGTGTGGCCGACACCGTGCTCGCCGGTGACGAAGCCCTCGACGCCGATGGGCGAGACGAAGCGCGCGAAATCGGTGGTGAAGCCCCAGGACACTTCATGCAGGTTGCCGGAAGGATCGGTGAAGGACACCAGGTCCTGCACGCAGCGCGCGGCGCGCAGCGCCGCGCTGCCCTTGCTGAGCTTCACGCCGGCCTTCTCCAGCGCGGCGACAGCGCTGTCGAAAGCGGTCTGATTGGCGACTTCCCAGCCGGAGGCAAGATAGCGGTCTTCGGCGCCCTTGACGATGGCGATGCGATAGCGGCGCTCGTCCAGCTTCAGATACAGACCGCCTTCAGGCGCCTCGGCGGTGGCCACGCCCAGCACCTCTTCGCCGAAATGCTTCCACTTGGAAACATCGGTGCTTTGCGCCACGACATAGGCCAGTGCGTCGATCTTCACCATGGGTCTCCGCCGTTCGTTGGTCAATGGGATTGGTATGGCCGCAATTATCAAGACCGGGGGGCCCGCGCTGCTTCACCCAATTAGACGAGACCCCGGGGTGTAAATGCCCCGTTTGGCTAGTCTCAATGGATGATGAATCGCCGCGGGGATCGGAAATAATGACCCGGTCGATACTCCCCGCTCTGCGTCCGTCCCCGCTTCCTCCCCGCCAGGGGCCACTTCCGGACGGCAGCGCGCGGTGGCTGCGGAGCATGATTCCGGCGCCTTGGCGGCGCCGGGCATCACCACAATACCGGTATTCCGGCCGATTTTTCCGGCGCTTTCGCCGACAAGCTAACGAGGAGCAGTTATGGGCAGGGTGCAGGACAAGGTGGCCATCGTCACCGGTGCCGCCAGCGGTGTGGGCAAGGAAGATGCGATGCTGCTGGCCAGGGAGGGCGCCCGCGTGGTGCTCACCGACCTCAACGAAGAAGCCGGCCGCGCCGTCGCCGCCGCTATCGGCGAGCAGGCCCTGTTCGTGCGCCAGGACATCAGCTCCGAGGACGACTGGAAGGCGGTGATCCAGGCCGCCGAGGACAAGTTCGGCGGCGTCGACGTGCTGGTCAATAACGCCGCCATCCTGCAATACGGCACCATCGAGGACACCACGCTGGAGCAGTGGCAGAAGGTGCAGCGCATCAACTCGGACGGCTACTTCCTCGGCTGCCAGTACGGGCTGCAGGCGATGAAGAAGCGCAAGAGCGGCTCGATCATCAACATGTCCTCCATCGCCGGCATCTCCGGCATGTCCGCGTTCTGCGCCTACAGCGCCTCCAAGGGCGCGGTGGCCGCGCTGAGCCGCAACATCGCCGCTCACTGCAAACGCTTCAACTACAACATCCGCTGCAACTCGATCCATCCGGACGGCATCAAGACACCGATGGTGGCCAACCTGCACAGCACGGTGAAGCCCGGGCAGATGCCCGAGGTGAAGGATCTGAAGCAGGCCATGACCCGGCTGGCGGAGCCGAAGGACATCGCCAACCTGGTGCTGTTCCTGGCCTCAGACGAGTCGCGCTTCATCAACGGCTCGGAAATGCGCATCGACAACGGCTGGATGATCTGGGCGGATCGATAGTGACTATGTCGGTACATGATGGGGCAGTCATCATCGAGGCCGAACTCGATGGCGTCACCCATATCGTCAATGCCCATCCCGGCCAGATCGTGCTGGAGGCGCTGGAAGATGCCGGACTGTCGCCGCCCTACTCCTGCCGCGCCGGTGCCTGCGCCTCCTGCATCTGCAAGCTGGAGGAAGGCGAAGTGGAGATGCTGGAGAACCATGTGCTCGACCAGGGCGAACTGGACGATCGCTGGATCCTCGGCTGCCAGTCGGTGCCGAAGACGCCGCGCCTGCGCGTGCGCTACGTGAGATGAGCCTGATGAATCAAACCGTACCACAGGCGTTCGCCGCCGCCGTCAACACGTACGCCAGCCGCATCGCCCTGGTCGGCGAGGACGGCCAGGTGCTGAGCTTCGAGCAGCTCGACCGGCTGCGCCTGCAAGCGGCCCGCGCCCTGCTGGCCCTCGGCGTGCAGCCGGGCGAGCGCGTCGGTCTGTGGGGCCAGAACTGCGTGGAATGGATCATCGCCGCACTGGCGGTGCACAGCGTCGGCGCCGCGGTGGTGCCGGTGAACACGCGCATGCGCGGCAGCGAAGTGGCCTATGTGCTGGAGCGCAGCGGCGCACGCCTGCTGTTCAGCGCCGGGCGCTTCCTCGACCAGTACTATCCGGCGCTGCTGGCGCCGCACCGGCCCAAGGACCTGCAGACCATCGTGGTGCTGCGCGACGCCGCCGAGGGCGATCTGGACTGGGCCGGCTTCCTGGCCCGCGCCGAGGCCATCCCGGCCGCTGCAGTGGCCGAACGCGAGCGCGCGGTGACGCCGGACAGCCTGATGGACGTGATCTTCACCTCCGGCACCACCGGCCTGCCCAAGGGCGTGATGACCTCGCACGGGCAGAACCTGCGCACCATCGCCGAGTGGTCAGGCCACATGGGCCTGGTGCCGGAAGACCGTTACCTGGTGGTCAACCCCTTCTTCCACACCTTCGGCTACAAGTTCGGCTGGCTCGCCGGCCTGCTCGCCGGCGCCATGGTGCTGCCGCACGCGGTGTTCGACGCCGCAGCGCTGATGGCGCGCGTGGCGCACGAGCGCATCTCGGTGCTGCCCGGCCCGCCCACCCTGTTCATCAGCATTCTCAACGATCCGCGGCGTGGCCAGGCGGACCTGTCCAGCCTGCGCGCCACCATCACCGGCGCCGCCGCCGTGGCACCGGCGCTGATCGAGCGCATCCGTGCCGAACTGGGCTTCAAGGTGGTGCTGACCGGCTACGGCCTGACCGAATCCTGCGGCGTGGTGTCGCTGTGCGGCGCCGGCGACGACGCCGAGACGGTGGCGCTGACCAGCGGCAAGCCCCTGCCCGGCACCGAAGTGCGCTGCGTCGGCGGCGACGGCCGGCCGGTGCCGGCGGGGGAAGCCGGCGAGATCGTGGTACGTGGTTATAACGTCATGCGCGGCTATCTCGACGACCCGAAAGCCACCGCCGAAACCATCGACGCCGAAGGCTGGATGCACACCGGCGACATCGGCATCCTCGACGCGCGCGGCTACCTGCGCATCACCGACCGCCTCAAGGACATGTACATCGCCGGCGGCTTCAACTGCTACCCGGCCGAGATCGAGCGCATCATCGCCGGCCACCCGGGCGTGGCCCAGGTGGCGGTAATCGGCGTGCCCGACGAGCGACTGGGTGAAGTCGGCAAGGCCTACGTGGTGCCGCGGCCGCAGGCGAGTCTGGAGGCGAAAGCACTGATCGCCTGGTGCCGCGACAACATGGCCAACTACAAGGTGCCGCGCTTCGTCGAAGTGGTCGGCACGCTGCCGACCAATGCGGCGGGCAAAGTGCTGAAGTTCGAGTTGCGCAAGGCGGCGAATACTCAATGATCACCGATTGCCGCTGCACCAACCGTTCGTCCCGAGTGCCCGCGCAGCGGGCGTATCGAGAGACTGTGCCGCGACCGCCGCGCCATCCCTCGATACGCGCTGCTTCGCGGCGCTACCCGGGACGAGCGGTTATCGGTTATCGCTGAATTCGACGGTTATTGCTGAATTTCCCAAATAGTCCATAAGCCCCATACCAAACCCGGAGGAGCACACCCATGAGCCAGGACCAAGCGCTGCAAGGCGTGGTTGCCGTCGTCACCGGAGCCTCGCGCGGTGCCGGCAAGGGCATCGCCCTCGCCCTCGGCGCCGAGGGCGCCACCGTCTACGTCACCGGCCGCTCGCGCAAGGAAGGCGATGCCGCCCTGCCCGGCACCGTGTACGCCACCGCTGAGGCGGTGACCAAGGCCGGCGGCAAGGGCATCGCGGTGGCGGTGGACCATGCCGACGATGCCCAGGTCAAGCGCCTGTTCGAGCAGGTCAGGCAGGAGCAGGGCCGGCTCGACATCCTGGTCAACAACGCCACGGTGATCCACGACACGCTGATCGAGAAAGGCGGTTTCTGGGAGAAGCCGCTGGAGCAGGTCGACATCCTCGACGTGGGCCTGCGCTCCGGCTATGTGGCGAGCTGGTACGCAGCGCCGCTGATGGTGGCGCAGAAGCGCGGCCTGATCGCCTTCACCTCCTCCTTCGGCGCCAGCTGCTACATGCACGGCCCGGCCTACGGCGCGCAGAAGGTGGGCGTGGACAAGTTCGCCAAGGATATGGCGGTGGACCTGCGCAAGTACGGGGTGGCCGCGGTATCGATCTGGATGGGCATGCTCAAGACCGACCGCACGCGCCGCGTGATGGACGCGGACGCCGCCAAGTACGCCGGCTTCTGGGACATCGCCGAGAACCCGGAATTCACCGGCCACCTGATCAGCGCCATCTACCGCGACCCCAAGCGCATGGACAAGTCCGGCCAGATCATCATCGGCGCCGAGCTGGCGCTGGAATACGGCCTCAAGGACATCGACGGCAAGCAGCCGCCTTCGCACCGGCCGATGCTGGGCGGGCCGACGCAGGCGCACCCCGCGATCGTCGAATAGCAGACAGCCCCACATCACAAAATATCCGGAGGAGAACCATGGCTAGACTGGATGGCAAGGTGGCAATCATCACCGGCGGCGCCCGTGGCATGGGCGGCGCCACCTCGCGACTGTTCGCGGCGGAAGGCGCCAAGGTGGTGATCGCCGACGTGCTGGACAAGGAAGGCGCGGAACTGGCGGCGGAGCTGAAAGGCTCGGCCATCTTCCAGCATCACGACGTCAGCGACGAGGCCAGCTGGGCCAGTGTGGTGGCCAAGGCCATCGCCACCTTCGGCCAGGTCGATATCCTGGTCAACAACGCCGGCATCCTGCTGTTCAAGACCATACTTGAAACCAGCAAGGCGGAGTATGAACGCGTCATCGGCGTCAACCTGATGGGCGCCTTCCTCGGTATCAAGGCGGTGGCGCCGCACATGATCGGGCGCGGCAAGGGCTCGATCGTCAACGTCTCCTCCACCGACGGCATGAAAGGCGCCAACGGCCTCGGCGCCTACAGTTCCAGCAAGTGGGGCCTGCGCGGCCTGACCCGCGTCGCCGCGATGGAGCTGGGACACAAGGGCGTGCGCGTCAATTCGATCCATCCGGGCGGCATCGACACCGCCATGGGCAACCCTTATGGCGAAGCGCGCGAAGAGGTCAACAAGCGCTACACCTTCGTGCCGCTACAGCGCGTCGGCGAGCCTTCCGAAGCCGCGCATTGCAGCCTGTTCCTGGCCAGCGACGACGCTTCCTATGTCTGCGGCGCCGAGATCGCGGTGGATGGCGGCATGCTCACCGGCCCGTACTACGTCGGTTTCCCCGGCGCCCCCGGAACCTGAGGGCACACCGAAGCGGACCCCGGACATGCCCACCACCACGGCTTCGGAGCGGATCAGCCCCACGGCCTACGCCACCGGTTACTTCTGGTACCGCCACGGCCTGTCGCATCCGGCCCTGGCCACGGTGGAAGGCCGCCGCATCGACCGCGTGGTGCGGCCGTTGCTGTTCGGCACGCGGCTGCTCGGCGGCTTCTCGCTCACGGCGCTGATGCTGGCGCGCCACCGCGGCATCGACCGCGTGCTGGGCGACGCCATCGGGCAGGGCCGCGTCGGTCAGGTGATCGAGATCGCCGCCGGCCTGTCGCCGCGCGGCTGGGACATGAAGCGGCGCTTCGGCGAGCGCCTGCGCTACATCGAAACCGACCTGCCGCACATGGTGGCGCTGAAGCAGCGCCTGCTCAGCGACGGCGGTCTGCTGACGCCGGGCCACAGCGTGCTCGCGCTCGATGCGCTGGCGGACAGCGGCCCGGACTCGCTGCACGCCCTCGCCCGCACCCTGGACCCCGCGGTGGGCACCGCCATCGTCACCGAGGGCCTGATGAACTATCTCGACCCTGAAGCTGCGCGCGACGTCTGGCGGCGCATCGCCGCGGCGCTGCGGCGTTTCCCGCACGGGGTCTATCTCAACGACCTGTACCTGCGCCCGCAGCACGTGAACGCGGCGGCCGGCCTGTTCGGGGTGCTGCTCCAGGCTTTCGTGCGGGGCCGCATGCACGTGCATTTCCGCACCGAGGACGAGGTGCAGGAGACGATGCGGAACTGCGGCTTTGCCAACACGCTGCTGCACTACACGCGCGACCTGCAGGAAACCCGCGACTACGCCGCGGTGCGCGGCGGCGACGCGGTGATGGTGCTGGAAGCGCGCGTCTGAGCAGCCGCCCGGGAAGCGCCGGCGCGCTTCCCGGGTCACGCCGTCACGAGGCGGCGGGCGTGCGGTTCAGCCCGGCATCGTTGGGCGGCCCGAGCACGCAGCTGGTACCGCCGGGGGTATACATCATCACCACGCACTCGTTGCAGGCGGTGCAGCCGGACACCGTGACCGCGCCGCTGCGGAACTTGTTGACCAGTTGCGCGTCGTGGATCAGCGCGCGCGCCATCACCACGCAGTCGAAGCCTTCGGCCATGGCCTGCTGCACGCCGGCCAGCGACTTGACCCCGCCGAGGAAGGCCAGCGGCATGCGCACCGCAGCGCGCACCTTGCGCGAGTGTTCCATGAAATACAGTTCGTGGAAGCTGATCTTCGGCTCCCACAGGCGCAGGATGCGCGTGGCGGTGCGGATCACCGGGTTCTGCACGGTGTCGGTGGCGGCGCGCGGCATGGGGCTGCCGAAGATCGCCCAGGGCGCTTCCACGTTCATGCCGCCGCTGAGCACCAGCAGGTGGGCGCCCTCGCGTTCCAGCACGCGCGCCACGGCCGCCGCGTCCTCGGCGGTGGCGCCGCCCTTGAAACCCTCGGTAACGCAGATCTTGCAAGTGACGGCCAGGTCCTTGCCCACCGCGTCAAGCACGCGGCGCAGCACCAGGGCCGGGAAGCGCGCGCGGCCGGCGGCGTCACCGCCGTACTCGTCGCGGCGCTTGTTGTAGGCCGGCGACAGGAACTGGCTCAGCAGGTAGCCGTGGCCCATATGGATTTCCACCGCGTCGAAGCCGGCCTCGCGGGCCAGCTTCGCCGCCGCGGCAAACTCCCCGGCGGTGCGCTCCAGGTCGGCGGGCTTCATGCCGGTGCGGAACAGGCGGCCGCTGATCACGCCGGCGGCGTTGAAGCCGCCGGAGGCGCTGCGCGGGTAGCGCGTGCTGAGCCGCGGCAGGAAAGTGAAGGCGCCGCCGTGGGTGATCTGGGCGCAGGCCGCGGCACCCTCGCCGTGCACCGCCTCGGTGAGCACGCGCAGGTGCCTGACGCTGCCTGGATCGAGTTGCACCTGGTCGACGAAAGTGCGGCCGTCGGCGCTGACCGCGCAGTAGGCCACGGTGGTCATGGCGGCGCCGCCGGCGGCGACGGCACGGTGGTGCTCGACCAGCATCTTCGACGGCACCCCGCCCTTGGCCATGCCCTCGTTGGCGCCGGACTTGATGAAGCGGTTGCGCAGCTGCAGCGGGCCGATCTTGATCGGGTCGAAAGCGGAGGCTGTGGTCATGACTGGCTCTCTAAACTAAAGGTCTAAAGGTCATACCGGGCATCGGCGAAGGATCTGGCTTGGGCGCGGAGACCAGATCCCGCTTCGCCCGGATGACAAAGGTGATGTTTCAGTAGGCGGGGAACTGCTGCACCGCCTGATACTTCGGATATCCCTTGGCCACGGCGTATTCGATGATGCCGTAACCCACTTCATCGCCCTCGCGCACCTCGACCACATGATCGCTGAGGGTGCGGGCGATGCGGCGCGTTTCGGCGTCCTGCAAATCCCAACGCTCGTGTTCGACATACAGCTCGCCGCGGTCGTCGCCGTGGAACCAGCCGCGCAAGCCGCCGTAGAGGCCGCCCTTGAGGAAGTAGCGCGCCGGCAGGGTGCGCAGCCGCAGATGCCTCTTGCCGCCGTTGGCCAGGGTCAGCTCGAACTCGCCGCGCTCCAGGGTCTGGCCCAGCGCGTCACCGGCCCACACCAGCTCATGCTTCACGTCGTCGATGTGCAGGCCGCGGCTGGCGCGCTGGCCCAGCGGCAGGGTCTCCTCGCCGGTGAGATAGGCGATGTCGCCCGGGGCGCGCTCGGTGAACGACCAGAGCAGGCCGCGCCCGGGAAACTGCACCGCCACCCAGGTCCAGAACGAGGGCTGCACATGGGTCAGCGGCGGGCTGCTCTCGTCGGTGCGCAGTTCGCCGCGGATGCCCCAGGAGTGGTCGCGCTGGCCGCACCATTGTTCCGGGCGCAGCTCGTAGCGCTGGCCGTCCACCTTGAGCCAGCCGCTGTAGCGGCCGAGCTGCTGCGCCCGCGCCAGGTTCTCGCTGACGCGGCCGTTGCGGCGGCGGAAGCGCTGCGCCTCCTCGTGCGGGTTGAAGGCGCCGAGGAATTCGATCTCGAAGCTGATGCCGGACTCGTTCTCCGCCAGCGTCAGGCGATGGCGGCGGAACCCCTCGATCACGGCGAATTCCAGCGGCCCGACCTTCGTCGCCAGCGGATCAGGGCGCAGGCGGCGCGAGGCGCGGAAGTTGTACTGCCGGCCGCCGACGCTGACGCCGGCAAACGCGTCCATGACATTGCGGTTGGGATGATGGCCCAGGCCGAGGTCGAAGATCACCTCGCCCGAGGGCGTCAGGTGGCCGGTGTACCACAGCCGCTCCATCCAGGCCGGGTCGCTGGTGCCGACGTGGTCGAAGGTGGTCGGCAGCTGGTGGCCGATCCAGTCGTCCTGAGGGGTCAGCATCGGGTTTTCTCCAAGGTGGTCCGGCGTTGTTGCCCCTCCCTCCGGGAGAGGCGGCGCCGCGAGGCGCGGGTGAGGGACGCACGATGCAATTGAGGATCAGCCCTTTTGATGGTGCGTCCCTCACCCCTGCCCCTCTCCCGCAGGGAGAGGGGTTCAACCGTTGCGGGCTTCATCGGCGCCACGGGTGCTAGTGCGATGTCTCGAAAATTCATAGATCAAATCCGTTCGCCCCGAGTGCCGTGCGCAGCGCGGCACTCGCGACGAACGGGCTTCCAATTGTTCAGCGGACTTCGGAGACATCACACTAGTTCTTCGCAGCGCCGGTATTGCCGGCGATCTCGCCGAACAGCGGCCTGGGCAGCTGGCTCACCTCGCGGCGCACCTGCTCGCGCATGTACTGCGCCGTCACCGCGGCGATGGCGGCGACCGTTTCGGCGGGCGCCGCGGGCGGCGGCTGGTCGTGCCAGCCGACCACCTGGCACAGGTGCTCGTCGAGCTGGTCGCGCTGGCGCCGCAGGGCTTCGCCGCTGGGCGGATCGGGCGTGGTGGCCAGGGCCGCCGGCAGCAGCGGCGGCCCGTCCGTCAGCCCCTGTGCCAGCTGATCGACGCGCCGCGCCGCCGCCAGCTGCGCGGCGATCTGCGTTGCCAGCGGTGCAATCGCCCAGTCCAGGCGTGGACGCAGGTTGTTGAGCAGGTCGACGATGGCGTAGGCCTGGCCGCGGGCGAACTCATCGTCCAGCCGCGGGATGATCTCGCTGCCCAGGCTGTCGATAACGCCGGCGAACAGGCGCTCAAGCGAGTTATTCATGGCGCCTCCGCGATCAGCTTTTCCAGTTGCAGCAGCAGGCGCGGCGCCTGCGCGCTCATCGAGGGCAGGCGCAGGTCGTTGTGGCGGCCTTCCTCGAAGCAGCGCTCGGCGCCGACATCGATGACGTAGAACTTGAACAGGCCCAGCACCTCGTAGAAGTGCACCGCGCGCGGCGACACCTCGATGCCGGTCAGCGCCTGGTAGCGTGCGTACAGCTCCTCGCGCGGAATCAGGGTGCAGATCAGCGGCGTGCCGGGGCGGAAGGTGCGCTGGCACATCCAGCCGAGGTCTTCGTGCGGATCGCCCAGGTGCACCAGCTCCCAGTCGAGAATGGCGGTGATGCGCTCGCCCTCGGCGAGAAAGTTGCCGATACGGTAGTCGCCATGCACCACGCTGATCTTCGGCGCCACCGGGCAGTGCGCGCGCAGCCAGCCGAGCACCGCTTCGGCCATCGGCAGGCGGCGCAGCTCCCAGCGGCGCATGCTGCGCTCCCATTCGTCGACCTGGGTGCGCGCGGCACTCTGCGGCGTCACGCCGGCGCCGAGGCTTTCGATGGCGGTGCCGCGCCACTCGAAGCGGTGCAGCGCCGCCAGCGCGTCGACCAGCTGGCCGCCGAGCGCGGCGCGGGTGGCATCGCTGAAATTCTCCCCCCACATCACCGGGGCGCGGCCGGCGACTTTCTCGCAGACAAACCACGGCGCGCCGAACACTTCCGGCGTGTCGCCATACCAGTGCACCGCCGGCACCGGCACACCGCTGCCCTGCAGCGCCTGCAGGGTCAGGAACTGCGGCCCGGCCCGGTAGGGCGCGAACAGGCCGTTGGGCGGCCCCAGACGCAGGATCAGTTCGCGCCGCTGCGGCCCGGCGGCCGAATCCCAGCTTGCCTCGAAGCCGTAAGTGAGCCAGGAATAACCCACCGGGAAGCGCTTCAACGCGCCGACGCGCGGCTCGGCGCCGGCGTGCTGGCGCAGCACGCGCTGCAGGCCCTGGCGCACGCGCCCTTCGTCGAGCAGCTCGGCGGTGCTGGCGGCGGTCATGGCCGTACTCATCGCCGCCGGCTCAGGCCCGCTTTTGCAGGAAGGCGGCGACGCGGTTGCGGAAGTCCTCGGTTCTGGCGCAGCGCAGGAAGGCCTCCCGCTCGCACCGCAATTGCGCTTCCAGTCCCTCGTCCTCCGCGCCGCCGATCAGGCGCTTGAACTCGCGCACCGGCTGCGGTGCATGCTGCGCCATCTTCGCCGCGTAGGCGGCGGTCTCGGCATCGAGCTGTGCATCGTCGACCAGCTTCGCCACCAGGCCCAGGGCCTGCGCCTCGGCGGCGCTGAGCGTGCCGCTGCCGAGCACGACCTGCAGGGCCCTGGCGGCGCCGAGCCGCTGGCGCAGGAAGTGGCTGAGGCCGCCGTCGGAGGACGTGCCGAGCGCCGGATAAGCCACCACGAAGCGGGCACCGGCCGCTGCCACCAGCTGGTCGCAGGCCAGCGCCAGCGAGAAGCCGCCGCCGGCGGCGGCGCCGTGCACGCTGCCGATCACCGGGATGGGCAGGCGGCGCAGCGCCAGGATGGAGGCGTGGAAGGCATCGATGATGCCGCCGAGCAGGCGGTCGGAATCGGCCAGCGCGTCCTGGATCGCCTTGAGGTCGCCGCCGGCGTTGAACGACTTGCCGGCGCTGCGCAGCACCAGCACGCGCGCCTGCGGCATGGCGGCGACTTCGGCCAGGGCGCGCTGCATCGCGCTGGCGGATTCCAGCGTCACCACGCTGGGCTTGCCCGGCACGGCCATGCTTAGTGTGACCACGCCGTCCGCGGTGTGGCTGAGCGACATCAGGGGTTCGGTGCTCATCGTCTCTCCTCCAGCAAGCCTGTACTTCGCGTGAGGCGGGCTCGCGCTACCCGTGGTTTGGCGCGGCTCCGGGTGCCGCCGGCACTCAGCCCAGGTACGCCTGCCCGCCATCCACGGCGATGCTCTGCCCGTTGATGTAGCGGCAATCCTCGGAGCACAGCGAGACGACGAAGCGGCCGATATCGGCCTCGCATTCGCCGACGCGCTGCATCGGCACGGTGGCGATGAAGGCCGCGGCTTCCTGCGGATGCGCGCGCGTCCACCATTCCATGCCGGGCGAGTTGGCCAGCGGCAGGATGGCGTTGGTGCGGATGCCGTCCTTGGCCCACTCGCAGGCGGCGGCGCGGGTCAGCGAGCGGATCGCCTCCTTGACCGCGGCATAGGCGCCGTAATTGCTCGCGTCCCAGCGCATCGCCGCGGGGCTGGCCAGGTTGATGATGTTGCCGCCGCCCTTGAGGTGCGGATGGCACAGCTTCATCAGGCGGAAGGTGGCCAGCGGGCCGGACTCCCAACCGGCGGTGAAGGCCTCCTCGGTGACGCCGAGCAGCGGCCCCAGAGGCACTTCCTGCGCGTTGTTGACCAGGATGCTGAGTCCGCCGAGCTGACGCACGGTCTGCTCCACGCTGGCCTGCAGCGAAGCCGCGTCCTTGACGTCGCAGGCCAGCGCCAGCGCCTTGCCGCCGCGCCTGACGATTTCGGCGGCGGTGGCTTCCACCTTGGCCAGGGTGCGGCCGGTGACCGCGATCGCCGCGCCTTCCTGCGCCAGGGCGAAGGCGATGCCCTGCCCGACGCCCTGGCCGGCGCCGGTGACGAGTGCGACCTTGCTTTTGAGTTTGCTCATGAGACTCCTCAGATTTTGTATTTCCTCCCTCGCCCTTCGGCAGAGGGATCGAGGGCGAGGGGCGCGACCTCAAGGTAGTGCGCGCTCCCGGCAAATTGCGTCCCTCACCCCTGCCCCTCTCCTCCCGCGGGACTCCCTACGGTCGCGCAGGGAGAGGGGAAAGGCACTTCAGGCCGCCGCGGCCACTCCAGCCTGCGCCGCGCGGGGTGCCGCCGTCTTGGCGATTTCCTGTGCGGCGACGTAGGCAAAGGTCATCGCCGGACCCAGCGTGGCGCCGGGGCCGGCATAGGTGCGGCCCATCACCGCGGCGGAACAGTTGCCGATGGCGTAGAGACCTTCGATGACGCTGCCGTCGCTGCGCAGCACCCGCGCCGCCTCGTCGGTGAGCAGGCCGCCCTTGGTGCCGAGCTCGCCGGCGTCGAGCCGGGCGGCGTAGAACGGCGCCTTGACGATCGGCCCCAGGCAGGGGTTGGGCTTGACGCTGGGGTCGCTGTAGTAGCGCTCGAACACGTTGCCGCCGCGCTTGAACTGCGGGTCCTGGCCCTGGGCGGCGAACTCGCCCATCTGCCGCACGGTGTCCTTCAGCCCGGCGGCGTCCACGCCGATCTTGGCGGCGAGTGCGTCGAGCGTGTCGGCGCGGTAGTAGACCTGGTCCAGCCAATGCCGGGGCAGCGCCGAATCCGGCTGGATCTGGCCGGGCAGCAGCGGTCCCATCGGGTACTTCTTGCGGAAGGTGGCGTCGAACACCAGCCAGCATGGCACGCCGCCGCCGCTGCGTGCCTGCTCGGCGTGCATGGCGTAGACGAACTCGGTATAGGGGCAGGCCTCGTTGACGAAGCGCCTGCCCTGCTTGTTGACCACCACGCTGCCGGGCAGCGCGCGCTCAACGAAGATGCCGCAGGCCGGGCCCTTGCCGGTGACCACGGTGGGCGAACCCCAGGTCAGGTCCATGAAGGCGGTGGCGGCGCCCAGGGCCTGGCCGGCGCGGATGCCGTCGCCGTGGTTGATCGGCGGCGCCGCGCTCCACTGCGCGCTGGTCGGCTTGGGCAGGTACTGCTCGCGCATCTGCTGGTTGGCCTCGAAGCCGCCGCTGGCCAGGATCACGCCGCGCCGCGCCTTGAGGCGCAGCTTCTGGCCGCGGCGCGTCACATCGACGCCGCCGACGCGGCCGTTCTCCACCACCAGCGAGTCGAAGCCCGTCTCCAGCCACAGCGGCACCTTGTGCTCCTGCATGGCATGGCGCAGCGAGCCGACCAGGCCCTGCCCCAGCACCAGGCGGCGGTCGCGCCGCGTGCGGCGGCGCCAGGCGAAGTCGAACCAGTAGCGGCCCATCATGCGCAGCATTAGCCAGATCCAGCCCGGGCCGCGGGTGAACAGCACGTGCGCTTCCACCTGGTCCATCGAGATGCGGCCCATCAGCTGCGTGCCCTGGTACGGCCCGCGCAGGCGCTCGAACTCGGCGCCGAGGCGGCGCGCGTCGAAATCCACCGGCTCCATGGTGCGGTAGCCGGGCTTGCCGCCCGGGTGGTCCGGAAAGTAGTCCGGGTACTTCTTCACCGCGCGGAAGCCAACGCCGAAGCGCTCGCGCAGGAAGCGCACCATGGCCGGCGCGTTGCGCAGATAGGCCTCGATGCGACGCTGCGGCACCGCCTCCCCGATCAGGCCCTTGAGATAGGTCAGCGCCTCGTCGTAGGAGTCGTTGCCGCCGACGCGCGGAATGTCCTCGTTGCAGGGGATCCAGATGCCGCCGCCGGACACCGCGCTGGTGCCGCCGTAGACGTCCTGCTTCTCGATCACCAGCGCCGACAGGCCCTGCGCCTGCGCGCACAGCGCCGCGGTCATGCCGCCGGCGCCGGAGCCGACCACGATCACGTCGTACTCGCGCGGCTCCACTGCTGATTCATTCATGCCCATCGCACAGACCATTGCAAACCTCGAATTTCATGCTGCGCCCCAGCCCCGAGGGGAGGGGGAGCTGGCTGCTGACCAGGTCACTTCTGATTGAGCGTCATTCCCGCGCGGGCGGGAATCCAGTTCTGCGAAGAGGAAATCAAAACTGGACCCCCGCCTGCGCGGGGGTGACGATTGGGTCTGAAGTTTTCCTAGAGGAAATAGTCGGTGTTTTCCTTGCCCAGCAGCACGCTGCCGTAGTTGCGGCCGAACTGCTCGGGGTTGTTGGCATAGTGGCCGCGCGCGGCGTAGATGTCGTGCAGGTAACGGTGCAGCGGGAAATCGAGGAAGATGCCGCGGCCGCCGCAGGCGGAGAACAGCTGGTAGGCGTGGCGCGCGCAACGGTCCACCACCTGCGCCGCCTGGTGGCGGAAGTGCGAACGCTGGGTGATGTCGTCCAGCGGCTGCTTCGCGCGGATCTTGCCCATCAGCACGTCGAAATTGCGGTGCAGCACCAGCTTCATCTCGTCGATGGCCAGCGCCGCCTCGGAAGCGGCCAGCTGCGCCGGTGCCTGCTCCGAAGTCTTGTTGCCCATGTCGCCGACGCGCACCTTGGCGAAGTCGAGGAAGGTGTTGAGCGCACCCTGCAGGCCGCCGATCGCCGCCGAGGACACGGCGCGCACGAAGATCTGGCCGAACGGCAGCTTGTACAGGTCGGCGGTGAAGGTGTGACGGCCCGGGTTGGTGCCCATGAAGCCGTCGCTGGCCTTGTGCGTGCGGTATTCCGGCACGAACACGTCCTTGACCACGATGTCCTTGCTGCCGGTACCCTTGAGGCCCATCACGTGCCAGGTGTCGACCACCTCGAAATCCTTGCGCGGCAGCAGGAAGGTGCGGTACTCCGGCGGTCCCTTGCCGTCGGCCGGGAAGATCAGGCCGCCGAGCAGCACCCACTGGCAGTGGTCGATGCCGGAGGAGAAGCCCCAGCGCCCGCTGAACTGGAAACCGCCCTCGACCGGCTTGACCTGGCCCTTGGGCATGTAGGTCGAGGCCACCAGGGTCGAGGTGTCGTCCTTCCACACCTCGTCCGAGGCGCGCGGGTCAAAGCAAGCCAGCTGCCAGTTGTGCACGCCGATGACGCCGTAGATCCAGGCGGTGGACATGCAGCCCTCGGCCAGCGTCATGCAGATGTCGTAGAACACCTGCGGGTCCATCTCGTAGCCGCCGTACTGCTTGGCCTGCAGCACACGGAAGAAACCGGCCGCCTGCATCTCCGCCACCGTCTCGTCCGGCACGCGGCGCAGCTCCTCGGTCTTGCTGGCGCGGGAGGCCAGCACAGGCACCATCTCGCGGGCACGCTGCAACAGGATTTCGGGACTGACCAGCGGGCTGGCCTTTTGGGCTTGGGTGGGCACAGCATCCTCCTGAAACTCTAAGGAAATTCGATCGGTTTTTGAACGCGGACAGGCGCGCCGACGGAGGGCGCGGCAACCGGCTTTTGTCGATGATCTTTTTCACAGAAAAGCGCGGATGCGTCATCGTCCGAAATGACTAGTGGCCTACAGGCGCATTGTTGGCAGGGTCCGAATGCGGCCAGACGGAGCCGCTCGCGCGCCCTACAGTGCCCGCAATCCAACGCGAGCATGGCCATGACCGATCACGAGGTGCAGGACTTCGTCACACGCTTCGCAGCCGCTTGGGCGGCGCGCGATAGCGCCGCCTTCCTTTCCCTGTGGCATCCCGACGGTCTGCTGCACACGCCGCTGCTTGATCTCCCCCTGCCCGGCAGCGAGCTCGGCCGGCTCAACGAAATCCAGAAAGAAGCCGCGCCCGACCTGGTGTGGCAGCTGCTCGACTGGAGCGCACGCGGCGACACCGTGACCATCGAGTGGCAGAGCACCCGTGTCGCCAACGGCAAGCGCTTCGACTGGCGCGGTGTCGACAAACTGCGCCTGCGGGACGGACGCATCGTCGAGGAGCGCGTCTACATGGATACCGCGCCGCTGCGGGCCGCGCGTACCGGCGCGCCGCTGGAGCCGATGATGCGTCTATGACCCTGAAATGAGCGCGGAATCCAACGACCATCCGGACCCGGGGACGGACGATACCTATTTCGAGAAGGGGAGGCGAAAGCATTGATTTCGCGGTTCAATTCGGCGACATTGCCAGCTGGTTGCCGCGGAATCACCGCCTCATGACCAGCTTGATTCGGGAACCGCTCCAATGCGGCAACAGGTTGTGGCCGTCGATGCGCTCAACCGGCGTTCGCTGTGAGGGTTTCCAAAAGTGAACAAGCTTGATACGCGCTGCAAGAGCTATATCGAGAAAGGCCCCCCTGCGCACATGGCCGACTATGTGCCGGGGTCGCTCACTGAAATCATCATCGCGCACGGGGCACAGGGAAAGACGCTCGACGCGGAGTTGAGCGAGATCGCCCAGATCATCGGCGCCGACGAAGGGATTCCGGACAGCGTCAAGGACCCGCAGGTCAGGGCCTACCTGCTCGAAGGCAGGCAGCTCGTTCTCGAGGTGCTTGGCGCGCTCGGCTCCGGGGCCTGAGCATCCACCCGGGCGGACGGCCGCCCAGGCGCCGGCCTCCGCTCCCGATGCAGGACACGTTTACCGCTGTGCGCCCCCATGGCGGGCATGACGGGCGCCCGGGTCTCAGGCCATCTCCATGTCGCCTGGCCCCCAGAAAGCGCGCATCGAGGTGAATTTGCCGGCCTCGTTGAAAGTCATCACGTCGATGACGCGGATCAACGCCCGGCCCTGCGGCATGTCGAGCCGCACGTCGAAGGCCATGGCGGCGGAATTGCCGTGGGAGGCGCGCACCGGGGCGGCCAGGGACAGGCGGGCGCCGGTGGCGATGGACATGCGGTAGAAGGCGGCGATCTTCTCCTTGCCGCGTATCACGTCCTTGCCGACCGGGTCTTCCACAGTGGCGTCGTCGGCGTAGAGGTCGATCACCCCCTGGGCGTCGGAACGGTTGAAGGCGTCGATATAGGCCTGCATGGCCTGCTTCATCAGGTTTTCGCTGGGCATCCGCTTGTCCGTCGGGGTGGAAGGGCCGCCGTCAAGGGCCGTAAAAACGGCGCCAATGGCGGCAAATGTCAATGCGCCATGCTCCATCGTGGGGCTATGCTCCAGAATCGTCCGTTCGGGTTAATCCCTGGCATATACTTAGGCCATAAAGTGCAGGCTTCCCCGGAAGCCGTCCCGATCAGAGAGGACCGGAACCGAAACAGGCGATCGAAGCACGAGTGGCTGCGTCCATGGCGCCCATACCTATCCCCACAGGCGCCGGGGGCGGAGTTCGGCATGACGGAGCGAGGAGGGTCAATGCCTTTGGTAGCGAAGTCGACATTCAGCGACAACGAAGGGTCCATCGGCCGCGCCGGCGGCAAGTTCTCCCTGGACAACCTGGCGGAAGCCGTGGGCCTGGCCCCGCTCGACCGCCTGATCGGCGCCATCTACGAAGGCGCCATGGAATCACCGCCATGGCAGGCCGCGCTGCAGCTGATGCGCGACAGCCTGCAGGCCGCCCACGTCACGCTGATGCTGCGCCCGCCGTCCTCGGAAAACGCCGGCGTGATGATCAACACCGGCACCGTGACCAAGCAGGGCATCGAAGCCTACGAGACCCATTTCTTCGCCATGGACCCGTTCGTGCGCCTGGCCGAGGGCGAAGTGGTCACCGCCGAGGAGCTGATCGGCAAGCAGTGGCTGCAGAGCACGGTGTATCAGGAGTACCTGCGCCCGCTCGGCGTGCGCCACCTGCTCGGCGCCGACATCTACACCAAGGAAGGCATCGAGTGCCGCCTGCGCATCACGCGCTCGCACGAGGCGCAGCCCTTCAGCAGCGAGGACAAGGCGCTGATCCGCTTCCTGCTGCCGCACCTGAAGCGCTCGATCCAGCTGCATGCCCGCCTCGATTTCCTCGAATGCGAGCGCCAGCTGTTTGCCGGTACCGTCAACCGCATGCTGCTGGGCATCATCAGCTTCTCGCAGAACGGCACCATCCTCGAAACCAATCAGGAAGCGCGCCGCATCCTGGCGGAGAAGGACGGCATCTGGCTCAGCGGCAACAACCTCTCGGTGGAAGTGACCCAGGAAGGCCGCGAACTGCAGCGCATGGTGCGCCAGGCACTCAGCAGCACCGCCGCCGACAGGACCCCCGGCGTGGTCGAGGCCATGTCCGTCACCCGCCCCTCCGGCCGCGCCAAGCTCGGCGTGCTGGTGCGGCAGATCCCGCTCGGCACCTGGTCGGAAAGCCGCCAGCGTCCGGCCGTGGCGGTGTTCCTGCGCGACCCCGAATCCAGCGCCGCCCAGCCCTCGCACGAGCTGGTGCGCCGGCTGTTCGGCCTGACCCGCATGGAAGCCTCGCTGGCCCTGCTGCTGGCCGACGGCCTGACGCTGGACGAGGCGGCCGAGAAAATGGATGTGCGGCGCAACACCGCCCGCACCCACCTGCGCTCGATCTTCTGCAAGACCGGTGTGACGCGGCAGACCATGCTGGTGCGCCTGCTGCTGAACAGCGTCATCACGCTGGGCTAGCGTCGCCCGGAGCGCAGCCCGCAGGCGGGGCCCTGTGGTCGCCAGCTATGCGGGCGCCGATCTTCCGGCTAGGCTTGGGCATAACCTTTTCCTGAACGTCACCCATGACCACCAAGCCACCGATCCTCAACATCGCCGATGTGCCGTGCATTCCGCTGCGCCAGCTCGCGCCGAAGGAACCGCCGGCCCACATCCTGGAAAAATTCGACGCACGGCTGGGCTTCATCGGCCAGACGCTGGGCGCGCAGAAGCTGGGTTACAACCTGACCATCATCGCGCCGGGCAAGCAGGCGTTCCCGCTGCACAATCACCGCGTCAACGAGGAGATGTTCTTCGTCATCGAGGGCCGCGGCGAACTGCGCCTGGGCGGCGCGCGCCACCCGCTGCGCGCCGGCGATGTCATCGCCTGCCCGCCCGGCGGGCCGGAAACGGCGCACCAGATCGTCAACACCTCGGACCGCGAGTTGAAGGTCCTGGCGGTGAGCACCAAGCTAACGCCGGAGGTCTGCGACTATCCGAATTCCGGCAAGTTCGCCATCCGTGCCGAGTACCCGCCCGGCGCGGACGGCAAGCCGCAGGGCTTCCAGTACGTCGGTCGCGCCGGGGGTACGCTGGACTACTGGGACGGGGAATAGAAGCGCGCGGAACGTTTCCGCGCCGCCCTTCCGGCATGATCAAGCGGCGATTGGCCCTGCGGCTGTGGCTCGGCCTCGGCCTGGTCTGCGCCGCTGTGCCGCTCCAGGCGGCGACCGCCAGGGCGCATCCCCGGGCCTGCACCGGTCACGGCGTGGAACTGCAGGTGCTCGGATCGGGCGGCCCGGAAACCGGGGACCGGCGCGCTTCCAGCAGCTATCTGGTGTGGCAGGACGGCCGCGCGCAGGTGCTGCTCGACAGCGGCGGCGGCAGCGCACTGCGCTTCGGCCAGTCCGGAGCGCGGGTGGCGACGCTCGACGTGATCCTGTTTTCGCACCTGCACATCGACCACAGCGCCGACTTTCCGGCGCTGATGAAGTCGGCCTATTTCGAGGACCGGCAGCAGCCGCTGCCGGTATACGGCCCCGCCGGCAACGAGTCCTTTCCCGCCACCAGCGAATGGCTCGCCGCCCTGTTCGACCCGCGGCGCGGGGCATATCGCTACCTGGGTGATTTCCTCAACGCCGAGAACTCCGGCTTCAAGCTGGAAGCACACGATGTCGCCCCGCCGGCACAGGGCATCCAGCCGGTTTTTTCGGGCGGCGGCCTGGAACTGGCGGCGGCCACCATGCTCCATGGCAATGCGCCGGCCCTGGCCTGGCGTGTTCGCATCGGCGGCAAGACCCTGGTCTTTTCCGGCGATACCAGCGGCATCAACGGCAATCTCGAAATGCTGGCGCAGCATGCGGACCTGCTGCTGGCGCACAACGCCGTGCCCGAGGGCACCGGCGGCACCTTGCTGCAACTGCACATGCCGCCGTCCGTGATCGGGCGGATCGCGGCCAGCGCCAGGGTGAAATCCCTGGTGCTGTCGCACCGCATGCTGCGCACGCTCGGCCGCGAAGCGGAAACGCGCCAGGCTATCGCCGCGGCGTATCCAGGGCCGGTGGCTTTCGCCGACGACCTGGATTGTTTCCACTGAGGCGCGGCACAACCGGAACCTGGGCTGCCGCCGTAAAGCCCGGGATTGCGCAGGTCGGCTCAAGCGCAGCGAAGCCGACCGACCGGAGACAGGACCACAGCCTTCCTGCGGCCGGAGAAGCGTGGCACTTTGCGCTACAGCGCCGGCACCCAGCCCTGTGCCCGGTAGAACTGCAGCGCATCGGCCAGCGACTGGCGCGTGCCGCGCGGTGCAAAGCCCAGCTCGGCTGCGGCCTTGGCATGCGACACCACGCTGTTCGACACGCTGGCACGCAGCACGCCCGGGGTGAACAGCGGCGGCTTGCCGCTCAGGCGCGCCGCCAGCGTGGTGAAGGGCAGCAGGGCCCAGGCGACCCACAAGGGCATCACCTTGCGGGGTATGGCCACGCCGGTCAGTTCCTGCCAGTAACCGCCGATCGTGCGCAGGTCGAGCACTTCGCCGGTGAGCAGGTAGCGCTCGCCGCGCCGCCCATTCTGCGCGGCGGCGATCATGCCGGCGGCGACGTCACGCACATCGACGTAGTCACTGACCACCTCCATCAGCAGCGGAATGCGCCGGTGGTACAGGTCGATCAGCGCCTTGCCCATCAGCGAGGGCTCGTAATCCTCGGGGCCGATCATGGTGCCGGGGCTGACCACCACGGCGTCGAGGCCGCGTTCGCGCACCAGTTGCTGGATCAGCTGCTCGGCCAGGGCCTTGCACCGGTGGTAGTCGCAGGGCTCGTCCAACGCCAGTGGCCGCGACTCGTCCAGCGGCTGATGCAGCGGATGGCGCACCAGCGCATGGTGCGAGGAGCAGTGCACCAGGCGGATGCCGCGTTTCAGGCAGGCCTCGGCCACGGTGCGCGTGCCCTCGACGTTGACGGCGCGGATACTGCCGTCGCGGTCGCGGTCCAGGTTGACCTTGGCGGCGAGATGGAACACCAGGTCCACGCCCTCGACCAGCCGCGCCACGTCGTCCGCGGACAGCACCGAACCGCGGATCAGCTCCACGTCGAGTCCGGCCAGCGAAGCCGGCACCGCCACGCCGGGCTCCAGCACCCGCACCCGGTCGCCGCGCGCCAGCAGCGCCCGCACCAGCGAACAGCCCAGCCGCCCGCCCCCGCCCGTCACGGCTACGTGCATGGCTCTCCCCTATTGGTACTCCCCGCTGTCATTCCAGGTGCGGCGAAGAATGACAAGGGAGAGATTATTCAGTTATGCCGGCGGCAGCTTCTTGCCGTGCTTGGCCAGGTAGTGCGCGGTGATGTTCGGCGCTTTCTCGAACGGCGTGACGATCTCGAACACGCGCTCGTAGCTGGCGTACTGGATCAGCCACTTGCCGTTGCGCTTGACGTAGCGGTCCTTGTAGAACGAGCTGCCGTCGGTGATGATCTTGTGGCGCAGGTCGAGGAACCAGTCCTTCAGGTACCAGGTGCCGGTGGCCTCGGTGGGCGACTGGAAATCGATCTCCGGGTGGTTCACGTGGTGCAGTGCGATCGCCTCTGCGTGGAAGGCGTTTTCCAGCGCCTCGACGATCTTGTCGCGCCCCTGCACCTCGAACCGATAGGTGCCGCCGACGTAGCAGACGCCGGCATCCTCGGTGAACAGCTCGCGCACTTCCTTGATGTTGGCGGTGTCGATGCAGCGGCAATAGGCGTATTTGAGGCGCTTGATCAGCTCAAGGTCTTCGAGCGGCAGGGACATCGGTTTCTCCTCGATAAATGGGTCAACAACAGGTTGAAGTCGTCGCCCCCGCGGAGGCGGAGCCCCGGTTGCGGACTCCCGCCCGCGCGGAAATGACGGGAAGCATCAAATGCCGAAGCCGCCGGATACGTTGATCTGCTGCCCGGTGATGTAGCCGCCGCGGCTCGAAGCGAGGAACACGGCGGTATGGCCGATCTCCTCCGGCTTGCCCCAGCGCTTCAGCGCCAGCAGCTTCTGCGTCTCCTCGATCCAGGCCTGGTCGAACACGCCGCGCTTGAGCAGCTCCAGGAACATGCCGGCCTCGATCACCCCGACCAGCACACTGTTGGCGCGGATGTTGTGGCGCCCTTCCTCCTTGGCGATGCCCTTGACCAGGGCTTCGTTGGCGGCCTTGGGCGCCACCGAGAGGCCGTCCTTGGCCGGCCACCAGACATGGCCGGCCGAGCCCAGGTGCACGTAGGAGCCGCCGCCGGCGGCGCGCAGCCTGGGCAGGGTGGCCTGCACCACATTGAAGAAGCCCATGGTTTCAGTTTCGATCGAGCGCTTGTACAGGGCGTGGCTGGTGTCGGCCAGCAACACCTGCTCCACCACCGGGCCGGCGCCGAACACCACGGTGTGGATGCGGCCGTGCTCCTTCAGCGCGGCCTCGACCGCGGCTTCGACCTGCTTGGGATCGGTGACGTCGGTGGCGTGGATGCTGGCCTTGCGGCCCGCAGCGCGGATTTCGCCGGCGACGCGCTCGGCCACCTCCTTTTTCGAGCGGTAGGCGATGGCCACATCGGCGCCCGAGCGGGCGAAAGTCAGGGCCACCCCCTGGCCGATGCCGCCGCTGCCGCCGAACACCAGCACCGCGCCCTGCGGAAAATCGTTCTGTTGCATGGTTATGTTTCCTCCGGATGCTGGCATTATTGGGAGGCGCGGCAGGGCGGGCCTCATCCATTGGGACGACCAGTGCGCCCGCGGGGAAGCGGGCCTGTAGGCGCCCCGCCGCCACCGCTCGTCCTACCGGACGACGCGGTACCGGCGCCAGGAGGGGCATCCTGAGCGCACAACGAATGGAGGAGAGGGCACGCCATGAACGAGCCCGACCAGACGGCTTTGCGCCGTCTGCTGGACCGGCAGGCGATCCAGGATTGCCTGCACCGCTACACCCGCGGCGTCGACCGGCTCGACCGCGAACTGCTGCTGTCCGCCTACCACGCCGACGCGATCGACGATCACGGCGCCTTCAGCGGCAGCCCGGCGGCCTTTGCCGACTGGGCCCTGCCGCACCACCGCGAGCACCAGCGGATCACCTATCACCTGATCCTCAACCACAGCTGCGACCTCGACGGCGACTGCGCGCACAGCGAAACCTATTGCGTCTACATCGGCGTCAACCGCAGCGGCACGGTGGACGTGATCGGCAACCGCTACATCGACCGCCTGGAGCGCCGCGACGGGCGCTGGGCCATCGCGCGGCGCGTCTGCGTGGTGGAGTGGGTCAGCAACCTGCCGGGCGAATCCGCGGTGGAGCCGCAGATGCGCGCGGCGGTGGCCGCCCTGATGGCCGGCGGCAAGTCCGCCCGCGACCGCAGCGATATTTCCTACCAGCGCCCGTTGAGCAGCCCGCCATGAACACCCGCAGCTATGGTCCGATCCGCCAGATCGCCTATGTCGTCGAGGATCTCGACGCCGCCATCCGCCACTGGAGCGACTTTGCCGGCGTCGGCCCGTGGACGGTGTACCGCAACGCCACCATGCGCGGCCACTGCCGCGGCGCCGACACCACGGTGAAGATGCACGTCGGCCTGTCCTACCAGGGCGAGTTGCAGATCGAGCTGATCGAGGTCATCAGCCGCACGCCCTCGCCCTATCAGGACCCCGGCGGCCACAGCCTCATCGGCATGCACCACATCGCCTGGCTGTCGCACGACATCGACGGCGACGTGGCCAAGGCCCGGCAGCGCGGCCTGGTGCCGGCGTTCGAGGCCAGCAACGGCGTGGTGCGCGTGGCCTACATGGAGTCCGCCGCCGAGCCCGGCCTGCTGCTGGAATTCATCGAGGCGGCGCCGGTGGTGCTGGACAGCTTCGCCAGCGGCATCAAGGCCGCGCGCGAGTGGAATGGCGGCAAGCCGGTGGCGCAGGTGTTTGACTTCGAGGCCTGAGCGCCCCTGACCGGCGACCACCCCATAGTCCGCGCAGACGATGCGGCGTTCGCGCCGCCGGCCGAAGGTTCGGCACACAAACCCGCAACAGGAGAGGAGCCGCGTGAACGAACTCAAGGACAAGGTCGCCATCATCACCGGCGCAGCCAGCGGCATCGGCCGCGCCGCAGCGCTGCGCTTCGCCGCCGAAGGCGCGCGGCTGGTGCTGGCCGATGTCGGCGCCGAGGCCGGCGAGGCGCTGGCCGCCGAACTGCGCGGCCAGGGCAAGGAAGCCGTCTTCGTGCGCACCGATGTGTCGAAAGCGGCCGAGTGCGAAGCGCTGGTGCGCGCCGCCGTGGAACGATTCGGCCGCCTCGACGCCGCCTTCAACAACGCCGGCATCTCCGACGGCCCCATGCCTCCGGGCACCATCGACTACCCGCTGGAACTGTGGGACCGTCTCATCGCGGTGAACCTGTCCAGCGTGTTCTACTGCCTGCGCTACCAGGTGCGCGCCATGCTCGCGACCGGCGGCGGCGCCATCGTCAACACCGCCTCCATCGCCGGCCAGATCGCCTTTGCCGGCGTGCCCGGCTACGTCGCCAGCAAGCACGGCGTGGTCGGCCTGACCAAGACCGTTGCGGTGGAGTACGGCGCCCAGGGCGTGCGCTGCAACGCAGTGGCGCCGGGGCTGATCGAAACGCCGATGACCAAACCGGTGTTCGAGGTGCAGCAGTTCAAGGACATGGTCACGGCCACCGTGCCGAGCGCACGCGTCGGCACGGCGGAAGAGATCGCCAACATGGTGGTGTGGCTGTGCTCCGATCGGGCTTCTTATGCGAATGGCGCGGTGTTTGCGGTGGACGGCGGCTTCCTGGCGCGCTGAGGTCTCATACAGCGTCGCCCCCGCGGAGCGCGCCCCGGCTGCAAGGGGCGACGACTGAGAGACGGCTTTCCTATCGGACAAAAGCCGCACCATTTCGTCCGGAGGGCATTGCGCAGCAACGCTTTTCGTGCCAACGGCAGTAGCGGCCCGGAGCCGCCTGTCGTAAGTGACCGCTTCCGAGTAGTCTAGTTAGGAACTATCGGCAGACCTTTGGCGCAAAAAAATCAAAAATGTTGCACCCGGATTCCAAGTGCCCGAACGATGCTCAGCGCAGAAAGCTCTGCGAGATGCTCCACCATGCTTTCGTTGAGATCCGTTGGCTCACAGCTAACGGTCAAAGCGAACAAGCATCCGACCTTGCCGACGCCTTCCACAATCTTCCCGGCGAGATGTGGCGTACGTTTTTCAGTTTTTCTTACTTCCGCGCCGCCTTTCTCGAACCCTACTATCGCAAATGGCCGCAAGTAATGGCGGTAGATTACCGGATGTTACTCTCAGAAGCAGAAGGGCTTGCATGACGCCCGCTCCATTCCATGTCGAAATGGACCCCATCGATCAAGGGCCAAGCCTCGTTAAAGCGGCCCAGATTAAGGTGATGCACACGGCCGATGGCACTTCGCGTCAGATCGGCACATATAGGCGTAACTATGCAGCGTTTGCGCTCTCCACATTCTTCCCCTTCCAGCCCCAACCGTACGGCCAGTGGCTTGCCTTGTATTCACCCGATTACACCGGTACCCGCATCCTCGAGCTCCCTTCTTGTACGGACCTCGGCGGCGAGGAGTCTAACTCAAACGGCTTCTGTCCAGTGGAATTCTACGTGCCCTACGATCATCCAAATGTGCAAAAGGCAGGTCACGCCGGGTTGTTTGGGTTCGTGGCTGGCTGCATTTGGGGGGACGATTCGAGCTGGAAGGTGCAGCACCTCGACTTGTCGATGGCGAGTTCGGGAATTCTTGTACGCAAGGAACTGTTCGGATACGTCTCTATTCCGGAGGGTCGGGCATCACTGAAGGATTGCATCTCCTTAGATGCATATCGTCCCCCTCAACACCCAGTGGTCAGCCTCAACGTTACATCGTACTTTGACCTGTCCAAGGGCGGACCACTAAATAGTAACGACGTCTTTGACTTTCTATAACTGAGGGCGCCCTTCTGCGGTGTCCATGCCGCCTATCTGGCCGCTTTTCGGCCGCGAATTTGACGGGTCGAACTTTCGCTTCTGGCACCAGAGAGCCATTCACCCGGCAAACCCCTGTGCCAACCAAGCTGCACGGCGAGGGCTTGCATAGTTGGCGCGGCGTTAGTCTCTTTTTCGGTATACCCGGCATAGCCGCGCTGCCCGGGATATCCGGTGAAACACCCGCTTCTCGGGCATCCGGTGCGAACGGAACGCCTTGCCGCAACTACCCCTTGTTCGCACTCGCCGCCGCCAGGAACGCCGGCCGCTCGCCGCCGCCATGCAGCAGCAGGTTGATGCCGGAGGCATAAGCGGCCGCCGGCGATGCCAGCCAGACGCAGGCGTCGCCGATCTCGCCCGGCTCCGCCAGGCGCCCCTGCGGGATGGTGGCGGCGACGGCGGCGATGCCGGCCTCGTCGCCGTAGTGCAGGCCGGATTGCTCGGTGCGCACCAGACCGGGGCTGACCGCGACCACCCGCACCTTAGGCGCCCACTCCACCGCCAGCGACTGCGTCAGGCTGAGGATGCCGGCCTTGGCGGCGCCGTAGGCGGCGGTGCCCGGCGAGGGGCGCGAGGCGCTGACACTGCCGATGAACACGATCACGCCGCCCGCCTCCTGTGCCTGCATCAGCGCGTTGGCTTTCTGCGCCAGGTGCAGCGGCGCCAGCAGGTTGAGCGCGATGATCGATTCGTGGAAGCGCGGCGAGGCCTTGTCAGCCATCGCGAACGGCGCGCCGCCGGCGTTGCTGACCAGCACGTCGAGCCGGCCGTGGCGCGCGGCGATCTGCGCGTACAACGCATCCACCGCGGCGCGGTCGCGCACGTCGGCGGCGATGAATTCGGCGCTGCGGCCGCCGGCCTGGGGCAGTTCCGCCGGCGCTTCGCGGCCGCAGATCACCACCGTCGCGCCGGCGGCCAGGAAGCGCTCGCTGATGCCGCGCCCCACCCCCTTGCCGCCGCCGGTGACGAGCACCACCCTGCGCTGTTCCACGGAAACCTTCCTGTTGCGTATGAATGACTTGGACAGGCGCATCCTAGGCCATTGCCGTGCCTGAACTGTAGTCCAAAAGGGTGAAGCCCGGATGCGCCCGCAGCGTGAACAATGCTGCACCTGCCGGGACCGCGCCGGCGGGCAGCGGGCGCGGCCCATCGATTCGCCCCCGCCGATCCACCGCAGAACAGGACCGCCATGTCGAACAAACCCGTTCCAGAAGGCCACTACGTCAAGCTGCCCAACGGGCATCGCATCCACTACCTCGACGTGGGCGGCGCCGGCCAGGGCAAGGACCCGGTGCTGGTGTGGCTGCACGGCTCCGGCTCGGGCGCCGGCGGCTACAGCAACTTCAAGGGCAACTACCCGTTCCTGGCGGAGCACGGCTACCGCAACCTGGTCATCGACCTGCTCGGCTACGGCTACTCCGACAAGCCGGACAATATCGAGTACCCGATCGAGCTGTTCGTCGAATGCGTCAAGCAGACGCTGGACCACGTCGGCGTCAGCCGCTACACGCTGCTCGGCAACTCGCTCGGCGGCGCGGTGGCGCTGCGCTTCGCTGTGGATCACCCGGGCAACGTGGAGAGGCTGGTGCTGCTGGCGCCGGGCGGCATCGAGAACCAGCCGGACTACTTCCTGATGCCGGCCATGGCGACGATGAAGGAAGTGTTCATGTCCGCCAAGCCGGTCACCGAGGAACGCCTGCGCTACTTCTTCGAGGAGGCGATGGTGGTCGACAAGAGCTTTATCACCGACGAGCTGACGCATGAGCGCTTCGAGATGATGAAGCTGCAGAACCCGCAGGTGATCAAGACCATGAAGGTGCCGAACATGTCCGAGCGCCTGGGCGAGATCAAATGTCCGGCGCTGGGTTTCTGGGGCATCAACGAGAAGCTGATGCCGGAGAGCGGCATCCTCAAGCTGGCCAAGGGCATGCCGCAGATGCGCATGATCCTGGTGCCGCAGGCCGGCCACTGGGTGATGATCGAACACCGCGACCTGTTCAACCGCATGGTCCTCGACTTCCTGAAGAACGGCTGATGCTCGAACCCGCCAAGATCGCAGCGCTGGGCGACGAGTTGTACGCCGCCCTGCGCGGACGCCAGGTGCTGGAGCCGCTGACCGCGCGCGAAGCCGCCATCGACATCGATGACGCCTACCGGATCTCGCTGCACCTGCTGCAGCGGCGCGAAGCCGCCGGCGAGCGCGTGATCGGCAAGAAGATCGGCGTCACCAGCAAGCCGGTGCAGGACATGCTGGGCGTGCACCAGCCGGATTTCGGCTTCCTCACCGACCGCATGCACATCGCCGACGGCAGCCGCGTCGGCCTGGCCGCGGCCGGCCTGATCCAGCCGCGTGCCGAGGGCGAGATCGCCTTCATGCTGAAGAAGGATCTGCGCGGCCCCGGCGTCACCGAGGAGCAGGTGCTGGACGCCACCGAGTATGTCTCCCCCTGCTTCGAGATCGTCGACTCGCGCATCCGCGACTGGAAGATCCGCATCCAGGACACCGTGGCCGACAACGCCTCCTGCGGCGTGTTCGTGGTCGGCGCCGCCAAGGTCGGGCCGCGCGAGCTGGACCTGGCCGCGGTGAAGATGGACATCCACAAGAACGGCGCCCACGTCGCCAGCGGCACCGGCGCCGCGGTGCAGGGCCACCCGGCCACCGCCGTGGCCTGGCTGGCCAACACCCTGGGCCGCTTCGGCATCCCCTTCCTCGCCGGCGAGATCATCCTGTCCGGCTCGCTGGCGCCGCTGCTGCCGATCACCCCCGGCGACCGCTTCGACATGAGCCTGGCGGGCATCGGCACCGCCTCCATCTCCTTCGAGGCCTGACTGTGAAGACCCGCCGGGAATCGGGAATGGAGAATCGGGAATCGAAAAAGCCCGGCCCTGAACGATTCCCGATTCTCGATTCCCCATTCCCGGATTTGAAGCCATGAAAAAGATCAAATGCGCCATCATCGGTCCCGGCAACATTGGCACCGACCTGCTGTACAAGCTGCGCCGCAGCAAGCTGCTGGAGCCGGTGTGGATGGTCGGCGTCGACCCCGCCAGCGAAGGCCTGGCCCGCGCCCGTGAACTGGGCCTGAAGGCCACCGACCAGGGCGTGGACGGCATGCTGCCGCACGTGCTGGCCGACGGCGTGCAGATCGCCTTCGACGCCACCTCGGCCTATGTGCACAAGGAGAACTCGGACAAGCTCAACCGCCTCGGCGTGATGATGATCGACCTCACCCCGGCGGCCATCGGCCCCTACTGCGTGCCGCCGATCAACCTCAAGCAGCACGCCGGCAAGCGCGAGATGAACGTCAACATGGTCACCTGCGGCGGCCAGGCGACGATCCCGATGGTCTACGCCGTGTCGCGGGTGCAGAAGGTCAGGTACGCGGAGATCGTGGCCACGGTGTCGTCCAAGTCGGTCGGCCCCGGCACGCGCAAGAACATCGACGAGTTCACCCGCACCACCGCCGGCGCCGTGGCCAAGATCGGCGGCGCCGACGAGGGCAAGGCCATCATCGTCATCAATCCGGCCGAGCCGCCGCTGATCATGCGCGACACCATCCACTGCCTCACCGTGGACGCGCCGAAGCAGGCGGAGATCGAGAAGTCGGTGCACGAGATGATCGCCGAGGTGCAGAAATACGTGCCCGGCTACCGTCTGAAGAACGGCCCGGTGTTCGACGGTAACCGCGTCACCACCTTCCTCGAAGTGGAGGGTCTGGGCGATTTCCTGCCCAAGTACGCCGGCAACCTCGACATCATGACCGCCTCGGCCACGCGCACGGCGGAGATGTTCGCCGAGGAGATGCTGTCCGGCCGGCTGCAGCTGGAGCCGGTGGCGGCCTGATTCATTCTTTTCATCCCCTCTCCCCACGAAAGTGGGGAGAGGGTCAGGGTGAGGGGCGCACACTTTGATCCGGCCACAACGCCAGACGAACGCGCGCCCCTCATCCCAACCCTTCTCCCGGAGAGAAGGGCCAGAGACGGAGTAGAACGATGAACCTGCAAGGCATCAAGATCAAAGTGCACGACATGTCGCTGCGCGACGGCATGCACCCCAAGCGCCACCAGATCACCATCGAGCAGATGCGCGGCATCGCCAAGGGGCTCGACGCCGCCGGCGTGCCGCTGATCGAGGTCACCCACGGCGACGGCCTGGGCGGCGCCTCGGTCAACTACGGCTTCCCCGCCGCCAGCGACGAGCAGTACCTGCGCGCGGTGATCCCGGAGCTGAAGAAGGCCAAGGTCTCGGCGCTGCTGCTGCCGGGCATCGGCACCGTCGACCACTTGCGCATGGCGGCGGACTGCGGCGTCACCACCATCCGCGTCGCCACCCATTGCACCGAGGCCGACGTATCAGAGCAGCACATCTCGCTGGCACGCAAGATGGGCCTGGACACGGTGGGTTTCCTGATGATGGCGCACATGGTCGAGCCGCAGAAAATCCTCGAACAGGCGCTGCTGATGGAAAGCTACGGCGCCAACTGCCTCTACGTCACCGACTCGGCCGGCTACATGCTGCCGCAGGACGTGAGCGCCCGCATCGCCCTGCTGCGCGACAAGCTCAAGCCGGAAACCGAGATCGGCTTTCATGGCCACCACAACCTGTCGATGGGCGTGGCCAACTCGATCGCCGCGGTGGAAGCCGGCGCCCGCCGCATCGACGGCGCCTGCGGCGGCCTCGGCGCCGGCGCCGGCAACACGCCGACGGAGGTGTTCGTGGCGGTGTGCAACCGCATGGGCATCGAGACCGGCGTCGACGTGTTCAAGGCCTCCGACGTGGCCGAGGATCTGATCCAGCCGATCCTCGATTTCCCCATCCGCATCGACCGCAACGCCCTCACCCTGGGCTACGCCGGCGTCTACTCCAGCTTCCTGCTGTTCGCGCAGCGGGCGGAGAAGCGCTACGGCATCTCGGCGCGGGAGATCCTGCTCGAACTGGGCCGGCGCAAGATGGTGGGCGGCCAGGAGGACATGATCGAGGACGCCGCGCTGACCATGGCGCGCGAGCGCAAGGAACAGGCCGGGGCGAGCGCCTGAAACGGCTGCCGCGGCACCGCGCAGGGCACGGAAACTTCCCACTCATCAAGGGCTTGCCGGCCGACTGATCCAGATCAATGCACCCGCGCCTGGCGCGGCGCACGCTGCTTCCGTACCTAATGGAGCAACGCGATGGCCTTTGTGCAGTGGTCGCCCGAGCTGGATGTTGGCGATGAGGAAATGAACCGGCAACACGTCCGCCTGATCGATATCATCAATCGCTACCACGATGCCCTGGAGCTTCATGCGCCCCGCGCTGAGTTGCTGAAGATCTTCGAGGAAGTGGCCGCCTTCGCCCAAAGCCACTTCCGCGACGAGGAAGCGCTGATGGAAGCGTGCGCCTTCCCCGGTCTGACCCGCCACCGGCTGATCCACAAGCAGCTGGTGGCACGGGTGGGCGAGTTGCTGGTCAAGCTGCGCGACACCGGCGACGAGGCGGTGAAGTCCGACATCCAGTACTTCCTGAAGAACTGGCTGACCGCGCACATCAAGGGCATCGACTCGCAGTACCGCCCGGTCGTCTCCAACCGGCGCGGCGCCGCCGGCCGCGCCACCGCGTCGCCGGCCCGAATCAGCCCGTAACGCCGCCGAGGCCAGAAGCGGTCCGCGCCGCCGCGCCCGGCGGTGCGGCCGTTTTCGCGCTCATCCATACGCACCGGAATGGGCCGGCAACTACTCCGAACAGGTGATGCCGCTGTCACCTTGTGGCAGTATTGTCGAAATAGAACAAGTAGTTGGCGGTCGCGTAACCGCTGACATTGCCCGGGGGGCGGCCGCCACAGGCGACGCCCGAGGATGACCAGGTGAACCCGCACAGTGCGGCCGCGGCCGGGCCGGCGGTTTCACCATGCCGCTGCAGTGCGGCCGCGAAAGCGGACTCCTTTCCCCATGGGCTCAGGATGGCGGCGCCGATATGGCCACGCCAGGTGTGGACAGGGAGCAAGGGCGATGAACCTGCGGCGTGTGCTGCCGGCGGTACTGGTTGGCGTGGCGATCGGCATGCTGGTGTTCCTGCTGCGCATGACGCAGAGCGCGGACAGCGGGCTGCACCTGCAACGCCTGGCCAGCATCCGCGCCATCAACAATCTCGACGTGCAGCTCAACCGCGTGCTGACCCAGGCGCGCGTGGCCTCGCTCAGCGCCGAAGGGGACGAGCGCGTGGTCATCACCAGCCAGCTGGGTGAGGCGCTGGACGCCATCGACAAGGGCCCGCAGGCGCTGCGCGGCCTCAGCCCGGAGCTGGACAAGGCGCTGGACCGCTTCCTCGATACCATCCAGTCCAAGTTCGAGCTGGACTTCGACATCGAGGCCCGCAGCACCCTGCTCAACCAGCGCCTGATCAACAGCGCCAACGCCGTGCCGACCAATATCGCCGCGCTGGCCGCCGCGGCCACGCCGGCGGTGCGCGCCCAGGTGCGCGACCTGAGCCAGCAGCTCGACACGCAGATCGTGACCTTCAGCGTGACGCCCTCGCCGTCCAACGAAAAAGACATCCAGATGCTGCTCGACGGGATCGACAGGCTGGCGAACGGGCAGCCGGCGGCATTCGGCGAGGCGCTGCAGCGCCTGCACCAGAGCTGCCAGGACGTGGTCGGCGACAAGAACGAGCTGGTCAACAAGATGCGCGACTTCCTCGACCGCCCCACCGGCCCGCAGTTGCAGGCGGTGGAGCAGGCCTACTCCGCCTGGTACGCCGCCCAGGTGGCCCGCGCCGGCCGCTACCGCCTGGCGCTGGTGGCGTATGCCGCGGTCCTGCTCGGCGTGCTGGCCTGGCTGGGCCTGCGCCTGCGGGCCAGTTACCGCGACCTGGACCGCGCCAACGCCGGCCTGACCCGCGCCAACGAGACCCTGGAAGCGCAGGTCAAGGCGCGCACCCACGACCTCAGCTCCGCCCTGGACGACCTGCGCGCCTCGCAGGCGCAGCTGGTGCAATCGGAAAAAATGGCCTCGCTGGGCCAGATGGTGGCGGGCGTGGCACACGAGATCAACACGCCGCTGGGCTACGCGCGCAGCAATTCCGAGATCGTGCGCAATTCCCTCGCCGACCTGCGCGGCCTGTGCGCCGCGCAGCACAAGGCCTTGAGCCTGCTGTCCGCGCCGGACGCGTCCGAGGCGGAGATCGCCGCGGCCATGGACGAGGCTTCGGCACGCAGCCAGACGCTGTCCCCGGAAGAGCTGCTGGACGACCTGCACGGCCTGCTGCAAGACACCGACCACGGCCTCGGCCAGATCGGCGAGCTGGTGTCGAGCCTGAAGGATTTCTCGCGCGTCGACCGCACGCGCAGCGACCTGTTCCAGGTCAACGACGGCATCGACTCGGCGCTGAAGATCTGCCACAACCAGCTCAAGGGCCGCGTCGAGGTGATCCGCCAGTTCGGCGAGCTGCCGCAGATCGAATGCTCGCCGTCGCAGCTCAACCAGGTGTTCCTCAACCTGTTCACCAACGCCGGCCAGGCCATCGAGGGCGAAGGCCGCATCTACGTCCACACCCTGGCCGAAGGCGGCGGCGTGAGCATCCGCGTGCTCGACACCGGCTGCGGCATGAGCGAGGACATACGACGCCGCATCTTCGAGCCGTTCTTCACCACCAAGCCGGTCGGCAAGGGCACCGGGCTTGGCCTGTCCATCGTTTTCCGTATTATTGAGGAACATGGCGGCAGGATCGACGTGCGCTCCACCCCCGGCAAGGGCAGCGAATTCGTCATCCACCTGCCGCTACGACAAAAAAGACAGGCGCAACCGGCTCAGGAAGCGGTACCGGTCGCCGCGTAGCTGGAGGACCGAAGCTTAATGAACCTGCCCGCCGCAAAGGCCCGCGTGCTGTTCGTCGATGACGAGCCGCGCGTGCTGACCACCATGCGCATGCTGTTCCGCGCCCATTACGAGGTGTTCTTTGCCGAAGGCGGCGCGCAGGCGCTGGAGCTGCTGCGCAAGCAGCCGGTGGACGTGGTGGTCAGCGACCAGCGCATGCCCGGTATGAGCGGCATCGAGCTGCTGCGGGCGGCGCGCGAGCTGAACCCCAACGCCATGCGCATCCTGCTCACCGGCTATTCCGACCTCAACGCCATCATCGGCTCGATCAACGAGGGCGAGATCTTCCGCTTCGTCAACAAGCCCTGGTCGAACGAGGACCTGTCCACCACCGTGTCCCGCGCCGTGGCGGCCGCGCGTGCCAGCGCCGCCGTGGCGGCCCGCGCCGGCGAGCCCGCCGTGGCGGCGGCAAGCGCCGGGCCGCTGCCGGCGGTGCTGGTGATGGACGACGACGAGCGCGTGCCGCCGCAGATCCAGGCGATCCTGGGCCGGGACTGCCGCGTCTTCGGCGCCAGCAGCATGAGCGAAGCGGTGGACCTGCTGGAGCGCGAGCGCATCGGCGTGGTCATCTCCGACACCCGGGTACAGGACCACCCGGTGGTCAACCTGATCAACACGCTCAAGCAGCACCACCCGGAGCTGGTGTCGGTGATCCTGACCGAGCGCGCCGACGCCGGCGCCGCCATCGACCTGATCAACCAGGGCCAGATCTACCGCTTCATCACCAAGCCGATCATCGACAACGCCTGCAAGATCACGGTGCATTCCGCGCTCAAGCATCACGAGCGCCTGGCGCAGAGCCCGGAGTTGCACCAGCGCTACGAACCGGCCGTCGCGCCGGAACCGCCGCCGCCGGCTTCCGGCACCGGCCGCCTGCTCGACCGCATCCGCTCGCTGCGCTCCTGGGTCACGCGCCGCGCGTAGGCGCGAATGCCGCCCTCGCACCGCCATTTCACGCCGAATCGCCCTCGCAAAACCGCAAAACTGAGGGTGAGTTCAGCGCCAGGCTTTTAGTCCAAACAGATGAAGCCCTGCCCGCCCCCGCACACTAGCCTCTTGCAAACGATCCGGCCCATCCGCCGCCGGACCCAATCTGGAGGAAAGCCGGCATGCAGTCCGACAAAGACGTCGAAGCCGACGTCATCAGCGGCCGCGTCTGGGAAGAGTTCTGCGACACGCTGAAACGCGCCGGGCAGCAGATCCTGCGGCCGGAAGCGCCGGCTGACGCCCTGGACCGCGCCGAAGGCTTCCGCTATCTCAGCCGCCTGCTGCGCATCGGCCTGGAGATGCACCTGGAATTCGCCGACCCGGACTTCCCCGGCTTCTTCCTGCCTTCGCACGAGACCGGCAAGATCGGTGCCGACAACCCGGACAACCACTACCTGTTCGCGCGCATCAACGGTAACCACGAGTATGTGATCCGTGGCGAGCGCGGCAGCGTTTCCTACCTCAGCATCGGCACGCAGAAAGGCGGCTACGAAACCAACGGCCGCATGGAACCCACCGGCGCCATCGACTCGGCGCAACTGCAGACTGACGCCAACGGCCATTTCGAGATCCGCCTGAGCCAGCAGCCGCAGCCCGGCAACTGGCTGCGCATCGAGCCGCAGAGCAACGCCGTGATCGTGCGCCAGACTTTCATGGACCGGTCGAAGGAGAAGCCCGCGCAGATGCGCATCGCCCGTGCCGGGGCCGAGGCCAAGCCGGCGCCGCTTTCGGCGCAGCGCCTGCACAGCGGCCTGGGCAACGCCTCGCGCTTCGTCGAGGGCACCGCGCGGCTGTTCGCCGACTGGTCGCAGAGCTACCTCAAACACCCCAACCAGCTGCCGCCGGCCGACCAGGCGCTGTGCCAGCGCGTCGGCGGCGATCCCAACATCTTCTATTACCACTCCTACTGGTCGCTGGCGCCGGACGAGGCCCTGCTGATCCACGTGGCGCGCATCCCGGACTGCCGCTTCTGGAACCTGCAGATCAACAACTGGTGGATGGAGTCGCTGGACTACCGCTATCACCGCATCTGCTTCAACAAGCACAACGCCACCGCCGACGCCGACGGCGGCGTGACCTTCGTGCTGGCGCACAGTAATCCCGGCCATCCGAACTGGCTGGAAACCGCCGGCCACCGGCTCGGCACCTACTGCTTCCGCTGGGTCGGCGCCGCCGAACACATCCACCCCACCACGCGCGTGGTCAAGCAGGCCGCACTCGCGCGGGAACTGAACGCATGAGCACACAGGACCAGCAACCCTCCCTCAACCCCGACAGCATGATCGAGGAAGCCCTCAAGCTGGCGGGCGGCCCCACCGACTTCGGCGACCCCACCTTCCACACCGGCCTGGTGCGCAGCTGCCAGGCGCTGGAGCAGGAGGCCAGGCTGTCCGGCACCGGGCGCTACCTGTTCCGCATGAAATTCGTCAATCAGCTGGTCAACCGGCTGCGCATCGAGGACTACTTCAAGCGCCATCCGGAGATCGCGCAGGAGCCGCTGACGCCGCCGGTGGTGATCGTCGGCCTGCCGCGTACCGGCACCACCAAGCTGCACCGCCTGCTGTCCTGCGATTCGCGTTTCTGGTGGATGGCCTGGTGGGAAGCCTGTTACCCGGTGCCGTTTCCGGACGAGGCGCCCGGCCACCCGGACGGACGCATCGCCAAGGCCCGCGCCGATGTCGAGCTGATGGTGCAGGCCATGCCGGCGCTGACCGCCATCCACCCGATGAACGCGGACCTGGCGGACGAGGAATTCATCCTGATGGAGCATTCCTTCCTGTGCGGCCTCAACGCCTACGCCGACGTGCCCGGCTACATGGCCTGGCTCGACCGGCAGGACCAGACTCCGCCCTACCGCTTCCTGCAGCGCTGCATGCAGTTCCTGCAGTGGCAGAAGCGCCAGCGCGGCCTCGCCGGCGAGCGCTGGGTGCTGAAGGCGCCACACCACCTGCTGCGCATGGACACGCTGCTCAAGGTGTTTCCCGACGCGCGCGTGATCCAGACCCACCGCGACCCGGTGCAGGCCATTCCCTCCATCGCCAGCTTCATCCACACGCTGTGGGGCATTTACAGCGACCAGGCCGACGCCGTGCGCGCCGGCCGCGACTGGAACGACACCATGCACCGCGCCCTGAGCCACACCATGGCGCTGCGCGAGCAGGCGCCGCCGGGCCGCTTCCTCGATGTGCGCTTCAAGGATACGGTGCAGCGCCCGATGGACGTGGCGCGACAGGTCTACGACTTCCTTGGCCTGCCGATGGACGCCGATCTGGACCAGCGCATGCGTCACTGGCTGGCCGAGGACGAGAAGACCCGCCACGGCCGCCACGACTACGCCCCCGAGACCTACGGACTGAGCGCCGGCCAGCTGCGGCGCGACTTCGCGGCCTACCGGCAGAAATACATCCTCGAGGCCGCGGCCGAGGCCTGAGCCCTTCGGGCGGAGCCAGGGCCGAAGGCCAGGGCGCCAAGACCCAACGTCAGAGCCCGAACCTAACGAATTACTGCGCAAGCAGGCTGTTTTGATCGAACGCCAAGGAGCACTGGCCGCTGGCCAGCAACTGAGAATCTCGGAGGAACAATGCTGCTGAAAGACAAGATCGTGGTGGTATCCGGCATCGGCCCGGGCCTGGGCATCAAGCTCGCCATCGAAGCCGCCCGCGAAGGCGCCGCCGGCGTGGTAGCCGCGGCGCGCACCGAGGCCAAGCTGGAAGAGGCCGAAGCGCGCATCCGCGAGCTGGGCCTGAAGACCCCGGTGCTGAAGCTGGTGACCGACATCACCAAGGACCAGGACTGCGCCGGCCTGGCCAAAGCGGCGGTGGAGAAATTCGGCCGCATCGACGCGCTGGTCAACAGCGCCTACTACCACGGCGACATGGACTACGCCTCCAGCGCCAAGCTCGACAGCTGGCTGCCGACGCTGGAAACCAACCTGCTCGGCACACTGCGCCTGACCCAGGCGGTGCTGCCGCAGATGAAGGCGCAGAAGAAAGGCGCCATCGTCATGATCAACACCATGGCGGCGCGCGTGGTGCCGCCGCTGGGCGAGGCCGGCTACGCCTCCTCCAAGGGCGCGCTGGCGGTAGCGGCCAAGTTCCTGGCCAAGGAGCTGGGGCCGTCCGGCATCCGCGTCAACACCGTGCACATGGGCTGGATGTGGGGTGCGCCGGTGGAGGGCTACATGCAGTGGCAATCCAAGGAGAGCGGCGTGCCGGTGGAAACCATGAAGCAGCAGATCGCCTCGCAGATCCCGATCGGCCGCATCCCGCCGGACGAGGAGTGTGCGCGCGCCGCGCTGTTCATGGTGTCGGACTACGCCAGCGTCGTCACCGGCGCCACCCTCGACGTCAACGGCGGCCACTACATGCCCTGAAGCAACAAGCCTGCGGCGGCATGAATCGCGCCTGATTCATGCTGTCGCAAGCTCCAGACCCGTATCCGGCGGCACGACCATGGAAAAACTGATCTACGCCCTGTGGCGCGACCCGGCGGCTACGCCCGACGCGTACGCGCAGCGCCTGCGCTCGGAACTGAGTCCGGCGCTGCGCGATGCCGGCGCGCGCGGCCTGAAACTCAATCTGTCCGATTCGGCGGTGGAGGCCGCCGCCGGCCTGCGCCAGGTGCATCTGCAGCCGCAACCCGATGCTTTCGTCAACCTTTGGGTCGACAGCGCCATCGCCGCCCTGCGGCGGCCGCTGGACCAGCTGATCGCCACGCACAGCCTGCGCCACGCCGCCTACCTGGTGAGCGAGTCGCAGCCGCTGCGCAACCGGCGCCGGCCGGCCCCGCCCGGCGAACGCACCGAGGGCTTTGCCCAGATGGCGCTGCTGCGGCGGCCGGAACGGCTCAGCCACGAGGAATGGCTCGACATCTGGCACAACTCGCACACCACGGTGGCGGTGGAGACGCAGTCCAATTTCGAGTACATCCAGAACCTGGTGATACGGCGGCTGACACCGGAGGGCCCTGCCTGGGACGCCATCGTCGAGGAGTGCTTCCCGGCCGCGGCGATGACCGATCCCTATGTCTTTTTCGATGCCGCCGGCGACGAAGCGAAGTTCCAGCACAACCTCAAGCGCATGATGGACAGCGTGCAACGCTTCATCGAGATGAACCGCCTGGACGTGGTGCCGACCAGCCAATACCTGATGTTCTGAACGTTGACCGCAGCCGCGGCTTCCCAAAGGGGGTTGCCAGGCTGCGGCAGCCGGCGCTGCCGGCAGGAGCAGACCATGCAGCAAGCAAGCGCCGCAGATACTCCCGACGCGGCCTGGACCCGCTTCTGCGACGAGCTCAAGGCCGCCGGCCGCACCATCCTGCGCCCGGAAACGCCGCACACGCTGCTCGACCGCGCCGAGGGCTGGCGCCTGCTCAGCCGCTATACCCGGCTGGGCCTGCAGATGATGCTGGAGTTCGCCGACCCGGACTTTCCGGTGTTCTACGCCGCTTCGGACGACACCATCAAGGTATTCCTGCCCAATCCCGACAACATCTATTGCAACGCCACCATTGCCGGCGACCGCGACTACCGCATCCGCGGCCAGCGCGGCAGCGTGGCCTACCTGTCGTTCGGCACCAAGGCCAACCGCTACGCCGTCGATGGCACCATGGCCTCCACCGGGGAACTGGAGGCCGGCGACATGCGGATCGAGCCGGACGGCAGCTTCGACATCGTGCTGAGCCGCCGGCCGCAGCCGGGCAACTGGCTGCCGATGGCGGATGACAGCAGCATGGTGATCGTGCGCCAGACCTTCCTCGACCGCGCTGCCGAGGAGCCGGCGCAACTGCGCATCGAACGCATCGGCGCCCCGCCCGCGCCGCCGCCGCTGTCCGCCGCGGCACTGGCGGACGGCCTGGCGCGGGCTGCCGGCTTCGTGCAAGGCACCGCGCGGCTGGTGGCGGACTGGTCGCAGTGGGTGGCGCAGCGGCCCAACGAGCTGGCGGCCGAACCTTACGCGGCGGCCTCGATGCGCGTCGGCGGCGACCCGCGCATCTGCTACTTTCACGGCTTCTGGCGCCTGCAGCCGGACCAAGCCCTGGTGATCGACAGCGAGGTGCCGGAGTGCCCTTACTGGAATTTCCAGCTGGCCAACTATTGGCTGGAGTCGCTGGACACCCGTCACCGCGTGGTGGCACTGAACCGGCACGACGCGCGCTACAACGCCGACGGCAGCGTCACCCTGGTGATCGCCGCGAGCGACCCGGGCGTCGGCAACTTCATCGACACCGACGGCCACAGCAGCGGCGGCATGCTGCTGCGCTGGGTCGGCGCGAAACAGCAGCCGATGCCGCGTTGCCGCGTGACCTCGCTGGCGGATCTGCGGAGAGCCGCCGCACCGCAGCCGGGATAGGCGGTTTTTACCATGCGCCGCTGTGCCGCCGGGCCGATAACCACGACAGCCGCGCATCCGCGTGGGCCGGCCTGCGGCTGACGACAGCACATGATCCGCATCTTGATAGTGGGGAACCAGGCGGAAGACCTGAACCGCCTGCGCGAGCAGCTGACCCGCAGCCGCAAGGACTGGACCGTAGTCCTGGCCTGCGGCGGCGAGGATGCCATCCGCCAAGTCGACGCCGAGCCGTTCGATGTGGTGGTGACGGAAATGGCGCTGCGCGGCATGGATGGGGCCGACATCCTGCAACACGTGCACCGGCGCCAGCCGCAGACCGCGCGCCTGGTGGTTTGCGGTCAGACCAGCGTTTCCGACATGCACCGGGTGATGCCGCTGGCGCACCAGGTGCTGGGCAATACCTGCGACATACGCGGCCTGGAACGCTGCATCGAGCGCCTGTGCAACCTGCTGCGCCGGCGTGGACAGCCGAGCGTGCAGCGCGTACTGGCGATGCTGGCGCGGCTGCCGGTGCTGCCGCGGATCTACTGGGAGCTGGCGGGCGAGCTGGACCGTCCACGGGCGGATTCCAACTCGGTCGCCGCCATCATCGAACAGGACCCCGCCATCACCACGCGGGTGCTGCAACTGGCCAATTCGGCGTATTTCGGCGTGCAGCGCCAGGTGCGCTCGGTGCGCGACGCCGCCACCATGCTGGGCATGGATTCGCTGCGCAGCATCGCGCTGCTGGCCGGGCTGTCGCGCCTGATCCACAAAAGCGACCTGCCCGCGGGATTTTCCCTGGACGCCTTGCAGACCCATTCGGCCCACGTCGCGCGGCTGGCCACGGCCATGCTCAACGATGCCGAGGAGCGCAAGACCGCTTTTTCCGCCGCCATGCTGCACCACATCGGCTACCTGATGCTGGCGGTGAATCTGCCGCAGGAATACTCGGCGCTGCGCGAGGAGGCCTTCGCCCGCAACACCACCGTGGAGCGCATCGAACTGGACAAACTGGGCTGCAACCACGCCGAGATCGGCGCCCAGGTGCTGGCCTTGTGGGGCCTGCCACTGCCGCTGATCGAAGCCGTGGCCTGCCATCATCGCCCGTCGGCATCGGGCGAAACGCGCTTCGGCGCCGCCACCGCAGTGCATGTCGCGGCGGTGCTGGCGGATGAGGCCGCCGGCAAAATGACCGACGCGGACGCGCTGGAATGGCCCTTCCTGCGCCGTCTGGGCGTGGACGGGCCGGTGACGCGCTGGCGCGCCGGCGAGCCGATCAGGCCGTTCTGAAGCGCCCGCGCTGGCCTACGGCGTCGGCGCCTTCGACTCCGCGGACGCCTGCCACAGCGCTGCGGACTCCGGGTCGATCACCCCCAGCAGCCGGTTGAGCAGCGACTTCAGCACCGGCGCCTCCCCCGCCCCCAGCCGCTCCAGCACCTGCGACTCCACCGCCTTGGCGGCGGAGATCACGCGCAGCGCCGCCTCGCGGCCGGCCGCGGTCAGCTCGTAGGCCGGGCCCTCGGCGCCGGCGTCCGGCGCGGTCTCGCGCGCCAGGCCGTGACTGACCAGGGAGGCGATGGCGTGATGGCTGTTCTCGTCGAGCACGCCGGCCATGCCGGCGTCGAGGTCACGCACGCTCATGGCGCGCTTCAGCGTCAGCGCCGACAGCACGTAGAACTCCTGGTCGGTCAGATGCGCCTCCTCCAGCTGGCGGCGGATCTGCGCGAACATGCGGAAATGGCTGCGCCCCAGCAGGTAGCCGAGGAAATCGTCGCCGAAGCTGCCTTCCAGGTAGGCGCTGCGCGGCTTGGCGCCGAGCGGGTCGCGGCGCGTGGCGTGGGCGTAGCGTCCGCCGTGGAACACCAGCGGCGCGGCCTCGTTGCGGTCGAAAGCCAGCACCTCGCCGAGAAAGATGACGTGATCGCCACCCTCGTACTGGAACGCCGTGCGGCACTGGAAGCGGGCCGAGCAACCCTTCAGCAGGGGCACGCCGCCGACGCCGTCCTCCAGGTCCAGCCCGGCGAACTTGGACTCGCCGCGCCGCGCGAAACGGGCGGAAAGCTCCTCCTGGTCGGTGGCCAGCACATGCACCGCCCAGTACGGCGCGGCACGGAACGCCGCCAGGCTCATCGAGGTGTTGGCCAGGCTCCACAGCACCAGCGGCGGACTGAGCGAGACCGAGTTGAAGCTGTTGGCGGTCAGCCCGACCGGCGCGCCGTCGGCGGTGCGGGTGGTGATGATGGTGACGCCGGTGGCGAAGGAGCCAAGCGCCTTGCGGAACTCGGCGGCGTCAAACGAGTTGTGGTCGCTCATACCGGCCCGCGTCCTGGTGAATTGTGGCCTGACAAGGCGGCCTCCGCGCTGCGAAGTTTCATGGGTGGCCAGCATAGCGCAGACGCCGGCGGCCGGGCTTCGGCCATATGGAGTACGGCCGCGGGCGGCGGACACGGCCTGGCGGCGGCGTGCGCCGCCAAGGGCCTCAGAAGTTGTATTTCACGCTGAACGTGGCGTTGTCGCGGTCGGCATAGGGGTGCTCGTGCAGATCGCTGCCGCCGATGGTCTTGCCCGGCGAACCGAGGAATACGTTGTAGGTGATGCCCAGCTCCAGATTGTCCAGGTAGGTGGCATCCAGGCCGGCGCTGAGGCGCTGGTCGCCCTCGCCGAACAGCGCGCCGAAGGCCCCGGCCATCGAAGGATTGCCCTTGGCGATGGCCGAGAAGCTGATCGGATAACCCAGATCCCAGCCGGCCACGACATTGTGGTTCTTGGGCATCGCCAGCATCTCGTAACCCCAGGCGTTCTTGCTGAAGAACAGGTCCTGGCCGTTGCTGCTGGGCATGATCGGATTGGGCAGCGGCGACAGCGGATTGCCCGCGACCGGCACGGGTTGGGTCTGGAACGGGTCCACCCCGAATACGTGGATGTAGGCCACCTCCGCCACGATGGGGATTTCGTCCACCAGAAAGCCCGGGTTGGTGGTGAAAATGGTGGAAAGGTCGGCCTGGCCCAGTTTGCCGCGGGTGTAGACCGGCTCGATTTCGCCGTCGATCGTCGCCTTGACCGGTATGTCGAGGCCCTCGCGGTAGTTGAACTCGCCGGAGATGTTGAAAGGCCCCCACGAGGTCGAGAAAGTGCCGCCGAGCAGATGGATGCCGTCGTAGTACTTGACCTGGTAGGAGGTTGGCACCGACTCGTTGAGGGTGCAGGTGGTGAGCGGGATCAGGGTGGAAAAGGCGGCGCAGCCCGGGTTCAGCTGCACCGCCGGGGTGGTGTCGCTGTAGCGCAGCAGGAACAGACCCAGGGCCGTCTTGGCCGTCACCGGGTATTTCAGGCCCACGCCCCACTGGCCCCAGCGGCTTGGCCGGATGTCCGGGCCGCGCACCGACAGGATGGCCGGGGCGGCGCCCAGCGCCGGCCCGATGTTGCCCGGCAGATTGCACACCTGGTCCAGGCTGGTGATCGAAATCCCGGCGGCGCTGCCGGCGCTGTTGATGGCCGACAGGACCGGGCCGAGGTTGCCCTGGGCGGCCAGATTGGTGGCGACGCTGCTGAACAGGCCCGGACAGCCCTTGGCGTAAAGGGGGTTGATCGAACCGTAGGCGAATTGGCCGCCGGGGCCGACGGCGTCCTGGATCGAGTAGAAGTCGCCGACCGGGAAAATCTCGTCGGCCTTGAAATCCAGGTGGTAGTAGCCCATCACGCTGAGCCCGTCGGGCAAGCCCAGCTGCATCGACACCTGGTTCACCGGCAGCAGGATGTCCTTGACCTCGGCGCCCGGAATGAAAGCCCGCGTGGCGTCGGTGGGCGACTGCGCCAGGGCGATGCCGGTGAAGAACAGCGCCTCGCCGTAGGCCACCAGCTGTTTGCCGATGCGCAGGTCGAGGCTGGCCTCGCTGTCCCACAGGTTCCAGTCGCCATAGCCGTACGCCTCCAGCAGGCGCACGCGCTGGCCGTCGTAGTAGCGCGCGGCATCGGTAAAGCGGTTGTTGGGGCCGGTCTTGTTGACCGTGGCCGGCGAGTCGTTGTCGTTGGGATGGTGATAGACCAGGTCATAGAAACCGTCGCCGCTGAACACGGCGCCATAGTTGTCATGCGCGAACTGGATCTCGCCGATGCCGCTGAAGCGGTTGTTGATCAGGCTGAACTGCTTGAAGTTGCGGTCGCCGTCGTCGAAATTGGCGGTGGTCGGCAAGCCGGTATGGGTAAACGCCTGGCCGCTCTGGAACGATTGCGCGGTGGCCGGAACCACCAGCGGATCGATCGGACCGTTGATCAGGGCGTCGGCCGGTTGCTTGGTGCGCACCGACACGCCGTAGGACAGAACCATCTTGTAGGAGGCCGTGGTGTCCCAGCCGAGATCGAAGCTGCCGGCCCGCGCCGCGCCGCAGCATGTCACGCCCGCCATCAGCCATGCCAGCAGCATGGCTGCGCGCCCCCCTCTCTGACCAATGATCGAATCCGACATTGGCTGTCTCCCCGAATTATTTATAGTGCTGAATGAAGCTGGTCCACGCTAAGAGCAACGCGCGGCGCCCGCCTCATCCTTATTGACTAGTACATAAATGCCAAGCCCCGGACGATTTGGCAAGCCCCGCAAGCAGGCGCTCCGGGGGATCGCCGCCCCGGCGGAAGGCTGGCGCCAACGGACGAATTCAGGCACCGTAGCGAAACAAGGCGGCCTCGGGGAGAGAGCCGCCACAGGCTCCGCCGCAACGCGGCGGGGCGATGAACGAATCACGGTGCGAAGGGAAGGATTCTATGAAACGTCTGAGTGCGATTGACGGAGCGTTCCTGCGCATGGAGTCGCCGCGCACGCCGATGCACGTGGCCGGGCTGCTGACCTTCAAGCTGCCGCCGGGCGCGCCTCCCGACTATCTGCGTGAGCTGTTCGCCTTCATGCGCAGCCAGGCCGTGACCATGCCGCCGTTCAGCTCGCGCATCGTGCGCAAGGGCCTGTCGCGCCTGGCGCCGGCCTGGGAGAACGCGCCGGATATCGACATCGACTACCATCTGCGCCACTCGGCGCTGCCCTACCCGGGCGGCGAGCGCGAGCTGGGCGTGCTGGTGGAGCGGCTGCATTCGCACCCGATGGACCTGAGCCGGCCGCTGTGGGAGTGCCACCTGATTGAGGGCCTGGAAAACGGCCGCTTCGCCGTCTACCTGAAAGCCCACCACGCGGCGATGGACGGCATGGGCGCGCTGACCTTCATCCGCAACTGGCTGTCGCCCGATCCGGCGTATGCCAATGTCGCCGGCCCCTGGGCGCTGCCGCCGAAGGTGCCACTGCAGGTCGACACCGGCAAGCCGCAGGCGGACCTGCTGCATCGCGCGCTGGAGCTGGCCGGAGGGCAGCTGCGCAGCACCTCCGAGCTGGCGCGCACGCTGCGCAAGATGAGCGTGCGCAAGGACAATCCCGAGGGCGGCCTGATGTCCGCCCTGCACACCCCGCGCACGGTGTTCAACAAGGCCATCACGCCGCAGCGCCGGCTGGCGACGCAGCTGTACGAACTGTCACGCTTCAAGGCGCTGAGCGCCGTCACCGGCGCCACCGTCAACGACCTGTCCATGGCGCTGTGCGCAGGCGCCCTGCGCCGCTACCTGCTGGAGCTGGACGCGCTGCCGGAACTGCCGCTGGTGGCCTCGTTCCCGATCGGCCTGCCGCGCAGCGACGGCAAGGCCGGCAACGCCGTGGCCGGCTTTGTCTGCCCGCTGGCCACCGACGAAGCCGATCCGCGCCGCAGGGTGGAACTGATCCATGCCGTCACCACCCGCACCAAGGCGCAGATGAAGAATATGTCACCGGCGGCGCTGGACAAGCTCACCCTGCTCGGCATGTCGCCGCTGATTCTCGGCCAGATGACCGGGCAGCTGTCGAGGCTGCCGCCGTTCTTCAACCTGGTGATCTCCAACGTGGTCGGCTCGCGCGAGAAACTGTATTTCCGCGGCGCGCAGCTGGAAGCGATCTATCCGATCTCGGTGCTCTTCGACGGCTATGCGCTGAACTGCACCATCGTCGGCTATGCCGACCACGTCAGCCTGGGCTATACCGGCTGCCGCAACGCGCTGCCGCGGCTGCAGCGCCTGGCGGTGTACTCGGGGGAAGCGCTGCTGGAGATGGAGCGGGCCTATGGGCTGGCGCCGCCGGAGGCGGGGGCAAAGGCCGCGCGGCGCAAGACCCGCAGCAAAGCCCCTTCCCGCGTGCACACCGCGTAACCCGGATACAGGAGCGCCAATGGGGCGCGCTACAGCTGCCCGGCGGGAATGCGCGCCACCAGCCCGTCCAGCGCCTCGCTCACCTTGATCTGGCAGCACAGACGGCTGCGCGGCCCCGGCTCCACCGCGCCTTCGATCATGCCCTGCTCCATCTCGTCCGCTGCGTCGACACGATCCGACCACGGCGGGTCGATGTAGACATGGCAGGTGGCGCAGCTGCAGCAACCGCCGCACTCGCCGATGATGCCCGGCACCAGGGCGCGGATCGCCGCCTCCATCACCGACTGGCCGGCCTGCGCCGTGACCACATGGGCCTTGCCGTCCGGCTCGATGAAGGTGAGGGTCGGCACGCGGCGCTCAGGCAGCGGCGGGCAGCAGCGCTTTCAGCGGCACCGCTTCGTCCGCCAGCTGCTGCGCATCGACCACGGCGCGCGCCGCCACCAGCTTCTTGGCGAACATGAAGTCCTGCGGCCGGCCGACCGTGTCGGCAGCGATCATGCGGCCGTCCTTGAGGTAGAAGGCGGCGAAGGCGCGGCTGTTGAAATCGCCGCGCACGATCATGCGGTCGAAGCCGGCGGACAACCCGACCATCTGCAGTTTCAGATCGTATTGGTCGGACCAGAACCAGGGCACCACGTTGTAGACCTGTGGCTTGCCCAGCAGCGCGGCGGCGACCACGCGGCCCTGCTCCATCGCGTTCTGCACCGACTCCAGGCGCAGACGGCAGCCGTAGAACTCGTTGGGATGATTGGCGCAGTCGCCGGCGGCGTAGATATCCGGGTCGGCGGTGCGCGAGTACTCGTCCACCACAATGCCGTTGTCCACCGCCAGGCCGGCCTGTTGCGCCAGCTCCACGTTGGGCAGCTGGCCGATGCCGGCCAGCACGAAGTCGGCCGCGATGCGGCTGCCGTCGGCCAGCACCACCTGAGTCACCGTCGGATCGCCTTCCAGCGCGGCGATCTGCACACCGGTGCGCAGGTCCACGCCGGCCTCACGGTGAATGCGCTCGAAGAAGGCCGAGACCTCCGGCACCGTGACGCGCGCCAGCACGCGCGGCAGGCCTTCCAGCACGGTCACCTTCATGCCCAGCTTCACCGCCACCGCGGCCACTTCCAGGCCGATGAAGCCGCCGCCGATGATGACCGCGCTCCTGCCTTCCAGGCAGTGGCCGCGCAGCGCCTGGACATCGGCGATGCTGCGCAGCGGAAATACATTGGGCCGGTCCGCGCCGGGCAGGCTCAGGGTGCGCGCGCGCCCGCCGGTGGCCAGGACCAGCTTGTCGTAGTGCAGTGCGCGACCGTCGGCCAGGTGCAGCTGCTTCGCGGCGCGGTCGATACGCTCCGCGCGCACGCCACCGATGAATTCGATGCGCGCCTTCTCCAGCCCGGCCGGCGGCAGGATGTACAGGCTTTCCTGCGTGGCGCTGCCGTTGAGGTAGGCCTTGGACAGCGGCGGGCGCCGGTACGGCACATGCGGCTCGTCGCCCACCAGGACGATGCGGCCGGCATAGCCCTGCTTGCGCAATTCGCTGGCGGTCTCGCCGCCGGCCTGGCCGGCGCCGACGATGATGATGGTTGGGGTTGCGGCTGATTCGCTCATAAGTTCATGACTGGCTGCGGAAACGGAGCTGGTGCGCAAATCGACACACCCGATCCGCGGCATTGCGGCCAGTGTGGCGGAAGCCGCTTCTGCGCGGCATCGGCCGTTTGCGGTATTGCGACGGCCGTTACCTTACTGCATTTGCCGGCGACGGAAAATGGCGCTGGGCCGTGCCCCGCTACTTGCGCGCGTAACCCAGACCCTGCAGGGCCGAGTCGATCTCCTCCAGGCATTTCGGGTCGTCGATGGTCGCCGGCACGCTGTAGCTTTGGCAGTCGGCGATGGAGCGCATGGTGGCGCGCAGCACCTTGCCCGAGCGCGTCTTGGGCAGGCGCGGCACCACCACCGCCTGCTTGAATGCCGCCACCGCGCCGATCTGTTCGCGCACCCGCGCCACCAGTTCGCGCACGATGTCCTGATGCGGCCGCTGCACGCCGGACTTGAGCACCACCAGGCCCAGCGGCAGCTGCCCCTTCAGGGCGTTGGCAACACCGATCACGGCGCACTCGGCCACATCCGGATGTCCCGCCAGCACCTCCTCCATGGCGCCGGTGGACAGGCGATGGCCGGCGACATTGATGATGTCGTCGATGCGCGACATGATCCACAGGTAGCCGTCGGCGTCGAAATAGCCGGCATCGCCGCTCAGGTAGTAACCCGGGTAGCGCTCGAGATAGTTCTCGCGGTAGCCCTGTTCGTTCTGCCACATGGTGCTGAGCGTGCCCGGCGGCAGCGGCAACCTGATCACGATATTGCCGATGGTGTCGGCCGGAACCTGCTCGCCGTCCGGGTCCAGCACCTGGATGTCGTAGCCCGGCACCGGCACCGTGGCCGAGCCCGGCTTCACCGGCAGTTCCTCGATGCCACGGCAGTTGGCCGCCGCCGGCCAGCCCAGCTCGGTCTGCCACCAGTGGTCGACCACCGGCACCCGGAGATGCTGCTGCGCCCAGTGGATGGTGTCGGGATCGCAGCGCTCGCCGGCCAGGTACAACGCCTTGAACTTCGACAGGTCGTAGCGGCCGATCAACGCACCTTGCGGATCTTCCTTCTTGATGGCGCGGAACGCGGTGGGGGCGGTGAAGAAGGTCTTCACGCCATGCTCAGCGATGACGCGCCAGAAGGCGCCGGCGTCCGGCGTGCCGACCGGCTTGCCCTCGTATAGCACGGTGGTGCAGCCGCGCAGCAGCGGCGCATAGACGATATAGGAGTGCCCCACCACCCAGCCCACGTCGGACGCGGCCCAGAACACATCGCCGGGTTGTGCGTCGAACACCGCCTGCATCGAGTAGTACATGGCGACCGCATGGCCGCCGTTGTCGCGCACCACACCCTTGGGCTTGCCGGTGGTGCCGGAGGTGTAGAGCACGTACAGCGGATCGGTGGCCAACAGCGGCACGCAGGCCGCCGGCGCCACGCCCTGCTGTGCCTCGTTCCATTCCACGTCGCGGCCCGGTACCAGGCTGGCCGGGCACTGCGGCCTTTGCAGCACGATGCAGCGACCGACCTTGTGCTCAGCCAGTTGCAAGGCCTGGTCGAGCAGAGGCTTGTATTCAACGATACGTCCGGGCTCAATGCCGCAGGACGCCGACACCAGCAGCACCGGCTGCGCAGCGTCGATGCGCTTGGCCAGCTCCGGCGCGGCGAAGCCGCCGAACACCACCGAATGCACCGCGCCGATGCGCGCGCAGGCCAGCATGGCGATGGCCGCTTCCGGCACCATCGGCATGTAGATGATGACGCGCTCGCCCTGCTTCACGCCCTGGCGCAGCAGCGCGCCGGCGAACAGCGCCACCCGGTCGCGCAGCTCGCGGTAGCTGTAGTGCGTGATGGTGCCGGTGACCGGGCTGTCGTAGATCAGCGCGGCCTGTTCGGCGCGGCCGTTTTCCACCTGCCGGTCGAGCGCGTTGTAACAGGTGTTGATGCGGCCTCCGGCGAACCAGCGGTACATCGGCGCCGAAGTGCGATCCAGCACCTGTTCCCAAGGCTGGTCCCAGTGCAGCGCCGCAGCCTGTTCCGCCCAGAAGGCTTCCGGCTGTTTCAGCGCGCGCTGATGTATTTCGGCATAGCGCATCGGTCTCTCCTCCAAATCTCGCTCGCCCGGCTGGCGCCGGGGCCACAGATGGGCCCCGTGGGACGCGCCTCCGGGGCCACAGTCACCGCTGCAGGTGCCTGCCCATGAACGCCACCATGTCCTCACGCGCCTGGGCCACTTCCGGAAACCAGTTCTCGAACAGTGGAAACGCATGCGGCAGCACCGGCCACACCTCGAAGCTGACGTCGACTCCGGACTGCCTGGCGTTGCGCGCGAACAGCACGGTGTCGTCGAGCAGCACCTCGGCATTGCTGGCAAGCAGGTACAGCGGCGGGAAGCCGCTGCAATCGGCGTACAGCGGCGACAGTTCGGGATTCGAAGTATCCAGGCCTCCGGCGTACAGTTCGCTGACCCGCGCCAGCGCGTCCATCGGCAGGATCGGGTCGCTGCGCATGCGCAGCGTGCGCGAGGGCGGCGCGTGCACCCGGCCCATCTCGGTGCCGGGCGATACCGGCACGGCGCAGGCCGGCATCGGCAGCCCGGCCTTGCGGATACGCTGCAGCACGCCCAGCAGCAGGTTGCCGCCGGCCGATTCGCCGCCCAGGGCGATACGCTCCGGCGCATAACCCAGCTGCAGCAGGCCGCGGTAGGCACGCTCGCAGTCGTCCAGCGCGGCGGGAAACTTGTTGAATGGCGCCAGGCGGTAGTCCGGCAGGAAGCCGGCCGCATCCAAGGCGCGGCACATCTTCGCCACCGTGCGCACGTGCACGTCGGGCACCGCCGGCAGGATGAAGGCGCCGCCGTGCAGCCACAGCACCACCCGCCCCGCTGGATCGTGGGCGCCGCCAATGAAGTGCCCCGGAACCTGGCCGACGATGCGGTAGTCCACCGCCAGCCCGCTGCTGTCGCGGCACTGGCGCGAGGCCAGGAACAGCTGGGTGCGCGCCATGCGCTCCACCGGGCCGCCGATCATGCGCCGCAACATCGGCCGCAGGAAGCGGCGCATCAGCCAGATGATCAGGCGGCTGCGCCAGCGGATCTGCACCGGTTTGACGCGGATTTCCGCCTCGGCGGCGGTGGGCAGGCCCGGGGGCGGTGGCGACAGAAGGGCCTGGTTCATGCTCGTCACATCCTGAAAATACCGTAGCGCGGATCGCCGATCGGCGTGTTCAGCGCCGCGGAGATGGCGATACCCAGGGCGTTGCGGGTATCCACCGGGTCCAGGATGCCATCATCCCAGATTTCCGAGGTGGAATAGTACGCGCTGGACTTGCGCTTGAACTCCGCAACCACCGGCTCGCGGATGGCGGCGATGTCGTCCGCCGTGAGCTGCTTGCCGTGGCGCGCCAGCTGGCGGATCTTGACATCGGCCAGGGTGTTGGCCGCCTGCTCCGCGCCCATCACCGAGATCTGCGACTGCGGCCAGGAGAACAGGAAGCGCGAATCGAAGGCGCGGCCGGACATGCCGTAGTTGCCGGCGCCGAACGAGCCATGGCACATCACGGTGAACTTGGGCACCTCGGAGTTGGACACCGCCATGATCATTTTGGCGCCGTCCTTGGTGATGCCGCGCCGCTCGTATTCCTTGCCCACCATGAAGCCGGTGATGTTCTGCAGGAACAGGATCGGCGTGCGGTTCTGGTTGCACAGCTCGATGAAGTGCGCTCCCTTCAGCGCGCTGTCGTTGAACAGCACGCCGTTGTTGGCCAGGATGCCGATCTTGTAGCCCCACAGGTGGGCGTAGCCGCAGATCAGGGTCTTGCCGTAGGCCGGCTGGTATTCGTGGAAGCGGCTGCCATCGACCAGGCGCGCGATCACCTCGCGCATATCGAAACCCTGCTTGATGTCGCGCGGCAGCACGCCGTACAGCTCGGCCGGATCGTAGTACGGCGCCTCCGGCGGCAGCCACTCGATGCGCGTCTTGTCCGGCCGCTTGAACTGGCCGACGATGTCGCGGGCGATGGCGATGGCCTCCTCCTCGCTGGAGGCGGGATAGTCGGCGGTGCCGGAGGTGCTGGTGTGCATGTCGCAGCCGCCGAGCTCGTCCACCGTCACCTCCTCGCCGGTGGCGGCCTTCACCAGCGGCGGCCCGGCCAGGAAGATAGCGCCGGTGCCGCGCACGATGACGTTGTAGTCGGACAGGCCCGGCACGTAGGCGCCGCCGGCGGTGCAGTGGCCGAGCACGATCGCCACCTGCTGCACGCCCATCTTCGACAGCATGCACTGGTTGCGGAAGATGCGGCCGGCGTAATACTTGTCGGCGAACAGCTCGGCCTGCAGCGGCAGGAAGCCGCCGGCGGAATCACACAGGTGCACCACCGGCAGGCGGTTCTCGATGGCGATGTCCAGCGCGCGCACCGTCTTCTTCACCGACAGCGGATACCAGGCGCCGCCCTTGACCGAGGCGTCGCCGGCATTGATCACCACCTCGCGGCCGGAGACGATGCCAATGCCGCTGACCACGCCGGCACCGGGCACATCGCCTTCGTAAGCCTCGTTGGCGGCGAGCGAGGACAACTCCAGGAACGGCGTGCCCGGATCGAGCAACTGCTTCAGGCGTTCGCGCACGAACATCTTGTCCTGCGCCTGCAGGCGCTGGAGGTCGCGCTCGGGCCGCTCATGGCGTACCTTGTGCTGCATCGCCTTGAACGCCTCCGCCAGCTTGCGGTTGTGCGCCACGTTGGCCTGAAAATCGGCGGAAGCCGTGTTCAGCGAAGATTCAATCCGCTTCATGCGTGCGCATCCTGTACAAGACGCCGCCATCCATAGCCGGGCAGATGATTCCTCAGCGCCCGCGCGTGCCGGCTACCCCAATCAGCGTCAATCAACATGCTTCAGCTCCAGTAGAACGGCATCACGATCGAAGGTCTGCCCGATCGAGAAATGCACCAGCTCGACGATGCCGTCGCGCGGCGCGGCGATGGTGGTTTCCATTTTCATGCTCTCCATCACCAGCAGCGATTCGCCGCGCGCCACCGTCTGCCCGGGCCTGGCGTGGAGGGCGACCAGGCTGCCCGGCATCGGCGCCCGCACATGGTCCTCGGCCGAGCCTTGCGACTGCGCCGCCAGGCGCTGCAGGGGGTGCTCGTAGCGCAGCTGGTAGGCGACGCCGCCGAGATGGATGAAGACATCATCGCCGCGCGTGGCGACCAGCGCCTTTTCGCTGCGGCCGTTGACGGTGAGCACGGCGGAGCCGTCGTCTTCCAGGTGCAGGTTCACCGGCACCGTGCGGTCGGCGAGGTGCAGGCGGTAACCGGCCGGAGCGCGCGACAGCTCCAGGTTGTATTCAGCGTCGTTGAGTCTGAAGGCGTGGTGCATGTCAATTGCTCCAGGCGCCGATGGCGGCGTGCATGTCCGGCACCAGATCGGCGACATCGCGCATCGGCCGCGTCACCAGGGCCGCGGCGGCCAGCAGCTTGTGCAGGGTGGCCGGGTCCAGCTCCGGCTGGGCGGCAATTTCGGGGTGGGCGTCGAGGAAGCCGGTGTGCACTTGGCCGTCGATGAAGGCCTGGTGGTTGAGCAGCCGGCGCAGGAAAGCGGTGTTGGTGACGCAGCCGAGCAGTGCGTAGTCCGCCAGGGCCCGGTCGGCCCGGGCCATGGCCTCGGCGCGGTCGCGGCCGGTGACGATCAGCTTGGCCAGCATCGGGTCGAAGGCGGCGGTGACGTCCTGGCCCTCGGCGATACCGCTGTCGACGCGCACACCCTCGCCCTGCGGCGGCCGCAGCGCCAGCACCGGCCCGGTGGTGGGGGTGTAGCCGCGCGCGGCGTCCTCGGCGTAGATGCGGAATTCGATCGAGTGGCCCTGCGAGGTGACCTGCTCCTGACCGTAGCCCAGCGGCTCGCCGGCGGCGACGCGCAATTGCTCCAGCACCAGGTCCTTGCCGGTGATCATCTCCGTCACCGGATGCTCCACCTGCAGGCGTGTGTTCATTTCCAGGAAGTAGTACTCCCCGCCCTTGCCGAAAATGAATTCCACCGTGCCGGCGTTGCGGTAGCCGGCCTTGCGCGCGATGCCCGCCGCCGTCTCGCAGATGCGTTTGCGCAGTTCCGCATCCAGCGCCGGCGAGGGCGTCTCCTCGACGATCTTCTGGAAGCGCCGCTGCACCGAGCATTCGCGCTCGAACAGGTGCACCACGTTGCCGTGGGCATCGCCCAGCACCTGCACCTCGATATGGCGCGGGTTCTCGATGTAGCGCTCGACGTAAAGACGTCCATCGCCGAAGTAACGCTGGCCCTCGCTGCGGGCGCGCTCCAGTTCGGCCTTGAGCTGCCCCGGCTCGCGCACAATGCGCATGCCCTTGCCGCCGCCGCCGGCAGCCGGCTTGATCAGCAGCGGGAACGGCACTTCCAGGGCACGCTCGGCGAAGCTGGCGGGATCGTCGTCCTCGATCGCCGAAGGCGCCACCGGGAAGCCGCCGGCGGCGACGAAGGCGCGGGCGCGCACCTTGTCACCCATCAGTTCGATCTGCTCCGGAGTGGGACCGACAAAGACCAGGCCGGCCTGCGCCACGGCGCGGGCAAAGCCGGCGTTCTCGGACAGGAAGCCGTAGCCCGGGTGGATGGCGCCGGCGCCGCTGGCCTTGGCGGCGGCGAGGATCTGCCCGGCGTCGAGGTAGGCCGCCACCGGCGTGGCGCCGCTGATCTCGATGGCCTGGTCGGCCAACCGCACCGCCGGCGCCTTGCGATCGGCGGCGTGGTACACCACCACAGCCCGCAGACCGAGGGACTGCACCGTGCGCAGGATGCGCACGGCAATCTCGCCGCGGTTGGCGATCAGCACCGAACTGAACGGCCAGTGGCGGGCGCGGGCCCGGGTTTGCTGCAGCAGCACGGGATCGGGAACGGTCTCGACTTGGGATTTCATGCTCTTCTTACTTGGTGGGTTTGGCGCGCGGCGACAGCTTGCGCTCCATGCGATCGACGATCTGCGACAGCCTCCGCGTTTCCCGGCCGAGATCGGCGGCCGGATGCTGCGTGGCCACGCCGTCGCAGAGGATCAGGGTGATCTGTTCGGCAACGCGGTCAATGTCCAGCTCGCCGCGGCCACAGAGGTAGTTCCAGGCATGGTGCTCGATGCCGCCGTAGACCATGTCGCGCAGCAGGCTCAGCGGGATGTCGGCGCGGAATTCCCCGCTTTCCACCCCTTCCTTCAACACGTCGACCAGGAACTGGGTGTAGCGCCGGTTCTTGGCGTAGACGGTGGTACCGTGGTAGTCCTGCTCGGCGCGCACCTCGCGGAACATCAGCCGGCACAGCAGCGGCTCGTCGTGCACCGAGCGCAGGTGGCGCCAGATCAGCAGGCGCAGGCGCTGGCGCGCGCCGGCGACGCCGGCGAGGTCGCGCTCGTAGTCGCCGAACAATTCCTCGTACCAGTGCTCCAGCACCTGCAGCAGCAGCTCGCGCTTGCTCTCGAAATACTTGTAGATCGTGCCTTCAACGATATCCAGGCGCGCCGCGATCTCCGACACCGCGGTGGCCTCGTAACCCTTCTCGCAGAACACATCGCGCGCGGCGCGCAGGATGTCGGCGGTGCGCTGCTCGCGCCCCAGCCGCACGATCTTCCTGCTGCCGGCGCGGCTCATGCCTGCGCCGCCTCTGCCGCGACCAGCCCCTGCTCGACCCATTGCGCCGGCACCTGCAGCGGGAAATCCATCAGGATCTGCGCCAGCATCTTGCCCTGCGGGTCGTAGCGCAGCGAAGCCATGCCGCCGCCGCCGAGGGCTTCGTGCAGCAGGAAGTTGAAACCGTGCAGGCCCGGGAGCTCGAAGCGCTCGGCGCCGCCCCTGACGAAATGCGCCAGCCAGCCCTGCACCGCCTGCGCCGTCAACTGCTCGCGCAGCAACGGCACGAACTCCGGCCGCCGCGCCAGCACGCCGATGTTGGCGCTGTCGCCCTTGTCGCCGCTGCGGCCGTAGGCCAGCGCGATCAGCGGCAGGGTCAGCCTGGCGCCCGCGGGCACCGCGCCGGCGAGCGGCTCGGTCGGCGCCAGCGGCGCGGCGGCGCCGAACGGCGCCGGCTGCGGCAAGGCCAGCGGCTTGCCATCCAGCTCGGCTTCGATGGCGACCATGTTTTTCGGCACCAGGCAGGAAAACAGGCGCACCAGCGGCGTCACCGAGGGACGGCCGCCGGCGAAGCCGGTGATGCCCTGGGCCATCGAGGTGGCCGAGGGCAGGAATTCGCGCGAGAAGATTTCCAGCGCCGCCTTGTCGGCATGGTGCACCGACAGCTTGAGGATCACTTCGCGCGTGCCGTGGCCACGCGCCTGCGCGCCCCAGTTGGCCTCGGCGCCCAGCACCTCGATGTCGCTGCGCAGGTAGTCGCCCAGCTTGCGCTCGGCGAACAGGCGGCGGGTACGGCGCAGGATGGCCGCGGCCGTGGCTTGCGCGCGCGCCACTGCGTCGCGGCCGCCGATCATCATGGTGCCGGTAGCGCGGAAGCCATCCTGATAGGTAGCGGAAACCTTGTAGCTGGCGGTGGGCGCGCGCCCGCGCGCGCCGCGCACTTCGACCCGGTCGGGGCCGGCCTGGCGCAGGCTCAGGCCGCGCCAGTCGCAGCTCACGTCCGGCAGCAGGTAGTTGGCCGGATCGCCGATTTCGTAAACGATCTGCTCCGCCACCGTCTCCGGCGCCACGCGGCCGCCGGTGCCGGCGGGCTTGGTAACGATGAATGAACCATCGCGCGCCACTTCCGCGATGGGAAAACCCATGCGGTCCCAATCCTCCACTGCGCTTTTCCAGTCGGTGACGATGCCCCCGGTGGCCTGGGTGCCGCACTCGATGACATGGCCGGCGAGGCTGCCGGCGGAGAGCAGGTCGTGGTCGCCCGCCTTCCAGCCGAACTCGTGCAGCAGCGGCGCCAGCGCCAGGGCGCTGTCGACGCAGCGGCCGGTGATGACGATGTCGGCGCCGGCGTCCAGCACGGCGGCGATGGGGAAAGCGCCGAGGTAGGCATTGACGCTCCACGGCTTGTCCGGAAATTCGCCGCCGCTGAACATCTCCCGCACACCCTGCTCCTTCAGCTGCGCCGCGCGCGGCAGCAGGTCATCGCCGGTGACGATGCCGATGCGCAGCTCGACACCCGCCGCCTTGAGCTTCGCCGCCAGCGCTTCCTGGCAGGCCTTGGGATTGACGCCACCGGCATTGGTGACAACGCGGATGCCGCGCTGCCGGATCTGCGGCGCCAGCCGCGCGATCACGTCCGGAAAATCGGTGGCATAGCCGGCGGCGGGGTCCTTGGAGCGGGCCCGCGCCAGCAGCGACATGGTGATCTCGGCCAGGTAGTCGAGAATGAGATAATCGATCTGGCCGGACTCGACCAGTTGCTTCGGTCCTTCACCACTGTCGCCCCAGAAACCGGCACCGCAGCCGATGCGGACCACGTCCCTGCTCACTTGCCGCTCCAGGCCGCGGGGCGTTTCTCCTGGAACGACAGCTTGCCTTCCCGCGCGTCCTCGGTGCTGGACATCACCGGAACCATCGCCTGCGCATATTCCAGCGCCTCGCGCAGGCTCATGTCGCGGGTCGAATTGAAAGCCTGCTTGCCCAGGCGCACGGCGGTGGGGGACTTGTCGGTGATGCGCTTGAGCAGCCACTCCAGCTTGGCATCCAGCTCGGCGCGCGGCACCACGTAGTTGAACAGGCCCATCTCCAGGCCGTCGGCGGCGCTGAATTGTTCACCGGTGACGCACAGCTCCTGCAGCTTGCGCGGCGGCAACACGCGCAGCATGAACGGCAGGATCATCATCGGCGTCACGCCGATCTTGCTCTCCGGCGTGCCGATGCGAATGTCGTCGGCGGCGATGGCCATGTCGCAGGCGCAGAGGATGCCGAAGCCGCCGGCCATGGCGTGGCCGTTGACGCGCGCTACGATCGGCAGGGTGCATTCCTGGATGCGCTTGAACAGGTCGACGATGTAGTGCTGCGGGCGCGAGAAATCGACGTCGAAGGCGGCACCCTGCACGTTCTTCTGCAGGTCGGCTCCGGCACAGAAGGCCTGGTCGCCGGCGCCGGTGAGGACGATGGCGCGGGCTTCGCGGTCCGCCACCGCCTGGGCGATGCCCGCGTCGATGGTCCGCACCACCTGCTCGTTCAGCGCATTACGGCGCTCCGGCCGGTTGATGGTGATCCACTGCACCGCGCCGCGGCGTTCAACCAATACGTCCGACATCGCTTTCTCCACCGGTTTCGCATTTTCAGTGAGCCGACCTCATCAGAGATACGGCACGACTTTACCCTGTTGACTAACGTCCGCTTTGCGGCGATTCGCAGCCTGTCAACATCAATTGGTGAGTCATACTCACTAATATACGGGAGTCCGCCCACACGGTTCAAGCCTGCGCATTGTTCCGCGCCGCCGTGGCCGCCGGCTTCGTCTGTTCAGATGGCATCGGCGGGCCGGACGGCGTGATACTTTGCGCCATAGACCCCGCGACGGCGCCCCCCCTGCGGCGAACCCGCGCCATCTGCAAAAATACGAGGAAAACCATGAGCTTCAGCAACAAAGTGGCATTGATCACCGGCGCCGCCGGCAACCTCGGCCGCGGCGTCGCCGGCGCTTTCGCTTCCGCCGGCGCCAGCCTGGTGCTGGTGGACATCAATGAGGCGGTGCTGGCCACCGCCTACCCCGGCCAGGATCCGCGGCGCCTGCTGCTGGGCGCCAATCTGATGGATGCCGCCTCGGCGCAAAAAGCCGTGGACACGGCACTGGCGCGCTTCCAGCGCATCGACTGCCTGTGCAATGTCGCCGGCGGCTTCCGCATGGGACCGGCAGTGCACGAAACCCCGGCCGACCTGTGGAAGCTGATGATGGACCTCAATGCCGGCACCGTGCTCAACATGGCCCAAGCGGTGGTGCCGGGCATGCTCGCCGCGGGTAGCGGCAAAATCGTCAATATCGGCGCCGGCGGCGGACTCAAGGGCGGCGCACGCATGGCGGCCTACAGCGCCTCGAAAAGCGCGGTGATCCGCCTCACCGAATCGATGTCCGCCGAACTGCGCGACAAGGGCATCAACGTCAATTGCGTGCTCCCGAGCACCATCGACACGCCGCAGAACCGCGCCGACATGCCCAAGGCCGACCCGAAGAAATGGGTGACGCCGGAAGACCTGGCCAGCGTGATCCTGTTCCTGTGCTCGGATGCGGCGCGCGCCGTCCACGGCGCGTCCATCCCTGTCAACGGGCTGAGTTGAACGCGATCATCCACTCTCGCGATCCTGGGCTGCGAGGGCCGGCGATACGGCCCGATCCTTCGCCACGCCCAGGATGACGGCAAAGACAATGAAGGAGGAGTACATGAGCAACCCGGTTCTGGAGCGCCAGTTGCAAGAACTGCTCGACAAGCAGGCCATCTACGAACTGATCTGCGCCTACTGCAACGCCGCCGACCGCCATGATCACGACAAGATGCGCGCCCTCTACCACGAGGACGCGATCGACGACCACGGCCACTACTCCAAGGGGCCGGCCAAGGACTTCATCGACCGGCTGCCGCAGATCCAGTCGGCGATGGACATCCTGCATCACAACGTCACCACCGTGAACCTCAAGCTGGACGGCGACAAGGCCGAGGGCGAGGTCTACATCATCGCTTTCCACAAGGTGCGCGAAGGCGAGCGCAGCTTCGACATGCTGATCGGCGGCCGCTACTTCGACCGTTACGAAAAGCGCGACGGCGTGTGGAAATTCAGCTACCGCGCCATCGTCGCCGACTGGGCCTACCCGCAGGACCCCTCGGCGGTGAACCTGGAGCACCCGATGCTCAGCGGCGCCCACATCGGCAAGCCCGGCCCGGTGGACCCGTCCTACGGTTTCTTCTCGCTGTTCCATCGCGGCCAGCGCTGATGCGGCGGCCCCGGCCATGAGAGCGGACAGGGCCGCGGCACAACCCGAACCGCGGCCGGCGTCGCTGGCGCAGGTGCTGCGCTGGGCCGCCGACACCGATGCGCGCCGTGCCTTCTCGCCGTTGTCGCAGCAGCCCTTCCTGCTGTTCGACGCCAATGACCACGACCTGTCCGAGCCCGCCTATGCGCGCATCCGCGCCTGGCTGCGCGAGCTGCCCTGCCCCAGCATCGTCATCGCCGCCGCGCCGATGGCGCTGACGCCGGCCTGCGATGTGGTGCTGGAAGAAGCCGCGGCAGCCGCTCCGCTGCTCGACAATATCCGCCACAGCCCCATCGCCGCGGCGGTGCTGGTGCAATTGCTGCGTGCCGGCGAAGCCCTGCCGGTGGGCGATGCGCTGACCGTCGAATCGCTGGCCTACGCCACGCTGCAGGGCGGCCCCGAGTTCCGCCGCTGGCTGCAGGCGAACCGCGCCGCCCCTCCCGCCGGGCCGGGCGATGAAGGCCCGGCGGTGGCAATGGAGCGTGACGGCGACAGCCTGCGCCTGGAGTTGAACCGCCCTTCCAACCGCAACGGCATGTCGGTGGAGATGCGCGATGCGCTGGTCGAGGCGCTGCAACTGGTACTGAGCGACGACTCGATCCGGCATGTGCGCCTCAGCGGCCGCGGCAAATGTTTCAGCAGCGGCGGCGACCTCACCGAATTCGGCACCGCGCCCGACCCTGCCACCGCACACATGGTGCGCAGCCTGGCCGTGCCCGGCCGCTTCCTCGCCGCCTGCGCGGCGCGGGTGGAGGCGCACGTGCATGGCGCCTGCATCGGTTCCGGCATCGAGTTTCCGGCGTTCGCAGGCCACGTCGTCGCCGCGGCCAATGCCTGGTTCCAGCTGCCCGAGCTGAAATTCGGCCTGATCCCCGGCGCCGGCGGCTGCGTCAGCATCGCCCGCCGCATCGGCCGCCAGCGCACCGCCTGGCTGGCGCTGTCGGGCGAGCGCATCAAGGCGCCGCAGGCCCTGCAATGGGGCTTGGTCGACGCGGTTGAATGAACCAACGGATGAACCCTATGCAGTAGTTAGTGAGTCAACCTCACCAAATCGGACGAAGCGGCGTCCGCGGCAACGCGGCTACGCTGGCAGGATCAGCATCAGCCATTTTTTCGATAGCCGACCCCGGGTAAACCATCATGGCAGACCATAGCTCCCCCTCCACCGAGCAGCGCAGCATCGCCCAGGTCTTTTCCGGCCTGTCCAACGATGAACAGGGCATCCTCGACCAGGCCGACCACTTCGCGCAGAAGGAGCTGTACCCGCTGGCGCAGCGCATGGACGACGAGGAATGGTGGCCGGACCAGGCTTTTCCGCTGATCGGCCGCACCGGCTATTTCGGCATCACCGCCCCCGAGGTCTACGGCGGCTCCGGCCTGGACCTGATGACCAGCGGCCTGGTATTGCAGGCTTTCGGCCGCTGGAACCACGCCATGGCCCTGGCCTGGGTGGCCCATGAGAACCTGTGCCTGCACAACATCCTGCGCAACGCCAACGACGAGCAGAAGAGCAAGTACCTGCCCGGCCTGTGCAGCGGCAAGGCCATCGGCGCGCTCGGCCTGACCGAACCGGGCGCCGGATCCGATGCGCTGGGCTCGATGAGCACCACCGCGCGCCGCGAGGGCGACCACTACCTGCTCAACGGCAGCAAGATCTTCATCACCAACGGCCCCGTCGCCGACGTGCTGCTGGTCTACGCCAAGACCGACAAGGAGCGCGGCGCCAAGGGCATCTCCGCTTTCATCGTCGAGAAGGATTTCCCCGGCTTCAAGGTGGCGCAGAAGCTGACCAAGATGGGCTTCCGCGGCAGCCAGACCGCCGAACTGGTGTTCAACGACTGCCGCGTGCCGGCGGCCAACCTGGTCGGCGTCGAGAACCAGGGCGTCAAGGTGGTGATGAGCGGCCTGGACCTGGAGCGCTCGATGATCTCGCCGATCTGTCTGGGAATCGCCGAACGCGCGCTGCAGCTGTCGATCGACTACGCCAAGCAGCGCAAGCAGTTCGGCCGTCCCATCGCCGATTTCCAGATGGTGCGCGCCAAGCTGGCGGACATGTACACCTGGGTCGAGTCGATGCGCCTGTTCACCTACCAGACCCTGCGCGCCGCCAATACCCTGGACGAGCACGGCGGCGGCCGCGGCGACATCCACAAGATCACCGCCGCCGGCGTGCTCTACGTGGCCGAAACCATGAACCGGGTGCTCAACGAGGCGGTGCAGGTGCACGGCGGCACCGGCTACATCTGGGAGTCCGAGATCAACCGCCTGTATCGCTCGATCAAGCTGCTGGAGATCGGCGCCGGCACCAGCGAAGTGCGCAAGATCATCATCAGCGAGGAACTGCTGCGGGAATGATCGTAGCGGCGGCCATGAACGAAGGGAATCCTTCAGCGGTGGCCGCCCTTGTACCCCGGACAAGAACCACGGCGGGCGCAGCCTGCCCTTCACACTGCCATGACCAACGCCTACGCCGAACAGAACACGCCCGAGCACATCTGGACCGCCGACACCGTCTACCGCCCTGAGCTGTTCAAGGGACGTGTGGTACTGGTCTCGGGGGGCGGCACCGGCATTGGCCGCGCCATCGCGGTGTTGTTCTCGCGCCTGGGCGCCAACCTGGTGATCTGCGGACGCACACCGGAAAAGCTGCAGCGCACCGCCGACTTCCTGCGCGGCATGGGGCGCCCGGTGCTGGCGCTGCCGACCAATGTGCGCGAGCCGGAGCAGGTCGAGGCGCTGTTCCAGCGCATCGAGGCCGAGCATGGCCGGCTCGACATCCTGGTCAACAACGCCGGCGGCCAGTTCCCCGGGCAGTCGATCGACTTCCCGCTGAAGGGCTGGAACGCGGTGGTCAACAACAACCTCAACGGCACCTGGTACATGATGCAGCGCGCGGCGCAGTACTGGCGCGCCAAGCAGGCGCCCGGCTCAATCGTCAACATCGTGGCGGTGACCGAGCGCGGCATGCCCGGCGTGGCCCACACGGTGGCGGCGCGTGCCGGCGTGGTCGGCCTGACCCGCACGGTGGCGGTGGAATGGGCGCCGCTGCACATCCGCGTCAACTGCCTGGCGCCCGGCCTTACCGCGACGGAAGGGCTGGAAGTCTATCCGCCGGAAGCGGTGAAGGAATTCCCCCGCGCCAACCCCTTGAAGCGCCCCGGCACACCGCTGGAAATCGCCGAGGCCTGCGTCTACCTGGCCGGCCCCTCCGGCAGCTTCATCACCGGCGAGGTGTTGACGGTGGACGGCGGCGGCAAGCTGTGGGGCGAGTTGTGGACGGCCGGCCGGCCGGACTACTACAACTTCTAGCGCGGCTCGGTTTCTCCCGCGGCGGCCTGGGCGCTGCTTGCGCCGCGGCGCAATCGGCTATCCTGCCGGCTGCCATCCAGGGGGGCCGCCATGAACCTGCTGCTGTGGTGTCTGATCGCCGCCAACGTCACCGCGCTGGCCTGGCTCATCCGGCGGCAGCGGCTGCTGCGGCATGAGCTGGCCGCGGCCCAGCGCCAGCTGGAGCAATGGGGCGCGGCAGGGCTCGGTGCGCTGGCGCCCAATGTGTTCGCCGCGCTCGGCCGGCCCTCGCTGATCTCGGTGGAAATCCTCAACCCGATGGAGCTGGCGATGCGCGAATCGCCGCTGGCCAAGGCGTTCGGCAGCCTCACGCCGGAGCTGGTGCGGCGCGAGGTGTACAAGGAAATCTACCAGCGGCTGTGCACCCAGCTGCAGGAACAGGGCGTGGTGGCCGAAGTGCGGCTGCACGATGGCGCCCGCTGACGTGATCCAGCCTGTCGCCGGCGCCTGCCTGTTGCTGCTGTCGTTGCTGGCCGCCATCGCCGCGCTGCGCCGGCAGCGGCGCGACCGCCGTGAACTGGCAGCGGTGCAGCTGGGCATGCGGCGCCTCGCCGCCGCCATGCTGGAGAGCGCCCGTGCCGAAGCGCAGCTGGACACGCTGCGCCAGCTGCAGAGAACCGCGGAGCAGGGCGTCGAGCTGGGCGCTTCGGCGGTGCGCAGCCTGCACATGGGCATTGCCAGCATTCCCTTCGGCATTCTCGAAGCCATTCCGGTGACACGCCATCCGACACGCATCGTGCGCAGCCTGCATGACCAGATCAGCGGCGTGGTCTACGACAGCATCAGCGGCGGCAACCGCCTCCTCGGCAGCGCGCTGCGGTTGGGGTTGAAAGGGCCGGCAGCAGGGTCCGGCGAGACGCCGCCGGTTGCGGACATGAGCGCGCCAAAGGACCACGATGCTTGACCCTGGACCAAGCTGCAGGGTTTAGCATCAAGGGCAGCCCTCCCTTACCCACACGGCGACTGCGCGCCTGCCGGTGCCGGATGTCGCTCCACGCCACCTCATGAAAACCATCCAAGCGGCTGTTCTGTTGCTCCTGCTCAGCGCCATCGGTGGCGGCCTGTTTGTCTATTCCGGCGCCTACGACATCGGCGCCGACGTGCCGCACACACCCCTGGTCTACAGCATCCTTGAAACCCTGCGTGACCGTGCCGTGAAGAAGCACGCCGCCGGCATCCAGGTGCCGGCCCTGGACGATCCGCAGCTCATCGCCGATGGCGCCGAGCACTACGCCGCCATGTGCAGCGGCTGCCACCTGGCGCCAGGCGTGGACGATTCGGAAATCCGCCCCGGCCTGTACCCGCAACCGCCGGAGCTGTACAAGCAAAAAGGCGAGAACCCTGCGGAGCAGTTCTGGGTGATCAAGCACGGCATCAAGCTCAGCGCCATGCCGGCCTGGGGACCGACCCACGACGATCGCAAGATCTGGGGCATGGTCGCCTTCCTGCAGGCCTTGCCCCGGCTGACGCCGCAGCAGTATGCGCAGATGACCGCCGGTGCCGAGGCCGGGCATGAGGCGCACGAGCACCACCACGATGAGGCCGCCACGGCCCACTGAGCGGGCCGCCCAGTCCGTTGCGGCCGCGGCCGCTCCGGCCGCGGATGCCGGCTTGACCTGGATCAATGCGGCCGTGGCCGCCACCCCTATGCTTCAAATGTGACGCTTGGCGCGGCAGGGTTGCTTGTGTGCGGCCCTTTGCCGGCCGAAAACCTGCGCCCACGCCGTTCGTCCGCGAATGCGTCGGCTTGGTCGGCGCCGTTCTTCAGACAGCCGGTCCAGGTGTCGCTGCCCCCTATAACAATCACAGGCGCACTGGCAGTGTCCGACCCGTTGCATATACCGGCTCAATCCACGGTTCGCGCGGGCGCCACGCGCCAGCCGGATGCGTGGCGTGGACTGCGGGCACGCACCCGGAGTTCGCCGCTGCGCCATCTTCACGCGCTGCTGCTGCTGCTGTTCGCATGCGCCGCAGGCGCTCCGGCGCGGGCCGCGGACACCCAGGTGATCCTCAGCCCCGATCGGGCGAACACCCCGGTCAGCCGCGACATGCTGCGCGCCATCTTCACCACGCGCCTGCGCCAGTGGCCGGACGGCACGCCGATCCGCGTGTTCGTGCTGCCCGACGACCATCCGCTGCACGACCAGTTCTGCCGCGAGCACCTGGGCATGTATCCCTATGTGCTGCGCGAAATCTGGGACCGCCTGCAATTCACCGGCACCGGACTGGCGCCAACCCAGGTGTATTCCGAAAACGAAATGCGAAGCCGGGTGCGCAGCACACCCGGAGCCATTGGCTATCTGTCGGCTGGCGAGGCCCAGAACCCGGCAGTGAGTCTGCGTGCTGCACCCGACAGGCCCGCCAAGTGAAGGGCCCAAAGGAAATGAGTGATGGACAGGAATAACAAGAGATTCGAGCGACACCGCGCCGCGGGCGCGGTGCTCGCGGCATTGCTGGCGCTGCTGACCGCCCCGGCGCGGGCGATGGACTACCAGATTCACGGCTTTGCCGCGCAGGGCTTTTCATTGAGCCAAGGCAACAACTACTTCGGCGACAGCACGCACGGCAGCACCGATTTCTACGAACTGGGCCTCAATGGCACCGCCTCACTTACTCCGAACCTGCTGATCTCGGCGCAGGGCCTGATGCGCCGCGCCGGTGCCACCGACACCGAGGGCCTCAGGCTGGACTACGCGCAGATCGACTACCGCTTCCTGTCCATGGCCGACTGCCAGTCCGGCATCCGCCTGGGCCGGGTGAAAAACCCTTTCGGCTTTTACAACGACACCCGTGACGTGGTCTTCACCCGCCCCGGCATCACGCTGCCGGATTCGGTCTACCTGGAGAGCGACGGCCTGCGCAGCATCCTGTTCTCGCGCGACGGCGCCCAGCTTTACGGCGCCATGCAGCTCGGTGACCACGACCTGTCTCTGGTGGGGAACTTCGAACTGGATTCGCGCCTCAGCGGCCGCGAGCAGACGCAGATCTTCGCCGGCAACAACCTGCCGGTGGAAATCGACCTGCGCAACTTCCGTGTGGCACGGCTGCAGGACGACTGGAACGGCGGCAGACTCAAATTCGCGTTGAGCTACCTGCATGGCGGCCTGGTGGTCGAACCGACTGCGCAGGCACAGGTGCAGGGGCATCTCGATGCCGATTTCTACGTCGCCTCGATCCGCTACAACGCGCGCAGTTACGCCATCACCGGCGAATACCTGCTGATGCAGACCCGCACCGAGTTGAACATTGCCCCACCCACGTCCATCGCCGGCGACGGCTTCTACCTGCAGGGTGAATACCGCTTCCTGCCGAAATGGACGGCACTGGGCCGCTACAGCGCCGGCTTCGCCGACCGCCATGACCGCAGCGGCGAGCGGTACGCCGCGCAGACCGGCGTCGACCGCTACAGCCGCTTCTCGCACGACGAGACTGTCGGCCTCAACTGGCAGCCCGATGCGCACTGGGGCATCTGGGCCGAATTCCACCTGGTGCAAGGCACCTCGCTGGTGCCGCAGATCGACAACCTGGGGCGGACCAAGGCGGATCACTGGAATCTGTTCCAGCTGATGGCGGGCTACCGTTTCTAGGGCTAGGCCATGGCCCCGTCCAGTTCCACGGCAGCCCGCCTCCGCCTGAGCCTGCGCTGGAAAGCGTTCGGCATGCTGCTGTTGCTGCTCGCCGTGGTGCACGCCTTCTTCGGATTCTTCGTTTACCGCGAGTTGCTGAACCAGTACCGGCAGGACGAAACGGAGCGGCTCGACGGTTTGCGGCAGAGCTTCGACGGCCAATTGCTGCACTCGGCGCAGGACCTGGGACGCATCGGCGCGCAGATCGTCGCGTCGACGTCGCTGGGCGACCTGGCCCGGCACGGCTTCGACAGCGCCCGGCTGTCGCCGGAACTGCTCGGCAACCTGTCCGGCATGGAGCTGTTCGACCCGCACGGCAATGCGCTGGCCGGATTCCAGCTGCCCGGCTCGCAACCCATCCCGGCCATCGTGCGCTCGCAGTCCCTGCCGCGGGTGCGCCAGCACCACCGGCCGGTGAGCAGCCTGGTCTGCACCGAGGAGTGCATCCAGTATGTCGCCGAGCCGGCCTTCGACCAGGACGGGCACGAACTGCTGGTGGTGCTGGGGCAGCCACTGTCCGAAGTCATGCTGGCGTTCGCCCGCCAGACCGGTACCGACATCGCACTGCTGTCGGGCCTCGGCGCCGCGCCAGGGGCGGGCGCCGCCGGCCGGCTGTTCGGGCGGCGCGTCTATGCCGTCACCCATGCGCCGCTGCTGCTGCCGCGCCTGCGCCGGGCCGCCGCCGGCGCCGACCAGCCGGTGCCCGACCAGCCATTCGCCGGCCGCAGCGATTCCGGCTCTTTCATGCTGCAGCTGAGCACGCTGCATGCGGGCGACGGCGCCCAGCTGCAGGCGCTGTTCATCCTCGACGAAGCGGCCACGCTGCGGCGCATCCGCAGCAGCCTGCGCCAGGGCATCGGCGTCTCGCTGGCGGGCCTGCTACTGTCGGCGCTGGCGCTGTGGCTGTTCCTGAGTCCGCTGACGCGGCGGCTGCAAAGCGTCAGCCGCGCGCTGCCACTGCTCGCCGCGCGGCGCTTCACCGACGCCCGCAACATCCTCGGCAAGCGCTCCGCGTCGATACGGCTGGCGGACGAAATTGATCTGGTGGCGGAAAGCACGCGCCGCCTGTCGCGCCAGCTGGAGAAGCTCGACGCCACGGAAGCCGCCAGCCAGGCCAAGTCGCGCTTCCTCGCCACCGTCAGCCACGAAATCCGCACCCCGCTCAACGGCATCCTGGGCATGCTCGAAGTGCTGCAGCATTCGCACCTGGACCCGAAGCAGCGCGACTCCATCCGCATGGTGCACGACTCGGCACAGTCGCTGCTCGGCCTGATGGACGACACCCTGGACCTGGCCCGCATCGAGGCCGGGCGCATCGAGTTGCAAGCGACGCCATTTTCAATCGAGGATGTGGTGGCCGGCTGCGTCGAAACGGCCGCGCCGCGGGCGCGCCGCAAGGCGCTCAAGCTGATCAGCCACGTCGATCCGGCGCTGCCGCCGATGGTTCTGGGCGACGCCATGCGCCTGCGCCAGGTGCTCGGCAACCTGTGCGCCAACGCGGTGAAATTCACCACCTCCGGCCGCGTCATCGTGCGCGCCGAACGCGCCGGAGGCGAAGGCGGGCGAGTGGGGGTGCGCTTCAGCGTGCTCGACACCGGCATCGGCATTGCCGAGCAGGCGCAGCCGCACCTGTTCGAGCCGTTCCAGCAGGCCGACGCCTCCACCGCCGCGCGCTACGGCGGTTCCGGGCTGGGCCTGTCGATCTGCCGCGGGCTGGTGCAGCGCATGGGCGGCCGCATCGGCTTCGTCAGCAATCCCGGGGCCGGCACCGAATTCTCGGTATGGCTGGATTTTCCCCTGGCGCCCGGCGGCATCGGCAAACCCGGGCCGGACCTCGGCGGCCTGGATGTCAGGCTACACATCGCCGACCCCGACGAGCAAGCCTGGCTGGCCAGTTACCTGATCGCCGCCGGCGCCCGCCTGCGCCGCAATGCGCCGCTGATCCTGCGCGACAGCGGCAGCCTCGGCGTGGCGATCGAAGGTGGCCGGCTCGCCACCGAGTATCTGCCCTACCCCGTGCACCGCCAGGCGCTGCTGCGCGCGGTGGCGGCGGCTGCCGGTCGCCAACCCGCCGACGAGGCCGCTCCGCGGGTGGAACCGTCCCAGCGGCGCTTGCGCGTGCTGGCGGTGGATGACCATCCCACCAACCGGCACGTGATCCAGGCCCAGCTGACGCTGCTCGGCCACCAGGCCGATACCGCGGCCAGTGGGGAGGAAGCGCTGCGCCTGCTGGCGCAGGACGCATACGACGTGCTGCTGACCGACTTGCGCATGCCCGGGATGGACGGCGTGCAGCTGGTTCGTGAGATCCGCCGCCAGGAAGCCGCCGGCCTGCGCCCAGGCCGCCTGCCGGTGCTGGCCTTTACCGCCCAGCCGGTGGCCGGCGAGCCCGAGCGCTGCCTCGAAGCCGGCATGGACGGCTGCCTGCCCAAGCCACTGCCTCTGGCGCAACTGCGCGAGGCCCTGGCGCGCTGCAGCAGCGAGGCCCCGCTCGCCGCCCCGCCGCGGGAGCCGGCGCCGTCGACGATCGCACCGATCGACCACGCGGCGCTGCTGCAGCTGATCGGCAACGATGACGGCCTGGCAACCGAGTTGCTCGCCGAATTCGTGCGCATCAATTCACCGCCGATGCGCGAACTGGTGTGCCTCGGCGCGCAACGCAACTTCGACGCGCTGGCCGAGCTGGCGCATCGCCTGCTCGGCTCGGCCCGCACCGTCGCCGCCGGCCCGCTGGCGGCGGCGTTGACGGCCCTGGAAACCGCGGCGCGGGAGCACCGCGGAGACGAATTGGCCGGCCTGGTGCAGCAGGTGCAGCAGTCCATGCAACGGCTGCGCAGCCATCTGGATCAGGCCAGAACTGCTTAGGGAGTCTCTGATCAATTCGTCACCCCCGCGTAGGCGGGTCCAGTTTTGATTTCCGGCCTTCGCAATACTGGATTCCGCCTACGCGGGAATGACGATAATCCAATTGATCAGAGTTTCCTTAGGACCTGTTAACACTGGTTGGGAGCGCTGCGACGGCGGCTATTGTTGCGCAGCGCTTGGTCGGAGGGGGCGCGGCATGGTCATTCCGTGCCAGTACTGGCCGGCGCAGGCGCTGGTGTTAACAGGCCCTAGCCGGATTTGACGCCGCGCCGGAATTGGGGCGCGTGCTGCGCCCACCAGGCGGGAAGCTGTTCCACCGGAAACGGCCGCGCGATATGGTAACCCTGCACCACGTCACACCCCATCTGCGCCAGCGCCTCCCAATGCGCCGGCGACTCAACGCCTTCGGCGACGGTGCGCAGCCCCAACCCGCGCGCCAGGTCGATGCTGGATTTGACGATGCTGCGCGACTCGGCGTTGTCAAGCATGGCCATGACGAACGAACAGTCGATCTTCAGTTCGTCGAACGGCATGCGCTTGAGCTGCTGCAGGCTGGAATAGCCGCAACCGAAATCGTCAATCGCCAGGCCGATATTGCGCAGCCGCAGGCGCGTCAACACATCGAGCGAGCGCACCGCGTCGCGCATCAGGCCGCTTTCGGTGATCTCCAGCGTCAGCTGTTCGGTATCCACGCCGCGCCGCTGCAGCGACTCGCTGATGATGTCCGGCATGCTCAGCGCGGACAGCGAAGACACCGGCGCATTGACCGAAATGCGGGTTTTCAGGCCGGCGCGGCGCCAGGCACCGCAGGCGGAGATGGAGCGCGACACCATCAGCTCGGTGATCTGATCGATCAAACCATTGCGCTCGGCCACGCCGATGAAACAGTCCGGCGGAATGACACCCCGCGTCGGGCTGACCCACCGCGCCAGCGCCTCCACGCCATGCAGCTCGCCGCTGCACGCCAGCAGTTGCGGCTGTACGTAAACCTTGATTTCCTCGTTTTCGATAGCCTTGCGCAAATCCCCCGGACTGGCCTCGCCGCCCTCCCTCTGGCGCGCCGCGCGGCGCGGCGCTTCGTCGAGGATGGCCAGGTAACGGCGCAGATGCTCCAGCGTCATCGGCTTCTCCACCGCGCCCAGCACCCGCAGCCCGCGCCCGCTCGCCAGCGTTTCTGCGGCGTCGAGCAGCTTGCGCCCGGCGGAGCTCATGTATAGCACCGCCGCCTGCTGCTGGCGTGCGGCGATCATGCGCATCAGCTGGATTCCGTCCACCTTGGGCAGCGCCAGGTCCGAGATGATCAGGTCGAACGGCGCGGACTCGTTCAGCAGATGCACAGCCTGGGGTCCGTCCGACACTGTCACCACCTGCATCACACCGAGCTTCTTGAGCAGCGCGGCCAGGGTCTGGCAGACGAAGCTGTCGTCGTCGATCACCAGCACGCGCGGCGCCGGCCGCTGCGTTGTTGCCGGGTTCTGCGATACCCCATCCGGCTCGCCGGAAGCGCCTTTGCCTGTCGCTAACATGGTCTGTTTGCGCCGCCCACCCAGTGCAGATATTCATAATCATTGATCGGCACGGGATGCAGGGCGTTGATCCATGTCAATTGCGCCGGGCCGCCGCACCTTTTTTTGTGAGCTGGTTCACACTGAACGCGGTCATCGCCCTGACGCTGTGGGGGCTTGCTGCAACGAACCACGAGGCTGACGCCGGATTTCACGGTTTGCGCAAGAATCTGCAACAAAAACATTAAAATACGCATCAACAGCCACATCCAAATTCCACGTTGCGCATGGATCAGAATAAATCATCAATCGATTCAAGGGCGTGGCGCTTCAGCGTGGCCCCGATGATGGACTGGACCGACCGTCACTGCCGCTATTTCCTGCGTCTGTTGTCGCGCCACACGCGGCTATATACCGAGATGGTCAATACCGGCGCCATCCTGCGCGGCGATGCCGGGCGCCATCTGCGCTTCGATGCCAGCGAGCACATTGTTGCGTTGCAACTCGGCGGCAGCGAACCGGAGGCGCTGGCCCGGTCCGCCGCCATCGGCGCGCAATACGGCTACGACGAGATCAACTTGAACTGCGGCTGCCCCTCGGACCGGGTGCAGGAAGGGCGTTTCGGCGCCTGCCTGATGGCCGAGCCGGGGCGCGTGGCGGACGCGGTGGCGGCGATGCGTGCAGCCTGCGCCGTGCCGGTGACGGTGAAGTGCCGCATCGGCATCGACGACAGCGAAGACTATGTATTCCTGCGCGCGTTTGTTGAAACCGTCGCCGCCGCGGGCTGCACGGTGTTCGTGGTGCACGCGCGCAAGGCCTGGCTGTCCGGCCTGTCACCCAAGGAGAACCGCGAGATTCCGCCGCTGCGCTACGAGCAGGTGTACCGGCTGAAGCAGGAGTTCCCGCAGTTGACCATCGCCATCAACGGCGGCATCCGCAGCCTGGAGGATTGCGAGCGGCATCTGCAGCATGTCGACGGCGTGATGCTCGGCCGCGAAGCCTACGAGAACCCCTACCTGCTGGCGCAGGTGGACCGGCGCCTGTTCGGCGACACGCGCACGCCGCCGAGCCGCGCCGAAGCCGCGCTGGCGCTGCGCCCCTATGTTGAGCGGGAGCTGGCCGCAGGCACGCCGCTGGGCCAGATCACGCGCCACATCCTCGGCCTGTACAAGGGCCAGCCCGGCGGCCGCGCCTTCCGCCGCCACCTGTCGGAGCACGCGCACCGCCGCGGCGCCGCCTGGCCGGTGGTCGAGGACGCACTGGCGCTGACCGAGCGCCCCACCGCCAGCGCCGCCGCCTGAACCGGAGCCGATCCTTGCCCCTGCCCCAAGCTGCCTTGCCTCGAACCGCCCAGGTCCGCACCGCCCTGCGCCGCGCCGCACTGCTCGCCCTGGGCCTGGCGGCCTCGGCCTGCTCCCTGCTGCAGCCGCAGGATCCGCAGCACCCACGCGTGCGGCTGGAAACCACGCAGGGCGACATCACGCTGGAACTGGACCGCGCGCACGCGCCGCTGAGCGTCGACAATTTCCTGCGCTACGCCTGCGACGGGCGCTACGACGGCACCGTGTTCCACCGCATTGTTCCCGGCTTCGTCATCCAGGGCGGTGGCTACGATGCCGCCCTGCAGGACCGGCCGCGCCGCCCGACGATCAGGCTGGAAGCCGGCAACGGCCTGTCCAACCTGCGCGGCACGCTGGCCATGGCGCGCGACGTCGAGCCGGACACCGCCGATGCCGAGTTCTACATCAACCTCGCCGACAACCTGAAGCTCAATCCGCACCCGGAGATTCCCGGGCGCGAACACGGCTACGCGGTGTTCGGCCAGGTGGTGGAGGGCATGGAGGTGGTCGACCGCATCGCCGCCCTGCCCACCCACGCCGTCAGCGAGGATTTCCCCAACGCGCCCATCGAGCCGGTGCTGATCCGCAAGGCCAAAACCCGCGCCTGCCCAAGATGAGCACCCTGCTTCTCTCCGACCTGCACCTGCCCAACCGGCCCTCGCCGCTGCGCGCAGCCTTCCTGCGTTTCCTGTCCGGCCCGGCGCGCGCCGCCAAGTCCGTTTATATCCTCGGCGACCTGTTCGAATACTGGATCGGCGACGACGTCGGCCAGCGCGAGTTCGAAACCGAGTTCGAGGCCCTGCGCACGCTCAGCGCCAGCGGCGTGCGCGTGCATTTCATGCACGGCAACCGCGACTTCATGGTCGGCAAGCGCTTCGCCGCATTCACCGGGGTCGAGCTGCTGCACGATCCGCTGCGCCTGGAACTGGCCGGAACGCCCACGCTGCTGTCGCACGGCGATCTCTTCTGCACCGACGATGTCGCCTACCAGCGCTGGCGCCGCTTCTCGCGTATCCCGCTGGCGCAGGCGATCTTCATGCTGATGCCGCGAGCGCTGCGCCTGAAGGTCGCCAGCAAGGCGCGCAGCGGCAGCGCCACCAAGCCGGCGATGATCCTGGACGTGAATCAAGACGCGGTGCGCCAGGCCTTCAGCCGCTATCAGGTGCGGCGCATCATCCACGGCCACACCCACCGCCCGGGCGAGCATCGCTACGACATCGACGGCACGCGGTGCGAACGCATCGTCATGGCCGACTGGCGGCCGCAGCACCTCGAATACCTGGTCTGCGACGCCGATTCCTGGCGGCGCCAGACCCTCGACCCCAATGGCTGAGCCCATGTCCCGGCAACAGTTCTACGACACCCTGCTGCGCAGCTACGCCATTTCGGTGCCGCACGTGGGCGAGCTGGGCATCGTCATGACCCGCCTCGACGGCCAGGCGGCCGAAGCGCGCCTGCCGTGCCGCCCCGAGTTCCTCGGCGACGTCGAGAACCAGCTGATCCACACCGGCGTGGTCACCACGCTGATCGACTCGATCTGCGGCATCGCGCTGCTGGCGCACATCGGCAGGCCGACGCGCATTGCCACGCTCGACCTGCGCGTCGACTACCTGCGCCCGACGCGGCCGGGCAAGGACCTGCACTGCCGCGCCGAGTGCTACCGCAACACCGAGCAGATCGCCTTCCTCCGCGCCAGCGTATGGCAGGACGACCCGGCCGGCCCGGTGGCCAGCAGCCTGGCCACCTTCATGCGCACCGCCCGCCCCGGCGAAAGCAGCGCCAGGAGCGGCCTGCAATGAACATGGAGGAAGCCCGCCGGCTGGCGCGCGAACAGCGCGACTGCAGCGCCCTGCTCGCCCTGGTGCCCTATGCCGCCTACCTCGGCCTGCGCATGGAACTGGGCGATGCCGCCCCGGTGCTGCATCTGCCGTTCAAGCCGGCGCTGATCGGCAACTCGGCGCTGCCCGCCATCCACGGTGGCGTGGTCGCCAGCTTCATGGAGAGCGCCGCGCTGATGCACCTGCTGCTGATGCTGGACGAGCGGCGCGTGCCGAAGAGCATCGATTTCTCCATCGACTACCTGCGCTCGGCGCATGCCGAAGACGCCTATGCCAGCTGCGCGGTGGAGCGCCTTGGCCGGCGCGTGGCCCAGGTGCAGATCCGCTGCTGGCAGGCCGATGCCGCCAAACCGGTGGCTCTGGCCCGTGCCCACTTCCTGCTGGCCGCCGATGACCCAGCCTGAACACCGCGACGGTGGCGACGGCGGGATCGGTAGCGGCGATTACTGCGGCTGGCTCAGCCTGCGTGAGCTGGACGCCGGACTGGGGCTGGACAAGGGCAGCGCCTTCCGCGCCTTCAAGCGCCTGCTGCCGCGCCTCAAGGAAGGCCGCGACTTCGTCGTGCTCGATCATCGGCGTCACGCGGCGCTGGCGGCGCAGCTGCACGCCGCCGGCCGGCTCTACCGCAGCTCCGTCAACCCGGTGCTGCTGGCTCCGGCCGCCGCCGACCTGGTACGGCAAAGCCTTTCGGCAACGGGGTAAGCGCCATTTCCCCGTGGCGCTGCAATCATTGCCACTGCGCGGCATGGGGGGTACGATGCCTGTCCCAATTTGGAGTGAGACGAGACAAATCATGAGCGTTGCCGACCTGCTGCAGAAGCTGCCCGCCGCCCTCAATGCCGATGCCGCCGCCGGCACGGACGCGGTGATCCAGTTCAACACCTCCCAGCCGCACTACGTCACCATCAAGGGTGGCGCCGCCAGCGTCGCCGAAGGCACCGCCGGCAGCCCGGACGTGACCCTGACCATGGAAGACGACGACCTCGTCGCGCTGATGAAGGGCGAGCTCAACGGCATGACCGCGTTTATGACCGGCAAGCTGCAGCTCGACGGCGATCTGATGCTGGCGCAGCGCATCGGCGGTCTGTTCGACCCGGCGAAGCTTGCCTAAGCAGCGCCCAGGCAGCATCACATCGGAAACCCCGGGCCGCAGGGCCCGGGGTGTCTTTTTTTGAGCAGCGCCGTCTGAGCGGCCCTGCCACGGACGCCCAATTCGAGCTGGAGCAGTGCGGCGACCGGCTGGAACTGCGCGCGCTGCATCGCCGCAACTACGGCGCCATCGCCGCCGACTGGAACGGCGCCGAGCTGAAGCGGCGCATCGCCGGCGGCCGGCGCCAGCCGCTGGCCCGCGCCGTGGGCATGCACAAGGATCCGGTGCTGAGCCTGCTCGATGCCAACGCCGGCCTCGGCCGCGACGGCTACACCCTGGCCGCGCTCGGCGCCAGCGTCACGCTGGTGGAGCGCAATCCCAGCATCGTCGAACTGTTGCGCAACGCGCACCAGCGCGTGCTGGCCGACGCCGAGGCGCAAACCATCGGCCAGCGCATCGAGATCATCGCCTCGGAAGCCCGCGCCGTGTTCGGCAGCGGCCGGCACTGGGACGTGGTCTACCTCGACCCGATGTACCCCGACGACGGCAAGGTTGCCCTGCCCGGCAAGGAAATGCAGATTCTGCGCGACCTCACCGGCGGCGACGAAGACGCCGACCAGCTGCTGGAGCCGGCCCTGGCCTGCGCACGCCAGCGCGTGGTGGTGAAACGGCCGCTGCGGGCGCCCTGGCTGGGCGATTTCGAGCCCTCGATGTCGCTGCGCTCGACCCAGCTGCGCTTCGACGTCTACCTCAAGAGCGCCATCCGCATGACGCGGCCGGTGCACGATTTCCATATTCCCTGAGACCCGCCGGCAGATCCTGCCCCCGGGGAAGGCCCGGCACCCTATTAACCGCGCCTGGCTTGCCGCAGAATTGACGCGCCGGCCGCTGCGCCAGGTGCCGCCGGGCCCGCGCCGGCCCGTGGCCCAGTGCAGCGGGCATCCGGCCGCTTCACCGCCACCAAGGAAATTCCCCCGCAAACCATGCGCCGCCTAACCCTGATCCGCCATGCCAAATCCTCATGGGACTACGCCGAGCTGAGCGACTTCGAGCGCCCGCTCAACGCCCGCGGCCGCCGCGACGCGCCGGCCATGGCGGCGCGCCTGGCGCACGAACTGGAACGGCCGCTGCGCCTGATCTCCAGCCCGGCGCTGCGCGCCATCACCACCGCCCATGCCTTCGCCGAAGCCCTGGCCGTGCCCATCACCTCGATCCGCATCGACCCGCGCATTTATGAAGCCAGCCGCGGCACCCTGCTCGGCCTGCTGCGTGAATGCGACGATGCCGACACCCACGTGCTGCTGTTCGGCCACAACCCGGGGTTCAGCGAGCTGGCGCAGCTGCTGGCATCCAACCCGTTCGGCGACATGCCGACCTGCGCCGTCGCCACGCTGGGCTTCGACATCCAGCGCTGGGCCGACCTGCGCCACGCCAGCGGCACGCTGCTGCGCTACGAATATCCGAAGAAGAATGGCGATTGAGTCGCGGAAATTCGGCGGCGGCGCCGCACTTGCGGCCGCCGCGGCGGTCCAACGGCGCGAAGGCGGCACACGCGGCGCGCGACTGATTCGCGGATCGGCACTTCACGACTTGAGCGGTGGGGCGGACGAGGCGCCCAGCGGATGAAAAACTCGATCTGGCCCTTGCTGATAGTGCTCATCGTCGGCGGCATCGCCGGCGTCGCCTGGTACCTGCATGCGCAGCAACAGCCGGAGATCGCGCCCATCGCGGCCGCTCCCGCCCCGCCGCCGGCTGCGCCGCCCGCGCCGCCGCCCAGCCACTATCCGATCGAGGAGCAGCCCGCGCCGGCCGCGCCGCCGCCCAAACCCCTGCCGGCGCTGGACGACAGCGACGCCGACGCCCAGGCCGCGCTCGGCGGCGTGCTGGGCCAGCAGACGCTGGTCGACCTGTTCCAGCTCAAGGGCATCATCCGCCGCATCGTCGCCACCATCGACAACCTGCCGCGCGACAGGGTTTCCGGCCGCCTGCTGGCGGTCAAGCCGGCACCCGGCCACTTTATCGCCGCCGGTACCGAGGGCAGCCGCAGCATCAGCCCGGACAACTACGCCCGCTACAGCGCCTACGTGCGCGTGGCGCAGGCGCTGGACACGCAGCGGCTGGTCGCGGTTTACGTGCACCTGTATCCCTTGTTCCAGCAGGCTTACGTGGACCTGGGCTACCCGGACGGCTACTTCAACGACCGCCTGGTGCAGGTGATCGACAACCTGCTGGCCGCGCCGACGCCATCGGCGCCGGTGCGGCTGGATCAGCCCAATGTGCTGTTCGTCTACGCCGACCCGGAGCTGGAGTCGCGGTCGGCCGGCCAGAAGATGCTGATGCGCATGGGCCCGAACAACGCCGCAGTGGTCAAGGACAAGCTGCGCCAGATCCGCACCGAAGTCACCGGCCGCCTGCACCGGCCATAATCAAACGACAAACACGGAACCAGCCGTTCCACCAGCCGTTCCACGGCGAGGAGAGCCTCATGAAACACGCCTTCAGAACCACCCGTCTGACACTCGCGCTGCTGGCCTGCGGACTGACCCAGCCAGCCTTGGCGCAGAACGTCTACAAGTGCAAGAACAGCCAGGGCAGCCTGGTTTACCAGGATCACCCCTGCGACGCCGGGGCCAAGGATGCCGGCGCCATCCAGAGCGGCTACGTGGCGCCGGCCGGCAGCGGCGACGCCGCGGCCCACTACCAGAACTACCTGAACATGATGGACCAGGACCACGCGCAGCAGCAGGCCGAACGCAGCCGCCTGGAAGCCGAGGAGCGGCGGCGCCAGGCGGCGCCGGCGCCGGCGCAGGCGGACCAGGACGACTATCGCCGCCACATCTGCCAGGCGCAGTTGGACAACCAGCTGACCGGCCACCACCTGGCCACCTTTAGCTGCGACGAGCACGGCAACAAGGTGCCGGTGCAGCCGGCCGTGGTGATCCAGCGCTGAAATCCGGGTACCCGCGGAGCGGCGTGATGGCGGCGATGCCGGCCGATGACTGAAGACGATCCGATCGACGCCGCGGTGCAGTGCAGCAGCTGCGAGGCGGTGTGCTGCCGCCTGCCGGTGCTGCTGATGCCGGAGGATGCGATCCCGTCGCGCTACGTGGCGCACGACCGCCACGGTCTGGAGGTGGTGGCCAAGGGCGCCGACGGCTGGTGCGCGGCACTGGACCGCAACACCCTGCGCTGCACCATCTACGAAATCCGTCCGGTCATCTGCCGCGGCTTCGACATGGGCGGCCATGACTGCCGGCAGGAGCGCGCCGCCTGGTACGGCAAGAACACGCCAACGATCCCGATCGTCGTGGCCGGCCGTTCCCCAACCTAGGGAACCTCTGAACAAGTCCCTGCCCTGCCGTTGCCCCCCATTTTGCGCCAGGCAAGGCGCGAGCGACGACGTGTACTCGAAGTACATGAGGAGCGAGCAACGCAGCATGGCGCAAAATGGGGGGCAACCCTTT
>CAYVKA010000005.1:12999-126761 GCA_964451925.1 uncultured Nevskia sp. | reverse complement strand
TCCGGCTCGATCCTGCGCGAAGTGATCGCCGCGGCCGAGTTGCTCAAGAACGACTGGGGCGTGACCTCTGACGTGTGGAGCGCGCCCAGCTTCACCGAGCTGGCGCGCGACGGCCAGGAGGTGGAGCGCTGGAACCTGCTGCACCCGGAACAGCCGCCCAGAAAGCCCTATGTGGTCGAATGCCTGGGCGGACTGGCCGGCCCGGCCATCGCCGCCACCGACTACATGAAAGCCTACGCCGAGCAGATCCGCCGCTACGTGCCGATGGCCTACCACGTGCTCGGCACCGACGGCTTCGGCCGCAGCGACACCCGCGAGAAGCTGCGCGACTTCTTCGAAGTCGACCGCCGCTGGGTCACCCTCAAGGCCCTCACCGCCCTGGTCGAGCAAGGCGCCCTGCCCAGGAAGAAACTGAGCGAAGCCATTGCCAGGTACGGCATCAACGTCGGCAAGCCCAACCCGGCGAAAGAGTAGACCTCGCCATGGCCCAAGAACTCGAAGTCAAAGTCCCCGACATCGGCAACTACGACGGCGTGCCGGTGATCGACCTGCTGGTCAAGGTCGGCGACCGGGTGGAAAAAGAAGCCTCCCTGGTCACCCTGGAATCGGACAAGGCCACCATGGACGTGCCGGCGCCGGAAGCCGGGGTGGTCAAAAGCATCCGGCTGAAAGTCGGCGACAAGGTGTCGCAGGGCGATGCCGTGCTGGTGCTGGAGCTGGCGGGAGGCGCAGAAGCCCAAGTGGAGCCTCGGTCCGCCCCAGCGCCCCGCCCTGAAACCGCAACAAGCAGCCCTAAAGCCGCTGTTGCGCCTCCCGCCTCTGGCCTCCCGCCTTCCGTTCTTGAAGTCACCATCCCGGATGTGGGCAACTACGACCACATCCCGGTGATCGAGGTGTTCGTCAAGGACGGGGATGTAGTGGAGAAGGACGCGCCGCTGCTGACGCTGGAATCGGACAAGGCCACCATGGACGTGCCCGCACCGGAAGCGGGCACCGTGCGCGGACTGAAGATCAAGGTCGGCGACAAGGTTTCCAAGGGGGATGCGGTCTGTACGCTGGAAACGGGAGGCGGGAGGCGGGAGGCGGGAGGCGCGGAAACCAAGGCGGAACCTCAGACTCCAGCCGCCCGGCCGGAAAGCCCGTCAGGCTCCAAAGCCGCCGCGGAACTGCCGCCCGCCTCGGTGCTGCCGCAGCCGGTGGCGGCTGGTGACGACATCCCCTATGCCAGTCCCGCCATCCGCAAATTCGCGCGCGAACTGGGCGTGAATCTTGCTCAAGTCTCCGGTAGCGGCCCGCGTGGGCGGATTACGCGCGATGACGTGCAATCCTTTGTGAAGTCTGTTTTAAAAGCTGGGGCGCTCCAATCGCCCGCGCCGGCCGCACCAGTTTCCGCTTCGGGGGGCGGCATTCCCGCCATCCCGGCGGTGGATTTCAGCCAGTTCGGGCCGATCGAGACCAAGCCGCTGGCGCGTATCCGCAAGCTGTCGGCGGCGCATCTGCATCGGGCCTGGCTGAATATTCCGCATGTCACCCAGACCGACGAGGCGGATATCACCGAGCTGGAAGCGTTCCGCAAGGGTCAGAACGAGGAAACCGGCACCAAGCTGACTTTGTTGCCGTTCATCATGAAGGCGGTGGCCAAGGCGATCCAGGCCTATCCGGAATTCGCGGCGTCGCTGTCGCCGGATGGGGAGAGCCTGATCTTCAAGCGCTATCTGCACCTGGGCTTTGCGGCGGATACGCCCAACGGGCTGGTGGTGCCGGTGGTGCGGGACGTGGATCGCAAGGGGATTGTCGAGCTGGCGCAGGAGACGGCGGAACTGGCCAAGAAGGCCCGCGACGGCAAGCTCAAGGGGGAGGAGATGAAGGGTGGCTGTTTCTCCATCTCCAGCCTGGGCGGCATCGGCGGCAGCCATTTCACGCCGATCGTCAATGCACCGGAGGTGGGGATCCTGGGGGTGTCGCGCTCGACCATCAAGCCGGTCTGGGACGGCAAGGCGTTCCAGCCGCGCCTGATGGTGCCGCTGTCGCTGTCCTACGATCACCGCGTCATCGATGGCGCTTATGCCGCGCGCTTCATCGTGCTGCTGGTGAAGTTGTTGGGGGATTTGAGACGGTTGGCGCTTTGACGGGAATCGGGAATTGAGAATCGGGAATCGTTAAAAGCCGAGTGGCATTCGCTGTTTCGATTCCCGATTCCCCACTCCCGATTCCCGATTCCCGATTCCCGTCTTACCCGTTCTTGATCCGGCTCACCAGCGCCTGCGTGAAGCTGGCCGTGTTGGCGGTGCCGCCCAGATCGCCGGTGCGCACCTTGTCGACGTTGAGCGTGTCGTCGATGGCCTTGCGCAGGCGCGTGGCCTGATCGACCAGCTTGACGTGATCGAGCATCATCGCCGCGGCCAGGAGCAGGGCGATGGGATTGGCGATGCCCTTGCCGGCGATGTCCGGCGCCGAGCCGTGCACCGCCTCGAAGATCGCCGCGTCGGCGCCGATGTTAGCGCCCGGCGCCATGCCCAGGCCGCCAACCAGACCCGCCACCAGGTCGGACAGGATGTCGCCGAACAGGTTGGTGGTGACCAGCACGTCGAACTGCCAGGGGTTGAGCACCAGCTTCATGGCGCAGGCATCGATGATCACCGTGTCCATCAGGATGCGCCCCTTGTACTTATGCTCGTACATCTCCTGCGCCGTTTCCAGGAAGATGCCGGTCAGGGCCTTCATGATGTTGGCCTTGTGCACGATGGTGATCTTCTTGCGCCCGGTGGCGATGGCGTGCTCGAACGCGAACTCGATCAGGCGACGGCCGCCCTGGCGCGTGTTGACGCCGGTGGCCATGGCCACGGCATGCGGATCGTTGTCGATCTGGATGAAGTGCTCATAGCCGGTGTAGAGACCTTCCAGGTTCTCGCGCACCACCACCAGGTCGATGTTGTCGAAGCGGCCGCCGGGAATGATGGTATGCGCCGGCCGCAGGTTGGCGTAGAGCTTGAACTCCTCGCGCAAGCGCACGTTGGAGGAGCGGTAACCGCCGCCGGAGGGGGTCTCCAGCGGCCCTTTCAGCGCCAGTCGGGTGCGCCGGATGCTGTCCAGGGTGGCCTGCGGCAGCGGATCGCCGGCCAGCTTGACCCCGCCCAGTCCGGCGGTCTGCCGGTCCCAGTCGAACGGCGCATTCAGCGCGTCCAGCGCGGCCAGGGTGGCGTCGACGATTTCGGGACCGATTCCGTCTCCGGGAATCAGGGTGGCAGGGATGCGGGTGGACATGGGCAGGCTCTGTGGGGGAGGCTGCGGCGTGAAGCCGCTGCGATCGCAGCATTGTAGCCGGCCCGTGCGGCGGTTTCATGGCCCGCGGCCGGGGTCCGCGGGCAGGAAATCCGCTCACGGCCACCCCGGAGTCTGACAACGGATGCGAACTGGTCCTAGAATGGCGCACGAGCGATAAGACGTGCGCAGGGGAACCGTGATGGAGTTGAATGCCACGCGCCACAACAACAGCGTCGTGCTGGCGCCGCAGGGGCGCATCGACCATCTCAATGCCGAGGCTTTCGGCAAGGCCGTGACGCCCTATGTCGATACCTGCAACAGCAGCGGACCGCGGCTGCTGTTCGACCTGTCGGGCGTGGAGTACATCAGCAGCGCCGGCCTGCGCGTGCTGATGCTGGCATCCAAGCGCGCCATTCCCGCCGGCGGCAGGATCGGTGTGGCGGCGCCCAGCGCCCTGGTGCGCGAAGTCCTTGAAATCAGCCGCTTCGACCTGGTGTTTCCGGTGTTCGACAGCGTTGCGGCCGGCCTGGCGGCCTTCGCCGAGGCGGGAGCCTGAACATGCGCGTGCGCTTCTGGGGTACGCGCGGCTCGCTGCCGGTGGCGCTGACCGCGGTGGAGGTGCGGCGCAAGGTGGCGCAGGCGCTGCTGCTCGCCGACGGGCGGCGTTTCAAGGATCAGGCCGAGGCGGAAAGCTTCGCCGCGACCCTGCCCTTCGCCACCGCGCAGACCTTCGGCGGCAGCACCAGTTGCGTCGAACTGGAACTGCAGCCGCCGGGCAAGGAAGCGCATGAATACATCCTGTGCGACCTGGGCTCGGGCGTGCGCGCTTTCGGCAACGGCGTGCTGGCGCGCCATGGCAAGACCCCCAACGTGTTCCACGTGTTCATGTCGCACCTGCACTGGGATCACATCATGGGCTTTCCGTTCTTCACGCCGGCCTATATCCCGGGCAACAAGATACGCATCTACGGCTGCCACGCCGACATGGAAGCCGCCTTCCGCCGCCAGCAGGCGCCACCTTCCTTCCCGGTGGATTTCGACTACCTCGGCGCCGACATCCAGTTCGTCAGGCTGGAGCCCGGACACCGCTACGACATCGCCGGCCTGCGCGTCACACCCAAGCTGCAGCTGCACGCCGGCGACTCCTACGGTTACCGCTTCGAGCGTGAAGGCACGGTGGTGGTGTACTCGACCGATTCCGAGCACAAGCTGGACAGCGCCGAGGAGACCGAATCGTTCGTGCGCTTTTTCTTCGGCGCCGATCTGGTGATCTTCGACGCCATGTATTCGCTGGCCGACGCGGTCTCGGTGAAACAGGATTGGGGGCATTCCTCCAACATGGTCGGCGTGGAACTGGCGCAGCTCGCCGGCGTGCGCCATCTGGTGCTGTTCCATCATGAACCGGTGTTCAAGGACGCGAAGATCGCCGACATCGAGGCGGAAACGCAGCGGCTGGAAAGCCTGACCCGGCAGGAGTCGCCGGAACTGAGCGTCAGCGCCGCCTACGACGGCCTGGAAATCGACCTCTGATCAATCCCGGGCCCTGCCGCCGCTTGCCCTGTGACGCAGGGCCAGACGCGATGAGCGCCGACCCGGCATGAACGGCGACGAGCCCGGCCCGGCTGTTCCGCGACCAGCCGCTGCCGACTCACGCCGGCACCGCCCGCGCTGGCTGCACCGTTTCGGCCTGGCGCGCGGCCGGCCGCTGGGCTTCGCGCTGCTGGCGCTGGCGGTGCTGGCGATTGCGCTGACGGACACGCGGGTGCAGCGCGACCGCCGCACCGAGATCTTCGACCTGTACCAGCACCTGATGCCGCGCGAGCGCGTCAACGACGGCGTGATTGTCGTCGCCATCGACGACAGCAGCCTGGCCGCCATGGGCCAGTGGCCGTGGCCGCGTTCCAAGCTGGCGGAGATCATCGACCGCATCGCCGCACAGCACCCCGCCGCCATCGCCATCGACGCCCTGTTCCCCGAACCGGACCGGCTGTCACCGCGTCAGCAGGGGCTGCTGCTGGTGAACTCGGGCTTCGCCGAGCTGGCCGGCACGGTCAGCACCCTGCCCGACTACGACCAGCAGTTCGCCGCTGCGCTCCGCGCCGCGCGGGTGGTGTTGGGCGTGGGCGCCCTGGCCGAGGATGCCGGCCTGCCCAAAGGCCGGCCCTATCGCGCGCCACTGCTGCTCAGCGGAGCCGACCCGGCGCCCTTCACGCCGCACTACCCCGCCGCCCTGCGCAGCATCGAGGTGATCGATGCCGCGGCCATCGGACACGGCGTGCTGCCGGCGGCCAGCGAGGACGGCGTGGTGCGGCGCATTTCCTCCCTGGTGCGCATCGGCGACGACCTGCTGCCCTCATTGTCGGTGGAAGCGCTGCGCCTGGCCGCCTCCGAACCGGCTTTGCGCATCAGCGCCGATGCCGGCGGCATCCGCAGCCTGCGCGTCGGCGGCCACGATATTCCGACCGACCGTGACGGCTCCTGGTGGCTGCACTTCTCCGATCCGGAGCAACGCCCCCATCTGTCAGTGGTCGATCTGTTGCGCGGCAAGGTCCCGGCCGACGTGCTGTCCGGCCGCATCGTGCTGATCGGCTACACCGCCCTCGGCCTGCAGGACGTGGTGGTCACGCCGCGCGGCCGCATGCCCGGGGTCGATGTGCTGGCCGAAGCCATGGACAACGTCATCGACGGCCGCCGGCTGAGCCGGCCGCGCTGGGCCGGCTGGGCCGAGGCGGTGCTGCTGGCGGCGCTGTCCCTGCTGCTGCTGGCGGTGGTGCCGTGGCTGCGCCCGCTCAGCGCAGCCGGCGTGTTCCTGCTGTCGCTGGCGGCCAGCTTCGGCGGCGGCCTGCTGCTGTTCCGCTACGCCGGACTGCTGATCGACGTGGCCAATCCCGCCATCGGCGCCACCTTCGTCTTCGCCGTGCTGCTGGCGCTGTCCCTGAGTGAAACGCGGATGCAGCGCAGCCGGCTGCGCCAGGCGCTCAATGACAGCCAGGTGGCGCGCGCCCGCATCGAAGGCGAGCTCGACGCGGCGCGGCGCATCCAGATGGGCATGCTGCCGGAGCCGCAGCAGGTGCTGGGCCAGGAGGCGCGCGTCGAGGTGGCGGCTCGCATGCTGCCGGCGCGCAGCGTCGGCGGCGACCTCTACGATTTCTTCCTGCTGGACGAGACGCACCTGTTCATTGTCGTCGGCGACGTCTCCGGCAAGGGCCTGCCGGCGAGCCTGTTCATGGCCCTGTCCAAGGCCCTGACCAAAGGGGCCGCGCTGCGCAGCAGCGCCGACCCGGGCCGCACGCTGCGCGATGCCGACGCCGCCATCGCCGAGGAAAACCCTGAGCTGCTGTTCGTCACCGTGCTGGCGGCGGTGCTGCACCTGGACAGCGGACGCCTCGACTGGTGCAGCGCCGGCCACGAGCCGCCCTGGCTGCTGCCGGCCTCCGTCGGCGCGCCACGCCGCCTGCAGACTGCCGGCGGCCCGCCGCTCTGCGTGGTGGACGGTTTTCCCTACCGCAGCGAGACGCTGCAGCTGGCTCCGGGCGACGGGATCTGCCTGCTCACCGACGGCATCGGCGACGCGCAGAACCGTGCCGGGGCGTTCTACGGCCAACAGCGCATCCAGGCCTGCCTGACTGCGCAGCCACACGGCGAACCGGCGCAACAGGTGGTGGACCAGTTGCTGGGCGACACCCTCGCCTTCTCCGAGGGCGCCGAACAGGCCGACGATCTCACCATCCTGGCGCTGCGCTGGCACGGCGCCGCGCGTGCGCCGCAAACCACCGAGGCGAAGACGGCGCGGATGTAGCACCGCGCCGCCGGGCGGCCGGGCGGCCGGGCGGCCGGGCGGGATTTAGCGCACCAGGATTTCCGCGCGCCGGTTGCGCGGCTCGGCCACGCCGTCGGCGGTGGGTACCGCCAGCTCACGCTTGCCGCGCCCGGCGACGGAGATATGCGCCCCGTCGAAGCCCAGCGCGATCAGCTGCTGCCGCACCTCACGGGCACGGTCCAGCGACAGTTTGTCGTTGTATTCGTCGCTTCCCTGGGTGTCGGTGTGGCCGATCACCACCACCTCGGCGGCGGGAAAACGGGCGATCTGGCTCAGGATTGACGGCGCCAGCGCACGCGAGTCCGGCGTCAGGTCGTCGGTGTCGCGCACGAAGTACAGCGTGTACGATACCGGTGCCTGCGGCAGCGCGGCCAGTACGGCGCCGAATTCCTGGTTGACATGCTCGGCGTCGGTGCGCCCGGCTTCGGCCTTGCTGCCGCCACTGGCACTGGCCGTGGCGTAGGCCGAATCGAGCAGGGTCTCGCCGCCGGCATTGGCGACATTGAGCTTGCCCACCTTGCCCTGGTCGTCCGGCAGCAGCACCACCCGGTCGGGAGCGGCGGCACAGGCCGTCAACAACAGCGCCAGCAGCGGCAGCCAGCGCCGTGCGGCGCTCACGTGCCCCCCACCTGCACCAGAAACTTGGTGCCGCGCACGCCGAGAATAGTGCTGGGCGTCTTCACCCGCATGGCGTCGAGCTGGTGGTGGGCGATCTTGCCCGACACCACGGCCAGCTTGCCGCTGCTCAGGGTGGTGTCGAAGGCGCCGTCATGGGTGGTCGAATTGAAGCTGAAGCGGTCGAGTGCGAGGCGGCTGGACGGGCCCAGCGACAGCAGCGCGTTGTCCTCGAAAGTGATGCCGGCGCTGCCATCGGCGGCGGTGACGATCTGGTCGGACTGGTACACCGGCATGCCCACCGCTGCCGGCAGCGTGGCCCCCTTGCGCTCCACCGCCACCCCGCCATGAACCACCTTGAACACCCCTGCGACATCATCGGCCCGGGCGGCCGTAACGGCGGCGAGCAGCCCCGCCGCAACAATGAATCCGGTTGCTTTCCTGCGCATGGTAGCCCCTCCCCTGATGGCTGTTCACTATAATCAATTCGGGGCCGGGGTATGCAACAGGCGCCAGGGGGCCCGGGGAGTCCATGCCGCAAATGAGCGCGTCAATCCAGAGCTTTCCCGCCTGCAGCGCCAGTCTGCCGGCCTTGATGGAGTTCGTCGCCAGGCGCGCCGAGGCCTTGGGCCTGCCGCGCGGCACCAACCTGCGCCTGCAGCTGGTGGCGGAAGAATTGTTCACCAACACCTTCCGCCACGGTCAATGCCCGGTCGATGGCGCCGCGGTGACGGTGCAGATCGAACCCGCCGGTGCCGACGTGGAGCTGACCTACGAGGACGCCGAACGAGCCTGGAATCCGCTGGATACGCTGAACCCCGAGCTGCTGAAACTGCCGCTGGCACAAAGGCCGGTGGGCGGCCTGGGAGTGGCGCTGATCGATGGCTTTGCCGAACGGGTGCAGTATGAGCGGGTGCAGGATCGCAACCGCGTGCGCGTCTGGCTGCGCCGCGATCCGCGGGAAAATCCCTAAGGTCAATCACAGTTTCGACCACGCCCGTATGTCATGCTGGGGCGGCGCAGTGCCGGCCACAGGCCTCCGAGGAAACCCGCGATGACCAAGACTGCAGCCGGTGACGAAGCGCAGACCATCACCACCTCCCTGTGCTCGAGCCAGCTGCTGGCCGATCCGCTGCTGAACAAGGGCACGGCCTTCAGCGAAAGCGAGCGCGATGCCTTCGATCTGCATGGACTGCTGCCGCCGAGCGTGGTGGGCATCGAGGAACAGGTGGCGCGGCGCCTGCAAGCGCTGCGCAAGTTTTCCACCGATCTGGAACGCTACGCTTTTCTGCGTGAGTTGCAGGACACCAACGAAACCCTGTACTACGCCTTGCTCACGGCCAATCTGGAGGAGCTGCTGCCGATCGTTTATACGCCCACCGTGGGCGAAGGCTGCCAGCAGTTCAGCCACCTGTTCCGCAAACCGCGCGGCCTGTTCCTCAGTCCGCCGCATCAGGAGCGCATCGCGCAGATCCTGGCCAACAAGCGCTTCGACCGCACCGAGGTGATCGTCGTCACCGACGGCGAGCGCATCCTCGGCCTCGGCGACCAGGGCGCCGGCGGCATGGGCATCCCCATCGGCAAGCTGGCGCTGTACACCGCCTGCGGCGGCATCGCGCCCGGCACCACCCTGCCGGTCATTCTCGACGTGGGCACCGACAACCCCGCCTGCCGCAACGATCCGCTGTACATCGGCTGGCGTCACGAGCGCATCCGCGGCGCCGAATACGACGACTTCGTCGAGGCCTTCATCGCGGCGCTAAGCAAACGCTGGCCGCACGTGCTGCTGCAGTGGGAGGACTTCGCCAAGGGCAACGCCAGCCGCCTGCTGGATCGTTACCGCGACCGCCTGTGCACCTTCAACGACGATATCCAGGGCACCGCGGCGGTGGCCACCGGCGCCTTGCTGGCGGCGATCAACGTCACCGGGGTACCGCTGCGCGAACAGCGCATCGCGGTGCTCGGCTCCGGCTCGGCCGGCTGCGGCATTGCGAACCTGTTGCTGCACTGCCTGGTCGATGCCGGCCTGAGCCAGGCCGAAGCGGCCAGGCGCTTCTACATGATCGACAGCAAGGGCCTGATGGTGGACCGCAAGGACGGCGTGCTGCCGTTCCAGCAGAGGTTCGTGCAACAGCGCGACGCGGTCGCCGGCTGGACACTGCAGAGGGACGGACGCATCGACTTGATCGATGTGGTGAAAAACGCTCGTCCGAGCACGCTGATCGGCGTTTCAGGCCAGGCCGGCGCCTTCACCGAAGACGTGGTGCGCGCGATGGCGCAGCAGGCGCAGCGGCCGGTGATCTTCCCGCTCTCCAATCCCACCTCGCACAGCGAAGCCACACCGGCAGATCTGGTGGCTTGGACCGGGGGTCGCGCCGTCATCGGCACCGGCAGCCCGTTCCCGCCGATCCTGCGCGATGGCCGCAACTTCAAGGTCGATCAGACCAACAACGCCTATATCTTCCCCGGTGTGGGCCTCGGCGCAATCGCCATGGGCGCGCGCCGCATCACCGACAGCATGTTCATGGCCGCGGCCAAGGCGCTGGCCGAAGCCTCGCCGGCACGCCAGAACCCGCAGGCGAACCTGCTGCCGCCGGTGACGGCGCTGCGCCAGGTGGCCCTGGCCGTGGCGCTGGCGGTGGCCTTGCAGGTGCACAAGGAACGGCTCGGCAAGCGGATCACCAGGGACAGGATCGAAGCGGCGATCCGCGCCAAGGTGTGGACACCGCAATATCTGCCCTACCGGCGCCTGCGGCGCAGGTAGGGCGGCCCGCGGCGCCATAGGCGATGTTCGAGCGCATGGGCGCGGCAGGCGTGGCCCGCACTGAAACAGGAAAACAACAAGGGCCGGGGGAGGCCCTATTGGTCAGAGCGCCCGGCTCACTTCATCGACTTGCGCGCGAAATAGGCGGTGACGCGCTGATAGGAGGACGGCAGCAGCCGCACCATCAGGTCGACGACATAGGCGTCCGGCCCGACCAGCACGCGCCGCTTGTTGCAACGCACCGCCTTGAGAATGGTGGCGGCGGCGCTATCAGCGGTGGTGATGAACATCTTTTCGAATTTCTCGCTGCCGCGCTGGTCATCGAGGCCGATGTCGCGGATCGACTTGCTCATGCGCGCGGCGCGGGCGATGTTGGTCTTGATGCCGCCCGGGTGCACGCTGGTGGCGCTGACATTGGAAGTGCCCAGGTCCAGCTCCTGCCGCAGCGCTTCGGTGAAACCGCGCACCGCGAACTTGGTGGCGTTATAGGCGCTCTGGCTGGGGATGCCCATCAGGCCGAACACGCTGGAGGTGTTGATGATATGGCCCTCGCCGGATGCCTTCAGGTGCGGCAGGAAAGCCTTGGTGCCATGCACCACGCCCCAGAAATTGATGCCGACGATCCACTCGAAATCCTCGTAGCTCATGCCCTCGACGGTGGCGCCGAGGGCCACGCCGGCATTGTTGAAGATCAGGTTGACCTTGCCGTGGTCGCGCACCACTTCGTCGGCCCAGGCGTAAACCGCGTCGCGGTTGGCCACATCGACCTTCTTGCTGGTGACTTTGACGCCGGACTGCGCGGCCAGCTTCGCCGTCTCGGCCAGGCCCGCTTCGTTGACGTCGCTCAGCGCCAGATGACACTTCTGCGCCGCCAGGCGCAATGCCAGGGTGCGGCCCATGCCGGAACCGGCGCCGGTGATCGCGGCCACCTTGTTTTCGAATGACTTCACAGCGTTCTCCTTCGTTTCTTATTTGAATGCCCCTCCCTCTCGGAGAGGCCGGCGCTATAGCGCCCGGTGCAGGGCGCAGTATCGATGAAGCGCCCGCGTTTTTGTACTGCGTCCCTCACCCCTCCCCCTCTCCCGGAGGGAGAGGGACAGAAGTGTCAGGCCGTCTCACCCACCAGCTTCGACTTGGCCGCGCGTGCAGGCTTCTGCTCGGCCGCCTCGGCAACATAGTCGCCCAGATCGAAGCGCTTCAACTGCCGGCGGAAGCTGAAGGTGAAGCCCGGCCACAGGCTGGTGTTCTTGCCGCTCGGGTGCAGATACCAGCTCTTGCAGCCGCCGGCGCTCCATACCGCATGGCTCAGCTGCGACTGGATCTTCCGGTTGAAGCTGGCCTGCACTTCCGGTCTGACATCGACGCTGCGCAGCTTGCCGCCTTCCATCTTTCGCAGGGCGTCCATCACGTAGTTCACCTGTGATTCGATCATGTAGACCATCGAGTTGTGGCCCAGGCCGGTGTTCGGACCGACGATCAGGAACAGGTTGGGGAACCCGGCGACGGTGGTGCCTTTGTAGGCTTCCGGGCCATCCTTCCAGGTATCGACGATGTCGCGGCCGCCGCGGCCGAACAGCACGCCCTTGGGCATCGGGTCGGTGGCGTGAAAACCGGTGCCGTAGATGATGGCGTCGATCGGGCGCTCGGTGCCGTCCTCGCCGATGATGCTGTTGGCGCGCACTTCCCTGATGCCGCCGCTGATGACCTCGACGTTGGGCTTGGCCAGCGCCGGATAGTAGTCGTTGGAGATCAGCACGCGCTTGCAGCCGACGGTGTAATCCGGGGTGAGCTGGGCGCGCAGCTGCGGATCCTTGATGTGGTGATGGATATGGCGCAGCGCCATACGCTTCACCAGGTTCATGACCTTGGGGTTGACGGTGAAGCCCAGCACACGCGTTTCCATCATGGCGTAGATGGCGCCGCGGAACAGGCGCTGCGTCAGCGGCACCGCCTTGAACAGCCGGTGCTCGAAGTCCGTCACCTCACGGTCCGGCTTGGGCAGGATCCACGGCGGCGTGCGCTGGTACAGGTCGAGCTGCGCCACCTGCTTCTGGATCTGCGGCACGAACTGGATGGCGGAGGCGCCGGTGCCGATGACGGCGACGCGCTTGCCCTTCAGCTCATACTCATGATCCCAGTCCTGCGAATGGAAGGTCTTGCCGCGGAATTTCTCCAGGCCCTTCACCCCCACCGGATAGGCCGGGCGGCTGAGGCCGCCCATGCCGGAGATCAGCACCTTGGCATCGAGCTGGCGGCCTCCGGACAGCTGCACGCGCCACAGGCCGGCCTTCTCGTCCCACTTGGCGGACTGGACTTCGGAATTGAACTGGATGTACGGGCGCAGGCCGTATTGTTCGGTGCACTTGCGCAGGTAGCTCCAGATTTCCGGCTGCGGCGAGAACATGCGCGACCATTCCGGGTTGGGCGCGAAGGAAAACGAATACAGGTGCGACTGCACGTCGCAGGCACAGCCCGGATAGTGGTTGTCGCGCCAGGTGCCGCCGACGTCACCGGCCTTCTCCAGCACGACGAAATCCTCCATCCCGGCCTGCTTCAGGCGGATTGCCATGCCGAGGCCGGCGAAGCCGGTGCCGACGATGGCGATCCGCACCGACTGGCTGCTGGCAGCGCGGGCGGCGCCGGACCTGGGGGCAGCGGAAACCTTCGGCATCACACAACTCTCCTACGCAGGATATGGATTGGCGCGGTTTGCCGGGGCCGGGCGGCCCTTGGCCCCACGTCTTGATCGAATTTCAATGTCTACAACTGTCTACTCAATGTAGACAAGCGTATACTGGTTGTCAATGGACCTCCGCACATTGGCCCAATCGCCACCATGAGCCGCACCAAAGCCACTGAGGAAAATCCGGCGCCCGTCGGCGGCCGCCAGCGACTGATCGAAGCCGCGCTGCGCATCGGCGCCAGCAAGCGCAGCCTGCAGGCGCTGGGCCTGCGCGAACTGGCGCGCGAAGCCGGGCTCAACCCGAATACGTTTTACCGCCACTTCAGCAGCCTGGAGCAGCTCAACCAGGCGATCATCGACGAGCTGGGCCTCGACATCCGCACCAATCTGCGCGGCATCCGCCGCACCGTGCAGAGCCCGGTCGCCGAGGCCACGCCGCGCACCATCGAATACGTCTTCGACTACGCGCTACGCCACCCGGAGGCCTTCATTGTCGCGGTGCGCGAACTCCACGGCGCCATACCGGCCCTGCGCGAAGCCCTGCAGCGGATGATCGACGACGTGGCCGAGGAAACGGTGGAGGACGTGCTGTTCCTCAACATCGTGCCGACCATCAAGGTCGAAACCCTGCGCGAGGTGTCGCGGGTGGTGGTGCAGTACGTGTTTCACCAGACGCTCGATTACATCGAGCAGCCGGCACGACGCGGCACGATCATGCAGCAGACCGTGCGCATCATCGACATGCTCTATGTCGGCGCGCTGACCATGCAGTCGATGAAGGTGGATTCGCTGGCCGATCTGATGGCCCGGCAGCACTCCGGTCGCAAATAGCCCGCTGTAACTCCCTCGCAAGCCCTCCTGAAGTAGTCCGTTCGCGGGATGAACGGCGCAGGCCGCGCGCCCAACATGCAGGCGGCGGTACCGCATCCATAAAAAATTCGCGGAGGAGAGCATGAAGATCCTGGTTGTCGGCGGAGCCGGCATGATCGGCGGACATGCGGCGCTGTACCTGCGCTCGCACGGGCACCAGGTAAGCATTGCCGGGCGCAATCCCCCGGCCGCCGGGACGCCGCTGGGCGAGCTGGAGTTCCTGCCTTGCGACTACATCGCCAATGACCTGCCGCCGTCCACGCTGGCGCGCTTCGACGCGCTGGTCTTCGCCGCCGGCAACGATATCCGCCACCTGCCGGCGCAGGAAAGCGCGGCGGCACACTGGCAGCGCGCCAATGTCGAAGGCGTGCCGCGCTTCTTCGCCGCCGCCCGCGCGGCCGGTGTGCGTCACGCCGTCAACGTCGGCAGCTTCTATCCGCAGGCACGGCCGCAGCTGGTCGAGAGCAATGCCTACGTGCGCTCGCGCAAGCTGGCCGACGAGGGTGTGCGCGCCCTGGCCACGCCGCAGTTCCGCGCCATCAGCGTCAACGCGCCGTTCGTCGCCGGCGCCGTGCCGGGCCTGGAAGTCGGCATGTTCAAGGCCTATACCGATTACGCCCGGGGCAGGTTCGCGCCGATGCCCGAATTCGCACCGCCCGGCGGGGTGAACTTCATCTCCACCCGCTCGCTGTCGGAGGCGATCGAAGGGGCCCTCGCCCGTGGCGAGAACGGCAAAGCCTACCTGGTCGGCGACCAGAACCTGTCGTTCCAGGACTTTTTCGGCGCCTTCTTCCGCGCGGTCGATCGCCCGGTGCCGCCGGTGCTGGACCAGGAGCACCCGATGCTGCCGGATTCGGCCATCTACTTCGGACGCGGCAATACGCTGTACTACGAGCCGGATGCGGCCGAGACCGCGCTGCTCGGCTACCGGCGCAACGATGTGATCCGCAGCGTCGGCGAGATCGTGGCGCAGTATCACGATCCGGCTTGAGCCGGCCGCGCTGCCTTCCCCAGCCGAGCACAGGATGCGCGCTCCGCCCGCGGCCCGGTTGCCCGGGCCGGCAGCGCCGGGATTCGCCGGTCTGCGCCCTACTTCGCTTTGACCAGTTCCTCCGGCTGGTAGATGCCGGACTTGAGCGTGTGTCCGCCGCCCGGACGGCGATAGGACACCTTGATACCGCGGCGGGTGTGTCCGGTCACGGTCACCACATAGTCGGCGGTCCAGGAGAAGCTCCAGGTCGAGCCGATCGGATGGGTTTTGCTCCAGTCCTGGTCATTTTCGGAGTTCATTGCCGCCAGCCTAGCGCATTCCGCTTCCGTGCGGCCGCTTTCAACCCACGCTCAAGCCCCGGCAAGCCGCTGATGCTCGACCATCAGGCAACGATCCTGCACCACGCGGATGCCGGCGCGCGCCAGCCGCTCGGCCGCGGCGTCGTTGCGGATGCCGAGCTGGAACCACACCGCCGCTGGTCGCTTGGCCAGGATGTCATCCAGATGCGCCGGGATGTCCTGCGGGCGGCGGAACACGTCGACCAGGTCGATGGCACCAGGGATGTCCGCCAGCCGCCGATACACGGGCTGCCCCAGGATGCGCGTCACCTCCGGGTAGTACACCGGCACCGGAACGACATCCAGGCCGGCGGCGAGCAGATAGCGCGGTACGTAGAAGGCCGGCTGCCCGGCCTGCGCCTCGGTCTTGATGCCGAGCACGGCGATGCGCCGGGTTGCCGCCAGCAGACGGCGGATGCCGCCGGCATCCTCGACCAGACTGTCGCGCCAGTTCCCGCTCTCGTCCGCTTCCGACTGCATGCGCCGCTCCTGTGCCCGTGCCCGTTCCGGCCGGAAGCTTGCCGCATGACCGGCGCGGACGACAATCGAATCAGCCAGACAGATCCCCAAGCCCTCGGCGCCGGCTTGGCCGGCATCCGGCTCAATGCACGTAGCGCCCCTGCACCACACTCGGCAGGAAATCGCCCTCCCTCATCGGCGCGTTGTACACCGGGGGTGAATCCTCGGCGTAGAGGCGGTTGGCGAAGTAGCGGCCTTCCTTGAGATCGTAGGTCACCACCGGCGCGCAGTTGGCGGTCTGCACGTCGTAGGCCGGCAGCAGATGCCCTTCCTGGAAGCGCCAGGGGCTGCCGTCGTGGTCGTAGTTGTCGACCAACACCACGTTCCAGCTGTCCTCGTCGACGTAGAACAGGCGTTTGCCGAAGCGGTGGCTGTTGCCCGGGCGCAGCGTGGCTTCCACCACCCAGACGCGGTGCAGCTCGTAGCGCGTCTGCGCCTGGTTGAAGTGGCCGGGCTTGAGCAGCTGGGCGTAGCGGATGCTGCCGTCGCCGAGGCGGTAGCTGTTGTAGGGGATGTACAGCTCGCGCTTGCCCACCAGCTTCCACACGTAGCGGTCGAACAGGCCGTTGTACATGTCCACCATGTCGATGAAGTACACGCCGCCCGAGCCGGGAAAGGGCTGGTCATAGCCCACCGGCGGGATGCGGAACATCTTCGGCACGCCGGAGGGCACCACCCAGATGCCGCGCGCGTCCTTGAGCTGGTTGGCGGTCTCGTGCACCAGGGCCAGGAAGTCGAAGCCGCCCTTGTCGCGCCCGAACCAGGTCAGGTAGTACAGCAGGATGTTGTGGCTGGCGATGTCCACCGGTTCGCTGACGTTGCCGTAGCGGTAGTAGACCCGTTCGGTCTGCCGCAGGTACTGGATCGAGCCGCTGTTCTCCACCACCGCCTGGGTCGACTGCGCCTGCACCGTGTCGCCGCGATAGCGCAGGCGGTGGTTCCACAGCACTTCGACGCCGTTCTGCGGCTGCGGGAACGGAAAGCCGAGGTGGGCGCCGGCGATGGAGTCGGCGGCGATGGTGCTGGACTTGCCGTTGTTGGCCTGGGTGGCGGCGTAGATGGCCTGCGGGTAGCCGACCGTGCGCCGCGTCGGATACACCGGCATGGTGTAGTCCGGATAGCGGGCAAACAGCGCCTTGTAGCCATCGACCAGGCGGCCGGCATACTGCTGGTAGTTGGCGGCGGTGATGGTGAACAGCGGCTTGTCGCCGGGGAACGGATCGGCCAGCCGGCCGCCCGGCTTGTAGCCTGCCGGCCACTGGCTGCGGCCGAGGCCGCCGGTCCAGGGCGGGATGGTGCCGTCGGCGGAACCGCCCTGCTCCGCGCCCACCGGCGTCAGCCCGCCGCTGCCTGCGGCAATGGCCGGCGACACGGCTGGCGGCAGCGGCGGCTGCGCCGCGTCGCTGACCGCCACCGGGCCGCCGAGCAGGCCGGTGGCCAGCGTCGGCGCCGAGGTGTCGCGGGCGCGGCGCTGCGCCGCCGCGGCCAGGGCCTGTTCCCGTGCCTGGCCGGATTCCAGGTATTTCACCCACTGTCCGGCCAGCGCGCGGTTGGCGGGAAAGCTGCCGGCTTCGCGGAACGCTTTGACCGCGCCGTCGACGTCGGCCTGCTGGTACAGCGCCACACCCAGCGCCATCAGCGCCGGCCCGGACCTGCCGCCGCTGGCGATGCCCTGCGACAGCGCCTGCGCCGCCTCGCGGTATTCCTCGCGGTCCAGGTGCACCTGGCCCAGCTGCAGGTACAGCTCGCTGGAAGGCCTGGCGGCGACCGCATCCTGCAGGGCGGGAACGGCCAGCGAGGACTCGCGCGCCTGCACCCACAGCGCCGCCAGCATGCGCAGGTTTTCCGCGCTGCGCGGCAGCTTGCCCGCTTCCATCCAGCCCTTGAGCAGGGAGCCGGCCTGGAACGGCGCGCCGATCTGCGCGGTGAGGCCGATCAGCTGCAGCCGCTGCTCGGCGGAATCGAGATAGCCGAGGCGGCTGGCCACTTCCATCGTCGCCTGCGCCCGCTCCTTGTCGCCGCCCTTCAGGTACAGCGCCGACAGGCGCAGCCAGTCCTCGCGTGCCGAGGGCTGGTCGCGCAGCACCGTTTCCAGCACCTGCGCCGCCTCCTTGTCCTGGCCGACACCGACATAGGCGGCGTACAGCGCGCGGCGCCAGCTCAGGTCCGGCGTGCGCGTTGCGGCGACGCCTTTCTGCAGCGGCCCCAATGCCTCGCGATAGCGGTTCTGCCGCAGGTAAGCCGCACCCAGCGCCACCAGTTCCTCCGCGCTCAGCGCGGCGCCGGACTTGTAGCGCGGCTCGATCGAGGCGATCACCGTCTTGGGGTCGCCGCTGCCGACGCGCAGCTGCGCCAGGTCGTTGCGCATCTGCTGCTCGGCCGGGCCGGACAGTCCGTGCTGGGCCAGCGCCTCCTCCAGATACCTGGCCGCGGTGGCGTAGTCCTTGTTCTGCGCCGCGGTGGCCGCCAGCTCACGCAGCAGCATGGCCTTGGCATAGGGATCGGTGTTGGCCTGCAGCTGCTTCTGGATGTCCTGCGGCTGCTGCGCCGGCTCGCCCGGGCCGACACGCGTCTGGCTGCGGTACTGGTCGGCCTGCGCCGCGGCCCCGAGCAACAGCGCCAGCAGCACCGCGCCGGCCCGCGCCACGCGGCGCGGCCGGAGGCGGGAGCCGCCGGCGGAGGAAGGTGTCGGAGAACTGCGGATCACTGGCGGCGGCTGCTCAGTGCCAGTTGTACTGGCAATCGGCCGGGTCCATGTCGACGCGCTGGTCCACCTCGCGCGATTGCTTGGACTCGTTGTAGATCCAGTTGGAAATACTCTCGATCGCCGCGGCCTCGTACACCCCGCGCGGCTGGGCGTCGACGATCTTGACGTTGCTGACGCGGCCGTTGGGCATCACCGTGAACACTGCCTCGACCCAGCCGGCGATCTTCTGCTTGCAGGCCCATTCCGGCATCTGCGGCCGCGCCGTGGACAGCGGGATCAGCTCCTTGCCGGTGAAGCCCTGGCCGGTGCCGAAACCGCCGCCCCCGCCGCCACCTCCGCCGTTGCCATTGCCGTTGCCGCCGCGCCCGGCGAAACCGCCGAACACGCCGGAGCTGCCCAGGCCGAGCGAGGTGCCGAGATTCACCGGGCCACCGCCGACGGCGATCTCCACCGGCGTCGGCGTGATTGAAATCGAAGGCGTGGCGATCGGCGGCAGGTCGGCGCGCGCCAGCGAAGGCGGCGCGGCCGGCGGCGGAGGCGGCGCCACGTCGGGCGCGGCCGGCTCCTCCTGCGGCTTGTCCTGCTCCTTCTGCAGTTGCACCATCTGCACCCCTTCCACCGGCTGCGGCGACGCGGCGCTGCCTTGCGGGGCGAGGATCATCCAGCGCATCAGGATCACCAGCAGCAGCACGATGGCCAGCGCCAGCAGCGGCGCCAGCACCCAGCGCAGGCGTTCCAGCGCCGCGCGGCGGGGTTGCGCAGTAGCGGCGATTGCGGACGAGGCGCTCATGGCCGGCCAGACCCCTGCCACACCCGCCCGCGGCGGTGATCCCGCGCGCAGCGGACGACGGCAATAGCCGGAGGCGGCGTGGACATTACCGCCCTCCCGGCCCGGTCGTCGGCGTGGCGGCGATGGCTACGTCCTGGATGCCGGCCAGCTTGGCCTGGTCCATGGCGTCCACCACCAGGCCGGTGCGCGCATCACGGTCGGCCTGGATTACCACCGGCGCCTGCGGCTTCTGGCTGCGCAGGCGCTCCAGCGTGGCGCGCAGCAGGCGCACGTCGACGTGCTGGCGGTCGACGACGATCTCGCCCTGCGCCGAGATGGCGATGAAGATGCTGCTGTTGTCCAGCTTCACCGCAGTCTTGGCGCTGGGGCGGTTGACCTTGATGCCGGCTTCGGTGACGAAGGCGGTGCTGATGATGAAGAAGATCAGCAGGTTGAGGAAAAAGTCGAGCATCGGCGCCAGGTCGATGTGCACTTCTTCCTGCTGATGGGTATGCCGGCGAATTTTCATGCGACGAGCCTGCCGATGGCCCACTCACGCACGCGACGGAAATCGTTTTTGCGCAGCGCAAGGAGAAAGGAGCACGCGACACCGGAAGTGCATGAGCGACCATCGACGCCACGCGTGTGCAAATTGGCCATGAGCGGTCTCCCCCCTATTCCGGCAGCAGCAGGTCGGGCAGCCGCTCGGACTCGGCGCGCACACGCGAGCTGAGCTGCACCGAGAAGAACAGGCCGAACAGGCTCACCACCAGTCCAGCCAGCGTCGAGATCATGGCGTGCGACACGCCGTAGGCCATGGCACGCACGTCGGACTGGCCGGCGGCGGTCATCGCATCGAACACCTCCAGCATGCCGGTGACGGTGCCGAGCAGACCCAGCAGCGGCGCCAGGGGCACCATCACGCGGATCAGCGGCAGGGTCGCGCTCATCCCCACCTTGAGCTCTGAAATGAGCTGCTCGCGGATGCGGTGGGCATGCCAGGAGCGGCGCTCGCGGCGTGCCGTCCAGGCCGCCAGGCGCTGCCGGATCTCGTCCGGGTGGATGCGCGCGAAATACCAGTAGCGTTCCAGGATCAGTGTCCACATCGTCAGCGCCGCCAGCAGGATCCACTTCAGCACCCAGCCGCCGAGGTGAAAGAAATCGCCCACCGACTCGAACGGCGCGGCAAAGCCGGCCAGCAGGGCTTCGCCCAAGCTAGCGGACATGCTGCTGCTCCAGCCGCGCCGCCAGCATGCCGGCACTCTGCTCGTCGAGAATCTGCACCAGGATGCGCGAGCGCGCGGCCAGCACGCTGTTGATGAACAGGATGGGGATGGCGATGAGCAGACCCAGCACGGTGCTGATCATGGCCTGCGAAATACCGCCAGCCATCACCTTGGGGTCGCCGGCGCCGATCTCGGTGATGACCTGGAAGGTGATGATCATCCCGGTGACGGTGCCGAGCAGGCCGAGCAGCGGCCCGGCGGCCACCACCATGCGCAGGAACGGCTGGAAGCGCTCCAGCTTCGGCGTCTCGCGCAACACCGCTTCGGAGATGCGCGTTTCCAGAACCTCCGGGTCGTGGCTGGCGGTGTCGTCCTTGAGGCAGGACAGCACGCGGCCCAAGGGATTGTCGCCGGATGGGGCGTTGATGTTGTGCAATTGCCGGCTGATCCTGCCGCCGACGGCAAACAGGTAGGCCAGCTGGAACAGCGCCAGTGCCGCACCGATACAGCCCACCAGGATGATGACGTAACCGACCACCCCGCCCTGATTGATGCGCTCGACCAGCGAGGGCCGTTGCGCCGCCAGCTTGAGCAGGGTGCCGAACGTGGGATCGACCGCCACCGGGGCCCAGCCCGCCGTGGCCGATTCGAAGCCCCGCGCCAGGCCGGTATCGAAATTCTGGCGCTCCGCCACCTGCAGCCGCGCACCAGCCTGCACCACCAGGTAGCGGCCGCCGGCGAAGGCGATGAACGGGCCGACGCGGGTCACCTGCAGGCGCCCCGGCTGCCCGTCCTGCCCGATCACCTCGGCCTCGAAGCGCGCCACCTTGCCGTTCTCGGTCATCTCCTGCTGCAGCGTGAACCAGAAGTCCTCCAGCTGCTTCGGGCTGGGCAGCGTATTTGGGTCGGTCAGCGTGTCGAGCAGCTTCAGGCGCTCGGGAAACTGCGCGCTGATGTAGGACTCGCCGACCTCGCTCTTGAACTGCGCCGCCGCCTCGCGCACCGCGGCGTAGGACTGGCCCAGTTCGCCGGCCTGGGCCTGCAGCTGGTTCTTCAGGTCGGCGATGGCCTTCTGGCTGGCCTCATAGCGGCCGCGGATAGCGTCGGACCTGGCCTGGGCGGCATGCTGCTCGCCCTCGGCCTGGGCCAGCTGCCCCTGCTGCTCGTTGCGGTTGCGGATGAAGCGCTGCTCGCGCTCCTGGTCGATGCGCGCGTTCTGCTGCGCCGAGTCGCGGATCTGCTTGAGCAGCTCGTCCACGCCCTGCGCCGGCGCCGCCTGCGCCTGCGGCACCAGCACGTCGAGCAACCCGGCCCCGAGCCGCTCCAGCGCCAGCCGCCAGGCGGGCGCCAAGGCCGCCTGCGGCTGCGCGGGCCCGGCCGCCGGCACCGGCAGCACCAGCACTTCCGGCGCCGCCGTCTCATGCGCGATCTTCAATCCCTCGCGGATGGCGCTGCGGTAACGGCCCTGCAGGCCGCGCCATTGCTTGGCCTGCGCATCCCAGCAGCCGGCCTCGGCGCCGTCCAGGCTCAGGTAGTACAGCGCCACCCGGCCGAGATGCAGCACGTCCACCACCTTGCTGCCGCCGCCCAGCGGCAGCTGCATGCGCTCGGCGCCGAGGGCGCGGCCATAGTCGGCCTCGATCTTGTAGGCCTCCAGCATGCGGCGATATTTCTCCGCCTGCGGGGTGCCGGCGTCGGTCATCAGGCGCTTGAGCGAGGCGATGCGCTCGCGCCGCTCCTGCTGCAGGAACGGCAGGTCGAGCGCGACGAAGCGGTCGAGGCTGTCGAGCATGCGCAGCAGCAGCGGGGTCAGGTCGTGCGAGCTGCTGCTGAACTGCTGCAGCTGCTGCTGCAGCGCGGCGCGGTCGGCGTCCTGGGTGGCGAGCAGCGGCCCGACCTGCTGCGCGTAGACGTTGAGCTGCTGCGTCTGCCACAGGGCCGCGCGGTAGCGCTCCAGCAATGCGCGGGTCTGGTCGTCCAGCTGGTTGATCTGCTGCTGCGCCGCGCCGGCTGCGCGATTGGCCTGGACGGTGGCATCCACCGCCGGCGAGCCGCCGCCCTGGGCACCGGCGGCGGCGCTCAGGCCCAGCAGCAGGCCCGTCAGCAGGGCACGCGGCCAGCCGGGAACCCGCGCAACTGGTGCGGCGCTATGCGCTCGTTTCATCGAACTGCTTCCTCCATCGCACTCGAAACCCGGCATTCTGGACGCGGCCGTGGTTCCCGATCTCAAATCTTGGCCCGGGCCGGCCCGGGCGCGCATTGGCATCCGCGCGCCGCCCGCTGTTTGTACGGCAACCATCGGCAGGTTCCGCATGGTACCGCCGGCGGATGGCGGGTTTCCGTCCACGATGACAGATTGAACGAAAATTTCATGACTGAAGTGCTCCATTTCGAGTAGATTCCCTGCATCGACAACAACAACTCAACGGAGCGCCTTATGGCTTCGACCCACGCCCCCGGCTTCCTTGCCCTGGTCAACGACGCCAAGACCCGCATCAAGGAAGTGCAGGCGCGCGACATCCCCGCCATCCTCGCCGCCAATCCCAAGGCCAGGCTGATCGACACGCGCGAGGAGAGCGAATACGCCGCCGGCCACGTGCAGGGAGCCGAATGGCTGGGCAAGGGCGTGATCGAGCGCGACATCGAAGCCAAGCACCCGGACCGGAGCGAGCCGCTGTACCTGTATTGCGGCGGCGGCTTCCGCTCCGCCATCGCCGCCGACAACGTGCAGAAGATGGGCTACAGCAACGTCTGGTCGATCGACGGCGGCTGGCGCGTGCTGAAGGACATCCTGCCGGTGGAATGAAGCGCCGGCCGGCGGCGGCACGATACGGCAGGCACCGCCCTACGGCATGACGCTCGCGTCCAGCGACTTGGGCCGGGGCTCGCGGAAGTAGCTGAGCACGGCGTAGCGCAGCTCCGGCAGCACGCGGCGCGCCTCGTATTCGGCGATGGCGGTTTCCACGCACATGTTGGCGGCCAGCCGCGCCACCGCGGCGGCGTGGGGCCAGTCGATGCGGTTGAGCTCGTACTGCGCGATCATGGTCACGCCATGCAGGCGCGCGCGCAGCACCTCCCCGCCTTCCGGGTCGGCGCGGAAATGCAGCGCCAGCTCGCGCATCGGGCGCCAGCGCAGGTTCGAGTCCCAGTAGCGCTCGAACGCGGCGGCGATGCGCGGCACTCCCGGCGGCGACTGCGCCAGGGAGTCGATGGCGTCGGCGCGGGCGCGGTCGAGGAAGTCCAGTAGCAGGGCCAGCAGGTAGCTGCGGCCGTCGGCGAAGGCGGCGTTGAACTGGGCCGGGCTGATCCCGGCGGCGGCCAGCACCTCGGCCTCGGGCAGCTCCAGCGCGCTGCCCAGCGACACCGACAGTTCGCGCGCCGCGACCAGGATGCGCCCGCGCAACTCCCGCAGTTCCACCTCGTCCATGCCCACCCCCGCTCTATTGTCGTTCCCCGTAGCGCACGGTGACGATGGTCAGGTGCACCTCGCCCCCGGGCAGCTGCGCCGAGACCGAGTCGCCCTCCTGCTTCTTCAATAGCATACGTGCCAGCGGCGAGTCCACGCTGATCCAGCCGCGCCGCGCGTCGGTCTCATCGCCGCCGACAATACGGTAATGGCGCAACCCTCCGGCGTCATCCTCCAGCTCCACCCAGGCGCCGAAAAACACCCGGGCGGGGTCGCTCGGCGGCCGGTCCACCACCTTCAGTTCGGGCAGCCGCGTCTGCAGGTAACGCAGCTTGCGGTCGATCTCGCGCAGCTCCTTCTTGCGGTAGATGTACTCGGCATTTTCCGAACGGTCGCCCTCGGCGGCGGCGGCGCTGAGGGCGCGCACCACCTCCGGACGGCGCACCCGCCACAGCTGGTCATGCTCGTCCTTCAGGCGCTGGTAGCCCTCGGCGGTGATGTACGGCGAACTCATGCGGTCTTGAGCGATGGCGGAACTTGTGTGTACGGTAGCAGCAACAAGGGCAAGCATCGGGCACCGGCATCATGACCTCGGCATCGGCGTCCATCGACCGGGACGATCCCGCAGCGGCCGAGCGGGTGATGCGCCGCGCCTGCCCGGACGCGGCGTTGCGCCGCTTCCTGATGCAGCAACTGCTGCGCTCGGTTGCCGTGGCGGAACAGGCCGGGCCGCGCTCCTGGGCGGTGACTCTGTTCGACCATGGCTTCCGTCTCAACGTCGGCCAGGTGGAAGCCTTCACCTACCTGAACCGCGTGGTCGGCTGGTTCATGCTCGGCTCGCTGCCGGCCAGCGTCTACACTGTGGGCGAGGTGCTCGACTGCTCGTTCCGCAGCCTGCCACAGCCGCAGCGGGTGTTCTACGGCAGCGCGGGCGAACTGCAGCGCCTGCAGCAGCCGCTCAGCGGGCCGCACGAATCGTTCCTGCGCACGGCAGCGACCACGGCGGCCGGCAAGCCGCGCCGCTGCCCCTATGCCCGCTATCATTCGCCCGGGCTGTACACCTATGCCGTGCGCACCGCGGAAGTGATGCAGGCGGTGCGGGCCCAGCGACCGCGCCGCCGCTGAAACCCTACGACACTTTCGGCAGGTTTTCCGGCAGGAAGAAGTCCGGCATCAGCTCCGATTCCCGGGTGCCCGGCACGGCGGCATATTTGGAGAAATCGCGCACGCCGGCGAGATCGTGCAGCACCACGTCGTCGATGCAGAAGTTGCCGCTGAACTGGCGCGCCGGCTGGGTCAGGATGACGTGGGCGGCGTCGGCCATGATCTCGGCAGTGCGGCTCTTCTTCATCAGCGCGTCGCCGCCGATCAGCTTGATCGCGGCGGTGGCGATGCCGGTGCGCGGCCACAGCGAGTTGGCGGCGATGCCGTCCTTGCGGAACTCTTCGGCCCAGCCGAGCGTGCACAGGCTCATGCCGTATTTGGCCATGGAATAGGCCACGTGCGGGCCGAACCATTTCGGGCGCATGTCCAGCGGCGGCGACAGCGTCAGGATGTGCGGGTTACGGCCTGCCGCGGCGCTCTTCTGCAGGTGCGGAATGCACACCCGGCCGCTGAGATAGGTGCCGCGCGCATTGATGCCGTTCATCAGGTCATAGCGCTTCATATCGGTCTGCAGCGTGCCGGTGAGGCTGATGGCGCTGGCGTTGTTGACCAGGATATCGATCCCGCCGAAGTGCTCGGCCGCCTGCTGCACCGCCGCGATCACCTGCTGCTCGTCGCGGATGTCGCACAGGATCGGCAGGCCCTTGCCGCCGGCCTTCTCGATCGCTTCCACCGCGGTGTGGATGGTGCCCGGCAGCTTGGGATGGGGCTCGGCGGTCTTGGCGGCGATGACCACATTGGCGCCATCCTTCGCCGCGCGCAGCGCGATGGCCTCGCCGATGCCGCGCGAGCCACCGGTAATGAACAATGTTTTGCCTTTCAGACTCATCTTCCTCTCCTCGTTCGCAGTATGGCGCTTGTCCACACCAGTCTAGCGGAAGCCGCGGGGTATTCGGTGTTACCCTGTTGCGCCTGGGTAAATCCCCAACCGGCGGCCCGCCCGAAACGGCATAATCGCGGCTTCCCGCCTCCAAGACCGTTCGCGCGACCATGAAACGACTCGCCTGCCTTGCCCTGCCCCTGCTGCTCTGCGCCTGCGGCGCCACCCGCATCCGCCCGGATGAGGCGACCAGCGCGAACTGGCAGGACCTGCGCGTCAAGGTGCAGGCGCGCAGCCCGGAAGAAACCGCGCAGCTGCGCGACGAGCTGAAACGCACCGGGCTGTTCGGCAGCTTCGTGCAGCCGGGGAGCGGCGAAGCGCCGGCCGACCTGGTGATCTCCGCGGTCGACGAGAAGGTGATCGGCAAGACCACCGGCCCGCTGTGCCTGGACTACGCGCTGTCCTACCTGACCGTGGGGATCATCCCGGAGATCTGCGACCAGCGTTACCAGGTGGACATCGACGTCACCGCACCGGCCACCGGCCGCGCCGCGCAGTTCCGCGCCGAACTGACGCAGCGCCGCTTCATCGGCCTGTTCGGCGCCATCACTTCGATGTTCGGCGACTGGCGCTTCTTCGGCCCGCAGCCCGGCAATCCGGTGCTGGCGCGCGGCGCGCTGCTGGATCAGAAGCCGCAGATCGACGCTTTGCTGAAGTAGCCGGGAACAGGTAATCGGGAGTGGGGAATCGGAAAAGCTGAACTCGATTCCCGATTCTCCATTCCCGATTCCCGTCTTACTGCACCATCGCCGTCATGCGCGCGATGCGCTCGGCCTGGATGCGGTTGAGGTTGCGGAAGATGGTGGCGGCGATACCGGGGTAGCGCACGCGCAGGCGTTCCAGGTCCTGCGAGTCGAAGCGCAGCAGGCGCACGTTGCTCAGCGCGTCGACGCTGGCGGTGCGGCGCTGGCCGAAGTAACCCGCTTCGCCCATCACGGCGCCACGGCCCAGGGTGGACAGCACCTTGCGCTCGCCGCTGCGGTCCACCACCACTTCGACCGTGCCGTCGATCACCACGAACACGTCGCGCGCCAGATCGCCTTCCTGGATGATGCGCACGCCGGCCGGCATCTGCTCCAGCCGCGACATCAGGGCGAACAGCCGCGCCTGGCGCAAGCTCAGGCCGGACAGCAGCGGAATGGTGTGCTGCGGGCTGCGGCCCAGGTCCAGGCGCAGCATGTCCCACAGCGTGACGATGCGCAGGCGCGAGCCCAGCGCCGGCGTCAGCGTCATGTCGGCGATCCAGGCGCAGAACAGGGTCCAGGCGGCGAGCGCGCCGAACTGCACCTGGTTGCGCAGTTCGCTGCCGGTGAACACCAGGAAGCCCAGGCACAGCGCCGCAGTGGCCAGCGTGATCGGCCGCAGCACCGCCGACAGCGCCGAGCGGATCGCCCCGGCCTCGCCACCCTGCTCGCGCGCGTCCGCATTGAAGCGCGCCAGGAAATGCACCGTGTCGTTGACGGCGATGCCGAGCACGATGCAGGCGATCAGGCTGGTGGTGGGGTTGAGGCTGATGTGCAGCAGGCCCAGCGTGCCGAAGTACACCGACACCGGCACGATATTGGGCAGGGTGGCGATGAAGCCCGCGCGCATCGAGGTGAACATCACCGACAGCAGCGCCCAGATGGCGATGGTGGCGATGACGATCGAGGCCAGGTGGCCGCTGGCGATGGCGGCGACGGCACGGGTGGCGATCACCGTGCTGCCGGTGGCCTGGGCCTGCAGCGGCGGTGGCAGGGCGTCGAGTTTCTCGTCCAGGCGCTTGAGGAAATCGCCGATGGCGATGGAGCCGTCGACATTGATGCGCACGGTGATCACCGCGCTGCGGAAGCGCGGGTCGACCACGTGCTGGATGGCGTCGCCGCCGCCGAACACCAGCAGCTGCTTCACCGCCGCGGCGCTATCGGGAATGGCGAAATGGCCGGGGTCGTTCTGGTTCAGCGCCTGGTTGAGCAGCTTGAGGTGGTCGATGTAGGACACCACCGCCCCCACCTCGGGCTGCTGGTGCAGCCACTCCTCCAGCTGCTCCAGCGGACGCATCTGCACCGGGTCTGTCAGGGCGTCGTTAACATGGGTGTCGACGTAGATGCTGACCAGGTTGGCGCCGTTGAAGGTGCGGTTGATCGCCTCGAAGTCCTGCCGCACCGGCGAGGCCGGGCCGAAGCTCTGGATGAATTCGGTGCCGGTACGGATGTGCGAGGCGAAATAGATGTCCAGCGGGATCAGCACCAGGGCGATGGCGATGATCTGGCGGCGCCAGCGGGTGTCGAAGTTGGCCAGGCGCACGCCCCAGGCGGCGAACATGCGCTCGGCGATCGGCGGCGTCTCGCGCGAGCTGCCCAGGGCATTGAGCAGCGCCGGGGTGAAGATCAGCGTCAGCAGGCCGACATAGGCGGTGCCGATGCTGGCCAGCACGGCGAAGGCGCGGATCGCCGGCAGCGGGTTGAGCAGCAGCGACAGGAAGCCGACGATGGTGGTGGCGCCGGACAGGCTCAGGCCGGTGGCGATGCGGTTCATCACCCACTCCGCACGCTCCTGCTTGCCGGCCAGCGGGATCATCTGCCGCGACAGGAAATACGCCGACAGCAGATGGATGGTGTAGGACAGGCCGATGGTGATGACCAGCGGCGGCACGATGGCGGTGACCAGGTTGAACTCGATCCGCAGCAGCACCGCGGTGGCCACGGTGAAGGTCAGCGCCAGCCCCACCGTCAGCAGCGCCGCCACCATCGCGCGCAGGCTGCGGTAGGTGGCGAGCAGCAGCAGCGCCACCAGCGCGAACACCGCCGGCACGGTGAACTCCAGCGTGTGCGCCAGCGCCGCGGCGGTTGCGGCGCGCACCGGCAGGGTGCCGGTGATGCGCACCTCGCAGCCCGGCGCCAGCTGCGCCGCGGCGGCGCGGATCCGGCCGGACAGGTCCAGCGCAGCGTAGCGCGCCGGGTCGTTGTCGCCGAAGGACAGCGCGAAGGCGGCGCTGTGTCCGTCCGGCGACACCAGCGTGCCGCGATACAGCGGGTTGGCCTCGAGCTGCGCCGGGAATTGCGCCACCTGCGCCGGATCGGCGCGCGCCTGCTCGGTGAACGAGGTGATGGAGACATCGTCGCCCGAGGCCATCAGGTTGGGCGCGGTGGCCAGCGAGAACACGCCGCGCACGCCCGGCAACTGGCGCAGGCGCTGTGTCAGCTGGTCGATCCGTTCCAGGTTTTGCGTGGTGAATACGCTCGGCTCGAAACGCACCGCCACGATCACCGGGTCGTCCTCGCCGAAAGTCTGCCGCACCTTGGCCAGCACCGCGCGGTCGCTGTTCTGCGCCGGCAGCAGCGCTTCGGCCGAGGGATCGACCTTGAAACGCGGCTGCAGCGTGCGCGGGTCCACGCACAGCAGCACCGCGGCGGCGGCCAGCGCGAACACCAGGCCCAGCAGCAGGCGCGGGTGGCGGGCAACGCGGGAGATCCAGAAGAACACGGAGCGGTCTTTATTTGCCGAGGTAGAACAGCCGCGCGTCGAACAGGCGTGTCGGCAGTTCGGCGCTGCTGCTGAGATCGAGGATGCGCAGCTGCGTGGTGGTGCCGTCACGCAGGTCGCGCATCTGCGCCTGCCCCAGGTACCAGTAGGCGCCGCTCTGGCGCAGGGCGGAGGCCGGACCGCTGAACTCCTTGCGCACTGCGGCGCCGTCGTAGAAGTCCGCTTTCAGGGCGACGCAGGTTTTCTGGTCGATCCAGGCGCGCACCGCGCTGTAGCCGGGCGCCTCGGCCCGCGCCCGCAGCGACAGCACGTAGACCGGCCGCTGCTCCAGTTGCTGCGGCGCCTCCAGCACGGCGGCCGCGTCGCTGAAGCCGCTTTCCAGCTGCTTGAAGTCGACGTAGCTGAAATTGGTGCCAAGCAGCGAATCGTAGCCCGCGTCGCCGACCACGCGCCGCACGCGGTTGACGCTGGGCAGGAACACATACATCTGGTCCTCGCCACCGGCCGCGCCCTGGCGCACCAGGTAGCTGGCGCCGGCCAGGTAATCCGGAGCGTCGATGCGCAGCATCACACGCATCAGGCCCTGGCCGCCGCTGTTCTCGCGCAGGGCGTAGAGCCGTCCCTGCAGGGTGCGCGAAGAACCGCTGCGGTCGGTGTTTTCCAGCTCGATGCGCTGCACGCGCAGCGTCGGCGGCAGGTTGGCGCGCATGCAGTCGAACACCTTTTGCGGCGCCTCGTCGGCCCACGCCGGCACAGCGCACAACAGCGCCATTATCAGCGCCGACCCAAGCAGCTTCGCCAGGCGATTCATCGCGTTCCCCCGTGGCCTGGGCTTCAGTTCCCCAGGTAGAACGAATGCGGGTCGAAGTAGCGCGTCGCCAGGTCGGTACCGCTGCTGACCCCGACCACGCGCAGCCGCGTGCTGGTGTGGTCCTTGAGGTCCTCCATCAGCGCCTGCGACAGGTACCAGTAGGTGCCGGACTGCTGCAGTGCCGAGGCCGGCGCGCTCAGCTCCTTGCGCGGCGCGTCGCCTTCGTAAAAATCCACCTTCAGGGCGACGCAGGTCTTCTGGTCGACCCAGGCACGCAGCTGGCTGTAGCGCGAGGACTGGTCGGCCTTGGGCTTGAAACTGATGACGTAGACCGGGCGCTGCTCGACCTGCGCCGGCGGCTCCAGCTTGCCGTCGGAGTCGTCGAAGGCGTTCTCGATCTGTTTGACGTCGTTGTAGCTGAAATCGGTGCCGAGGAAGGAGCCGTCGGCGCTGGCGCCGGTGATGCGCCGCACCCGGTTCACCGCCGGCAGGAACATGTACATCTCGTCGGCGTGGTCGGTCTCGGTTTCACGCACCAGGTAGGCGGCGCCGGCCAGGTCAGTGGGCTCGGCCACATGCACCATGGCGCGCAGCAGCCCCTTGTCGCGCATGGCGAACAGCTTGCCCTTCAACGTGCGGCTGGCGCCGGCGCGGTCGGTCGCCTGCAACTCGATCTGCTGGATGCGTAGCGTCGGCGGCACGTTGGCGCGCATGCACTGCATCACCTTGTCCACCGCCGCCTTGTCCGCCGCCGGATCGGCCCAGGCCGGCGATGCCAGCAACAACAGGCCCCACATGGCATAGCCGCGCATCGTTCGCCCCTTACGCTTGTCGGTTTATGTGACGCAGTGAATCAGGCTTTGGCGCTTTTATCAAAGCCCCCGGGAAAGCCCCCGGGCTGCCGCCCGGCGATCGCCCCCCAGTGCCGCATGGCTGCGGCGGGGAATCGGTTGGCGGCCAGGCCACAGATTCATGGCTTTGCCGCCTTCTGTGCGGCGCCAGTCTCCAGCTGATACAGCTTTTTCCACTCGGCGTACGGCATGCCGTAGACCCGCTCGCGCGCGGCCTCGTCGGCCACCTCGATCCCGGCCTGGCGCGCCGCCTCGCCGTACCACTTCGACAGGCAATTGCGGCAGAACCCGGCCAGGTTCATCAGGTCGATGTTCTGCACGTCTTTGCGGCTGTCCAGATGTTGCAGCAGACGGCGCAGCACGGCGGCGTCGATGCTGTCCTGCGTTCGCTGGTCCATATCCCTCGGCCCGCCCCGGAGTGTTGTTGTGATTCCAACGGCCGGGATTTTGCGCGCTGTGGCGCCTCCAGGGCAATGCCGGGCGCAAACGGCGGCGGCCACTTTGCGGCAAACTCATTGCAAACCGTCTCCGCCATCCCCATTGCACTCACCATGCCAGCAAACACCTCCAGGCCGCAGGTACTGATCGTCGGCGCGGGCTTCGGCGGGCTCAGCGCTGCGCGCGCGCTGGCCGGCGCCCCGGTCGATGTGACGGTGGTGGACCGGCGCAACTTCCACCTGTTCCAGCCGCTGCTGTACCAGGTGGCCACCGCCGGCCTCAACCCTTCCGACGTGGCCTGGCCGGTGCGCAGCATCCTGCGTAGCCAGGCCAACGCGCGGGTACTGCTGGGCGAGGTGACCGGCATCGACACGCAGCGGCGCGAGGCGCAACTCGGCGACGGCCGGCGGCTGCCATACGATTGGCTGATCCTCGCCACCGGGGCCACCCACAATTACTTCGGCAACGACCGCTGGGCGCCCATCGCTCCGGGCCTGAAGCGCATCGACGACGCCACGCTGATCCGCCGCCGCATCCTGCTGGCCTTTGAGCGGGCCGAGAACACCGCGGACCCGGCCGAGCGCCGCCGCCTGATGACCTTCGCCATCATCGGCGCCGGCCCCACCGGAGTGGAGTTGGCCGGCGCCATCGCCGAGCTGTCGAAGAAAGCCCTGGCCTCGGATTTCCACGCCATCGACCCGCGCGACGCACGCATTGTGCTGATCGAGGGCGCGCCGCGCGTGCTCGGCGCCTTTCCGCCGGAGCTGTCGGACTACGCCCGCCAGGCGTTGGAGCGCATGGGCGTGGAAGTCTGGCTGGGCAAGCAGGTGATGGAGTGCGATCAATCCGGCGTCACCGCCTCCGGCGAGCGGCTCGAAGCCGCCACCATCCTGTGGGCCGCGGGCGTCGCCGCCTCGCCCGCCGCGCGCTGGCTCGGCGCGCAGGCCGATCGTGCCGGCCGGGTGCAGGTGCTGCCCGACCTGTCGGTGCCGCAGCATGATCATATTTTCGCCATCGGCGACACCTCGCTGCTGCTGGAGAACGGCAAGCCCGTACCGGGCATCGCCCCGGCGGCGAAGCAGGCCGGCGTCTACGTCGCAGGCCTGATCCGCGCCGCAGTCGGCGGCAAGCCCCGGCCGGGCCCGTTCCGCTACCGCCATTTCGGCAACCTCGCCACCATCGGGCGCAACACCGCGGTGATCGATTTCGGCTGGCTGCGCATGAAAGGCTTCACCGCCTGGATGCTGTGGGGTGTGGCCCACGTCTACTTCCTGATCGGCGCCCGCAACCGCATGCTGGTGGCGCTGCAGTGGCTGTTCGAATACATCACCTTCAGCCGCGGCGCGCGGCTTATCGTCGGCTCGGACCCGGCGGCGGAGCAGCGCACGCCATGAACACCGCCAATGGCGCCGCACCCGCATCCCCGACCCCGCTGCTGCCGCAAGCGCGCCGCTACGCCGCCCTGGGCGAGCGCTACGCAGCCGAGGTCGCCACCACGCCTCTGCCGGAGCCGCAACTGCTGCACGTGAACACCGCTCTGGCGCAGCAGATCGGCGTCGACAGCACCGGCCCGGAATTCACCGCCGTCATGTCCGGCAACCTTCCCTGGCCGGGCTACGCGCCGATCAGCTCGGTTTACGCCGGCCACCAGTTCGGCGTGCTGGTGCCGCAGCTGGGCGACGGCCGCGCCCACCTCATCGCCGAATTGCAAGGCCGCGACGGCGGCCGCTGGGAATTGCAGCTCAAGGGCGGCGGGCAGACGCCGTGGTCGCGTTTCGCCGACGGCCGCGCCGTGCTGCGCTCCTCGATCCGCGAATACCTGGCGTCGGAGGCGATGCACGCCCTCGGCATCCCCACCACCCGCGCGCTGAGCCTGGTCGGCTCGCCCGCGCCGGTGCGGCGCGAGACGCTGGAAACCGCCGCAGTGGTCTGCCGCACCGCGTCCGGCTTCATCCGTTTCGGCCACTTCGAGTTCTTCTACTACCAGAAGCAGCACCAGCAACTTGGCCCGCTGGCCGACCACGTCATCGCCGAACACTTCCCCCAGTTCGCCGGACGCGACGACCGCTTCCAAGCCTGGCTGACCGAGGTGGTCGAGCGCACCGCGCGCCTGATGGCGCAATGGCAGTCGGTGGGCTTCTGCCACGGGGTGATGAACACCGACAACTTTTCCATCCTGGGCCTGACCCTGGACTACGGGCCCTATGGCTTCATCGACGCCTTCGACGCCCACCATATCTGCAACCACAGCGACGAAGCCGGGCGCTATGCCTACGACCAGCAGCCGAAGATCGGCTACTGGAACTGCTCGCGCCTGCTGCAGGCGATGCTGCCACTGCTGGCGGAACAGCCGGAACAGGCGGTGGAGATCGCCAACGCCATCCTCGACCGCTACCCGCCGGCCTACGGCGAGGCCATGACGCGGCTGTGGACCGCCAAGCTGGGATTGCGCGAGGCGCGCGAGGACGATCCCGAACTGGTCAACCGCTTCCTCGGCATCCTGCACCAGGGCCATTCCGACTTCAGCCGCAGCTTCCGCCACCTCAGCCGCCTGCGCACCGATCACGACGAACCGGCTCACGGCATCCGCGACGAAATCGCCGACCTTGCCGCCTTCGACGCCTGGGTGGCCGACTACCGCGCGCGCTTGCGCTCGGAATCCTCGGACGACGCCGAGCGCGCCGCGCGCATGAACGCGGTCAATCCCAGGTACGTGCTGCGCAACCACCTGGTGCAGGCTGCCATCGAGCAGGCGCAGGCAGGCCGTTACGACGAGATCGATAGATTGTTCCAGCTGCTGCAGAAGCCGTTCGACGAGCAGCCCGGCATGGAAGCCTACGCCGCCGAGCCACCGGCTTCGATGCGGCACATCGAAGTCAGCTGCTCATCCTGAAATGCGGCAAGTCGCGTCAGCGCCCTGACGTGGACGGGCACTGCCCGGCGTCGCCGGGCACCTTGCCCACCAGGAGCAGGAAGCTTTCGAACGGCCCCATGTTGTTCATGGCCTCGAACATCGGACCGTCGAACTTGAGGCGGCCGCTCATCATGCCCTTCATCGGGCCATATTCGCCCTTGCCCATCTCAACCCAGCGCTTGGTATAGGCGTTCATGATGTAGTCGACGTCGAGATCCGGCTTGGTCGACTGCGCGGCGCCGCCGTAGACGCATTGCGCGACGCCGTCCTTCTGTTGCAGGCGCAGTTCGACGTACGGGCTGTCCTCGCAGTCGGTGCGATAGATCTGCACGATCTTGAAGCCGCGCCCCTTGTCGTTGCCGATCCACTTGGTGTCGACCAGTTTGCGGGTCAGTACCGGGTCCTGGTTCCAGGCCTGGCAGAACTGCCCGGCCCACTGCGGCGACAGCAGCACCGGCGGGGCCTCGGCGGCGGCGTTGGTGAAGGCCAGCGCAAGGCCCAGCCAGTACAACTTCTTGCTCATGGTTTTTCCGGATTGGGTGAACGTGAAGGTGCGCCGCTCACAGGCCGCTCGCCTGCGGCGTGCCGGGCAAGCTGGCCGGCGCGCGCCGGTCCCAGGCCCGATACAGCAGCATCCCGGCCAACATGCTGAGCAGGAACAGCAGCGGCGCCCAGGCGCCGCTCAACAGGCCGTTCAGGGCGATGAGGATGCCCGGCCCGGGGCAGACACCGCTGAGCCCCCAGCCGATGCCGAACAGGGCACTGCCGGCGAGCAGGCGCGGGGTGATGGTCTTGCGCTCCGGCAGCTTGATCGCCTCGCCAGCCACGCGATGCCCACGCAGGCGCACGTAGGTGAAGGCCGGCAGGGTCACCGCGATGGCCCCGCCCATCACCAGGGCCATAGAGGGATTCCAGGCGCCGGCCAGGTCCAGGAAGGAGAGGATGCGCTGCGGATCGGTCATGCCGGAGCGGATCAGTCCCAGGCCGAAAATCAGCCCGGACAGGAAAGGAACGACACTGCGCAGCTTGGTGCCCATTTCAGCCTCCCGCCAGCAGGTGACGCACCACGAACACCGTGACCATCGCCACCAGCATGAAGATCAGCGTCGCCACCAGCGAACGCGTCGACAGGTTGCCCAGGCCGCACAAGCCGTGGCCGCTGGTGCAGCCGGAGCCGAGCCGGGTGCCGAAGCCCACCAGCAGCCCCGAGACGATGATCAGCGGCCAGCCCAGCGCCAGCCGCCCCGGCACCGCCCCGCCCGCCAGGCGCACCAGCAGCACCGCCGCCAGCAGGCCGCCGAGAAAGGCCCAGCGCCAGCGGCCCGGACGCCCTTCCACCACGCTGCCGAGCACGCCGCTGATGCCGGCGATCTGGCCGCTGCCGAGCAGCAGCAGCGAAGCCGCGAACCCGATCAGCAAACCGCCTTCAACCGCCTGTAGATACATCCGCCTGCTCCTGTATTGCCGACCCTGGCCGATGCGCCCCGTATCGCTTGCGATTCATCAGAAGCGCACCGCCAGCGACACACCGACGGCTTGCTCCTTCAAGCGCACGTTGGCTTCGCCACCGCCGAAGCTGCCGGGCGGCAGCAGGCCGTTGTTGGGAATCGAGTTCTGGCCGTAGACCCGGTTTTCCGGCGCGCGCATGTAGTAAACGCTGGCCTCGTAGCCGCCGCCCAGGCTGAGCAGCGCGCCGGCGGTGTAGTGGCGGGTGATCACGCCCGGCGCCAGGATGTTGAACAGCGTCTGGTCCTGCGGCACCGGCTGGCGGCCGTAGCTGTAGCCGGCCATCAGTTGCAGCGGCTTCACCGGGCGCCAACCGGCGCCGAACTTGTACACCGTCATGTTGCGCCAGCCGAAGCCGGGGCCGCCGTCGGCACCGAGCTTCACGCCGTCGACGAACGGCTGCAGGCTGTTGCCCACCGACTCGACGCTGCTGTAGATGATGCGCTGCACGTCGGCGGAGACCACGATGGTCTTGCGCCAGCGGTAGGCCACGCCGCCGCCGAAATTAGCCGGCACGTCGAAGCTGCCGTGGCCGGCAAACAGGCCTTCATACTGGCGGAAGCGCTGCATATGGATCTTCGGCTGCCAGCTGGCGCCGACGGTGAAGCCCTCGAACGGCTCGGCCAGGTAGCCGAGCCGGTAGCCCAGGCCCCAGGAGCGGGCATAGCCTTTGTCGGTGACATTGTCCGGCGCGATCGAGAACGGCCCCACCAGCGCCAGCTGTGCCGAGGGAAAGCCCTTCAGGGCGAAGGCCTGCAGGCCGTAGGCCTTGAACATCTGGTAGGCCACGTCCAGCGACACGCCGACCGACTGGTGCTCGCTGAGGCGGATCGACAGCGAGGGGGCGATGAACAGCTGCTCCAGGTTCACCCCGGCGTTGCGCGGCGTGCCGCTGAGCTGGAAGGCGCCGAACGGATTGCGGCTGTAATCGGTGTTGAGGCCGCCGTTGCCGTACATGGCAATGCCGGCGCTGAACACCTGGTTGAAGCGCAGGCTGTAGCCGAAGGCGGGGATATAGAAGTTCTTGATGCCGTTGCCGTCGTACTGGCCGTTGGCGCTGCGGCCGCTGAGCAGCGTGGCGATGCTGCTGTTGCCCTCGATCTGCGAGGCGCGGCGCGGGATGAACCAGTCGACGCCGAAATCATAGCGGTCGCCGACCAGGGTCAGACCGGCCGGATTGGTGGCCACCACCAGCGAATCCTGCGGCAAGGCATAGCCCACCCCGCCCATCGCCTTGGACGCGGTGCCGTAACCGTGCATGAAATAGCCGTTGGTGGCCTGCGCCTGACCCGTGGCCAGGCCCAGCACCGTCAACGCGACCGCCGCATATCGCCTGCTCGACATCCCGCCCCCTGAACCGTGTTTTAGGTATGGTTGGGAGCGCCGTGCGGCCCCCACCCGTCTCAAATGCGGGGGCCATCATAGGTACGCCGCCGTACGCTGAATACGGCTGTTCGAGACTTTGTCGGGCTATCTATAGATGGTTTATGGCATATCGCCGCCGGCGCCTTAGAAGGCCCGGTTAGCACCATGCGGAACGAAGCGGCTGCGTGGCTACGCCGCGCGCCCGCAGCGCAGGTTGGCCGGCACCGCCACGTCCATCAGCTTCGGGCTGGGCAGGCGCAGGCTGTTCATCAGCTGCACGTATTCAGCTTCCGAAGCCACCTGCAGGCGCGGATTGCAGCGCCGTTCCTCGCCGATGGTGGAGACGGTGCAGCCGCGGTAGTCGTGCGCCGGGTACACCAGGGTGTGATCCGGCAACCGCAGCAGCTTGTTGAAGATCGAGTCGTAGGAGGCGCGCGCGTCGCCGTTCTGGAAATCGGTGCGGCCGGTGCTGCGGATCAGCAGCGCATCACCGGTGAAGACGCGGTCCTCGCCGACCAGGCTGAACGATTCGTCGGTATGTCCCGGCGTGTACAGCGCGCGCAGTTCGAGGCCGTCGCAGCGCAAGACCTCGCCGTCGCGGAACTGCGCCGACACGCACTCGGCGCGGGTGCGCTCGCCCATCATGGTGACGCAGGCGGTGGCGCCGCGCAGGTCGCCCAGGGCGGTGATGTGATCGGCATGGGTGTGGGTATCGAGGGCGATCACCAGCTTCAGCCCCAGTTCCCCGATCAACTGCAGGTACAGCGCCGTCTGCCCCCGCACCGGATCGATCAGCAGGGCCTCGCCGCCGGCCCGCGCCGCCAGGAGGTAGGTATAGGTGGAGGACTCCGCATCGAACAGTTGGCGGAACAGCATTGTGGATTTCCGGTTCAGGGGATCGTGGAACAATCAATCGTTGAAATATACGACAGCGGCGGCGCCATTCCGCACGGCACAGCGCCATGCCTCGCGGTATGCTTGAGCTTCAGCGTTCAACAATATGATATTGCTAAGGGGGATGTTCGGCGTGACCGGTCGCCGCCGCAAGACTTTGCTGCTGGCCCTGGTGGCCCTGGTCGGCCTGTTGCCGCCCGCCGCGTTCCTCGTCGTCTCCTGGTTCCAGACCGAGGATGAAGCCAACGCGCAGATGGCGCGCTATGCCTCCACCGCGCTGGACCGCGCCGAGGAGATCTTCGGCACCGCCGACTCCACCCTGTCCAGCCTGGCGCAGACGGTGGAGCCGCGCTGCAGCGAAGCCACCCACGAGGCACTGCGCCGCACCGCATTCGAGTCGATCTATTTCCAGGAAGCCACCCTGGTGGTGGACGGCACCCTGGTGTGCAGCAGCAACGCCAGCGGCAAGTCGCGGCAACCGGTGACCGACGCCGAAAACCGCGTCATCCCGGCGCAGGGCGTGCACATCTCGCCGCCGCTCAAGCTGACCCAGGAAAACGTGGTGTCCGTCGTCATCCAGCGCCGCGCCGCCGACAATGCCATGTTCGGCCTGCACCTGAACCCGGTGCTGCTGGGCGAACCGGTGCGCAAATATGCCGCCGAGGACCAGGTGACCTTGGCGGTCGAACGCGACGACGGCGCGCTGCTGTCGCAATTCGGTCTGAACGGCACCGTGCCGCTGGCCAAGCTGGCCGGCAAGCGCATCATGCTCAAGTCCGGCCGCTACCCGATCCGCGTGATCGCGGTGGGCTCGCCGACCTGGGTGCGCCACAACCTGCAGCAGAACGCCCTGATCTTCGGCAGCCTGGGCATGTTCACCTCGGCGCTGCTGTTCCTGCTGCTGCTATACCTGGCGCGGCACCAGCTGTCGGTCAGCGCCAGCGTGCAGGACGCGCTGGCCGAAGGCCAGTTCCAGGTCTACTACCAGCCGATGCTGGACACCGTCAGCGGCGCCTGCGTCGGCGCCGAGGCCCTGCTGCGCTGGCATCACCCGCAGCTCGGCGTGATCATGCCCAACACCTTCATCACGGCGGCGGAGGAAAGCGGCTTCATCGTCGAGATGACCAAGTGGCTGATGCGGCGCATCGTCAGCGACCTGAGCGCGCTGCTGCGCGACAATCCCGGCGTTCATATCTCGCTCAACCTCAGCCCGCAGCATTTCGGCGATTCGCGGCTGCTCGCCGACATCAAGTCGATCTTCGGCACACGGGTCAGCCCGGCGCAGATCGTGTTCGAGGTCACTGAACACCAGTTGATCATGAACGACGACAACAAGGCGCTGGAGATCCTGCAGAACCTGCGCGCCATGGGCACCCAGGTCGCCATCGACGACTTCGGCAGCGGCTACTCCAGCCTCAAATACTTGAGCCGCTTCCCGTTCGACTACCTGAAGATCGACAAGACCTTCATCGACGCCATCGGAACCGAATCGATCACCGCCGGGCTGGTCGACACCATCGTGCAGATGGCCGGCAAGCTGCGGCTGAAAACCGTGGCCGAGGGCGTGGAAACGCCGTCCCAGCTGACCTACCTGCGCCAACTGAAAGTGGACTGCGTGCAGGGCTGGTTGTTCTCCAAGGCGCTGCCGGCCGATCAGTTCAAGGCCTTCTTCGCCGCCAACAAGTCCTACATGCTGGGCGCGGCCGGCGCCCAAGCGGCGCAGCGCCATGGCTGACAGCGCCGCGGCGGCCACGCCCGGCACGCACTGGCTGCGTGCGGCGCTGCGCCGCATCAGCTGGCTGGACTGGCTGATGCTGCTGCTGGCGCTGGTGTCGGTGGCGCTGGTCGGCTACGAAACCTGGGGACCGGCCAGCGACGCGCAACGCCGCTGGATCACCCGCTCCGACTACCTGGTTTGCGCCGTCTTCGCCGCGGAATTCCTGTGGCGCTGGCGCCAGGCCGGCTGGCGCTGGCGTCATCTGCTGCACAACTGGTACGACCTGCTCGGCATGATCCCGATCGCCCACCCGGCGCTGCGCGGCTTCCGCCTGTTCCGGGTGTTGCGCATCGTCATCCTGCTGGCACGCTTCGGCATGGCGGCGGACCGTGCTCTCGGCGATGAATTCACCTACCGCGTGGTGGATCGCTTTTCCGACTCCATCGTCGACGCCATCAGCGGGCCGGTGACCATCGCGGTGCTGGAGGAGGTGGCGGATGTGCTGAAAAAAGGCACCTACACCCGCAACATCGCCCGCGCACTGGACGAGAACCACCGCGAGCTGCGCGCCATGATCGCCGACAAGCTGCGCGCCGACCCGCGCACCGGCCGGCTGAAACGGCTGCCGTTTTACGACGACATCGTCGCCAGCGTCATCGACGCCGGGCTCGGCGTGGTGCAGGAAGTGCTGCGCGACCCGCGCACCGACGAACTGGTGGCCGACATGCTGCGCGAAAATATCACCCAGTTGCGTGAGGCGGTTGCACGCAATCAGGGGTGAAATAGGAAGCCTGCCGCCCCCTTCCCCCGACTGCCGCGCGCGACTGCGCGCCGGCGCGCCCGGTCCAGGGTGGCGGCCGGGCGGCGGAGCCCGGCCGGCGCGGCCGAGGCAGCGCTTCCGCCGGCCGGACAAGCCGTATTACCACGGCTTTGCCGCCGCAAAGCGCTAAAATCGTCGCCAACCACGACCCTGTCGTAATTTAAATTACTGGAGAGGCTTCATGTCCCGCCCCGTCCCCACTACCCCCGCCGAAGACAGTGAAGCCGCGCGTGGCGCGCCGCTGCGCTTCGTCACCGCCGCCAGCCTGTTCGACGGCCACGATGCCGCCATCAATGTCATGCGCCGCCTGATCCAGGCCCAGGGTGCCGAGCTGGTGCACCTGGGCCACAACCGTTCGGTGGAGGACATCGTGCGCGCCGCGCTGCAGGAAGACGCCGATGGCATCGCCCTGTCGTCCTACCAGGGCGGCCATACCGAATTCTTCAAGTACATGGTGGACATGCTGCGCGAGCGCGGCGCCGGCCACATCAAGGTGTTCGGCGGCGGCGGCGGCACCATCACGCCGGAAGAGATCAAGGACCTGCACGACTACGGCGTCGAGCGCATCTACCACCCCAACGACGGCGCCAAGCTGGGTCTGGTCGGCATGATCGAGGACCTGGTGAAGCGCGCCGAAAGCCATCGCGTCGCCACCGCGGTGCCGGCGCAGGTGTCGCCGGACGACGAGATCTCGGTCGGCAAGATGCTGTCGGCGATCGAGGAAGGCTTGTTCGGCGAGGCCGAGCTGGGCAAGCTGCGCAGGGAATGGAACATCGCCGGCAAGAAGACGCCGGTGATCGGCTTCACCGGCACCGGCGGCGCCGGCAAGTCCTCGGTGGTGGACGAACTGCTGCTGCGTTTCCTGCAGGCTTTCCCGCAGATGCGCATCGCCGTGCTGGCGGTGGACCCCACCCGCCGCCGCTCCGGCGGCGCGCTGCTGGGCGACCGCATCCGCATGAACTCGCTGCGCAGCAAGCGCCTGTACATGCGCAGCATGGCCACGCGCCGCCAGCACGCCGCGACCAGCGTCGTGCTCAAGGACTGCATCGGCTTCCTCAAGGGCCAGGGCTACGACCTGGTGATCGTCGAGACCGCCGGCATCGGCCAGTCGGACTCGGAGATCGTCGACCTGGTGGACTTCCCGGTCTACGTCATGACCAGCGACTACGGCGCCGCCAGCCAGCTCGAGAAGATCGACATGCTGGACTTCGCCGAGCTGGTGGTGCTGAACAAGTACGACCGCCGCGGCGCCGAGGACGCGCTGCGCGACGTGCGCAAGCAATGGAAGCGCAACCGCGTCAAGTTCGAGCTGAAGGACGACGAGGTGCCGGTCTACCCGACCATCGCCAGCCAGTTCAACGACCCGGGCGTGACCTGGATGTTCACCAACCTGTGCCGGCTGATGCGCGACAAGCTGGCGCTGCCGGCGGACAAGTGGACGCCGGACCTCGACACCAGCCTGAAGGAGCCGCGCGCCACCGTGCTGATCCCGGGCAACCGCGTGCGCTACCTGGCCGAGATCGCCGAGAACGGCCGCAGCATCAACCAGCAGATCGAGCGCCAGTCCGAGGCCGCCGACCGCGCCCAGGCCTTCTGGCAGTCGCTGCACGAGATCGAAGACCCGAAGCTGCCCCGGCAGCTCGACCTGTATGGCTCCGAGGCGCTGGGCGAAGCCGGCGACCGCAGCCTTCTCACCCTGCGCCAGCGTTACCAGGACGCGGTCAAGTCGCTGTCCAGCGAAGCGCTCAACCTGCTGCGCGAGTGGCCGGCCCGCCTCAAGGGCATCACCGACGAGATCGGCGGCTACGAGGTGCGGGGCAAGACCATCAAGGTGGACAACTACCGCGAATCGCTGAGCCACCAGAAAATCCCGAAGATCGCCGCCCCCACCTACAAGAGCTGGGGCGAGCTGCTGCGCTTTCTGTGCAAGGAAAACCTCCCCGGCGACTATCCTTACACTGGCGGCGTCTACCCCTATCGCCGCACCGGCGAGGACCCGATCCGCATGTTCGCCGGCGAAGGCACGCCGGAGCGCACCAACCGCCGCTTCCATTACCTCAGCCACGGCCAGCCGGCGGCGCGCCTGTCCACCGCATTCGACTCGGTCACGCTGTACGGCGAGGACCCGCATACGCGGCCGGACATCTACGGCAAGATCGGCAACAGCGGTGTCAGCATCGCCACGCTGGACGACATGAAGAAGCTGTATTCCGGCTTCGACCTGTGCGCCCCCACCACTTCGGTGTCGATGACCATCAACGGCCCGGCGCCGATGATCCTGGCGATGTTCATGAACACCGCCATCGACCAGCAGGTGGAGAAATACCTCAAGGCCGATGCCGGGCGCTGGGCGGCGGCGGAGAAGAAGATCGCGGAGCTGTACCAAGGCAGAACCCGCCCCGGCTACTCCGGCGAGCTGCCGCCGACCAACGACGGGCTCGGCCTGGGCCTGCTCGGCGTATCCGGCGTGGAGGTGGTGGACGCGGAGACCTACGCCAGGATCAAGGCGGAGACCCTGTCGACGGTGCGCGGCACGGTGCAGGCCGACATCCTGAAGGAGGACCAGGCGCAGAACACCTGCATTTTCTCGACCGAATTCGCGCTGCGCATGATGGGCGACATCCAGCAGTATTTCGTCGACAAGAAGGTGCGCAACTTCTACTCGGTGTCCATCTCCGGCTACCACATCGCCGAAGCCGGGGCGAACCCGATCAGCCAGCTGGCCTTCACGCTGAGCAACGGTTTCACCATCGTCGAGTACTACCTGGCGCGCGGCATGAAGATCGACGACTTCGCCCCCAACCTGTCGTTCTTCTTCAGCAACGGCATGGACCCGGAGTACAGCGTCATCGGCCGTGTCGCCCGCCGCATCTGGGCCCGCGCCATGCGCGAGCTGTATGGTGCCGCGCCGCGCAGCCAGATGCTGAAGTATCACATCCAGACCTCGGGCCGCTCGCTGCACGCGCAGGAAATCCAGTTCAACGACATCCGCACCACGTTGCAGGCCCTGTACGCGCTGTTCGACAACTGCAACAGCCTGCACACCAACGCCTATGACGAGGCCATCACCACGCCGACCGAGGAATCGGTGCGCCGCGCCGTGGCGATCCAGCTGATCATCAACCGCGAGCTGGGCCTGAACTTTTGCGAGAACCCCTGGCAGGGCAGCTTCGTCATCGACGCCCTCACCGACCTGGTGGAAGAGGCCGTATACAAGGAATTCGAGGCGATCAGCGAGCGCGGCGGCGTGCTCGGGGCGATGGACACCATGTACCAGCGCGGCAAGATCCAGGAAGAAAGCCTGTACTACGAGCACAAGAAGTACGATGGCTCGCTGCCGCTGATCGGCGTCAACACCTTCCTGCCCAAGGAGCACGGCGGCGAGATCGCCACCACCATCGAGCTGATCCGCTCCACCGAAGAGGAAAAGGGCCAGCAGATCCACAACGTGGAGACCTATCGCGCCGCGCGCAATGGCCTCGCCGCCGACAGCCTCAAGTCGCTGCAGAAGACCGCGCGCGAGCGCCGCAACATCTTCGAGAACCTGATCGAGGCGGTGAAGTACAACTCGCTCGGCCAGATCAGCCACGCGCTGTACGAGGTGGGCGGCGAGTATCGCCGCAACATGTGACAGCGCGCCGCGCTACAGCGCGTTGAGCGGGATCTTCAGGTAGCTCACGCCATTGGCTTCCGGCGCCGGCAGCGCGCCGGCGCGGATGTTGACCTGCACCGCGGGCAGGATCAGCACCGGCATCTCCAGCGTGGCGTCGCGCGCGGTGCGCATGGCCACGAATCGCGCCTCGTCGACGCCGTCGTGGACGTGGATGTTGGCGCGGCGCTGCTCGGCCACCGTCGTCTGCCAGGCCGGCTCGCGCCCCGCCGGCGGGTAGTCGTGGCACAGGTACAGCCGTGTCTGCTCCGGCAGTGACAGCAACCGGCGGATCGAGGCGTACAACGTGTGCGCATTGCCCCCCGGAAAATCGCAGCGTGCGGTGCCGACGTCGGGCATGAACAGCGTATCGCCGACGAACACCGCGTCACCGATGCGATAGGCCATGTCAGCCGGCGTATGGCCCGGCACCAACAAGGCCTCGGCGCGCAGCGCGCCGATCGGGAACACCTCGCCGTCGCTGAACAGGTGGTCGAACTGCGAGCCGTCCTCGGCGAAACCCGGCTCCAGGTTGAACAGGCGCTTGAACACCCCCTGTACCTGGCGGATATGGTCACCGATCGCCACCCGGCCGCCGAGCAGCTGCCGCAGGTGATGCGCCGCGCTCAGATGGTCGGCATGGGCATGCGTTTCCAGGATCCAGTCGACACCCAGCTCCTGCTCTTGCACGAAGCGGATCAGGCGCTGCGCCGAAGCGGTGGTGGTGCGCCCGGCCTTGGGATCGTAGTCCAGCACCGGATCGATGATCGCGGCGCGGCCGCCGGGACGGTCATAGACCACATAACTGACGGTACAGGTGACGCTGTCGAAGAACGCCTCGATGGACGGCTCGATGGACGGCTGCATGCTGGACTCTGGATCTGATTGGCTTGCCATTTAATATATATTTAAATATAATATATATCAATATATTGTTTTTTGCGCCCGCCGATGCCCCTGAACATCAACGCCATGCGCCACGCTGCCACCCGGGCCACCGGGGTGCTCCGCTCGCTGGCCAACGAGGACCGGCTGCTGCTGCTGTGCCAGCTCAGCCAGGGTGAGAAAAGCGTGAGCGAGCTGGAGCTGCTGCTGGACCTGCACCAGCCCAGCCTGTCGCAGCAGCTCGGCGTGCTGCGCAGTGAAGGACTGGTGCAGACCCGGCGCGACGGCAAGCGTGTCTACTACTCCATCGCCAATGCCGAGGTGCTGACGCTGCTCAACACCCTCTATGCGCTGTACTGTCCGGAGGACTGAACCGCCATGTCGATCGATTGGGGCCACTTCACACCCGCCGCGTCCCTGGGCGGCGGCTTGCTCATCGGTGTCGCCGCCGCGGGCCTGCTGGCCTTCAACGGCCGCATCGCCGGCATCAGCGGCATCGTCGGCGGCGCGTTGTGGCCGCAGCGCGGCGAACTGGCCTGGCGCCTGGCCTTCATCGCCGGACTGCTGGCGGCACCGCAGCTGTGGCGTCTGCTGGCGCCGCTGCCGGCCAGCCGCATCGATGCGTCCACCGGTTCCCTGCTGCTTGCGGGCCTGCTGGTGGGCCTGGGCACACGCTATGGCGCGGGCTGCACCAGCGGCCACGGCGTCTGCGGGCTGTCGCGCCTGTCGCCGCGCTCGCTGGCCGCCACCGCGGCGTTCATGACGGCGGGCTTCCTCACCGTATTCGTGCTGCACCACCTGCTGCGGCATTGAGGCGCCCATGAAAATCATCAGCGCACTCGTCAGCGGCCTGCTGTTCGGCCTCGGCCTGATCGTGTCCGGCATGGCCGATCCGGGCAAGGTACTCGGTTTCCTCGACCTGGCCGGCGACTGGGATCCGTCGCTGGCGCTGGTCATGGGCGGCGCCATCGCGGTCGGACTGCCGGCCTTCACCCTGTGGCGGCGGCCGCGCTCCTGGCTGGGGCTGCCGCTGCAGATCCCGGCGAGCCGCGCCATCGACCGGCGCCTGATCGGCGGCAGCCTGCTGTTCGGCGTGGGCTGGGGCCTTGCCGGCATCTGCCCCGGCCCGTCCATCGTGCTGCTCGGCGCCGGCTCTGCCGCGGCGGTGAAGTTCGTGCTGGCGATGCTCGCCGGCATGGCGCTGTTCGAGTGGCTCGAGCGGCGCCGGCCGCGGGCTGCCGCACCCGGCGCCGCGCCTGCGGGCGGAGCGCGGTGACGATCTCCTGCCTGCTCGGCGTCCTGGTCGGACTGATACTGGGCCTTACCGGCGCCGGCGGCGGCATCCTGGCGGTACCGGCGCTGGTGTTCGGCATGGGCTGGAGCATGCAGCAGGCGGCGCCGGTGGCGCTGATCGCCGTCGCCGGGGGCGCGGCGGTGGGCGCCGCCGAAGGCCTGCGCAAGCGGCTGGTGCGCTGGCGCGCCGCGCTGCTGATGGCCGGCGCCGCCCTGCCCTGCACCGGGCTCGGCCTGCAGCTGGCGCACCGCCTGCCGCAGACCTGGCTGTCGGGCCTGTTCGCCGCGGCGATGCTGCTGGTGTCGGTGCGCCTGCTGCGCGGCGGCCGCCATCCGGGCGAGCACCAGGCCGAGCACACCCTGACGCTGGCGCGCATCGACCAGAAGACCGGCCGCATCCAATGGACCTGGCCCACCGCGGCACTGATCGCCGGCATCGGCGCCCTCACCGGCTTCGCCACCGGCCTGCTCGGCGTCGGCGGCGGCTTCATCGTGGTGCCGCTGCTGCGCCGCTACAGCGGCGTCAGCATGCACGGCATCGTCGCCACGTCCCTGCTGGTCATCGCCGCGGTCAGCAGCGGCGGCATCGTGCTGGCGCTGCTGCACGGCGCCGTCATACCCCCGCTCGCCACGGCCTGGTTCGCCGGCGCCACCGCGGGCGGCATGCTGCTCGGCCGGCGGCTGAGCCGCCGGCTTTCGGCAGCGCAGGTGCAGCGCGGCTTCGCCGTGGTGCTGGCGCTTGTCGCCATCGGGCTGCTGGCGCGCAGCCTGGCCCTGGCCTGACACCGCGCGCTCCGGCACGGCGCGGCAGCGAAGCGCCTGCCGGCACGTCCCCGCGTTCGACCGTGTAAGCTCCCCGCCCTATGGCACTCAGCGCGACCATTCACCACTTCACCGTGCAGCTGGCGGACATCGACCGCGCGGTCTACCAGGACCTGGAGCTGCGCCTGGCGCGGCATCCCTCGGAAACCGCCGAGTTCATGCTGACACGGCTGTTGGCTTACTGCCTGGAATACCAGGACGGCATCGTCCTGACCGAGGGCGTGGCCGCTGTCGACGAGCCGGCGGTGCTGGTGCGCGACCTCACTGGACGCGTCACCGCCTGGATCGAGGTCGGCGCGCCCGACGCCGAACGCCTGCACCGCGGCAGCAAGCTCGCCGGACGCGCCGCCGTTTACACCCACCGCGATCCGGGCAATCTGCTGGCACAGCTCGCCGGCAGGAAAATCCACCGCGCCGAGGCTATTCCGCTCTACAGCTTCGGCCGCGGCTTCGTCGAGGCTGCCGCCAAGGCAATCGACCGGCGCAACGCGCTGACCCTGTCCGTCACCGAGCGGCAGTTGTACCTCGACATCAACGGCAACAGCTTCAGCGCGGCCATCGAAGAGCAGCGCCTGGGCTGATGCCGCCTGCCGGCCCGCCTGCTCCTCGCGGATCGGTCCACGGCCTTACGGCCCGCTTTATCCTCCCGGCCGGGCTGCCGTCTTCACGTGTGCCGGCGGGTTTCCTGATGAAGCAGACGGAGCGACTGCAGCGCGAGGCGACGGCAAATCTCAGCGTGACGCGGCGGCGGGGCCGCCGCCAAGCGCGCTCATAGACCGACGAAGCACTGATTCCTGCCCGCCTTCTTGGCCCGGTACAGCCCGCGGTCGGCACGATTCAGCACCGCCTCCAGCGTATCGCCGGTGGCAAAGGTGGCGATGCCGCAGGAAAAGGTCACGTTGACGGCCTGACCGTCGAAGTGAAGGCCGAGCCGCACCATGGATTCGCGCACCCGGTCCGCTTCCGACAGGGCCTCCTGCACGTTCAGCCCGCGCATGACCACCACGAATTCCTCGCCGCCGTAGCGCGCCAGAAAATCGCTCTTGCGCATGTTGCGCGACAGGTGCTGGGCGACGATGCGCAGCACCTTGTCGCCGGCGGCATGGCCGTAGCTGTCATTGATCGACTTGAAGCGATCGATGTCCCAGATGGCGATGCACAGCGGCTCCCCGGAAGGCCTGGAACGCTTCAGTTCCTCACCAACGCGCTGCTCGAAGGCGAGGCGGTTGGGGATGCCGGTGAGGATATCGGTAGTGGCCTTCTGGTGCTCGCGCTGCACCGACTCCTGCAGCTGCGAAGTCTCCTGTTCAAGCTCGTTGACGCGCGAGCGCAGGCGCTCGGCGCGCTCCGTATAGTCCTTGAAGCGCGCACTCTCGCGCTCCCTGAACTGCTGCAGGTGCTCACCGATCTGCGCGATGCGCGAGCTCACCTGCCGCTGCACCTCGGACAGGCTGGTGGCCTGCCGTACCGTGGTGCCGATATCGCGCACCTCGCCCTGCAAGCGGACATTGAGGTCGGTGCTGTCGTCGCTGGCCGCCTGGCGCTGCGTATCCTCGTGGAGCAAGGCTCCCGCGATCTCGTCGAGCCGGGTGTTCATTTGTTGCAGCAGACGGGCCATTTTGGCCTGCTCGGCCTGCAGCATCGCCCCCTGCATGTTGAGCAGGGCGGCGACCTGCAAGGCGATGTCCATCGCCTGCTCGTCGGTGGTGCCGCGCTCCAGATCACGCTTGCAGTCCGCCAGGGCACGTTGCAGGTCCGGCAGGACCACCAGCCGGCTCAGCAGCAAGGACAGCACCGGCGCAGCGGGGCGCAGCGGCGCGCGGCCGCCCGCCGCATCGGCCGGGGCCATGCCGCCTTCATCGATCGCGCCCTGAGGCTGCCATTCTTGATTGGACATGACTGATTTTTTCGCAAAACTGCGGATGAACGGAAATACCCTGGATCAGTCATCGGCACCCGCGTCAAAACCTTGAGCCGATCGCCGTGGGTCCGGCGCGGCGGTCTCCGGCCGCGGCTTGACCACTGAATTCGTTTCCGTTTAAATCAACCAATCGTTTAATTAACAGTGTAAAAATTTTATAACGACCATCCCCGCCGCCAGGCGCCCGCGCATCCCGCAGGAGCCGCTGTACCAGACCCCGCCGGTGGCCTGGCCGACCCTGCTGCTGTTCGTGCTGGCGCTGGCGTTGTGGGGCGGCACGCTGGCCGGTGCGGTGCTGGGTCTGGTGCCGCCGCCGGTGGCGATCCTGCTGCAGACCGTGGCGGCCTTCATGCAGTTCACCGTGCTGCACGATGGCGTGCACCGTTCCCTGCTGCGCGCCTACCCGCGGCTCAACGACGTGGTGACCAGCCTGGCCGGCGCCTTTCTCGGCCTGGTCGGCGTCGGCGCCGCCTTCCGCTATGCGCATTTCAAGCACCACCGCCTGACCAACGAGGGCAATGATCCCGACCAGTGGAGCGGCCAGGGGCATGCCCTGACTTTGCCGCTGCACTGGGCCACCGCGGACCTGTACTACGGCGTGGTAATCCTGCGCGATTGGAAAACCATCCCGCTGAAGGAGCGTTGGCAGATGATCGCCGGCGTGGCCCTGCTGGCCGGCGTGTTCGCCGCCAGCGCGGCGCTCGGCCATGCGCGCGAAGCCCTGCTCTACTGGCTGCTGCCGTCGCGCCTGGCGATCCTGTGGCTGGCTTTCGCCTTCAACTACCTGCCGCACCATCCGCACCAGGTGGAACAGCGCCACAATCCTTACGCCGCCACCAACGTGCGCCGCGGCGGCGAGCCGCTGATGAAGTGGCTGTTCCTGTTCCAGAACTACCACCTGATCCATCACCTGTTTCCCAGCGTGCCGTTCTACCGCTACCTGGAAATCTGGCGCCGCAACGAGGGTGAATTCGTCCACCAGGGCACCCGGTTGGTGCCCTGGTACCGCCTGCATCCCGAGCGGGCGAACTGAACACCTGCCGCCCGTCAAGAGCGGGCGGGAACGGCCCAACCGGTCACGGTTCGGCAGGATTGATCGCCGGCGGGACGCCGGGGCGTGCGGTTCCGATTACAATCAAGCCGCCTTCAACGGTGAGGCCCGGTTCGCGGGACATTTGACCGGCCTGCACGACGATCGCGCCGTTTTCAGGAAGCGGCGCGCACCCGGGTGCACGGCAACGGTCAAGGGGCATGCGGACCGGACGGTGCTCGGAGGATCATCATGCGCAAGCTCGGCAAGGCGGCGATCGTGTTCGCGTCTGTAGCGTCCGGCGTGCTGTTGCAGGGCAACGCCAAAGCGGAACCCGTCGGCTACGCGATCGACGGCGCTGCGCCGTCCGCGGCGCCATTCTCAACCCCGCCAATACCGCCCCTGGCCTGCGACTGGTCACCGGGTGACGGCACGCCGACGGCGACCACGCCCGCCGGCGCCATGCGCTGGGGCTGGGTCGACCTCGCGGCCGGCTATTGGCAGATCGTGCTAGGGGTATCGTTCCCTGCGGGCAGTCATTTCCGGGTCGACGGGCAATATCCGGCGGCGCGCAATTTCTCCTGGCAGCTGTACAACGGCCAGTCGCAAAGCCTGGCCTATCTTCCGGACTTCCTGATCGAACCCGATCCGGGCAGCAGCTCGCCGTTCAACAGCATCAACAACATTGACACCGCCATCGCGCCGAAAGGCCATTACACCCTGCACATCGTGTTCAGCGCGCAACCGGCCACGCCGGCGCCGAATACCCTCTATCTCGACACCTCGAAAGTCTCCATCGGCAGCCCGCCGATCTTCGTTTACCGCGTCTACAACGCGTTTGACGGCATTGATGTCGCCGGGCACGGCGGCGTGCCCCTGCCCGCCGTGGTCGAGGAAACACCGCAGGGCGATGTGAGCCTGGCCAGCCTGCAGACCCCGCTGCGCTGCCAGGCCGGATTCGGTGCACGCGACGGCGAGCGCCGAATCGTCGCCGCGCTGGCAGACGATTACTTCGCCCGGCCGCTGCGGCCGAACCCCATCGCCGCGACCCCGGTGCCCGCCGCCCCGTCCTTCATCCTGTTTCCAAGCAGCGGCAGCACCGACTATTTCGTCAACCTGGAAACCCGCTATCTCTATGTCGACTTCTCGCAGACCGCCGCCGACCTGTTCCTGATGCGGGCGCGCGCGCCCAGCTTCGCCACCCAGAACGGCGGCCTCACCGACCCGCAACTGCGCCACTGGTCGATCTGCCAGAACTCCTCCTCCACCTACGAAACCTATGCCTGCGTCCAGGACCAGAATGCCCATGTCGATGCCGACGGCTACTTCAACATCGTCATTTCGGTGCCGGCCAAGAAGCCGCCCAACGCCACGCCCGACCGCGGCTACGACTGGCTCACCTACGGCACCACCAACGACGGCCGCCTGATCTTCCGCCACATGCTGCCCGCGCCGGATTTCGTCCAGTCCGCGTTCAACGTGCCCAACGGCGTCGACCCCCGGTCGGTGATGGGCGACTACTACCCCGCGACCACCTATTGCGCCAATACGGTATTCGCTGCCCACACCCAGGCCGGCGAAACCCCGGCGCAAGTGTTCAAGGCCTGCGCCGCCGGCCGATAGTCCCGGGAGTGAATCGCACCGGGCGGCTCATGCGGGCCGGCGTCCGCCGATCATCGCTATCGGCTGCCGGGTTGCGGCCGGGCAAGCGAGCTAGCGGGAATTCAGGTCCAGGGGCTGCGCGAAGGCGCTCTGCAACGGGGCGCCGCCGCCGGTGACGCTGGCGACGAAATCCCGGATGTGCCCCAGCAGCTCGGTATGTCCGGGCAGGCGCGTGGACATCAGCGCGACAATGCGGACGTGGCTCATCTCCGGATAGGTCACCCGCAGCGCCTTGCCACCGTTGCTCTGGATGCGGGCATAGAGGTTGTTGGTGTTCTTGACGTAAACCACGTCGTCGTTGTTGCCCGCCATCAGCAGCAGCGGCGGAGCCGTGCCGTCGACATGGTTGATCGGCTGCGTCTGCGGCCACTGCTGCGGCGGCCCGAAGATGGTCTGCAGCACCGGGTCGGTGATCGGCAGGAAGTCGTACGGGCCGGCCAGGCCGACCATGCCGCGCAGCCAGCCGCGGTCAGCGCCTACGGCGCGCAGGTAGTCCGGGTCCAGCGCCAGCATCGCCGCGTTGTAGGCACCGGCGGAATGCCCCATCAGCACCAGCTTGCCGGCATCGCCGCCATAGCCCGCCGCGTTGTCGTGCGCCCACTTCACCGCTTCGGCGCAGTCGTAAAGGAAATCCGGGTACTTCACCTGCGGATAGAGGCGGTAGTCCGGAATCATCACGACATAGCCTTGCGCCGCGAGGGCCTGGCCGACGAACTTGTAGGTGGAGCGGTCCTTTGAAATGCCAGCCTGCCAGCTGCCGCCGTAGAAAAACACCACCACCGGCGCAGCCGCCGCGTGGTCCGGGGCATAGACATCGAGCTTGAGGCCGTGACTGCCGAAGGCGACGTCACGGGTCTGGGTGTAGCCGCTGTCCGGAGTGACCGCATTGATGAACTGCGCCCCGGAGCAGCCGGCCAGGGCCAGCAGCGCAACGATCAGGACTGCCGCAAGACGGTGCTTCATGGGGGATCGAATTGCCGTGACGTCGGGAATCTTACCGCTGCGCGGAGATATTCAGGCCACCATACGGCCGTCGCATGCCTGCGGATGCAAAAAAACCGGGATGGTTGCCCCAGCCCGGTCCGTCGCCGCACCGGGCTTAGCGCCCGGCTTTCTTCTCCTGCTTGGCCTGGCGCTTCTCCTTCAGGGTCTTCTGCGGCTTCTTCTTCTGGTCCTTCTTGGTGTCCATGCTCTTGGCCATCATGTTCTCCTTGGTGGGCAGGCCGGCAACGGCGCCTTGCGGCGGCTCCGCGCCATGTTAATACAGCGGCATGGCCCACACCGGCCGGGGCAGCAAGCCCGGCGCACAGGGGCGCACGGCGCTCCCGACCGCCGATGGCGCGGCGGCGGCCGACAAACGGCATTCATTCCGCACAGCGCGGGCCGATACCCGATATAGCGGTCGCGCGTGGCGACCGCCAGGCTGTGGCCTGCAATCCATCTTGGAAAATCGCGTGAGCGACTCTGACATCGACCTGCAGATCGGCGACATGATGCAGCTCGAATTGGGGCTGGACAATTCGAGCACGCGCCATATGGTGCGCGCCATCGGCATGCTGCCGGGCGCCAGCATCCTGGTCACCTCGCCGATGCGCAACGGCAAGATCCTGCCGGTGCGCGAAGGACAGCCGGTGGTGATGCGTTGCTTTGCGCGCAACCACGCCTCCGCCTTCTCCGCCCGTGTGCTGCGCTCGGCCACGCACCCGTATCCTTACCTGCACCTCAGCTTTCCCGACCAGACCCAGGACGTGGTGGTGCGCAACTCACGCCGCATCGAGGTCAAGCTGATTGCCATTGCCCGCGTGCAGCGCACCGCGGGACAAGCGGACGAGCTGATCGCCGCCACCATCGGCGATCTGAGCACCAGCGGCGCCATGCTGGAAACACCCGTGTCGCTTGGCCCCCAGGGGACCAAGTTGAAGATCAGCGTGAAACTGCCGGTGGACGGCATCGGCGAGCGCGAAATCGCCATCGACTGCATCGTCCGCAGCCGGCACGAGATCGAAGGCGGCGCCGGCCGCCACTCGCACGGCGTGGAGTTCCTGGCGCTGGATCCGCTGCAGACGCTGACACTGCGCGCCTACGTTTATGGGCAGCTGCTGACCAGTTAGCCGGCCGCGGGACCGAACAGCTCCGGCTGCGCGCGCGGCAGCTCGACGTCATGGAAATTGCTCAGGCCCACGCCGACCAGGCGGAAGCGTACCTGCGCGCCCAATCCGACCCGATCCAGCAGCGACAGCGCAATGCGCGTCAGCTCTTCGCAGGAAGCCGGCGGCAGGCCCGGAGTATGACTGCGCGTGAGGATGCGGAAGTCGGCCGTCTTCAGCTTGAGCACCACGGTGCGGCCGACGCGCGTCTGCCGGCGCGCCGCCGACCAGGTCTTCTCCGCCATGCGGCAGATGGTGGGCGCCAGCTCCTGCAGCAGCACGTCCTCGGCGAAGGTGTCCTCCGCCGAAACCGACATGGTGGGGCGGTCCGGGCAGACTTCGCCGTGATCAATGCCGCGTGCCAGCTGGTAAAGGCGCGCACCGTAGCGGCCGAAGCGGCGCTCCAGCGTAGCCGGGTCCACTTCGCGCAGCTCGGCGATGCTGCGCACACCCATCCCTTCCAGCTTGCGCTCCATCACCTTGCCCACGCCGGGCAGGCGCCCCACCGGCAAGGGCTGCAGGAAGGCATCCACCTCCTGCGGCTGGATCACGAACAGACCATCGGGCTTGCGCCAGTCGGAGGCGATCTTGGCCAGGAACTTGTTGGGTGCCACGCCGGCCGAAGCGGTCAGCTGCAGCTGCTCGCGGATCTGCTCGCGGATGGCCTTGGCCACGCGGGTGGCGGTGGGCAGGCCGCCCTTGTTCTCGGTGACGTCGAGGTAGGCCTCATCGAGCGACAGCGGCTCGACCAGATCGGTGTGCTGCAGCAGGATTCCGCGCACCTGGCGTGACACGTTGCGGTAGCGGGTGAAGTCCGGCGGGATGAATACCGCGTCCGGACACAGCCGCACCGCGCGCAGCGCCGGCATGGCCGAGCGCACGCCGAAGCGGCGCGCCTCGTAGGAAGCGGCGCAGACCACCGAGCGCTCGCCGCGCCAGGCCACCACCACCGGCTTGCCGCGCAACTCCGGCGCGTCGCGCTGCTCCACGGAGGCGTAAAACGCGTCCATGTCGATGTGTACGATCTTGCGCACGCGGTTCCGGCGGGGGATGAGCCTCTATCGTAGCGCGCCGCGCCGCCGGCGGCCGCGGCAACACCGCGGCTTCATACAAAGTTGCTAGGCTTGCCGCGGGGAACCATCACCACCGCATCCGGGAGCGCATCATGAAGTGGACCGCAGCCGACATGCCCTCGCTGAAGGGCAAGACCGCCATCGTCACCGGGGCCAACAGCGGCCTGGGCCTGCACACCACCATCGGCCTGGCGGCGGCGGGCGCCACCGTGGTGATGGCCTGCCGCGATCCGGGCCGGGCCGCCAAGGCGCTGGACACGGTGCGGCAACAGGTGGCGGCGGCGCAGATCGACCTGATGCCGCTGGATCTGGCCAGCCTGGACGCGGTGCGCAGCTTCGCCGCCGCCTACGCCGCCAAGTACCCGCAGCTGGACATCCTGTGCAACAACGCCGGGGTGATGGCCATCCCTTACGCCAAGACGCGGGACGGCTTCGAGATGCAGATCGGCACCAACCATTTCGGCCACTTCGCCCTCACCGGGCTGCTGATCGACAAGCTGCGCGCCACGCCGGGCGCGCGCGTGGTCAGCGTGGCCAGCATGGCGCACCTGTGGACGCGGGGCATGGACCTGGAAGACCCGTTCTTCGAGCACAAGCCGTACAAGCGCTGGGACGCCTACGGCAAGAGCAAGCTGGCCAACCTGCTGTTCACCTTTGAGCTGGACCGGCGCCTGAGGAAAGCCGGCGCCGCGGTCATGGCGCTGGCGGCGCATCCCGGCTACTCCGACACCAACCTGCAGTATGTGGCGCCGGCGCTGGACCAGTCCGCCGTGGGCAAGCTGGCCATGTGGGTGGGCAATGCGCTGCTGGCGCAGCCGGCGGCGATGGGCGCCCTGCCGACCCTGTATGCCGCCTCGATGGCGGACGTGGCCGGCGGCGACTACATCGGCCCCGACGGCCTGCGGCAGATGCGCGGCTACCCGACCAAAGTGGGCTGCCGCAAGCTGGCGCGCGACGCGGAGCTGCAGGGGCGCTGGTGGGCGCTGTCGGAAAAACTCACCGGCGTGCAGTATCTTTAGCACCGAGCCCCCGCACCGGACATAGGAACCCGCCTTGGCCCAGATCGGCAAACGTGAAATCAGCCTGCGCTTCCTGGCCGAACCAGGCGACGTGAACTTCGGCGGCAAGGTGCACGGCGGCATGGTGATGAAGTGGATCGACCAGGCCGGTTACACCTGCGCGGTGGGCTGGAGCGCGATGTACTGCGTCACCGTCTACGTCGGCGGCATCCGCTTCATCCGGCCGATCCACATCGGCAACGTGGTAGAGGTGCACGCCAAGGTGATCTACACCGGCAACACCAGCATGCACATCGCGGTGGATGTGCTGGCGGGAGACCCGCGCCAGGGCGCCTTCAGCAAAACCACCCACTGCGTCATCGTCTTCGTCGCCATGGGCGAGGACGGCAAGCCGGCCGCGGTGCCTCACTGGCAGCCGCAGACCGAGGAAGACCAGGGCCTGGAGAGCTACGCGCGCAAGCTGATGAGCCTGCGCAGCAGCCTGGACGAGGAAGTGAAGCGCTTCCTCGGGCCGGTCGACGGCTGAACCCCGGCCGCCCCTCGCGCGCGGCGCGCAAGGGGCGGCGGACACCGCTTCAATCCAGGTACTTGGGGAATTTCGGCAGCGACTTGAAGTCGCCGGCGTCGTGCTGCACCACCAGCCGGCCCTTGGTGTTCTTCAGGATGGTGGCGACGCGGTCGATCGAGGCCAGCGTGTCGGCGCGCTCGACATTGAACGGCGGCACGCGGCGGAACACGTAGTTGGCGCGCTGGTGGAACAGGTCGCCCGACAGGATCACCACCCCGGCCTTCTTCAGTCTCAGCTGCAGCGACTGGTGCCCCGGCGTGTGGCCCGGCGTCTTCAGGATCACCACGCTGCCGTCGCCGAACACGTCATGGTCGCCGTCGATGATCTGCGTCTTGGCGGTCTTGTAGTCGCTGAAGGTGTCAATGTTGACGAACGGGCCGGGCTTGCTCTCGGCCCAGGCCAGCTCGGCCTTGTTGAGGATCCAGGTGGCGCCCGGGAACTCGTTGGCGTTGCCGGTGTGGTCGAAGTGGGTGTGCGAGAACGACAGATAGGTGACGTCGTCCGGCGTCAGGCCGATGGCCTTGAGCTGATCGATCAGCGTCGCGTCCACCTGCATGTGGCCGAGATCGAAGTCGACGCCGCCCTTGGTCTCGGCCAGCTTGTCGCCCAGGCCGGTGTCCCAGACCAGCGTGCCCTTGGGATGGCGGATGACGAAGCAGGGGTCGGCCAGCACGCCCGGCTTGCCGTTGTATTCACCGGTATCGGAGAAGATGGCCATGTCCTTGATCTGGACGCGGCCGCAGTCGAGCGCGTAGAGGCGCACCGTGCCGACCGGGTCTGCGGCCTGGGCCGGGACCAGCCATGACGATACGGCGAGCAGCACGGAAGCAGCGGCGAGACGCGACAGGTTGGTGCGCGACATCAATGTCTCCTGGCGAATGAGGGGGAAGCGGCCGGCGGATTCTAGCGCCTTGGCCGCGTTACGGGTGTTACCAGCCGTAACGCAACGCCGCCCGCTCAGCCGAACACCACCATGCTCTGCCGGCTCAGCGCCACCGCCTGGCCGTGCGGCCCCCACAGCCATCCGGTCTGGCTGGTATAGCCGTCGCGCGCGGCGCTGAGCTCGCCGTCCATGCGCCAGCCCTGCAGCGGCAGGCCGTCGATGCGCCCGGCCAGGAACTCGATCATCCAGGTCATGGAGCTGCCGGCGACCGGCTGCCGCATCTGCGACAGCGCGATGGGCGGGATGAAATCGGCGATGGCCAGCACGTGCTCCTCGCTGGCCGCGCCGTCGTCGCGCAGCCCGATCTCGACCACGTTCTGCGTCAGTGACGAACCGCTGAACGGCAATCCGCCGCGCAGCCAGCGCACCGCGAAGTGCTGCGAGAAGGCCGGCGTGACGCCGGCGACGAACGGGAACTCGATGGGCTTGCCGCCTTCCACCGCCGGCTGCGCTTGCTCGACGCGCACCGCCGAAGGCCGCGCCGCGCCGAATACACCGATGACGATGCACAGCGTCTGCGTCCCGTCGACCAGGCGCGCCTCGACGTGCGTGGCGCTCTTGCCGGCCCGCAACACCTGCGCCTGCAGGCGTAGCGGGCCCGCCGGCACCGGAGCGAGGAAGGTGGTCTGCAGGGTGCGCAACGGCACCGTGCGCGGCACCAGGCTGCGCATCGCGCGCAGCGCCAGCGCCGCCTGCAGGCCGCCGAAGACGCTGCGCCCCTGCAACCAGTCTTCAGGAACGTCGGCGATCCAGCCGCCGTCCTGCTGCCGCACGGAATCGAGCACTTGTGAATACCGCATGTGTTTCACCCGGGAGTGGATTTGAAAATCGTATCGGCGGCGCGCGCTCAGCCGCCTTGTTCGAGGCGCGCGGCGCGCTTCTGCACGCGCGCCAGCATGCGTTTGTAGAACTGGCCGAGCACCTGCAACGCCGGTCCCGGCGCCGCGGCGGTGGCGACGTTGAAGGCCCGCGCCATGCGCGTGGTGCGGCGCGCCGGGCGGGTGCGCACGGCGTCGACGATCCAGCCGGCGGCATCGGCCACATCCATCTGCGGCAGGTACTTGTAGATCTGGGTCGGCTCGGTCATGGCCGTCTTGACCAGCGGATAGTTGAGCGTGGTGACGGCGATGCCGGCGTCGTTCAGCTCGATCCGCAACGAGCGCGAGAAGGCGTCGAGCGCGGCCTTGCTGGCGATGTAAGCGGCGAAGCGCGGCGTGCTCATCAGCGCGGCGACGCTGGAGACGTTGATGATCTGGCCGCTGCCCTGCTCCAGCATGCGCGGCAGCAGGCGCAGGCTCAGGCGCATGGCGGCGAAATAGTTGAGCTGCATGGTGCGCTCGAAATCGTGCGGCCGGTCCAGCGACTCGCGCAGCGGCCGGCGGATCGAGCGGCCGGCGTTGTTGACCAGCACGTCGATGCGTGGATGCTTGGCCAGAATCGCATCGCAACAGGCTTCGATCGAAGCGTTGTCGGACAGGTCGGCCGGATAGACGAAGGCCCTGCCGCCCGCCTTGCCCCGCCCGCCGCCGATCTCGCGCTTGACCCGCGCCAGCTCGTCCTGGCGGCGCGCCACCAGGCATACCGTGGCGCCCAGGCGTGCCAGCTGCCTGGCCGCCTCCTCGCCGATGCCGCTGGAGGCGCCGGTGATGACGATGGTCAGGCCTTCGATGGAACGCGCGGGCTTGGGCATTGCGGGAATGCAGGATGGCAGGAGCCCAACCCTAGCATACTCAAGCGTATGGTCGAAACTGACTGCGGGCGGCGCGCTCACCAGGCCGCCACAGGAGAGTCGCGGCCGTCTAAAGCGCCAGTTCCCAGGTCTGCCCGACCAGATGCTGACCAAAGCTGTGGTGCGGCTCCTCGCGCACCAGCACGAAGCCGGCGGCCTGGTAGATGCGCCGCGCCGCCACCAGGATGTCGTTGGTCCACAGGCTGATCTTCTGGTAGCCGGCCTGGCGGGCGAACCGGATGCACTCCTCCACCAGCCGCCGCCCCACGCCCAGGCCGCGCGCCGAGGGCTCCACCAGCAGCAGGCGCAGTTGCGCGACGCTGTCGGACTGCCGCACCAGCATGACGCAGCCGAGGATCTGGTCGCCGCGCTCGGCCAGCCAGCAGCATTCGCGCTTGGCATCGAATTCGCGGACGAACCTGGCCGTGATCTCCGCCACCAGCGCCTCGAAGCGCTCATCCCAGCCGTATTCCTGCGCATACAGTACGCCGTGCCGGTGCACAATCCAGCCCATGTCCCCTGGACGGTGGGTGCGCAACAGGTAGGGCTCGGGCGAGGCCGGCGCGCCGCCGAGCAGCTGTTCGATGTCGCGCATCGCGCGCAACAGCCGCCTGCCGCCGCCAGGCGCCAGGGTCTGCAGCATGGCGCCAACCTCGACGTTGGCGCCCTCTTCCAGCGCAGCCTGCGCCTGGCGGCCGGCGGGGGTGAGGCTCAGCAGGCTCTGCCGTGCATCGCTGGCAGAGGCTTGCCGCTGCAGCAGCCCACGCTGCTCGAAAGCGCGCAGCATGCGGCTGAGATAGCCGGCGTCGAGCTGCAATGCCAGGCCCAGCTCGGAGGCAGTCGGCTGCTGCCGATGCGCGATCTCGTACAGCACCCGCGCCTCGGCCAGCGAGTACGGGCTGTTGAGGAGCCCCTGTTGCAGCAGGCCGACCTGCCGCGTGTAGAAGCGGTTGAAACGGCGTACTGCGGCGACGTCCTGCGGATTGCTGGCGCTGGTCATGCGGACTCCACTCGTTCATTTAATTGACATAGTCAACTAAATTAGTTGCTGAAGTCAACATTATCCGGCGAGGAGACCGCTTTCCACCTTCCGCGGACGGGTTTATTTGGCGGCGCGCCCGACCTTGAGTTGGTTGTCCACTTCCAGCACGCCATCGACCGCGCCGACCACCGACTCGGCCTGGTCGATCTGCACGCTGGAAGCCACCGCACCGGACAGATGCACCACGCCCTCATGGGTGCTGACCTTGATATGCGCGGCACCCAGGTTGTAGTGCTTGGCCAGGGCGGAGCGGACCCGCGTGGTCAGGGTGCCGTCGGGAACGGACGGCGTGGGCGCATCGGTGTCGGGGCTCGCCGCTGCGGTCGTGGAAGGCGCAGGCGCCGCAATGGCAACGGGCGCTGCCGCAGGCGCGGCATCGGCGGCCGCCGGCGCCGGCGCAGCGCTGTCCGTCGCAGCGGGCGGCGCCGCAGTGGCAGTGGCCGCGTCCGGTTCGGTGCCGGCATCTTTTGCCGCATGCAGGCCACCGCAGCCACACAAGGTCGCCGAGGCGGCGCCCAATAGCATCAGCATCACTGGTTTCATGTTCACCGGAATTCTCCTTTTCACCGAACACCAATAACACCTGAATCGCTGCTCATTATGCCCAGCCGCGGTCGTCGGCTGTGTCACACCCAGCCCTCGGCCCGACACACCTACCGACAAATTAACGTACTTAATCAATCAGTTGATATTCATACTTAAAGAAGCCGCAGGAATTTTTCTTGATCCTGAATCCAGGCACCCGCAGATTGCATCCAACAGGTCGAACGGGCTGGATCACCAAGGAGTTCCCCCATGGCCGTGCTGTTGATGCTGTGCCTGCTGGCGGTATTCGGCGGCGTGTGGCTGCTGTTCGCGGCACTGTGGCTGGTGTTCCGCATCACCTTCTGGGTCGTCGGCGGCCTGCTCGGACTGGTGGCGGCCGGCGTCGGCCTGCTGGCGATGGGCGTAGTGGCGCTGATCCTGCTGCCGCTGGCAGGCCTGATGATGCTGCCCTTTGCCGTGCCGCTGCTGTTGCTGGTGGGCTTGGTCTGGCTGCTGCTGCGCGGCACGCAGCGGCCGATGTCGCTGAGCCACCGCGCTTAAGGCGGCAGCTTGTTGTGGCGCCCGTCGCAGAACGGCGCGTGGCGGCTGCGCTTGCAGCCGCAGAGCCAGATCTTCTCGCTGTGGCGCGCGGTGAACTCGATTGGAAGCAGGCCGGTGCCCTGGTGCGAGCCGTCGCAATAGGGCTGGCTGCGGCTGCGCCCGCAGGCGCACCAGCGATAGTTTGTTCCGCGCTCCACCTCGACCACGTAGGGCATGCGGCTGGCGATCAGGGCTTCATTGCTCATCGCGCCGATGTTAGCGGAACGGCCACAGCAGCTGCGGCCGGAAGGGCTACAGCACCGCGCTTGGCGGAGTTTCGGGAAAGCGCGGATCAGGCCTGATTGCGCATCCAGTCGGCAGTCTGGAAGAACGCCGTCAGCAAGCGTTTCTGCAGGTCTTCCGGCAATGCGCACTGGCGCAGCGCGTCATGCATGCAGCCGAGCCACTGGTCGCGCTCACCCACGGCGATGGCGAACGGCAGGTGCCGTGCGCGCAGCCGCGGATGGCCGAAGCGCTCGACGTAGTAATCCGGACCACCCGACCAGCCGCACAGGAACCAGAACAGCTTGTCGCGCGACCCCGACAGATCGCCCGGGTGCAGAGCGCGGATACCGGCATAGGCCGGGGCGCTGTCCATGCGGTCGTAGAACGCATCGACCAGACGCCGCAGCGGCGCTTCGCCACCGATGGCCTCGAACACAGTTTTCGGATGCAGGTCCATGACACTCAGCCTGTTGCGGGGCCGCAAGGGTAGCGCATGGCGCGCCAAGCTTGTAACAAAAGAGGCCCAAGCGAGGAGAACAGGCTGTTCCTGCTGTGGCTGCCGGGCCTGACGCTCGACTGTCAGCCGCCGCTGGCGCCGACCCTGCATTGAACCCATGCGCCCGGCTGGTCTGGGCTGTCACATTCGGCGATGATAGGCGGGCACGCGCGGCCCGTCTGCGCGGTGTTCCCCCCGGCGCGCCTTGCTGCGATGCGCGCGGTGCGCCGGCGCCGATTCAACGCTGCATGCTTCCGAGAACCCCCGACACGATGATTGGCCCATCCGCGGAGTCCGCATCCGCTGCACTCCGCCGCCGCTCCCCCTTTGCCCGCCTGTTCGGCGCGGCGCTGCCCCTGGCCTCCCTTCTCAGCTTTGCCGCCCATGCCGACTGGCAGGCGCTGCGCGCGCTGGAGAACAGCGGCGCGCTGGTCACCGCGTCGGCGGTGGACCTCGAAGACAACAGCGTGCTGGAACAGCTCAACGCCGGCGACCGGCTGACGCCGGCCTCGCTGACCAAGCTGGCGGTGGCCGCCACGGCGCTCGACACCTGGGCTGCCGACAAAACCTTCCAGACACGCCTGCTCAGCCTCGGTCCGATCAAGGACGGCCAGATCAGCGGCGACCTGGTGCTGCAAGGCATGGGCGACTCGACGCTGGATCACCTGGCGCTATGGTCGCTGGCGGCGCAGCTCAAGGGCACCGGCGTCACCGCGGTCAACGGCCGCCTGGTGGTCAACACCGCCCCGTTCGGCCCGCTGGGTTGCGAGACCAAGGACCGTTGCGACGCGCTGCAGCGCAGCGACACCGCCTATAACGCGCCGCTGGCGGCAGTGGCGGTGGACTACGGCAACTGGTGCGTGGACCTGCGCCCCACCGCCGTCGGCGCGCCGGCGGTGGTCAGCACCTGCGGCACGGCGCTGCCGCCGCTGCCGGTGGATGGCACCATCCGCACGGTCGGCGCCACGGCCAAGCCGACCTTCTGGGTCGAGCGCGTCACCGACGCCGGCGCGGACCGTCTGCGCGTCGGCGGCGATATCCCGCAGGGCGGCAACATCAGCGTCTACCGCGCCATGTCCGACCCGGCGCTGGGCACCGGCCTGATGATGCGCGAAGTACTGCGCGAGATCGGCATCGCGGTGACCGGCTCGGTCGATGTGGTGCATGCGCCGCCGCCGGGCAACGCCTATCCGCTGGCACTGAACGACGGCCTGTCGCTGAAAGAGCAGCTTGGCCGCATGCTGCGATTCTCCAACAACTACGTCGCCGACATGCTGACGCTGAACCTCGCCGCGGCGCAGCGGCCGCAGGCGCCGACGCAGCTGTCGGACGCGGCGCACGCGCTGTCGGATTTCGTGGCGCGGGTGAAGCCGCCCGCCAGGGGCGGCAAGGCGGAAACGCCGCCGCCGCTGTTCAGCGGCAGCGGCCTGACGCCTGAGAACCTGCTGTCGGCCGAGGATCTGACCGGCCTGCTCGCAGCGCAATACCGCAACACACGCAACTTCCCGGCGTTCTACGGCGGCCTGGTGGTGCCGCGGCAGGCGCCGTTCCAGTTCCTGCGCGTCGGCAGCCCGGCGTGGCTGGACCGCGTGGCGCTGAAGACCGGCACCATGGACGATCCGCATTCGGTGTGCGGCATCGCCGGCTACATCCGCAAGAAGGACGGCGGCTGGATCGCCTTTGCCGCCATCGTCAACGGCGGGCCGCGCATGCGCCACGTGCCGCTGTACAAGGCGATGGAAGCGGCGCGCAGCGATGTCGATTCGTTGCTGGCAAAATACTGAAGGCGGGACGCGGCCGTCGCGCTGCCGGCCGCGCAACACGGCCGCCCGGCGCCAGTCTATAGTGCGCGCTGAAGCCCTCGAAAGGAGTAGGATCATGCGCCCATTCGCCCGACTGCTGCTGCCTGCCGTGCTGCTGGCCCTGTCCACCGCCGCTGCGGCGCAGCAGCAGCACACGCCGGTACTGATCAATACGCCAACCACCCAGGGCAGCGACAGCAACATCAACCTGCAGACCAACACCGGCTCGGGATGCTCCTCGCCCTCGGTCGGCAACTGCGGCTCCTGCTCGGTCACCTGCCCCACCGGCCACGCGGCGATGTGCAAGCCGGGCCTGGCAGTCAACCCGCAGCCCGGCGCCTCCTGCCTGACGGCGCCGGAGTGCAAGTGCCAGTAATTGGCCCGCTGCCGCCGAGGCCACGGCGCTGAACAACAACCACCCGGACGGCTTGCGGCTGGAAACGCTGGCGATCCACGCCGGGCGCAGCGTGGACGACGCCAGTGGCGCGGTGGCGCCGTCGCCGGTGCTGTCCAGCACCTTCGCCCGCGCCGCCGACGGCGGCTATCCGCAGGGGCACATCTACAGCCGTAGCAGCAACCCCACGCGCGCCGCGCTGGAACAATGCCTGGCGGCGCTGGAACAAGGCGCCGCGGCGGCGGCCTTTCCCTCCGGCTCGGCCGCGTCGATGGCGGTGTTCCAGGCGCTCGCACCCGGCGATCACGTGCTGTATCCGGACGATGTGTACCACGGCACCCGCACCCAGCTGCGCGAACTGCTGCAGCGCTGGGGCCTGCAGCACGACAGCGTCGACATGACCGACAGCGCCGCGGTGCGCGCGGCGCTGCGGCCGCAGACCCGGCTGCTGTGGGTGGAGACACCGTCCAATCCCCTGCTGAAGCTCAGCGACATCGCCGCGCTGGCGCGGCTGGCGCAGGAGGCGGGGGCGCGCTGCGTGGTCGACAACACCTTCGCCACGCCGGTGCTGCAGCAGCCGCTGCTGCTCGGCGCCGACCTGGTCATGCACTCCACCACCAAGTATCTCGGCGGCCATAGCGACCTGCTCGGCGGTGCGGTGATCGCACGCGACGAGGACGCCTTCTTCGCCCGGGTGCGGGATTTCCAGACCAAGGCCGGCGCGGTGCCGGCGCCGTTCGACTGCTGGCTGCTGCAGCGCTCCATCGCCACGCTGCCGTACCGGGTGCGGGCGCAGACGGCAACGGCGCAGCGGGTGGCGGAATTCCTCGCCGCCCAGCCCGCGGTCAGCGCGGTGCACTACCCGGGCCTGGCGACGCATCCAGGCCATGCGCTGGCCGCGCGGCAAATGCGCGGCGGCGGCGCCATGCTGTCGTTGCAACTGCGCGGCGGACGCGGCGCGGCCCTGGCGGTGGCCGCGCGGGTGCGCCTGTTCACCCGCGCCACCAGCCTGGGCGGCGTGGAAAGCTTGATCGAACACCGCGCCTCGGTCGAGGGTCCGCACAGCACCACGCCCGACAACCTGCTGCGCGTGTCGCTGGGGCTGGAACACGCCGATGACCTGATCGACGACTTGCGCCAGGCCCTGGACTGATTCAGCCGCGATTCAGTCGCCGCGGCGCACTCTCTGCGTGCATCCCCACCGGAGTCGCGCCATGCGTCACTCATTCAGGAATCTCTGGCGTCTCGCCCTGCTCGCCGCCGTCGCCGCGGCCGCCAGCGGCTGCGTGGTGGACCCCGGCTACGGCTACGGCCCGGGCTATTACGGCCCTCCCGCCACCGTCTATGTCGGTCCCGCCTACGGCTACTACGGCTATCACGGCTACTACCACGGCGGCTACGGCTACGGCTATCACCACTGGCATTGAGCGTCGGCGGACACCGACGGCGCGGCGGTTCAGCCGCAATCCGGCGGCGGCGTATCATGATGGCGGCCACAACTACGGAGTCCGCTGATGAAAAACCTCCTGGGCGCCGCGCTGCTGCTCGCCGCGCTGGCGCTGCCGGCCACCGCTTCGGCGCACGTTTCGGTCGGCGTGGGCATCAACCTCGGCGTGCCTGCGCCGGTCTACTATCCGCCGGCGGGGACTTATGCACCGCCACCGGTGGTCTACTATGCGCCGCCGCCGGTGGTCTATGCGCCCCCACCCGTGGTCTATGGACCGCCGGTATACGGCCCCTACTACCGTCATCCCCGCTGCTGGTGGCGAGGCGGCTATCGCGTCTGCCGCTGAACGCTACAGCCCGATGCGGTCACACCGCCGCTGCGCGCCACCGCGGTGCCGGTCACTGCAGTTACCGAGGGACCGCACCGAAGATGGGCTTATGTCCGCAGCCGGCGTAACATTGCAGGATGAAGTCCGCTCCGATATTCGACGCCGTCACCGCGATCCTGATCCACGATGGCGAGTTGTACCTCGCCCGCCGCCAGCGGCGGCTGGCCGCATTCCCCGGTTATCACGCTTTCCCCGGCGGCAAGGTGGACCGCGAGGACAGCGCCGAGCCGCTGCCGCAAGCAGTGTTCGAGGGGCATGAGCCGCGCCTGATCCGCGCGCTGTCGCGCGAGCTGAGCGAGGAACTGGGCTTCGACCTGATCGGCAACGCGGGCCTGGCCGAGTCGGTGCGCATGATCGGCACCGCCCTGACACCGGTCGGCGCCCCGGTGCGCTTCAACACCTATTTCTATCGCGTCGATCTGCGCGCGCGCCCGGACTTCGTCCTGTGCGAGCCGGAGATCGAGAGCGGCGCCTGGGCCAGTGCGCAGCAGTGGATGCAGCAGTACCGGCAGGGCGAGCTGTTGCTGGCGCCGCCGACCATGATGTCGCTGCGGGCGCTGGAGCAGAATCCGCATAGCGCCGACGCCGGCTTCGTCGTGTTCAGCGACAGTGGCGTGATGTATCCGATCGAGGCGCTCAGCGGCGTGCGACAGTTCTTCGTGCGCTCCAATACGCTGCCGCCGGCGGTGCACACCAATTGTTTCCTGATCGGCGACGACGACGGGCGCCGCATCCTGGTCGACCCTTCGCCCAATTCACCGGAGGAGCTGGAGCGCCTGTGCGCGGCGGCGGGTCGCTTCGGCTTCCACGAGGTGTTCCTGACGCACCACCACCCGGACCACCGCCAGTACGCCGACCAGATCGCGCGCCGCGCCGGGGTGCCCTTGAGCATGAGCGCCTGGACCCTGCAGCACCTGCGCTCCAGCCAGGCGCGCTACGGCGCGGGCGCCGACTATGCCGCCGACCTGCCGCTGCGCATCTACGCCGACGGCGATGTCGTCACCCAGTGGCTGGGCCAGCCGGTGCGCGCGCTGGCGGTGCCGGGGCACGACGAAGGGCAGCTGGCGCTGATGCCGGACAACCGCGCCTGGTGCATCGTCGGCGACCTGATCCAGGGCGTCGGCACGGTGGTGATCGCCCCGCCGGAAGGCGATATGCGCAAGTACTTCGCCACGCTGGAGCGCGTCATCGGCCTGAACCCGCGCGTCATCTACCCCTCGCACGGCGTGGCCATGGGCGGGGTGCACTACCTGGAACAGGCGCTGCAGCACCGCCGCATGCGCGAGGCGCAGATTCATGGACTGTTCAGCGCCGGCCGCAGCATGGACGAGATGCTGGCCGAGGTTTACCGCGACGTCGACCCGCGCCTGCTGCCGCTGGCGCGGATCAACATCGAAAGCCATCTCAGCAAGCTGCGCCAGGACGGCGTCATCGCGTAGGCAGACGCGGCGCAGCGGGCACGCCCAAGGCGCGGTCTAGTAATCGAGGTCGTAGCGCACTTCGCGCGCCTCTTCACGCCAGTCCTTGTTCGGCTTGGTCTGCGTCGCCTTGAAGCCAACGCTGGCGTAGATCGAGGTGGCCCGATCCAGGCCCTCGACTGTCCACAGGAACATGCTGCGGAAGCCGGCCCCGCGGCCGTAGTGCACCGCCTGCTCGACCAGCCATCGTCCCAGGCCCAGGCCGCGCGCCGAAACGTCGACGAACAGCAGCCGCAGCTGCGCCACGTCGTCCGGCAGTTCGCAGACGAATACCGAACCGTTGATGCGGCCGTCCTTGCGCGTCAGCCAGACGCGCGAACGACCGGGATTCGGATTGAGAATGAAGTCCGCGGCGATGCGCGCGCAGTAGGCTTCATGGACCTCATTGAAGCCGTAGTCACGCTGGTTCTGCACGCCGTGGATATGGATCAGGGCGCCGAGGTCGCCGGGCTCGAACTGGTGTTGCACCGTAACCCCGGCCGCCCGCAGCCGGTCGCTCAGCAGCATCGTCGACCCTCACCATAGTCAGGAAAGGCCTAAGTTAGCGGATTGCACCGTCAGTGCAAACGCTCCAGCCGCAGCGGCAGGCGGTCGCGTGGGATCGGCAGGCTGGTGAAGTCCTGGCGCATCTCGTAATCCTGCGGCACGCTCCAGCGATAGCGCAGCAGCATCTGGTGCAGGATGGCCTTCACCTCCATCTCGCCGAAATGCAGGCCGATGCACTTGTGCGCGCCGCCGCCGAACGGGACCCACAGGAACGGATGGGCCTTGTCCTCGGCGCGCGCCTCGCTGAAGCGCTCCGGATCGAAGCGCAGCGGATCGCTCCAGTACTCGGCGCTGGTATGGGTGAACCAGATGCTGATCTGCACCATGTGGCCGGCCGGGATGCGGAAGCCCTTGTACTCGCAGTCGCGCACCGCGCGGCGCGGCAGGCCCGGCACCGGCGAGCAGATGCGCAGCGCCTCCTTCATCACCCAGGTCATGGCGCTCAGCCGGTTCTGGTCGTCCAGGTCCAGCACCGGCTTGCCCAGCGCGCGGCTCTCCTCGCGCAGCCGCTCCTGCCACTGCGGATTCTTGGCCAGGCGGTAGATCATGTTGGTCAGCGTGATGGTGCTGGTGTCATGCGCGGCCATCAGCACGAAGATGATGTGGTTGACGATGTCCTGGTCGGAAAACGACTGGCCGTCCTCGGTGCGCGCCTCGCACAACCGCGCGAACAGGTCGGAGGCGCCGGCAGCGCGCTTGGCCGGCAGTTCGCGCCGGAAGAAATCCTCCAGCACGCGCCGCCCCACCACGCCGCGGCGCCAGCGGGTGCCGGGCAGCGGGAAGCGGATCAGGTCGGTGGGCGCGCGCACGGTGTCGAGGAAGGCCTGCGTCAGCCGCGCCGCCTCCGGCCCGGGCAGGCGGCCGATGAAGGCCTCGCTGCCGATGTCCAGGGTCAGCGCCTTGAGGTGATCATAGACACGGAATTTGTCGCCGGGCTGCCAGGCGGCGAGGCCGGCTTCGATGCGCGGGTTCATCAGCTGCAGGTAGCCGGCCAGCGACTCGCGCTGGAACGCGCCCTGCATCAGGCGGCGGTGCACGCGGTGCTCGTCGAAGTCGAGCAGCATCAGGCCGCGATGAAAGAAGTTGGCGAGGAAATGCTCCCAGGCGCTGCTGGCGAACAGGTCGCCGCGGTTCTGCAGCACGAACTGGTTGGCGTCCGGCCCGAGCAAGGCGATGGCGCGGGTGCCGAAAGCCTGCCCCCAGGACACCTCGCCGAAGCGGCGGTAACGCTCGTGGATCGCGGTGTCGAGGTGGAACAGGTAATCGAGGCTCTGCCCGATCAGGGGCCAGCCCGCCTCGCCGGGTATTTCCCGCAACGGGGCCGTGCCCGCGGTCGATGCCGTCAGGTTCATGATGCTCCTCCTGCGTTGCCGCGCAGATGACAGCGGTTTCAAGCGCAGCTTATTATGAATACTTGCTCACATTCTACTCGCGTTATTCCCATGCGCCGGAGACCGACCCAGGAGCGTTCGCGTCAGGTGGTGGAGGCGTTGATCGAGGCCACCGCCCAGAGCATCGCGCAGCGCGGCCTGGCGCAGACCACCACCAACCACATCGCGGCGCGCGCCGGAGTCAGCGTCGGTTCGGTCTACCAGTATTTCCGCAACAAGGAGGAGCTGGTCGGCGCGCTGCTGGACAAGCTGGTGGCCGACCTGGGGCACGCCGTGGACCGCGGCCTGCCGCTGCTGCTCGATGCCGACCTGCGCACCATCGTGCGCGGCCTGCTGCAGGCCGGCTTCGCCTTCATCGGCGGCAACGAGAAGCTGTACCTGGAACTGGCGCGCAACTGGGACCAGCTCAGCACGCAGCGCTTCCTGCGCACGCTGGAGCGGCATCTGCAGGAGGTGTTCCGCCTCTACGCGCTGCGGCACTACCGCGAACTGCACATCGAGGACCTGCCGGTGGCGGTGTTCGTCGTCACCCACAGCATGGTCTTCACCATCCTGCAGTACCTGAGCCTGCCGCAGGCGCCCTGCACGCGGGAGAAGCTGATGGGGGAACTGACCGAGATGGCGGCGGGATATCTGGAACGCGGGGCGTCGGCTCAGCAACGCTCGCCGTCGTCCTGAGCACGGCGCAGGACGCGGCCAGCTTTACTTCGCCAGCACCATCGACACCATCGGCTTGCCGCCGTTCTTGGTTTCGATCCGCACCGGCATGTAGCCGCGGTCCGGCGCCAGCCAGAAGCGGCCGATCTTGTCCGGGTTGTCGATGCGCTCCATCAGCAGCGTGTCGAAGCTGCCGGCGGGTGTGTCGACCTTCTGGTGGCCGCTGAACCTGAACTGGTAGTGGGTCAGGTTCTTGTTGTCGACCATGGTGAATTCGGCGGTGGGCGGCGTGCTGTCGCCGGCATGCGCCTGCACCCACAGGCGCACCGCCTGCTGCAGCGCGAAGCTGTCGATGGCGTCGTCGGGGATGGCGCGCACCTGGCCGTTGCCGTCGGTGACGGTGTGCTTGCTCCAGTCGAAGTCTAGCTTGTAGCTCTGCTTGTCGTCGCCCTGCAGCACCGACTCGAAGTGCTGCGAGCGGATGCGGCCGTCCTTGAGGCAGAACAGGCTGGCCTGGTTGGGCGAGCCGTACAGGGCGCGCACCAGCGCGCTCGGGTTGGAGGTATTGGTGTAACGGTAGCAGCCGGCCTCGCCCTCGGGACGCAGCGAGATCTGCACCTGGCCGACGCCCATGCCGCCCCAGGCGGCCTCGTAGCTGTAGTCCAGGTCCGGCAGCGTGGCCGGTGCCGCGGCTTGGGCCGGTAAGGCTGCCCCGGTGGCCAACAGCGCCATCGCGGTGAAACGCAAGATTGCCGCATTCATCGGAACGCTTCCTCCACGTCTGCCAGACTCGCCGGCGCGCTCAGCCGCCGGCCGCGCAATACGGCGGCGCCCTGATCCAGCCGCAGTTCGCCGCGGGCCATCCAGGCCACCGCCTGCGGATAGATCTTCAGCTCGATCTGCTCCATCACGCGCTGCGCCAGGCTGGCCGCATCATCATCCGGCCGCACGCTGAACCGGCCCTGAATCACCGCCGGACCGCTGTCCAGCGCCGGGCTGACGAAGTGCACCGTGGCGCCGTGCTCGGCGTCGCCCGCCTCGAGGGCGCGGCGATGCGTGTCAAGCCCCGGATACTTGGGCAGCAACGAGGGATGAATGTTCAACAGGCGCCCCTCGAATTCACGCACGAAGTCGTCGGTGAGGATGCGCATGAAGCCGGCCAGCGCCACGATGTCCGGCTGCAGCTCGCGCAGGCGCTGCGCCAGCGCCGCGTCGAAGGCAGCACGGCCGGGAAACCGGGCATGTGGCAATACTTCGGCGACAATGCCGGCCTGGCGCGCGTAGTCCAGGCCCGCCGCGTCGTCGCGGTTGCTGATCACCGCTGCGAACTGCGCCGGAATATGCCCGGCTCGCTGCGCCTCGATCAGGGCCTGAAGATTGCGGCCGCGGCCGGAAATGAGGACAACGAGACGGGGGTGTTTCAAGCGTAGTGGACTGCGTCGTTCTTGCCCTTGACCACCTCGCCCAGCATCCAGGCGGCGATGCGCTGCTTCTTCAGGGCGGCCAGCGTCTCGTCGGAGCGCAGGCGCGGCACCACCACGACAAAGCCGACGCCGTTGTTGAACACGCGCCACATCTCGTCCTGCTCCACCCCGCCCTGCTGCTGCAGCCAGTCGAACACCGCCGGCCGCGTCCAGCTGGACACGTCGACCGCGGCGGCGCAGCCCTTGGGGAAGCAGCGGGTGAGATTGCCGGTGATGCCGCCGCCGGTGATGTGCGCCATGCCGCGCAGCGGCAGGCCCAGCTGCAGCAGCTTGAGAATCGGCTTGACGTAGATGTTGGTCGGCGCCAGCAGAGCATCGCCCAGGGTGCCTTTGCCGAACGGCGTATCCAGCGGCTGGCCGCTGCGTTCGAGGATCTTGCGCACCAGCGAGTAGCCGTTGGAGTGCGGCCCGGAGGACGGCAGCGCGATCAGCACGTCGCCGGGCCGGATCTTCGAGCCGTCGATGATCTTGTTCTTCTCCACCACCGCGACGCAGAAGCCGGCGAGGTCGAAGTCGCCCTCGCTGTACATGCCCGGCATTTCCGCCGTTTCACCGCCGACCAGGGCGCAGCCGGCCAGCTTGCAGCCCTGGGCGATGCCCTTGATGACCTGCGCGGCGACGCGCTGGTCGAGCTTGCCGGTGGCGTAGTAGTCGAGGAAGAACAAGGGCTCCGCGCCGGACACCAGCACGTCGTTGACGCACATGCCGACCAGGTCCTGGCCGAGGCCGACGACGCGGCCGGAATCGATGCCCAGGCGCAGCTTGGTGCCGACGCCGTCGGTGCCGGAAACCAGGATCGGCTGCCGGTATTTCTTCGGCAGGCTGACCAGGGCGCCGAAACCGCCAACACCGGCCAGCACCTCGGGGCGCCGGGTGGAGCGGACGATTTTCTTGATATCGTCGACCAGCGCATCTCCCGCGTCGATATCGACACCCGCGTCGCGGTAGGTGAGGGCGGTGGACGACTTGGCTTTGCCGTTGACGGGCATGTTCATGGGCGCGAAGGACTGGACGAAGTATCATTTTACCTTACCTCCCCCGCCCGGCTCTCAAGCGCATGTCCGACCCACTTGCACAATCCGTCGCCGAGCCCGCCGCTGAAGACGCTGCAGACCTGGCCGAACCGGTGGCCGCCGAGGCGGCCGGCCTGCTGCGGCAGAACTGGGGCTGGTTCGCCGCCGGCGCGGCAATGCTGGTGCTGCTGTACCTGCTCGGGCCGATCCTGGCGCCGTTCCTGGTCAGCGCCGGCCTGGCCTACATCGGCGATCCGCTGGTGGACCGGCTGGAAAAGCTCGGCCTCGGGCGCACACCGGGCGTGTGCATCGTGTTCGTGGTGTTCTTTGGCGTGCTGGTCACCGCCCTGGTGCTGATGGTGCCGATGCTGGAGGAGCAGGTGGTGACTTTCGCCCAGAACATCCCCGACTGGCTCAAGTGGCTGCAGGACGTGGGCCTGCCCAGGATCGGCGTGCATCTGCCCGCCGGCGTGCGGCTCGACGCGGTGGGCCTGCGCAACGCCATTACCCACAACCTGACGCAGGCCGGCGACATCGCCGAAACCGTGTTCAACCGGATCAAGGAATCGACTCCGGCCCTGCTCGGCTTCATCGCCAACCTGCTGCTGATCCCGGTGGTCAGCTTCTACCTGCTGCGCGACTGGGACCTGCTGGTGGCGCGCATCGACCAGCTGATCCCGCCGCGGCTGCGGCCGCACGCGGAAGGCCTGGCGCGGGAAACCGACGGCGTGCTCAGCGCGCTGATCCGCGGCCAGTTGCTGGTGATGGCGGCGCTCGCCGCGATCTACAGCATCGGCCTGACCCTCGCCGGGCTCAAGGTGGCGCTGCTGATCGGCATCTGCTCCGGGCTGGTCAGCTTCATCCCCTACCTCGGCTTCATCAGCGGCCTGATCGCCGCCAGCATCGCCATGGTGGTGCAGACGCAGGAGGTGGCACCGCTGCTGTGGGTGGCGGTGGTGTTCGGCGTCGGCCAGGTGCTGGAAAGCGGCGTGCTCACGCCGATGCTGGTGGGCGACCGCATCGGCCTGCATCCGGTGGCGGTGATTTTCTCGATCCTCGCCGGCGGCCAGCTGTTCGGCTTCGTCGGCGTGCTGGTGGCGCTGCCGGTGGCGGCGGTGCTGGCGGTAATGCTGCGCCACGCACGCCAGCACTGGCTGCTCAGCCCGCTGTATGTCGGTGGGCCGGGCCGGCCGGCGTCCGCGCCTCCGCCTCCCCCGCCCGCGCCGTGATCGGCACCCAGCTGACCCTGTCGGTGCAGCTGGCCGATGCGGCCAGCTTTGATAACTTCCACGCCGGCCCCAACAGCGGCGCGGTGGCGGCGTTGCGCCAGCTGGCCGAGGACGGCGGCAAGTCCTCGATCCTGCTGCACGGCGGCGGCGGCAGCGGCAAGACCCATCTGCTGCAGGCGGTGGCGCGCGCCACCGCGCAGCAGAAGCGCCGCGCCGCCTACCTGCCGCTGGCGCAGTTCAAGCGCGAGGACGCGCAGGCGCTGCAGGGCTTCGAGACGCTCGACGTGCTGTGCCTGGACGATGTCGACAGCACCCTGCTCGATCGCCACTGGGCGCTGCTGCTGCTGCGCCTGATCGACGCTGTGCACGCCCATGGCGGGCGCTGCCTGCTCGGCGCCTCCGCGCCGCCGGACAGCCTGCCGCTGGCGCCGCTGCCCGATCTGCGCACACGGCTGGCCGCCTGCGCGGTGTTCGGCCTGAAACCCCTGGACGATGCCGAACTGCGCGCGCTGCTGCGCAAGCGCGCGCGTCTGCGCGGCCTGGAACTGCCGGAGGATGTGGCCGAATTCCTGCTGCGGCGCCTGCCGCGCTCGGTGCCGGCGTTGCTGGCCGCACTGGACGAGCTGGACCGCGACTCGCTGGCGACGCAGCGGCGCCTGACCATCCCCTTTGCGCAGCAGGTGCTGGGCCGCGAGGGCGGACGCGTTTAGCGGGATCAGGACTGCGCGGCCGCCCGCTCGCGCGCGCTGAATCTCACGAACAGCACCAGGCAGACGAAATCCAGCGCCGCCACCACACTCAGCGCGGTGCCGATGCCGTGCCGCGCCGGGATCGCCACACCCTCGGCCATCAGCCCGGCGACATAGAACACCACCAGCATCGTGGCCCAGCCGGCGGTATAGGTGCTGTGGCGCAGCAAGCCCGGCAGCGGCGCCAGCAGGGGCAGACTCAGCAGCAAGCCCGGCAGCCAGCCACACCAGGCGACGAGGCCGATGATCAGGGCCAGGTGCAGCAGCAAGGCGGCGCCGCGCGCCCAGGCGCTCAGCCGGATCATGCCAAGCGGCCCCCGGCCTCCAGCTTGAGCGCGACTTCGGCCACGCGCCGTCCCAGGGCCTGGCATAGCGCCAATTCCTCCTTGATCGGCGGATGCGGGCGCGGACCGACTCCGGCAACATGGCTGGCGCCATACGGCGTGCCGCCGGCGGAGGTGGAGGACAGCTCCGGCTCGGTATACGGCAGGCCGAGCAACAGCATGCCGTGATGCAGCAGCGGCAGCATCATCGACAGCAGGGTGCTCTCCTGGCCGCCGTGCAGGGTACCGGTGGAGGTGAACACCGCGGCAGGCTTGCCGGCCAGGGTGCCGGACAGCCACAGGTCGGAAGTCGAGTCGATGAAATGCTTGAGCGGCGCCGCCATGTTGCCGAAGCGCGTAGGGCTGCCCAGGATCAGGCCGGCGCATTCGCGCAGGTCGCGCGCCTCGACGTAGGGCGCGCCCTCCTCCGGTACCGGTGGCGCCGCAACGGCAGTCACGGCAGCGACCGGCGGTACGCTGCGCAACCGCGCCTGCGCGCCGCGCACGGACTCGACGCCGCGGCAGATCTGGCGCGCCATGGTGGCGGTGGAACCATTGCGCGAGTAGTAGACAACGAGAATTTCGGTCATGCGCCGGGACTGTTCAGCAAGGCCCTAGTTTAGCTGTTTGACCGCCCCGACATGCCTCGCTAGGCTGCGGCCATGCCCAAACTCAAGCCGTTGCGTCCGTCCGCGAACCCCTTGCCCTGCCTGCTTGCCGCGGTCGCGCTGGGCGGATGCACCGCCATGCCGCATCGCATCGACACGGCGCCGCGGAGCGGCAGCGGCGCATACGGCACGCCGCCCGCTGCCGCCGCGCCGCCCCAAACAGCCGCGACGCCGGCGCCAGCCAAAACCCCGGCCAGCACCAGTCCGGCTCCGGCGGGGACGGTGCCGGCGACGAAACCGCCGGCAACGGCGCCCGCTGGCAGCAACGGCGGGGTTGGAACAGCCAAGCCCGCTGCGCCAGCCAATGCCAGCGTCGCCGCCACTTCCGCGCCCAGCCAGGCCTTCGCCGCAGTGCCTCCGACCAGGCTCGGCGACACCGGCAGCCCCGCAGCGAAAGCCGGCACACCAGCCACAAACAGCACCGGCGCCAGCGCATCCGTATCGCCGCCGGCAATGACGCCGGCCCAATCCGCTCCTCCGGCACCGTCCCTGCCGACTCCGCCCGCGCCTGAAACGAAAGGCATCACAGCGGACAACAACAAAGCGCCGGCGCCGGCCGACGTTGCCAAGTCAGCGGCGCCCGGCGCCGCAGCAGCAGAATCCAGGCCTGCAGTGAGCAGCGCAGCCGCGCCGGACCAGGCCGGCGCGGCCGGCAACGCCAAACCGGCCCTGCAGGCCGAAGGAAGCACGGCGGCAATACCGGTGCGTACAGCCACGCCGGAGCCCAGGCCGGCAACCGCCAATACGACCGCGCCGGAGCCGGCCGGCACCGCGACCATCGGTGCCGCCAAGCCGGCGCTTCCGGCCGAAAGCGGCAAAACGTCCACCATCGCCGCCGTGGCTGCGCCGACCGAGGGCAAAGCCGCGGCGGCCAGTGCTGATGCCGCCGCAAACACGGCATCTCACCCGGCTCCGCTTGCCAAGCCAGCACCTCCGGCTGAAAGCGTCAAAGCCTCAAGCATCCCGAGTGCGCCTGCCCCTGGCGAGGCCAAGGCCGCCGCGACCGGCAGTGACGTTGTGGCAACTGGGGCGCCTCACCCGGCAGCGGCAGCTGCAACCGTTTCCGCGGCGCCTGCCGCAACGCCACCGCTGCCCGCATCCGCATCGCCGGTAAAACAGGAAGCTGCCGCGGCATCGACGCCGACGGCTCTCACTGCGCAGCCCACGGCGCCGGCTTCCGACGGCAACAAGCCGCAGCCGTCTCCTGCCGGCAACACAGCGCCGGCCGCGGCGCCACCGTACGCGCACGCCGGCCAGCTGGCCATGCTTTCGGCGAGCAGCGAGTTGCTGCCGACCCATATCCGCGTTGCTGGTGATGCCGTCCACGTCTCCGCGACGGCCGGCAACAGCGGCACGCCGCCGAAGGCGGACGTTGCGGCACCATCACCGTCGCCGCCAGCCGCGCCGGTCGCCAGGAGCGATACGGCTTCGACCACGGCGACAAAGCCTGCCGGCGGCACCATGCCCGCGGCGGCAGCCGCACCGGCTCCGCCGGCGTTTGATCCCAAGTCGATCCGCTCGATTGCCGCTTTGCCGCAGGACAATCGCCCGGCGGCACCCAAAACCGCTCTATCGGCGGACAGCGCGGGCGGCCACACTCCGCCATCGCCCGGTAGCGACAATCTCTCCGCGGCAAGCGCCACGGCGGCGCCACCACGGCCGGCGATGTCAGACAACCCGCTGACCGGCATGCCCCTGCCGAACCTGCCGGCGCTGGCCGGCGCCCCTCCGCCCGATAACCAGCAGGTCGCCCGTGCGGATACGCTAGCGCCGGCCGCAACACCCGCCCCCGCCACCAGCGGCAGCCCGTCGCTGGACCTGGCGCGGGCCGAGCTGAAGAAAGCACAGGACCGCACCGGCTTGTCGGACGCGCAGCTGGCACAAATGCAGCAGGCGCAGGACCAGCTTGCCGCCGGTGACAGCGACGGCGCTTTCCTGCTGTTGCAGGCGCTCAATGCGCAGTTGCTGACCGAGACGCGCAGTTACGTGGTGCAGGATGGCGAAAGCCTTTGGCATGTGGCCGGGCAGCAGGACGTCTACGGCAATTCCTACCTGTGGCCGCTGGTGTGGCAGGCCAACAAGGACAAGGTCAAGCAACCCTACCAGCTGTACAAGGGCCTGCGGCTGATCGTTCCGGCACACCCGACGATCGAGGAAGTGTCGGAAGCGCTGGCGTTCTCCAAGAACAATGCACCGGAAGGCATGCGCCCGGCCACCGCGCAGCAGTAGCCCCTGTTCCCGCACCCGTGACGAACTCCCCATGAGCGGCAACGACGTCGAAAAGGAACTGGAGCACGCCGGGCGCCAGCGCAGCTATATCGTGCACCTGCCGCCGGCTTATGTCCCCGGCCAGCCGGTACCGCTGGTGCTGGCCCTGCACGGCGGCGGCGGCAACGCCCGCAGCAACGCGGTGCAGACCGGCTTCAACGCCGAAGCCGACCGCAACGGCTTCATCGTGGTCCACCCCAACGGCACCGGCGAACGCCGGCCGCTGCTCAACGCCCTTGGTCGCGGCCATTTCTATACCTGGAATGCGGGCTCCTGCTGCGGCTACGCGGTGCAGCAGCAGGTGGATGACGTCGGCTTCATCCGCGTGCTGCTGACCGAGCTGCAGCGCGACTACAGCATCGACCCGCGGCGCATCTACGCCAGCGGCCTGTCCAACGGCGGCATGATGAGCTATCGCCTGGCCTGCGAGCTGGGCGACTATTTTGCCGCGATCGGCGTGGTGGCGGCGGCGCAGACCGTTTACCAGGCCGCGCCGACGCAGCCGGTGTCGGTGATCCACATCCACGGCAGCGCCGACCAGAACGTGACGCTGCCCGGTGGCGTCGGTGCCAAGGCCCTCGACCGCACACCGAAGCCGCCGGTGCAGGATGCGCTGGAGTTCTGGGCCCGCTTCAATGGTTGCGCGCCGGCGCAGACCAGCCAGGACGGCAAGGTACGCCGCAGCATCTACAGCGGCGGCCGCAACGGCAGCGAGGTGGCTTTCTATCTGATCGAAGGCGGCGGCCATTCCTGGCCGGGCGGCGAGAGGATGCTGGCGGCGCTCGACCCGCCTTCGACGGAACTGGATGCCACGGCGCTGATCTGGCAGTTCTTCGCCGCGCATCCCAAGCCGTAAACAGCGCGCGGCATTTACGGCCGGCTGTATCAGCCCTTGTTTCAGCCCTTGTTATAGAACTTCTTTTCCCAGGCCTTCTGCTTCTGCCCCGCCTCGCGCAGGAACGGCGCCAGCGGGCCCAGGCCGATGAGCGAGCGGTTGAGCCAGTGCCAGGGCTGGCGCAGCGGGCGGGCGAAGTCGACGAACAGCACCACGCGCCAGCCATCGGTGTCGTTCCACACCTCGTGGTTGAAGCTGTCGTCGAAAATCAGCGCCTCGCCCTCGTTCCAGGACTGGATCCGGTTGCCGATGCGGATGCGGCAGCGCTCGCGCGGCTCCGGCACCAGCAGGCCCAGGTGGAAGCGCAGCACACCATTGTAGGCGCCGCGGTGTGCAGGAATGTGCTTGCCGGGAGACAGGATGCTGAAGAACGCGGTGCTGGCTCCGGGGATGCCGCGCAGCAGCTGCATGGTCTGCGGGCAGCGCCGCGCGTTCTCGCTGCAGTCCATGCCGGCACCGAGCAGGAAGAACGTCTTCCAGCTGTCGTCCGAGGTGATGGTGCCGACTTCCTTGATGATCTCGTGGAAGCTGGGCATCTGGTCGCGATAGGCCAACACCTGGTCCAGCTCGGCGCGGATGGTGCGCCAGCCGGCCTCGAACTTGCGCACCCAGGGGAAATCGGCCGGGTCGTAGACCGCGCTGTCGGGCAACACCGAAACCCTGGCCACGGCGCTCTCCAGGACGGTCTGCAGCCGCAGACCGAGCCTCCCCAGTGCGCTCTTGGGCAGGCCCAGGGTGTGGGCACGCGTATGCAGGTCGGGCCTGACTTCCCCGGCTTCGATCGCCTGTTTGACCTCGGCGGCGGATTGCATCGGCGGCTCTGGATTCCTGATTTCTTGGTGGCGCCTGTCCTGGCTGGCTAAAGACGCTTTCACGGATCTGTCACGCTATTTTAATCAAAGCCGCGCCGGGGCGGCGACGCGCGTCAGGCGCCGCCACCGGCGGAAATCAGTGACCGGGAATCTCCGCCGCCGGAGCCGACGCCGAAGCGGCCGCTTGCCTGCTGTCCTGGTGGTGGTCGGCGCCAAGCAGCAGGTACATGGCCGGCACCACGAACAGCGTGAACAGGGTACCGATGGAGATGCCGGTGAAGATCACCAGTCCCATGTGGTTGCGGCCGACGGCGCCGGCGCCGCTGGCGATGACCAACGGCACCACACCCAGCACCATGGAGAAGGTGGTCATCAGGATCGGGCGCAGGCGCACGCCCGCGGCGCTCATCACCGCTTCGAGCTTGGGCTTGCCGCGGCGCTGCTCGTCGTTGGCGAACTGCACGATGAGGATGCCGTGCTTGGCGATCAGGCCGATCAGGGTCACCAGGCCGACCTCGGTGTAGATGTTGAGCGTGGCCTTCTTGAAGCCGAGGAAGATGAACACCATCGCGCCGAAGATGGCCATCGGCACCGACATCATCACGATCAGCGGATCGCGGAAGCTGCCGAACTGCGCCGCCAGCGCCAGGAAGATGATGATCAGCGCGAACAGGAAGGTCAGCGCGAAGGAGCTGGTCTCCTGGATGTACTGGCGCGACTGGCCGGCATAGTCCACGCTGTAGCCGCGCGGCGCGGTGTCCTTGGCCAGCTGGCGCAGATAGTCCAGCGCCTCGCCCAGGGTGCCAGCCGGCACCGCGCTGAAGGTGGCGGAGTTGAGCTGCTGGAAGTGGCTGACGCGGGTCGGGATGGTGTCGGTCTTGAGCGAAATCACCGTCGAGGCCGGCACCACGTTGCCGTTGGCGGCACGGATGTAGTAATTCTTCAGCTGGTCCGGGTTGATGCGATTGACCTGCGCCACCTGCGGAATGACCTTGTAGGAGCGGCCGGCGATGCTGAAATAGTTGACGTAGCCGCCGCCGAGCATGGCGCCGAGCGCGGAGCCGACGTCCTGCATGGTCAGCCCCAGCGTCGCCACCTTGTCGCGCTGCAGATTGACGGTGACCTGCGGCTTGTCCATCTTCAGGTCGGTGTCGATGTAGTAGAACTTGCCGCTTTTCTGCGCCGTGTCGAGGATGCTCTGCGCCACCTCGTCGAGGTTGCTGAATGGCTCGGTGGTGCCGAGCACGAATGCCACCGGCGTGTTCACGCCACCGGTGCCGGTGGGCAGCGGCGGCGGCTGCGAGGCGTAGATGGTGGCGCCGGCGACCTTGTTGACCTGCGCCTGGAGGGCATTCTGCAGTGAATCCGCGTCCAGCTTGCGCTCACCCCACGGCTTGAGGATCAGGCCGCTGAGCGTGGTGTTGTTGCCGTTGACGCCGGTGAACTGGAAGATCTCCTGCTTCTCCGGATGGCCGTCGACGATCTGCCGCACCTGCGTGCCGTAGGCGTCCATCTGGTGCGCGGTGGCGTCCGGCGCCGAATAGCCGTAGACGATCATGAAGCTCTGGTCTTCCTGCGGCGCCAATTCGTTCTTCGACATCTTGAGCATGACGAAGATCAGGCCGATGATGATGAAGCCGAACACCACCACCACCGGCCAGCTGCGCAGCGCGCCGCCCAGCAGCTTCTCGTAGAAGCTGCGTGCCCACTCGAAGTTGTGGTCGATGGTCTTGACCAGGCGGCTTTCCTGCTGCGCGGCGTTGAGGAAGCGCGAGGTCATCATCGGCGACAAGGTCAGCGCGATCACGGCCGATACCGCCACCGCGCCGGCCAGGGTGAACGCGAACTCGGAGAACAGCGAACCGGTCAGGCCGCCCTGGAAACCGATCGGCACGTACACCGCGATCAGCACCACCGAGATGGCGATGATCGGCCCGGCCAGTTCGCGGGCGCCGAGTATCGCCGCCTCGAACGGCGGAAGGCCTTCCTTGATGTGGCGGTCGACGTTCTCCACCACGATGATGGCGTCGTCGACCACCAGGCCGATGGCCAGCACCAGTGCCAGCAGCGTCAGCAGGTTGATGGAATAGCCCAGCACCAGCATGACGAAGAAGCCGCCGATCAGCGACAGCGGGATGGCGATGGCCGGGATGATCACCGAGCGCGGCGCGCCGAGGAACAGGAAGATGACGATGGAAACGATCACCAGCGCTTCCACCAGGGTCTTGATCACCTCGTGGATGGCGCTGTTGATGTAGTCGGTGGCGTCGTAAACGATGGTGCCGTTGAGGCCGTCCGGCAACTGCTCCTTGATCTCCGGGAACACCTTGCGCACGTTGCTGATGACGCTGAGCAGGTTGGCGTCCGGCGCCACCTTGACGCCGATGAACACCGCCGGCTTGCCGTTCATCTGGGCGCTGAAGTTGTAGTCCTCGGCGCCGAGCACGACGTTGGCCACGTCCTGCAGACGCACCACCGCGTCGCCGTTGCTCTTGACCACCATCTGCTTGAACTCGTCGACCGAGTGCAGGTCGGTGCCGGCGGTGATGTCCACGCTGACCATCTGGCCCTTGCTGGAGCCGAGGGCGGAGATGTAGTTGTTCTTGCTCAGCGCGGTGTAGACGTCCTCCGCGGTCAGCCCCATGGCCGCCAGCTTCTCCGGATCCAGCCAGGCGCGCAGCGCGAACTGCTTGGAGCCGATGATCTCGGCTGTCTGCACGCCCGACACGGTCTGCACCTTGGGCTGCACCACGCGGATCAGGTAGTCGGTGATCTTGTTGGCCGGCAGCGTGTCGCTGGAGAACGACATGTACATCGAGTCTGTCGTCTCGCCGGTGGACAGGGTCAGCTGCGGCTGCTGCGACTGCGGCGGCAACTGGTTGATCACCGAGTTGACCTTGGTGTTGATCTCGGTCAGCGCACGGTTGGCGTCGTAGTTCAGCCGCAGGCTGGCGGTGATGGTGCTGACGCCACTGGTGCTGGTGGAGCTCAGGTAGTCGATACCCTGCGCCTGCGCGATGGCCGCTTCCAGCGGCGTGGTAATGAAGCCGGCGATGACGTCCGAGTTGGCGCCGTAATAGGTCGTCGTCACCGTGACGGTGGCGATCTCGGACTTGGGGAACTGGCGCACCGGCAGTTCCGCCAGGGCGCGCAGACCCAACACCAGGGTCAGCAAGCTGATGACGGTGGCCAGGACCGGATTGCGGATGAAGATGTCGGTGAATTTCATGGCTGGGGACGCCTGTGGTCCGGGATCACTGTTCCGACGGCGTCGGATTCGGATCGTTGGACGGCTGCACCGTGTTGTTGATGTCGACGGCGGTGCCGGTTTTCAGCTTGAGCTGGCCGCTGGTGACGACCTCGTCGCCCTCGCTGATGCCCTTGAGAATGGCGATCTGGTCGCCGCGGGTCGGGCCCACGGTGACGAACACCTGCTTGGTGACCAGCTGGTTGGCGTCCGGCTTGGGGCCGGCTGCGGCGCCGCCATCCTTGGCCGCCTGCTTGTCGTGATCGGTCTGGCCCTCGGCCTTGAGCTTGGCGTCCTGCTCGGCCTGCAGCTTGCCGGCGGTGGTGACGACGAACACGGTCTCGCCATAGGGATTGAAGGTGATGGCGTTCTGCGGCAGCGTCAGGTAGCGCGACGGCTGGCCGACTTCAATGCCGACGTTGGCGTACATGCCGGGCAGCAACTTGTGCTCCGGGTTCTTCAGCTCGGCGCGCACCTGCACGTTGCGCGTCGAGGTGTCGACCTGCGGATCGATGGCGGCGATGGCGCCTTCGAACTTGAGGTCCGGGAACGTGTCGCTCAAGGCAGTGACCTTCTGGCCGACGACGATCTGGTTCAGATCCTGCTGCGGCAGGTAGAAATCGACGTAGATCGGATCGAGCTGCTGCAATGTCACCATCTTGGTGCCCGCCGACAGGTACTGGCCCAGGTCGACGGCGCGGATGCCGAGATGGCCGGCGAACGGCGCGCGCACGAACTTCTTGTCCACCAGCGCCTGCTGTTCGGCCACCTGGGCCTTGGCGCTGCGCAGGTTGGCGGCGTCGGTATCGAGCGTGGCCTGGCTGATCGCCTCGGCCTGGAACTGCGCCTTGTCGCGGTTGTAGTTGGTCTCGGCCAGCGCGGCGTTGGCCTTGAGCGATTCCAGGTGCGCCACGTCGTCGGCCGAGCGCAGCTGCAGCAGTAGCTGCCCGGCCTTGACGTCGTCGCCGGACTTGAACTGGATGGCGTCGACGATGCCGGCCACTTCGGAGCTGAGGTCGGCGCCGCGTTCGGCGCGCAGGCTGCCCACGGCGGTGAGGCGCGGGCGCCATTCCTCGAAGCCCACCTTCATGCTCGACACCGTCTGTTTCGGGATGCCCTGGGCCTTGAAGCCCTGGATCATGCTGTAGATCTGGAAAGCCTTGGTGCCACCCAGTGCCACGACGATGACCACCACGACGATGATCATAATCAACCAGGGAAGGGCGCGTTTCATGCGTGTCTCCGTATTCGGTTTCTACATTCCCGGGCGCGGCGGCGCCCGTACTTCAAGGCTGGGTACTGCTCGGTGTTGGGCAAAAATCCGGCTAAGGACCGGCCGAGGCGGTGCGGGTCGGGCCGCCGCCGGCGTCGCGGTTCCACCAGCCGCCGCCCAGCGCCTGGAACAGCGCCGCGGTGTCGGCAAAACGCGCGGCCTGCGCCTGCAGCTGGGCGATGCGTGCCTGCTGATAGGTGCGCTCCACCACCAGCAGGTCCAGGGGGCTGATCGAGCCGGCGGCGTAGCGGCTGCGCGACACCTTGAGCGTGTCGGCGGCGGCCTGCGTCGCCAGGTTCTGCTGGTTCAGCGCCTCGGCGTCGGCATTCAGCGCGTGCAGCGCGTCGGCGACATTGCGGAACGCGGTCAGCACGGTGCCGCGATATTGCGCGGCGGCCTGGTCATAGGCGGCCACGGCCGCGCGCTTCTGGTGGATCAGCGTGCCGCCGTGGAAGATCGGCTGGGTGATGCCGGCGCTCAGGCTCCACACATTGCTGCTGCTCTTCAGCAGGTCGGAAAAGTTGCTGCTGGTGCCGCCGAACTGGCCGGTGATGGTGACCTGTGGCAGCAGGTTGGCGGTGGCCACGCCGATCTGCGCGCTGGCCTGGTGCAGCAGCGCTTCCTGGGCGCGCACGTCCGGACGCTGTGCCACCAGTTGCGCCGGCACACCCAGCGGCAGGTCCTGCGGCAACTGCAGGTCGTCGAGCGTGAACTGCGCCTCCGGCTGCTGGCTGGGCAGCTGGCCGAGCAGCACCGCCAGCAGGTCGCGCGTCTGCTGCAGCTGCTTCTGCAGCGGCGGCAGCGTGGCCAGTTCGTTGGCCAGCTGGGTCTGCTGCGTCAGCACGTCGAGCCGCGACGCGCCGCCCAGGCTCAGCTGACGCTGCACCGTTTCGAGCTGCTTGCGGTCGGCCGCGATGATCTGGTTGGTGGCCTCGATCTGCGCGCGCAGCGAGGCTTCCTGGATCGCCGTGGTGACGACGTTGGACGACAGCGTCAGGTAAGTAGCTTCGAGCTGGAAATTCTGATACTCGGCCTGCGCCCGCTGCGCCTCCACCTGGCGCCGCACACTGCCCCAGATATCCAGCGTGTAGGACACGTTGACGGTGGCATTGAACAGGTTGTAGATGGAGGAGCCGCCGCCCGGCTGGCCGAACTCGGCCGAGGAAATCTTCTGGCGCGTGGCGCTGCCCTTGCCATCGAATGAAGGCAGCAGGTTGCCTTCCTCGGCCAGCAGGTTCTCGTGCGCCTGGCGCAGCGCGGCCTGCGCCGCCACCACGTCGGGACTGCCTTTGAGCGCCTGTTGCACCAGGGCGTCGAGCTTGTCGGAGTGGAACAGCGTCCACCATTGGGCCGGGATGTCGGCACCGTTGACGTAGCGCTGCGCGGCGCCGGCCGGGCCTTCGCTGGCCGCGGTCTGCGGCGGCAATGGCGCGGCGGTGTAGCGGTCGGCCGCCGGCGCGTCGGGCCGCTTGAAGTCCGGCCCTACCGCGCAGGCCGCCAGCAGCGCGGCCGACAGCGGCAGCGCCGCACGGCGGGCCAGCTTGCGATGACGCGGCATAGCGCCGTTATTGACAGGCGATGTCATTGAATACCTCGCTGCAAATTCCTTTGATCATCTGATCCAGAGCCGCTTCGTCGGAAGGATCGAACAGCGGCTGCCAGTCGAGTCCGTTCAGCAGGCTGTGCAGGTGACGCATCATCAGCCGGTACGGATCGCCGATTTCACCCTGCTCCAGTATTCCTTCGACATGGACGATGGTGTGGGTGCCGATCGTCATCGCCCAGGGGCCCAGCCCCACTTCCTGCGGTTTCAGGCCCTTCAGCTTGAGGTCGCCGCGGCGGACTGCTTCCTCGACGATGCTGTCGCAGATCCGGCCGAGAGGCTCGCCGGCTTCCAGCGCCAGGCGCCGCCGCTCGGCCGAGGCCGAGCCCCAGACCACTTCGGTGAAAGCCAGCTGTGCCAGCCGGAAGTGCTCCGGATAGAGCCGGATGAACATCAGGTCCGCCACCGCGATGCCCATCATGCGGTCGCGGGTGCCGGCCTTCCATTCGGCGACGCGGCGAAACAGTTCGACGCGATGCTGCGAATTGTCGGTCGCCAGCGCCACCAGCAGATCTTCTTTGGAACCGAAGTGCTGGTACAGGGTGCCGACGGCGTAGTCGCATTTCTCCGCAATACGCGCCATCTGCAGGTTGAGCAGGCCGTCCTGGCGGATCAGGTCGCGCGCGGCATCCAGAAACAGATGCTCACGTTCGGCCACTTCGCGTATGCGCCGCTCCCTGGTGCCCAAAATACCGCCTCGAATCGAACTTGTGGCGAATTTTGAACTAGATTCAAAAATTGATCAAGTGTTTTGAAGCACTCGCTGCAAATAAAATAATTCAACAAAATAAGGCAGTTGAAAAACAACGGAGCAGTTCACGCGGGAACCCAGGATCGTACCCTCCGGTATTATTGCCTACGCAAGCGCTGAGTGCCGCCTGTTTGTGATGAACCGTGAACAGTGCGGGGTCGGCCGTGACCGGCGCGCCCGATTCAGCTCGGCGACCAGCGCTTGTTGAGCAGGCGCAGCACCAGGTAAGGATAGTCGGCGCGGCCGTAGCTGCCGTTGTAGCGGGCCAGCGCACGCTTGTAGTTGTCGTGTTCCTTGTCCAGGTAGTAGCGCAGGATGGTGCAACCCATGCGCAGGTTGGTGCGGGTCTGGAACAGGTTGTCGCCGCCCTGCCCGATCTCGTTCAGCCAGAACGGCATGATCTGCATGTAGCCGAAGGCGCCGGAGCGGGAGATCGCCAGACGGTCGAACCCGCTCTCGACATTGATCACCGCCAGCACCAGCTCCGGTGAAATCCGGGCCTTGCTCGCCTCGGCGTGCACCAGGCGCAGGAACTCCAGCCGCCGGGCCGCGTCCGGCATGGCCCTGGGCACGTGCCGCTGCATGCGCGTCGACATGTCGGTGAACCAGACCTGCGCTTCGTAGGGATCGTCGAAGCCGTCGCCGTCCTGGATTGCCTTGGCCAGCCGCGCGCGCAGTTCCGGTTCCGGCTCGCCGGTGGGACCGGCGTAGCAGGGCAAGCCCGCGGCCACCAACAGGGCGCAGAGCAAGGCCGGCAACCAGCGGCGGCCCATACCGGTCACGGCGCCAGCCCGGCCGCCCCTCACGCGCCGAGCAACTCCAGCACGGCCTGGGTGTTGCCAGCGATCATCCGCGCTTCGGCGTCGCCGCGGCGCTTGTACTCGAACTGGGCATTGGCCAGGCCTTTGTCGCCGATGACGATGCGGTGCGGAATGCCGATCAGGTCGGCGTCGGCGAACATCGATCCGGGGCGCTGGCCGCGGTCGTCGAGCAACACTTCAATGCCGGCTACGGCCAGTTCGGCGTAGAGCTTCTCCACCGCTTCCTTCACCGCGGCGGACTTGTCCAGGCCGATCGGGCAGATGATGAGGCGAAACGGCGCCACCGCGTCCGGCCACAGGATGCCGCTGGCGTCGTTGCGCTGCTCGATCACCGCGGCGACGACGCGGCTCACGCCGATGCCGTAACAGCCCATCTCCGGCGTCAGTTCCTTGCCGGCTTCGTCCAGCACGGTCATGTGCATGGCGTCCGAGTATTTGCGGCCAAGCTGGAAGATATGGCCGACCTCGATGCCGCGCACCAGCGACAGCTTGCCCTGCCCGTCCGGGCTGGGGTCGCCGGCGACGACGCTGCGCAGGTCGGCGCTTTCCGGCTCGGCCGCGTCGCGGCCCCAGTTGGCGCCGCGCAGGTGGAAACCGGCCTCGTTGGCGCCGCAGACGAAATCCGCCAGCACGGCGGCGGCGTGGTCGGCAACGACCGTGATCTTGGCGCCGACCGGGCCGAGGAAGCCCGGCTCGCAGCCGAAGGCGGCCTTGATCTCGGCATCGCTGGCCAGGGTGAAGGGCGCCGCGACTTTCGCATGCTTCTCGGCCTTGACGGCGTTGAGGGTGTGGTCGCCGCGCACGGCCAGGGCCACCAGGCCGCCGTCGCGCGCCTTGGCCACAACCAGCTTGAGCGTGGCCTGCAACGGGATGCCGAGCAGCGCAGCCACTTCCTCGCAGGTCTTCTGTGTCGGCGTCGACACCTTCTCCAGCCCCGCGGCGGCGGCCGGACGGCTGCCCTGCGGCCGGGTGTCGGCGGCCTCGATGTTGGCGGCGTAATCGGAACCGTCGGACACCGCCAGCAGGTCCTCGCCGGAGTTGGCCAGCACGTGGAACTCCTCGCTGCGATCACCGCCGATGGCGCCGGAGTCGGCCTTGACGATGCGGAAGTTGACGCCGATACGGGTGAAGATGCGGCGGTAGGCCTCGCGCATGTTGCGGTACTCGCGCACCAGATCGGCCTCGTCGGTGTGGAACGAGTAGGCGTCCTTCATCAGGAACTCGCGCCCGCGCATCACGCCGAAACGCGGCCGGATCTCGTCGCGGAACTTGGTCTGGACCTGGTAGAAGTTGATCGGCAGCTGCTTGTAGCTGCGGATGTCGCGCCGCGCCATGTCGGTGATCACCTCCTCATGGGTCGGGCCGAGGATGAAGTCGCGCTGGTGGCGGTCCTTGAAGCGCAGCAGTTCGGGGCCATATTGCTCGTAACGGCCGGATTCCTGCCACAGCTCGGCCGGCACCTGCGGCGGCACCAGCACTTCCAGCGCACCGGCGCGGTTCATCTCCTCGCGCACGATGGCTTCCACCTTCTGCAGCACGCGCAGGCCCAGCGGCAGCCAGGTATAGAGGCCCGCACCGAGCTTGCGAATCAGGCCGGCGCGCAGCATCAGCTGATGGCTGACGACTTCAGCGTCGGCCGGCGTCTCCTTGGTGGTGACGAGGAAATACTTGGAAAGACGCATGGTGGGTCCTGTGAGGCCGGGCGGCGCGCGGCGCCGCCCGGTCGGATGTAGTGGTTGGAGATTGCGCCGATTTTAGCTTATGAGCCGTCCGTCCCGCCCCTGAAGCGCCGTTGCGGCCGGCGGCTGCGCGCCGCCGCCGATCCGCCGGGGGCTACGCCACCGGCCCGGCGCGGATATAATGGTCCAAACAAGCCTTATCTCGGCCTCGCCAGGCACGCTGAGCGGGCATCTGGCAAGCCATGAACGTCCTCCACGCTTGTCGCCGGCTGCTGCTCGGCGCCAAACTCGACCCCCTCAATCCCCACACCCGCCAGCACATCGTGCTGATCGCCTTCCTGGCGTGGATCGGGCTGGGCGCGGACGGCCTGTCGTCCGCCTGTTATGGCCCCGAGGAAGCTTTCCTGGCGCTGGGGGTACACACCCACCTGGGCCTGTACCTGGCCATCGCCACTGCGCTGACGGTGTTCATCATCGCCCTGGCCTACAACCAGGTGATCGAGCTGTTCCCCTCCGGCGGCGGCGGCTACAAGGCGGCCACGCGCCTGATCGGCCCCTACGCCGGACTGCTCTCCGGATCGGCGCTGATCGTCGACTACGTGCTGACCATCACCATCTCCGTGGCCAGCGCCGCCGATGCGGTATACAGCCTGTTGCCGCCGGACTGGCAGATGTACAAGTTCGTCAGCGAGCTGGCGCTGGTCGGCCTGCTGATCCTGCTCAACCTGCGCGGCATGAAGGAGTCGATCCAGATCCTGCTGCCGATTTTCCTCGGCTTCTTCCTCAGCCATGCCTTGCTGATCGGTTACGGCATCGCCGCCAAGTCGGAGCTGATCGACGCGCTGATGCCGGAGACGCTGCGCCAGACCGACGAGCTGTTCAAGCAGTCGGGCTGGCTGTTCACGGTATCCCTGTTCCTGCGTGCGTACTCGCTCGGCGGCGGCACCTATACCGGCATCGAGGCGGTATCCAACAACATCAACATGCTGGCCGAGCCGCGCGTGCGTACCGGCCACCTGACCATGTTCTACATGGCCACCTCGCTGGCTTTCACCGCGGGCGGCATCATCCTGCTGTACCTGTTGTGGCAGGCCACGCCGGTGGAGGGCCAGACGCTCAACGCAGTGACCTTCAAGCAGGTCATCGAAAGCCTCGGCTTCCATTCGCCGCAGCTCAACGCCGGCATCCTGGCTCTAACTCTGGGCCTGGAAGGCGGACTGCTGCTGGTGGCCGCCAACACCGGCTTCCTCGGCGGCCCGGCGGTGATGGCCAACATGGCGGCGGATCGCTGGGTGCCGCGCCAGTTCCGCCAGTTGTCCAGCCGCATGGTGACGCAGAATGGCGTGCTGATGATGGGCGGCGCGGCCCTGCTGATCCTGCTGTGGAGCCACGGCGCGGTGTCGCTGCTGGTGGTGCTGTACAGCATCAACGTGTTCCTGACTTTTTCGCTGTCGCTGTTCGGCCTGTGCAAACACTGGTGGGAGCAGCGCCGCTTCGTGCGCGGCTGGTGGCGGCGGCTGGCGCTGTCCGGCCTGGGCCTGCTGGTCACCGGCTTCATCCTGATGGTGACCATCGCCGAGAAATTCACCGAGGGCGGCTGGATCACGCTGCTGATCACCAGCACCGTGGTTGCGGTGTGCGTCGGCGTGCGTAGGCACTACGAGGACGTGCAGACCGCGATGGAACGGGTCGACGACAGCTACTCGCTGCCGCTGACCTGGGACGACGACGCGGTCTCGCAGCCGCCCGACCCGTCGAAGGAAACCGCGGTGCTGTTCGTCGGCGGCAACCGTGGCGCCGGCATGCACATGCTGCAGTGGGTGCTGCGCCAGTTCCCCGGCCGCTTCCACAACTTCGTCTTCGTCGCTGTCGGCGAGGTGGACAAGCAGGCCTTCGACAGCGCGCGCGCGATCAAGTCGCTGCAGGCGCGCATCGACAACTCATTGCGCTATTTCTGCAGCTATTGCGTCAGCCTGGGCCACGCCGCGACTTCGTACCAGGCTTACGGCGCCGACCCGCTGGAAGAATTGAGCCAGCTCACCACCAAGGTGCTGCAGGAATTCCCGCACAGCGTGTGCTTCGCCAGCAAGCTGTTCTTCGACAAGGAGAGCCTGTGGCGGCGCCTGCTGCACAACCAGATGCCGCTGGCGATGCAGCGGCGCCTGCAGCTGGCCGGCCAGGACATGATGATCGTGCCGGTGCATGTGCCGGAGACGCTGCCGCAGTCGCGTATGCCGATCAAGTAGCGAGAGGTGAGAATCGGGAATAGGGAATGGCAAAAGCGGGCGTTTTACGATTCCCGACTCCCCAATCCCGATTCCCGGCTTTCAGAATGAAAGCCTCACCCCCGCGCGCACGTCGTTGGTCTGCGTGTGATCCGAATAGCCCGCATTGCGCAGGTCATCGTAGCGGTATTCGATGAAACCCCAGGTCAGCGGCGCCACCGGCACCATGAAGCCGAGGTTGAACTCCGGCCCGTCGCTCTTGCTCAGGTCGAGGTAGCCGACGCTGCCGTAGAGCGAGAAGCCGGGGATGCGTGTCTGCAAGCCGACGTGGTAGCCGACGCCGTCGTCGTTGCTGCGGTCGCTGTTGCCGTAGGGTGTGCCATCGACCACCGCGTGCACCGTCTGGTAGTCGTAGTGCACGTATTCGATCTTGCCGAACACGTCCAGGGGCGCCAGCGGCGCATGGAACACTAGGCCGCCGCCGACGCGGCCCTGATCGACCTTCTCGCCATAGCTGATCCGATTGCCGCTGACGCCGCTGAAGCTCGACGCGGGGGCGTCGCTCTGCGTCAGGTAGTTGTACTGGTAACTGCCACCGATGAAGAAATTCGGCGTCAGGCTCAACCCCAGCTGGGCACCACCGCCGCCGCCGTCCGGGTTGAGGCCGGACTGATTGCTGTCCTGGTTCATGTAGGACCCGTACAGGGCCAGGTTGGCGTGCGGTTGCAGGTACCACAGGCTATCGGCCTGCGCCCCGCCGGCGGCGCACAGGCTGCCCGCGGCGGTGCCGAGCATCAAGAGCTTTTTCATCGGTCAGACTCCAGCAAAAACCCCTTGCAGGTACGCGCGCGCCGTGCGGGGCGGACGGGGCGCAACGGACCCTGCCCCGCTTGCGGATCGGCGATCCCCAAGCAGACACAGCCCGGCGCGATAGGCGCGCCTCTAAGCTAGGAAGATCGCGCTGAATCGCGGCTGAACTGCAGCGCTGCGAAAGGTAAAGCCGGCGATGGGGAACGCAGGCCGCTGCGAGCGCAGTGGCCGGTGCAGCCGGTGTTTGCCGGCGGCGCGCGCCGGCAAGGCCATCCGTCAACAGACTTCAGTCGCTGATATGGAGCTCGCGCTCGCGCACCTGCCCCGCGGCGCAGGCCCAGGCGCGCAGCTGCAGCACGCCCTTGGTGGCCAGCGAGCTGGTCAGGCGCAGCAACTGCGGCTGCTCGCTGAAGTCCGCGGCGGTCGGAGCGGTGGGCTGGCCCGGCCGGTGCAGGTATATCGCCCAGGGCGCGCGCTGACGCTGACGCAGGTGCGCGATGCCTTCGCCCAGCCCGGCGGGCTCCACCAGCGGCAGGTACAGGTCCGGCTCGCCGCCGCTGCCGACGATGCCGGTGAACGGATGCTCGCCGGCGAGCTGGGCCTCGTGCAGCAGGCGGATGGCGAAGCGGCGCGGCATCGCCAGCGGCGCTTCGGCGGTGTCAGTCTGATCCATGTCGGGCTCCACAGACGGGGCAGTTCGGGTCGCGTGGAATATTCAGGCTGCGCCAGCTCATGCGCAAGGCGTCCCACAGGTGCAGGCGCCCGGCGTCGTCGCCCAGTCCGAGCAGTCGCTTGATCGCCAGCAGTGCCTGCATGCTGCCGATAACGCCGACACTCGGGCCGAGCACGCCGGCCTCTTCGCAGGTCTCCTGCTCCTCACCGGTGTCGGGGTAGAGGCAGGCGTAGCAGGCGCTGCCGCGCGCCGTGTCGAACAGCGCCAGCTGGCCCTCGAAACGGATCGCGGCGCCGGACACCAGCGGCTTGCGTGCGGCGGCGCAGGCGGCGTTCAGCGCCACCCGCGCGGGAAAATTGTCGCTGCAGTCGAGCACGATGTCGGCGGCGCGCACCGCGGCCGCCAGAGCGTCTTGCGACAGCGGGCCGGGCAAGGTTTCGATGGCGCAGTCCGTGTTGAGCGCGCGCAGCGCATCCGCCGCCGCGTCGAGCTTGGAGCGGCCGACATCGCCGCTGCGATAGAGGATCTGGCGCTGCAGGTTGGACGGCTCGACGCGGTCGCGGTCGCTCAGCAGCAGGCGGCCGACGCCGGCTCCGGCCAGGTACAGCGCCGCCGGCGCACCAAGCCCGCCGACGCCGATGAGCAACACCGTGGAATCGCGCAGCAGCTGCTGGCCGTTGACGCCGACCTCGCGCAGCACGATCTGGCGGGAATAGCGGGCGAAGTCGGTCATGCCCGGACTTTACACCCAAGGGTGGCGCGTTCCAGGCCGTTGAGGTCTCGCCGCGTTTCGATCGCGCCGTAGCCGTGCCGGTGCAGCAGCGCACGCACCGCCTCGCCCTGCTCCGCGCCGTGCTCCAGCAACAGCGCGGCGCTGGGCTTGAGATGCGCCGCCGCGGCAACGGCGATGTGCCGCAGGTCGGCCAGGCCATCCGCGCCCGCGGTGAGGGCGCCGCGCGGCTCGAAGCGCAGGTGGCGCAGGTGCGGATCCTGCTCGGCCACGTAGGGCGGATTGGAGACGATCAGGTCGAAGGTTTCGCCAGCCAGCGGCTCGCACCAGTGGCCGAGCCGGAATTCGACGAGCTGCAGTTCCAGGCGCTGCGCGTTGTGCGCGGCCTGGGACAGCGCATCGGCGGAGCGGTCGACGGCAATGACGCGGGCGTCGGGCCGTTCGCTGGCCAGCGCCAGGGCGATTGCGCCGCTGCCGGTGCCGAGGTCGGCGATCATGGGTGCAGCGGCTCCGCGCAAGAGTTGCAATGCCCACTCCACCAGCAACTCGGTGTCCGGCCGCGGAATTAGCACTGCCGGGCTCACCTGCAGCTCCAAGCTCCAGAATTCGCGGCGGCCGGTCAGGTAGGCCACCGGCTCGCCGAGCTGGCGGCGCTCGATCCAGGCGGCGTAGCGCAGGGCGATGTCGGCGCTGAGGGACTCGTCGGCGCGGATCACCAGGCCGGCGCGATTGCAGCCGAGCAGCTCGCACAGCAGCACCTCGGCATCGAGGCGGGCGCTGTCGCTGCTGTGCTGCAGGGCGCCGGCCGCCCAGCCCAGCCAGTCGGCCAGGCGTCCGGGCGCCTGGCCTTGCGGCGGCGGCACCGGCGGATTGTCGGGCGCGTGCACGACTTCCCTAGTCCGCCTCGCCCGCTTCAGCCAGCAACTCCGCCTGGTGCTCGGCCAGCAGCGGCTGGATCACGCCATCGAGATCGCCCTGGATGATGCGGTCGAGCTGGTAGAGGGTGAGGTTGATGCGGTGATCGGTGACGCGGCCCTGCGGGAAGTTGTAGGTGCGGATGCGCTCGGAGCGGTCGCCGCTGCCGACCAGCTTCTTGCGCGTCGCCGCCATGTCCTTTTCCTGCCTGGTGCGCTCGATGTCGAGCAGGCGCGAGGCCAGCAGGCTCATGGCGCGGGCGCGGTTCTTGTGCTGCGAGCGTTCATCCTGGCATTCCACCACCAGGCCGCTGGGAATATGGGTGATGCGGATGGCCGACTCGGTCTTGTTGACGTGCTGGCCGCCGGCGCCGCTGGCGCGATAGGTATCGATCTTCAGGTCGGCGGGGTTGATCTCCACCGCCTGCGCCGCCTCGATCTCCGGCAGCACCGCCACGGTGGCGGCAGAGGTATGAATACGGCCCTGCGCCTCGGTGGCCGGCACGCGCTGCACGCGGTGGGCGCCGGATTCGAACTTGAGCCGCGAGTAGGCGCCGAAGCCGGCGATGCGGGCGATGATTTCCTTGTAGCCGCCGTGCTCTCCGGGGCTCTCGGACAGCACTTCGATCTGCCAGCCGAGGGTTTCGGCGTAGCGCGAGTACATGCGGAACAGGTCGCCGGCGAAGATCGCCGCTTCGTCGCCGCCGGTGCCGGCGCGGATTTCGAGGAAGACATTGTTGCCGTCGAGCGGGTCCTTGGGCAGCAGATAGCCCTGCAGCTCCGCCTCCAGCTTGTCGCGGCTGGCGATGAGCGTCGGTAACTCGGCCTCGGCGATGGCTTTCAGCTCGGCGTCGCCGCGCAACTGCTCCAGCCCTTCGATCTCCTTCAGCGCAGCCTGGTGGGCACTGAAGGTTTCGGTCAGGGGGCCGAGTTGGGCATATTCCTGCGACAGGCGGCGGAACCGGTCGCCGTCGCCCAGCACCTCGGGCGACGACAGCTCGCGCGCCACTTCCTCACGCCGGGCCACCATCTGCTCCAGGCGGCGCAGCAGATTGTCTCTCATGACTGGTTGTTCTTATTGTTCGTCGGGCAGATCGAACAGTTTATGGGCCGCGTCGAGCAGCATCGCCTGCTCCACCGCGCCGGCGTTGCGCAGGCGTTCGCTCGGAGCGTGCAGCAGCTTGTTGGCCAGCGTGTCGGCGACGAAGGCCATCACCGCCTCGGGCGGCTCGCCGTTGGCCAGCTTGCGCTGCGCCTTCTTCAGCACCTCGTCGCGGCTGGCGCGGGCGCGGGTGCGCAGGCGGCGGATGGTGGCGCCGGCGTCGCGGCTCTCCAGCCATTTCTCGAAATCGCGGGCGTAGTCGCCCACCAGCACTTCGGCCTGTTCCGCCGCGGCGCCGCGCACCTTGAGATTCTCGGCGATGACGGCGCGCAGGTCGTCGAGCGAGTACAGATAGATGTCTTCCAGCTTGGCGATGGCCGGGTCGAAATCGCGCGGCACCGCCAGGTCGATCATCAGCATTGGCTTGCGGCGGCGGCGGCCGATGGCGCCGGACACCAGTTCGCGGGTCAGCATGTAACCGCGGCTGGCGGTGCCGGAAATGACCACATCGGCCTCGGCCAGGTGCACGGGCAGGTCGTCGAGCCCGATGGCGTAACCCTGCAGCGAGGCGGCCAGCGCCTGGGCCCGCTCCAGGCTGCGGTTGGCGACAATGATGCGGCCGACGCCGCGCGTCTTCAGGTGCCGCGCCAGCAACTGCACCGTGTCGCCGGCGCCGATCAGCAGCGCGGTCTGGATGCTCAGGTCGGAAAAGATGTGCTGCGCCAGCTGCACCGCGGCGTAGGCGATGCTCACCGGATGCGCGCCGATCTGGGTGCGGCTGCGCACCAGCTTGGCCACGGCGAAGGTGTGCTGGAACAGGCGCGACAGCACCGGCCCAAGCGTGTTGACCTCGCGCGCCCTGGCATACGCCTGCTTCATCTGACCCAGGATCTGCGGCTCGCCCACCACCATCGAGTCAAGGCCGGAGGCGACGCGCAGGCTGTGCAGCACGCTGCCCTGGTCGCGCAGCACAAACAGGTGCGGCTCGACCGAACCGGATGGCGCCTGCCGCTCGCGCCGCCACCATTCGATCAGCCGCACCTCTTCCTCGGGCGCGGCCACCGCCAGGATCTCGGTGCGGTTGCAGGTGGACAGGATGGCCGCCTCCTCCACCCCGGGCAGCGCGCGCAAGCGGGTCAGGGCGGCCGGCAGCTCGGCGTCGGTGAAAGCCAGGCGCTCGCGCGTATCCAGCGGCGCGCTGTGGTGGCTGAGACCGAGAATGAGAAGGGCCATGATGACTTATAATTTTCCGGTAATGCGCAGCAGTACACAAGCTGAGTGCCCGGACATGGGGGTACAATATTGCTGTCATCTTCCATTGGCTGCCATCGTGTATCCGCCTCGCACCCCGTTGCGACTGTCGCTGAGCCTGACCCTGGTTGTGTTGTGTGGCTGCGCCCTCAGCCCTTCGAGCCGGGCCACCGCGGAAGATCAGGCCGCGCCGGAGCCGGCCAGCCCCGCCGCGCCGGCCGCCGAAACCCGCGCCCCGACCGGCACTTCGCCGCAGGTCGAGGCGCAGTTTCACGTGATGGCCGGCGAAATGGCCGCCGGGCGGCAGCAGCCGGAGGTCGCAGCCAGGGAGTTCCTGCAGGCCCTGGATTACACCGCTGACCCGCAGATCGCCGCGCGCGCCACCGCCCAGGCGCTGATGGCGCAGGACGACGCCCTGGCGCTGCAGGCGGCGCGCAAATGGCAGGCGATCGAGCCCACCAGCCTGGACGTGCGCGAGGTCATCACCCGCCTGGCGCTGCGCGCGGGGCAGAACGACGAAGCCTACGCCGAGTGCGCCTCGATCGTGCGCGACCACCCCGGCGGCATCGACGACGGCTTCCACCATGTCGCGCTGCTGCTGCAGCAGGAGCCGGCCCAGTCGGCCGCCGCCCTGGCCCTGATGGACCGCCTGGTGGCGCAGTACCCGAAGCAGGCCGGGGCCTACCAGGCACAGGGCCTGCTCGACCTGCGCTACGGCAAGGTCGACGCCGCCGAGCAGGCCGCGCGCGAGGCGATCCGGCTGAAGCCGACCAAGGAAGCCTCGCTGCTGCTGGTGGGCGCCCTGGTCAAGAAAGGCGATATCGCCGGCGCCGACCAGGTCATGGACGCGGTGCTGAAGAACAACCCCGACAGCGAAGAGGTGCGCCTGGGCTATGCCCGGCTGCTGATCGAATCCGATCAGCGCGTGCACGCCCGCGAGCAGCTCGAGAAGCTGCTCAAGGACCAGCCCGGCAATGTCGATGCCCATTTCAACCTGGGGCTGCTCGACATCGACGATCGCCGGCTGGACGATGCCGAAGCGCAGTTCCAGCTGGTGGCGAAGACGCCCGACCGTGTCGGCGACGCCGAATACTTCCTCGGCCGCATCGCCGAGCTGCGCCACCAGCCCAAGCAGGCCCTGGCGCACTATGAAAAGGTGCACAACGGCCAGCAGGGGCTGGATGCGGCGGTGCGGCGCGCAACCATGCTGGCCAAGCTCGGCCGGGTGGACGAAGCCCGCGCCATCCTGGAGACGCTGCGCGAGCAGTTCCCGCCGCTGGCCGACCGGTTCCTGATGGCGGAGGGCGAGATGCTGCTCGATGTCGGCGCCTATGACCAGGCGCTGGAGCTGTACGGCGACGCCCTCAAGGACAATCCCGACGACGGCGACCTGCTCTACTCGCGCTCGCTGGTCTACGAGCGCATGAACCGCGTCAGCGACTCCGAGACCGATTTGCGCAAGATCCTCGACAAGAGTCCCGACGACGCACGCGCTCTCAACGCGCTGGGCTATACCCTGCTGGTGCACACCGACCGCCTCGACGAAGCCGACAAACTGGTCAGCAAGGCGCTGCAGCTGACGCCGGACGACCCGGCGGTGGTCGACAGCATGGGCTGGCTGCGCTTCCGCCAGGGCCGGCCGCAGGATGCGCTGCCGCTGCTGCAGAAGGCCTATGCGCAGTTTCCTGACGCCGAGGTCGCGGCGCACCTGGGTGAGGTGCTGTGGGCGCTGGGCAACAAGGAGCAGGCGCACAGCCTGCTGACCCAGGCCTCCAAAACCGATCCCGACAACGTCCAGCTGCGCGACACCCTCAAGCGCCTCGGCCTATGAGCCGGCGGCGTCTGCTGCGCGGCGCGCTGGCCGGCGCGCTGGCGCTGCTGCTGGCTGGCTGCTTCGGCGGCGTCAAACCGGAAGGCCCGGCCGATAGCGGCAACAGCCCGCAGGCGCAGCACAGCTGGGAAGCGCGGCGCAGCGCCCTGCGGCAGGTGCGCAATTTCAGCCTGCAGGGGCGCCTGGCCGAGACCGGCCTGGTCAGCTTCGGCGGCGACCTGAGCTGGATCCAGACCGGAGCCAGCTTCCAGGCACGCTTCTACGGCCCGCTGGGCGTGGGCGCCGTGGCCATCAGCGGCAGCCCGGACAGCATGCAGATCCAGAACAAGAACGGCGTGTACCAGACGCAGGAGCCGGAAGCGCTGATGCAACAGCAGTTCGGCTGGAGCCTGCCGGTGGATGGCCTGCGCTACTGGGTGCTGGGCCTGCCCGCTCCGGGCGAAACCGCGGCGCTGAAGCTGGACGACTCGGGGCATATCCTGTCGATGACGCAGAACGGCTGGGACCTGGTCTACACCGAATATCAGAGCGTGGCGGGGCTGGACCTGCCCCGGAAATTCGCCATCAGCGACCCGCAGCGCGGTTTTCGCGTGCTGATCGACGTGTGGAGCAGCGTGGAGTAGCCGGCGCCAAACGCCGCCATGGCGAAGAATCTACGGCGCAGCGGCCTCAAACCGGGATCGCGCCGCGATATAATTGCAGTTCGACGCAAGCGGATTGGGGCGTCGCCAAGTGGTAAGGCAGCGGGTTTTGATCCCGCCATTCGGTGGTTCGAATCCATCCGCCCCAGCCACTCGGATTTTCCTGGCGCGCAAGGCGCGCTTGGAAAATCGAGTGTCCCCGCGCAGGCGGGAACCCGGTTTTGTTCTCGTTCAGTTGTTCCGCGAAGTCGAACGCGCACCTTCCGCGAAAGCGGACGTTTTTCATTGACCGCCAACCGGGACATCACCACCAATGGCCATGGATTCCCGCTCCAACCCCATCCATCTGATGACCGACACCACCGCCCAGTTGATGCTGTTCACCGGCAACTCCAACCGCCAGCTGGCGCAGGACATTGCCAATTACCTGCGCGTGCCGCTGGGCAAGGCGGTGGTGGGGCACTTCTCCGACGGCGAGGTGCAGATCGAAATTCTGGAGAACGTGCGCGGCAAGGATGTGTTCATTATCCAGCCGACCTGCGCGCCGACCAACGAAAGCGTGATGGAACTGCTGATGATGCTGGATGCGCTGAAGCGCGCCAGCGCCGGGCGCATCACCGCGGTGGTGCCCTATTTCGGCTATGCCCGCCAGGACCGCCGCCCGCGCTCGGCGCGCGTGCCGATCTCGGCCAAGGTGGTGGCCGACATGATCGGCGAATGCGGCGCCAATCGCGTGCTCACGGTGGACCTGCACGCCGACCAGATCCAGGGTTTCTTCGACATCCCGGTGGACAACGTCTACGCCAGCCCGGTGCTGCTCGGCGACATCTGGCGCCAGAAGTACGAGAACCTGATCGTGGTGTCGCCGGACGTGGGCGGCGTGGTGCGCGCCCGCGCTCTGGCCAAGCAGCTCGACGAAGCCGACCTGGCGATCATCGACAAACGCCGCCCGCGCGCCAATGAGGCCCAGGTGATGAACATCATCGGCGACGTCGACGGCCGCACCTGCATCATGGTCGACGACCTGGTCGATACCGCCGGCACCCTGGGCAAGGCGGCCGCAGCGCTGAAAGACCGCGGTGCCATCAAGGTCTACGCCTACGTCACCCACCCGGTGCTGTCCGGCGCGGCGATCAGCAACATCACCAATTCAAAGCTCGACGGCCTGGTGGTCACCGACACCATCCCGCTCACCACGGAAGCAGCGGCTTGCCCCAAGATCCGCCAGCTCTCCATCGCCGGCCTGCTGGCCGAGACGATCCGCCGCGTCAGTGCCGAAGAGTCGGTCAGCTCGCTCTATATCGAATAGTTTTCCTTTCAAATCAACGGTGTTGGTGTTTACATCGACACCCCTCTATAATTCGCAGTTCGCTGCGCCTGGTCGCGGGCGCGGCGTTTTTCGTTTATCAACCGTTTTCCAAAGAGATATTCCCATGAGAGAAGCATTTGTCGTCGAAGCCGAAGTCCGCACGACGCAAGGCAAAGGTGCGAGCCGCCGCCTGCGTCATGAGGGCAAGGTGCCCGCCATCATCTATGGCGGCAAGGGCCAGCCGCAGCCGATCACGGTCAGCCACAACGAGCTGAGCAAGCACCTCAAGATCGAGGCGTTCTACTCGCACATCCTCACCGTCAAGATCGGTGACGCCACCGAGCAGGCCGTGCTGAAGGACCTGCACCGTCACCCGGTGCGTGACGAGATCATGCACATGGACCTGCAGCGCGTCCTCGCCGACCAGCTGCTGCGCATGCACGTGCCGCTGCACTTCAAGGGCGCCGAAGTCGCTCCGGGCATCAAGACCGGCGGCGGCATCATCGAGCACCACCTGATCCAGGTGGAAGTCGAGTGCCTGCCGAAGGACCTGCCGGAGTTCCTGGAAGTGGACCTGTCCGCCCTGAACGTCAACGAGGCGGTGCACCTGTCGCAGATCAAGCTGCCGGAGAACGTGGCCCTGGTGGAGCTGAAGCACGGCAACGACGCCTCGGTCGCCGCGGTGCATCTGCCGCGCGCCGCGGTGGAACCGGAACCCTCTGCCGAACCGGCTTCCGCCGAAGTGCCGGCCACGGCGCAGAAGGTCGAAGCCAAGCCCGCCGAAGGCGACAAGAAGGACGACAAGAAGAAGTAACTCTGCGGGCCGCCTCCCTTCGAGGGCGTCGTCGCCATCCCTGGCGCGGCGGGTGCGGCCCCGGCAAAGCCCAGCCCGGCCATCACGGCCGGGCGTTCGGGTGCAGCGGCGATGCGATTCCACGCATCGCCGGATGCGTGACACCTCACCCCGCCCGGTCGAAAATGGCCAGGCGGGTTTTTTGTTGAACGGACAACGGACTTCATGACCGACCGCACCCTGCGCGCCATCGTCGGGCTCGGCAATCCCGGCGCGGAATACGAGTACACGCGGCACAACGCCGGCTTCTGGTTCGTTGACCGGCTGGCCGAGGCCGGCCGCGCCGATTTCCGTGTCGAGTCGAAATTCCAGGGCGTGCTGGCCAAGGTGCGCATCGGCGGCAAGGATCTGCTGCTGCTCAAACCCGGCACGTTCATGAACCGCAGCGGGCAGGCGATCCAGGCGCTGGCCTCGTTCTACAAGATCGAGCCGGCGGAAATCCTAGTCGCCCACGACGAGCTGGACCTGCCCGCCGGTGCGGCGCGCCTGAAGGTCGGCGGAGGCCACGGCGGCCACAACGGCCTGCGCAGCGTGCACCAGCACCTGGGGGAAGGATACGCCCGGCTGCGCATCGGCATCGGCCACCCCGGCAGCAAGGATCTGGTGCTGGATTACGTCCTCGGCCGCCCCAGCCAGCCCGACCTGCGCGCGATCGAAGATGCCCTCAGCCGCTCGCAGGCTGCGCTGGAAACCCTGATGAAGGAAGGCTGGAGCAAGGCTTCGCAGCAGCTCCACACCGATCCGGATGCGGTGAAACCGCCGAAGAAGCCGCCGCCCCCAGCCAATCCCTGACACGCCGGTCCGTCCCGAACTCGATCAGGAAGATCGTATCGAGGACGTGGGCGCGCAATACCTCGACTATGCCTTGCCGCGCAAGGCACCTGGTGCGAACGGGTGGCGCTTGTTGCGGCGACTCGCCGTTGCTACTTTTTCTCCTCGGCGGATTCCGCCGCCGGCCAGAACGCCCCCGCCGGCCCCGGATACTCCACCGGGCTCTCGAAACCGTCCTTGGACACGCTGGCGACGCCGAACGCCCAGTCGTCGATCACCAGGCCGGGCAGCTTCACCTCCGCTACATTGCCGGCCCAACGCGCGTGCGTCCAGGCGGATTCAGTGGTGTCGCGCCAGTAGACGCGATAACCGGCAAGGCTGTCCGCGGTGGCACCGGCCGGCGCCTGCCAGCTCAACACCGTATCCGGCGTCACCGCGCCGCTGACCTTGAGGCCGTCCGGCGGTGGCGGCGCCCAGGCCAGCGCCGCGGCGGCGATGACATTGGTGGCAGTGACGCGGGCCAGGTAGTCGAAATCGACGTGATCGATGGTGTCGCCGTAGCTCACGCCGTTTTCCACCCGCACGTCCTGGTGCTGGTGGCGGTAATCCTCGGCGCTCTCGCGGAAGCACACGGCGGGGTCGCCGGCGGCATTGAACGCCTCGTGATCGCTGCCGCGGCCGAAGCGGTCGACGCGGTACACCAGGTCGACGCGCCAGTTGGGAATCCAGTGCTCAGCCAGATGCTTGATGTACCGCGCCACGTTACGCGAGGGGCCGTCCAGTTCGCCGCCCTCGTAGCGGCGCTGCTTCGCCTGCTTCGCCGTCTCGATCTCGCGCGTGCTCTCGGAGAACAGGCGGATGCGGGTGTTGTCGATCACCCCGTTCTGGCCACGGTCGCCGCCGACAATATCGTTGTTGAGATCAGCCTCGACGCGCCAACCCTGGTCCTGCGCGTACTGCGCCAGCACCTTGCCGCCATACAGGCCCTGCTCCTCTCCGGACAGCACGCCGTAGACGATGGTGGCGGGGAACCTGTAGCGGCTGAGCACCCGCGCGGCCTCGAGCACCAGGGCCACGCCGGAGCCGTTATCGTCGGCGCCCGGGGCGTCGGCGGTGGCGTTCATCACGTCGCTGACACGTGAGTCGATATGGGCGGTGAGGATGATGACGCGGCCCGGATCGCTCACGCCTTTCTGGATCGCCACCACGTCCATCACCTCGGCCGGATTGGGAATGCGCGTGCCGCTGACGGTCTGCGCCGGGATGACGATGCTCAGGCAGCCGCCGCAATCCTTGCCGATGGCGGCCAAACGCGACTGCGCCCAGCGCCGCGCGGCGCCGATGCCGCGCGTGTCGGACTTGGTTTCGGACAGGGTGTGGCGGGTGCCGAAGCCGACCAGGGCCTGGATGGTGGCCTGCAGTTGCGCGGCGTCGATCGCGGAGGCGATCTCGCCCAGCACCGGATGCTCCTCGGGCGGGGGCGTGGACGGCGCGGCGGCGGCAGCCGCGGCGGCAAACAGGAGTGCAGCGGAGAGGGTGCGCTGGCTGGCGTTCATGGGGACGGGATCAAAGGCAATGCCCCATCATGCCGCAGCGCCACCGCCACCCTCAAACCGGCGCGGCGTGCCCCTGTAGCGATGCAAATCCGCGGCCTTTGGGCCCTGGCGTAGTCACGCCCGGCCCTGCAATGACCCTGGCTGCGCCTTGCTTGACGCGATTTTCGGCGGCAGCGCAGGTGTGATTTATTCGCGGATAAGCTCTAAGCTAGGCGCCTTTTTCGGGATAGTAGAGCGTCATGGGCATCAAGTGCGGCATCGTCGGGCTCCCCAACGTCGGCAAATCCACCCTGTTCAACGCGCTGACCAAGGCGCAGATCGCGGCGGAGAATTATCCGTTCTGCACCATCGATCCGAACGTCGGCGTGGTGGCGGTGCCGGACCCGCGCCTTGACGCCCTCGCCGCCATCGTCAAGCCGCAGCGCGTGCTTGGCGCGGCGGTGGAGTTCGTCGACATCGCCGGCCTGGTCGCCGGCGCCAGCCAGGGTGAGGGCCTGGGCAACAAGTTCCTGGCCCACATCCGCGAGACCGACGCTATCGCCCACGTGGTGCGTTGCTTCGTCGACGACGACGTCATCCACGTCTCCGGCGGCGTCGATCCGCTGCGCGACATTGAGGTGATCAACACCGAGCTGGCCCTGGCCGACCTGGAATCGGTCACCAAGGGCCTGGAGCGCGCCGCCAAGCTGGCCCGCGCCGGCGACAAGGCCGCCATCGCCCGCCAGGGCCTGCTGCAGCGGGTTCAGGCGCACCTCAACAACGGCCAGGCCGTGCGCGCGCTGGAGCTGGACGCCGAGGAGAAGCTGGCGCTGCGCGAGCTGCACCTGATCACCGCCAAACCGGCGCTGTACATCGCCAACGTCGATGAGAAGGGCCTGGCCGGCAACGAGCTGGTGGAAAGGGTCAAAGGTTTCGCCGCGAAGGAAAACGCCGAGGTGGTGCTGGTCTGTGCCGCCATCGAGGCCGAGATCGCCCAGCTCGACGAAGCCGACAAAATCCCCTTCCTGGCCGACCTGGGCCTGGACGAGCCGGGACTCAACCGCGTCATCCGCACCGCCTACAAGCTGCTCGGCCTACAGACCTATTTCACCGCCGGCGTGCAGGAGGTGCGTGCCTGGACGGTGAAGGTGGGCGCCACCGCGCCGCAAGCCGCCGGCGTGATCCACACCGATTTCGAGCGCGGCTTCATCCGCGCCGAGGTCATCGCCTATGAAGACTTCATCCAGTATCAGGGCGAGGCCGGCGCCAAGGAAGCCGGGCGCTGGCGCCTGGAAGGCAAGGAATACATCGTGCAGGAAGGCGATGTGATGCACTTCCGCTTCAACGTCTGATTCAATCCGCCCTTCGGGGGCATCGGCCGGCATCGGCCAGTCTGCATGTGGCAGTCACCATCTTGAGCATCAGGAATGGACCCGTTGCCGACATCGCCGAATAGTTTCGGCAACCCGGCCGCTGCCAGGAAGCTGTGGCTGCTGGCGCTGCTGGCCGGGGTTTGCGGATTCGCCGCAAGACTCTGGTTCATCCGCGGCAGTGTGGTGGCCAATCCGAATCTCGCCGACTCCAGCCTCTACTGCAACTACGCCTGGAACCTGCTGCACTTCCATACCTTTTCGATGGTCGATCCGGGCTCCGACAGCGTACCGCCGGACAGCTATCGCGATCCCGGCTACCCCTTGTTGCTCGCGGCGCTGATGTGGCCGTTCGGCTCCGGAAATGCCTGGTACCAGGCGGTGTTGACCGCGCAGGCGCTACTGGGCGGCCTGTCGGCGACCCTGACTGTTTTTGTGGCAAGCCGCTGGCTCGGGCCGGCGTGGAGCTTCGCGGCCGGCTTGCTGCTTGCAGTCTGGCCTCACAATGTCGCGATCAGCACCTATCTCCTGTCGGAAAGCCTGTTCTGCTTCATGATCCTGTCTGCCCTCGGCTTGCTGCTCCTGGCGGAAAAGTCCACTCGTGCGGCGCACTGGGGCATTGCCGGCCTTGGCTTCGGTGCCGCGGCGATGGTCAACGCCACCCTGACGCCGTTCGGCCTGCTGCTGGGTGCCATGCTGTGGCTGTGGAAAGCGCTTCCCCGGCATTGCATCGCCGCCTTGGTGGCCGGCTCCCTGCTGCTGCCAGTCGCCTGGGGCGCTCGCGGCTTGGGCGTCCCTCTGGACGACTCCGCGGGCGGCCGGGCTATGGCGAACCTGGTGCAGGGGAGTTGGCCCGAATACCACGCCGTGTTTGTCAGGTCCGCCAGCGGCGATCAGCCGTCAAACAAGGTTCTTGCTGAGATCTATGCGGAGATCGACCTGGCCTGGCACTCTCCCGCAGCCTGGCTGGGGGTGGCGAAGAACCGCATCGCGGCGAATCCGGGACGCTACATCGCCTGGTATGCCTGGAAGCCCGCGTTGCTGTGGGCCTGGAATATCCGGGTCGGCGTGGGCGACGTCTACGTCTCGCCGATCCTCCACCCGATCTTCATGACCTACGCGCCGCTGAGCCTGTTCGAATCGCTGTGCGTGGGCATCAACCCGTTGTTGTTTGTGCTGATGCTCGGCGCGGTCTGCATTGTCCTGGGCAAGCCGGCTGCGGTGGCGCCGCCGGTTGCGCTCTATGCGGCGGCACTCCTTGTCGCCGCCGAAACGCTGGTTTATTCCGTTCTGCAGTCCGAACCCCGCTATTCCATTCCGCTGCGGCCGCTCGAGATGATTCTGGCGGCAACCTCCTGCAACTGGCTATGGAGGTGCTGGCGCCGCTATGTCGAGAAGGGCGCCCCGCCAGCTCCAGTGGAGCCGGTGGCGAATGGGAAAACAGGTGGATCGCGGCCCGGCTAAGCGCCACCCGCGCGCGCACCGCCCGACACATACCTGGCGATCAGCACGGTCAATTCCTCGATCAGCTGCGCACGGTCGAACAGCGGCCGCTGCGGCAAGCTCAGGTAACGCAGCAGTGTGAACACCACGCTGTTGATCACCACAAAGGTCTGTGCCGGCACATTGCCGAGGCGCAAATCCCGGGCGTGCGCGATCAGGTAGGCGCGCGTCACCTCCAGCATGTTCTGCTCGAAATGGTGCAAGCCACGGGCGATGTCCAGGCGGTACCAGTTGCGCAGCAGTTCCAGATACAGGCCCTGCTCGCTCTCGAAAAAATCGAAGGCCGCCAGCAGCAGGCTGCGCACGATGGTTTCAATGTCGGCGTTGAGCAGTGGCGGCGCCGTGCGGTTGACCAGGTCGCTGAGTTCCCGCGTCAGGCGGTCCTGCAGTGCCGCCAGCAGCGCTTCCTTGTTCTCGAAATACTGGTACAGCGAACCGATGCTGATCCCGGCGCGGGCGGCCACCTTGATGGTGGTGAGGCCGTCCAGCCCGTGCTCGGCGATCACCTGGCCGGTAGCCTGGATCAGGGCTTCCACCGCTTGCTGCGAGCGCTGCTGGGTCGGCTTTTTGCGCATAGGTGATTCGATTGCGAATTGAATGCGAATACATATTCATATTACCGTGCGGACCTGTCAACGCTGCGCAAGGAGATCCACCATGCCCGACGCCACCCTGGTCCCCGGTTTTATCCCCAACCGGCACCGCCCCAGCCTTGTGGGGCGCCGCATGCTCGGCAGCCTGCGCTGGGCAATGCCCGGCAAGGTGGAGCCGACGCCGCAGCGCTGGCAGGCCATCGGCGAGGCGCTGATGCACGGCGACGGGCCGATGGATCGACTGGTGGAATGGATGTTCGCCAGCGGCATGAGAACGGCGCGCCCGCTGTTCGAGCGGGCGCTGGAGCATGGCATCGACTCCATGCCGGAAGCGCCGGCGCCGCTGCGCGAGTTCTTCGCGCTGATCGAGCGGCGCCCGGGCTGGGTCGACGCCCGGCTGTTGCACGAGGGCGCCGAAGTGTTCCGCCGCGCCGGCATGGAGTCGTTGTATGTGGCGCGCGATGTGAGCCTGATGGGTGGCTACCAGGCCTCGGCCTTCAACAAGACCCTGCTGCTCACCGGAGCCCTGGAAAAAGGCCCGACGCGGCGCTTCGCCGAAACCCTGCGCTGGGCCCTGGACTGCACCGCCGAAAGCGGACTGGAGCGGTTCTCCGCCGGATTCAAGTCAACCTTGCGCGTGCGCCTGATCCACGCCATGGTGCGGCGCCACGTGGCGCGGCTGCCGGAATGGCGCATGGCGGAATGGGGCTTGCCGGTCAATCAACCGGACATGGCCGCCACGCTGATCGGCGTTTTTTCGCTGCCCCTGCTGGGCGCGCGCCTGATGGGCATGCCGCAAACGCGCCGCGAGCGCGACGCGGCAGCACATCTGGCGCGCTATGTGGGCTGGCTCAGCGGCGTGGAACTGCAATGGCTGCCGAACGACGAGCGCTCGGCGCTGAAGCTGCTGGGTCAGCTGCTGCTGAGCCTGGCCAACCCCGATCCCTCGAGCGCTGCGCTGGCACTGCCGTTGATGGACGAGCCGCTGCGGCGTCCCTACGCGCGCTTCGCGGCACTGCGCGGCCGCTACGACCGCGCCCGCCACCTGTCGATCAGCCGCCTGTTCCTGGGCGCCGCCGGCATGCGCAACCTGGGGCTGCCGACGCATGTGCTGCCCTGGTACCCGCTGCTCAACCTGCCGTTCTGCCTGGCGCGGCACCTGGGCAGCCGCCTGCTTCCGGGCGGCAAGGCTCGCGCGGCGCGGACCGGGCGCCGCGCCCAGGAGGCATTCCTGCGACTGCTGAGCGGGGGCGAAGCGGCGGTGGTCGGCGCGGCGGCGCAAGGGTTGGCCAGTGGAACATCCGGTACTGCAACGGCCCATTGACCCCGCAGCCGGCGCGAATCCGCGCCCGGGCGCATCGCCAGGGCTTATCATCTGGCGCTGGCCAGCCGCGACAACTTGGCTATAATTTGACCATGGAGACCCTGCTGAACAGGGTCAGCCGACGATTCGGGCAAGGATGCCTGGAGTTTCGGGCATCCGACGGTCGCGTCTGGACCCTTGGCCGCAACGAGCCGCGCGCGGTGCTGCGGCTGAACGATCCCGCCGCGCTCAGCGGCATCCTACTCAATCCCCAACTGCGCTTCGGTGAAGCCTATATGGAGGGGGCCTGGGACCCCGCCGACGGCGATCTGCTGCATGTGCTGAAGGTGGCGATGCGCATGGTCGCCTCGATGCAGGGCGGGCGGCTCGACAGGCTGCTGGGCAATGCCGGCACGTGGCTGGGCGAGTTGAACAATCCGCTGCGCAGCCGCAGCAACATCCATCATCACTACGACCTGGACTACCACCTCTACTCCACCTTTCTCGACAAGGAGATGTTCTATTCCTGCGCCTACTTCGATGATGCGGGCCGCGAGGAAAGCATGAGCCTGGAAGCGGCGCAGATGGCCAAATGCGCCCACATCGCCGCCAAGCTGGACCTCAGGCCGGGCGCGCGGGTGCTGGACATCGGTTGCGGCTGGGGCAGCCTGGCCTTCTACCTGGCGCAGCGCTTCGACGCGCAGGTCACCGGCATCACGCTATCGGAAGAGCAACTCAAGGTGGCGCGGCAGCGGGCACTGGAGCGCGGCCTGACCAGGCAGGTGGAGTTCCGCCTGGAGGACTACCGCGACACGCGCGGCGAGTTCGACGCCGTTGTCAGCGTCGGCATGTTCGAGCATGTCGGCCGGCCGCAGTACAAGAGCTTCTTCCAGCAGGTGCACGACCTGCTGGCGCCGGATGGCACCGCCCTACTGCACACCATCGGCCGCAGCACGCCCCCCGGAGGCAGCAATCCCTGGATCCGCAAATACATCTTCCCGGGAGGCTACATCCCCGCCGCCTCCGAGATCATGGCGGCGATGGAACCCAAGGGCCTCATCCTGACGGACTTTGAAGTGTGGCGCCTGCACTACGCCCGCACGCTGGCCGAGTGGAACCGTCGCTTCCAGACCCACCGGCGCCGCTTCGCCGAAAAGCTCGGCGAGCGCTTTTGCCGCATGTGGGAGTTCTACCTGCTGGTGTCCGAAGCCGGCTTCCGCTGGGGTGACCTGGTAGTGTTCCACGCGCAGATGGAGCGCAGCCTCAGCCGCCTGCCCCTGACGCGCGACTACCTCTACGGCGGTGACCGGCGGCGCAAGACCGTGACCTCCATCCGCAAGCAGGCCTGAGCGGTCCCCACCCCGCAGCCCGCAATCGGCGGAAGAGGCCACGAGACGCAAAAACTCGACTCAAACCGGCACTTTCTATAGAATTTGCGGCCCCTCAGTGGCTAGGTAGCTCAGACGGTTAGAGCGCGGCACTCATAATGCTGAGGTCGGCGGTTCGATCCCGCCTCTAGCCACCAAAATCAACAACTTACGCTGCTTTTCTCACCACCAGAGAAAGCACTGTGGGGCTTTTGTGGGGATTGGGCTTCCAGACCCTCTCCACTGCACCGATCAGATGGCGGAGTTCCGCCGCCGAATAATCGGTCGTAATGCGGCTGGACTTGTGGCCCAGGATGTCCTGGCGATCCTCAAGTCCCACGCCCGCCGCCCGTAAGCGTCGTCCGCAGGTGTGCTTGAGGCCCGCTCATAGATGCCTTCCTGCCGCTGCTTACCCGTCTGCTTGCCCATGATTTCGACCTCCTGTCGTATGGCGCGAATCGCGCGGCGTGCGCGATTCCGTCATGGCGACCGAAGACCCGGAGGGCCGGCCGTAGTCCAGCCCCCCCCGCAGGGGCGCGCAGCGCCTCGTCGGCTGTGCCCTTCGCTCGTCGGGTCACGGGCGAGCGGAGATCAGGCGCGGGCGTCGAGCGGGGTTTGACTACGGCTGGACCGGAGGGCGGCCCGCCTCCCAGGCGGGCATCAAACGATGGGCTGTGCGCAGCGCAGCACCGATATAGCCGCCGCAGTCATCGGCGGCCGGGGCAGTGAGCGGAACGCTCTCTGCCGCTGGCGCGTTTAGCTTGAAGCGGCGGCTGTTAGCCGCTTGAAGCTGCACAGGCCAACTGACCTTACTGCGCCGGCAACTTAGTCGGTAGGTCACCGTATTCTGCTCACACAAACTGTCCGGTGACGTTGAACAGCGTTTCGCAATATGCTTGATGGATCAGATTGAGACGACGCAGGCAGCTGTATGCAGAGGGCCTATTGCCGGGGGCGTCCGCCAACATATCTCGTATGAAAGCGCCTAACTCGCCACCTTGTTCTCCTCTAATGTCACGCAGATCAAGCTCTATGGCGTTCGTAACTTTTTCCGGCTGGCGCTGGGGATTAAACCCTGTGAGAAGCTCATAAAACACTGTGCCAAATTGGTAGATATCGCTCGCGGTGGTAATTCGTGTTGCTCCGTCTAAAGCTCGCAACACCAACTCGGGCGTGCGATATCGCCACGGCATCCCCGGCCACTGAGTTCCATCAAATACATCCACTTCTTCGCCTGGGGGAACTTCGTCAAACACTTTTACTAGACCAAAGTCGGCAAGTTTTGCGCCGATGTCGCCAATCAAGATATTTTCAGGCTTGATGTCACGGTGGATCAATTGAGGTGCCGCGGCATGTAGGCACTCAAGTGCGGAAAGGCAATTGAACGCAATGCGAATAGCGCGCAGCCGATCTACTTGCTTTGACAGCAAGAGCTCTCGCACTGTGAGCGGAACATATTCGATAACAGCGAAGGGATATTCCATGCCATTACTTGCTCGAAATGTTCCCTCATCAAAAATGCGCGTGATGGCAGGATGATTTAAGGAGCGCAAATGGCGAATTTCTTCAAGAAAGGCACGTCGACGCACTGGTGCGCTGATCTTATGAAACACTTTCAGAACAAATTGCATCCCGTTATTGGGACCGGACGAGCAAGTCACAAAAAAAGCAGTTCCGTTACCTCCTTTTCCCAAAAAACGCTGGTTGTAATACCAAGCATTCGCGCCCTGGACAGATTGCAAGTGACCTAGGAAAAAATGGTCGTGATCTACGCCCTGAATAGGGTTGGCATCATTCGGCATTGTTGCTGGCTCCAACCAACCATCGTTATACGAACGCCCTGCCTCTGTCAGGCTCTAGAATTCCGAAATGTTCATCCTTGATCGCTGCTTCCTTTCGCTGCTTTCGTCATCGCAACATCCAGCTCAGAACGAAATCCCTCAAGCTCATTGCCGCGCAGTTTTTGAAAGAATACGTTGTAACTTTTTGGCGAGATCATGTTGAATTGATAGGCAACAGCGCTCTTTGCCTTGCCGAGCCACTGGTTAACGCGTTTAAAATGCTCAGTGGCATACTCATGCTTCTTGACGTTATCAGCAGATGGATCGGCAATTTCTTCGTCTCCCTTGATCTCAACTACAAATACACGATTACCCTGTTTGATAAATACGTCGGGGCTAAATTCCCCTCTCTTCGGATGCTCACCTTTCTTCCAGGCGTATTCGATCCAGTAGAACCCAACCGGAGTATTCTTCACCCACGCGTCAATTCTTTTGGCATTTTCTGTGCTTACCAACGAGCGTAGAAACTTTCGCTCGGGTGTGGCATCTGCGATAACAAGATTTGCAGGTGTTTTGAAATTGCTTGTGTTGTTTACTTCTTCACGTCCGCCACGGAAATCTCCGTCAGGATCTGACACTTCACGGAAGAATTCCCTCTGGGCGTCTAGCAAGGTTGCTTCGCAATCCGGAGCGTAAAAAACCGTCTTCGAGCCACGCCTCAGTTCAGCTGCGCTGCAGCTTTCCGACTGGCGGGTGGAAGTATTGCTCTCGGTTAACGCCTTCGGTGATAACTTATATACAACGCGCTTGGCAGCCTTACGCCGCAACGTGCCGAGCGCTTGTAGAAATTTCTGCCTGTTGTCGTCAGTTACCCTTTCGCTCGTGATGTGCGCTCGCTTTAGAGATTGCTTAACAATTCCAACGCACTTAGATAGGGGGAACTGCTTCGCGTAATTTGTCCGATCCTTTTTATCTTCATAATCCTTTGACTCGTCATCCAGAGACTTCAGGCGCTGATGCATCAGTTCGGCAACTTCTTCGGCAGACCAAGTCTTATGCTTGATCACCGTTTTGAAGGCGACGTGGTCGCCTGTCAGTGCACGCTCAAATCCAACCGTTACATCCTCCTCTTCAACTTGAGTTGGAAGATCCACATATTCTTGTTCGAAGAGTTTGTATCCTCCTTTCTTCGCAAACGTAGTTGTGTCTTCGTCGCGCGTGTAGTCCAAATTGTGGAGCTGAAAGTTATAAGGCGATTTGGGGTCCACTGTAGATGTAAGTCGTCGCTCTAACTCCAAAATCTCGTTGACTAAGTGCTTGATCCGGCCGGACCACGAATCATGATTGAATACCGTGACCAGTGGCTCCTCGCCCGCCCAACCATCAGGCCGCCGCAGGCCGCGGCCGAGTACCTGGGCAATCAAAAGCTTACTATTGAATGCGCGTTCTTCGTGAGGAACAATCTGGAAAACATTCTTAACATCCCAGCCCTCGCTCAACATAGACACCGAAACGATCCATTCAACTCTACTGGATGGACTATCGACGGTTTTCAGCTTGCCAATGCTGGGCTGATGTTTTGGAGCGGAAGTTACGCACAGCACCCTTGCCTTTGCTTGGCTAGCGTCCAGCTTGTCCCAGTCTTGTAGAAACTCTTGTAAGTGCTCGGCGACCCTTTCCGCGTCAGCAATTCCTTTTGTGACGACGATTGTTAACGGTCGAATGCCTCGTGATTTTAGCTTCTTCTGCCAAGCCTTGTGTCTGTTATAGACGAGCTGCCACTTCTCTTCCGGCTTCTCGGCTGCAGCCGGCAATTCATCGACGTACTCCACGCTCTTGACGATTTTTTCTTCGAT